>DAIRSI010000004.1:0-174576 GCA_036804505.1 Bacteroidaceae bacterium
GTAATCCCCGCTAATCATAATAATAAACCTTCTTGTATGCAAAAATAATTATAATTATTGAAATTATAAACCAAGATTCAAAAAAAGTATTATTTATTTGTCATTTTGTCTCTTTTGTGGATGTTCTGTGAATTCTTGCGGAAAAATAATCGAAAATGAAATTTTATCTGTTTGTCGATAAAATAAAGGATATTGGCAAAATAAATGTCACCGTCTTTATAAAAATTGTAATTTTACATGAAAAATAGAAACTGTCATGAAAAAGCGTATTATCGTTCTGGCTTTGTTCCTTTCTATATTGTATCCTGCATCTGCAGTGCTCAAAGAAGCCAATTTGTCCAAAACCTTGGGTGTCCTTCGGATGGAACTCGAAATGAATTATAAGGAGCTGAAGAGACAAATGGCCCGTTTTTATAGTTCCAACGAGATGCAGCACCAAAAGATTATACAGATTATGCAGAACAGTGACCAGACGGCCTTGATGCTTTATTCCCAAAAATATGACTATACCTTCGATTTGACGTATGCCTGCCACGAAGCTACCCAGCAATACATGGATTTCCAGCGGGACTGCCTGCCTTACGATAAAATCAAGCAGCGGATAGAAATGGAAATAGAACGTTATGATGCCTTGATTGGAGAGTTGAAAGATATCCCGCCTTCACTGAATCCGAGACCGGCCATGAAAGCAGGTGACAGAATGATGCCTCCTCCAAAAAGAAAAGCGGCACCTTTTGCTTTGAACAAACAGGGGCTTGCCGATAGAATGGCATGTCTGGAATATGCTACGGTTCTTCGCAACAATCTGGTTACCTTGAGGGCTTCTATTCTTCAGGATACGGAACATTATCAGCGGGTTTCTCAGAAACTTGGGAAAGTGAGCCGGTATGCCATGCAACGCTATAACCAGATACAACACAGTATATTTATCAACGGTGAGGACAGTTATTTCACCATTCTTTCCCGCTTTGCTCAATACATCCGTATGGCGAAGGTTGATGTTACGGATAAATACAAGGACTTTCATCAGCCGGGACGTCATTCGGAGTGGAGAGGTCCGGTCGTGATTGGCTTGACGGCTTTTGTCATCTTCTATCTCATCATTGCTACCATTCTTAGTTATGTTTTCATTCGATGGGCTGTACCTAAAAGATTCCGCACGCCCGGATTCCTCAAACGACGCAAGTTTTTTATTGCTGCAGCGGGGGTATTGATTTTTGCCGTATCGGTGATGATAGCGGAAATTTCCATGAAGCATAATTTCATCATCATGGCAAGTTCTTTACTTGTTGAGTTTGCCTGGTTGTGGTTTGCAATCCTGGTATCCTTGCTTGTACGGGTAGAACCTGAAAAGATTCTCAATAGCATCCGTGTCTATACGCCTATCATGGTCATGGCTTTTGTAGTCATCGTGTTTCGAATTATTTTCATACCGAACACTTTGGTCAATCTGATTTTTCCGCCCATACTGCTTCTTTTCACCATCTGGCAGTTTTGGGTTACGCTTCATCGCAAGTCCATCTTGTCGCGAAGTGATGTCTTCTACACTTGGATTTCTCTTGTAGTGATGTGCGTGTCTTGTTTCGCAGCATGGATTGGTTATGTGCTTCTTGCCGTTCAGATATTTATCTGGTGGATATTCCAACTGGCTGCCATACAGACTATAACCTGTCTCTATGATTTGTTGAGCATGTACGAAAACAAGTTCATCAACCACCGTATTGAGCGATACAAGAAATTATCTGAAAAGAAATCACGTATCAAGTATGACGATGAAGGGAAGAGCAAGAAGAAATCGCTCATCGATATTGCCGGTATCAAACAGGATGGAGCTTATATTCAGCTCACCTGGTTCTATGATTTGGTGGTGATGGCGATAGTTCCCGTATTAGGCGTGATGTCCATCTTTGCATGTATTTATTGGGCATCCGATGTCTTTGACCTTACGGCTACCTGCCGGGATATTTTCTTCTTTAATTTTATTAATGAAAAGGCAGTGATACAGCTTTCTTTGTTTAAATTGTCTTTGGTGGGCGGATGTTGGTTTGTTTTCCGATATCTGAATTATGCGATTCGCTCTTTCTATCATAAATATAGAAAGGCATTGGTCACGACGCTAGAGGGCAAACCAAACTTTACATTGGCCGACAACGTGATAGCATTACTCGTGTGGGGCATCTATTTCGTTTCTGCTTTGGCGTTGCTTCAAGTTCCGAAAAGCGGTATATCCATTGTGATGGCAGGCTTGGCAACCGGTATGGGTTTTGCCATGAAAGACTTGCTGGAGAATTTCTTCTATGGAATATCCTTGATGACCGGACGTGTGAGAGTGGGGGATTATATTGAATGCGACGGAATCCTGGGAAAAGTGGATAGCATTACCTATCAAAGTACGCAGCTTGTTACACTCGACGGAAGTATCATAGCATTTCTGAATTCAGCTCTCTTCAATAAGAATTTCAAGAATCTTACCCGCAATCACAGTTATGAATTGGCTAAGGTGCCCATCGGAGTAGCCTACGGGGCCAACATAGAAAATGTGCGTAAAATATTATTATCTGCAGTAAATCAATTGGTTGATAAGGTGAATGTCGATCGCGAAATCGTGAGCAGGGAAAGAGATATAAAAGTGGTCGTCAGCGGTTTTGGCGATAATAGTGTCAATTTATTGTTGACATATTGGGTTTTGGTGGAAGATAAGATAGGCTTTAACTGTCAGGTGAATGAAGTTATATACAATACACTGAATGAGCATCACATAGAAATACCATTCCCGCAGAGAGACATTTATATCCGTAAATTACCCGATAAACCAGAACAGAATATAGTTGATTAAATTTTTTCTGTGAAATAAGTTAAAAACTTCTCATTTTGATTCTTTTATTGGTAGCAATTGATTACTTTCGCTACCAAATACGAATTGGTATGGAAGAGAATCATGACGATAAGAAATCTAAGGGCATCAGCCGCCGAACAGCCTTGAAATGGCTTGCCGGAGTAGGAGGTGTTGCTTTGGCCGTTTACTATGGGGCATCCAGAAAAGAAATTTCCGCCTTGCTTGATGAAGACAAAGCTGCGGAGAATGTTCCTGACGATGCCGATAGAGTAGTTACGCGCAAAGATAAAATTACCGGTGAAGAAGTGTCTTTGCTGGGATTCGGATGCATGCGTCTGCCTGTCTTGAAAAAAGGAGAACCGGCCATTGATGAGAAACTGGCTATGAAGATGATAGATTTCGGTTATCGGCATGGTATTAATTATTTCGATACAGCCTATCCTTATCATGAAGGCTTGAGCGAAACTTTTGTGGGTAAAGCTTTGAAACGCTATGACCGAGAGTCATTTCATTTGGCGGACAAGATGCCTACATGGCTCATAGAGTCGTTGGATGATGCCAAACGTATTTTCAATGAACAATTACAGAAAAGCCAGGTGTCCTATTTCGATTATTATCTGCTTCATTCATTGACGGATCAGGAAAGTTATGATCAGGTTTATGAGGAATATGGAGTTTTGAATTATCTGAAAGAACAGAAGGCTGCCGGAAAAATCCGCAGGTTGGGATTCTCTTTCCATGGTGATTTGGACTTTTTCAAGTATTTGCTTGCCAAACATGATGATTGGGATTTTGTCCAAATACAATACAATTATTATGATGAAGATAATCCGGAACAGAATTCGGGGACACTCTATAAACTCTTGACTGAAAAAGGAATACAGGTCATTGTGATGGAACCTGTAAAAGGTGGAACTTTGGCTACATTGAATAAAACAAGTGTATCTATGCTGAAGAAAGCCGAACCGCAAGCGAGCACAGCTTCCTGGGCCATTCGTTTTGCAGCCACTCCTGATAATGTGTTGACCGTATTGAGCGGAATGAGTGTCATGGAACAGGTGGAGGATAATATATATACAATGTGTAAATCTCATTATAAACCTATTTCTGCAAAAGAACGTGTGTTGCTTGCCGAAGTAAAGAAGGTGTTTGCACAAAATCAGCCCATTGATTGCACTGCCTGCAGATATTGCATGCCTTGTCCTTATGGGGTGGACATTCCGGGTGTGTTCAAGGTATATAATGAAGTGGCAAATGATGCTTCCATGCCTAATCCTGAGAATAAGACAGACAAGGACTATGATTTCAAGCGCAAGAAGTTCCTGACTAAATATGCCAACGGAGTGGAACGGAGTGCACAGGCAGATCATTGCATTGCTTGCGGAAAATGCACGAAGCTTTGTCCGCAAAGCATTCAGATACCTATCGAGATGAATAAAATTGATAAATTAGTTGGATCATTGCAACAAGTGGAAGGATGAAAAATAAATATAGAAAAATAAGAATAGGATTGGCTGTAGTATTCTTTGCATGCCTCAATCTGTTTTTTATGGGTGCCTTTGATATGCTTGGATGGACAGTAAAGGCACAGTTTATGCCGGCGGTATTAAGGACTTCCGCAATAGTAATTGCTCTCGTCCTGCTGCTAACCTTTCTATTGGGACGAATTTATTGTTCCGTCATTTGCCCGTTGGGCGTGATGCAGGATTGCTTCATCTGGTTAAGCAGAAAGTTCAACAAGAGGAAGAAATACGGTTATTCGAAGCCTAAGAATATTCTTCGTTACACTGTGCTGGTCCTTTTCATATTGGCTTTAGTAATAGGAGGAACATGGGCGGCAGGTATTATAGAACCATATAGTATTTACGGCCGTTTCTTTACAAACCTTTTTAAGCCTGTTTTGCTGGCTGCCAATAATCTTCTTGTTCCATTGAGCGATAAGATGGAATGGTATTGTTTTGTACGTTCGGAAATTTTCATCCAAAGTTTGGTTGCCCTGTCACTTAGCATTGTCCTTTTCGTGTTGATAGGCTTTATGTCTTATCGTTGGGGACGTACCTGGTGCAACACTTTGTGTCCGGTAGGTTCGTTCCTTGGTTTGATCAGTAGATATTCTTGCTTGAAAATCACTATCAATACGGATAAATGCAATCATTGTCTGTCATGTGGGCGCAAATGTAAAGCCAGTTGTATCAATAGTAAAGAACAGAAGATAGACTACTCCCGCTGTGTGGATTGCTTTGATTGTATAGATGCTTGTAATCAGCACGCTCTTTCATGGAGCCCGGTGTGGGGAAGCAAAAAAGCTCCACAGAACGCAGAGGAGATAAAGAGTGTTGAACCTGAAGCGAAATCCGATGAAGCCGTTGATGAGTCACGCAGACATTTTTTGGTAACAGCTCTTATGGCTACTGTAGGAACTCAGGCAGCTTTAGCTGAGACTAAAGTCAACACAGCTGTAGCAACAGCTCTTCACAAACAACCGGTGAAAAGGAAATTTCCTATTTTACCCCCGGGAGCTATGTCTTTAATACATTTTCAGCAGCATTGCACCTCTTGTCATTTATGTGTGAGCAAATGTCCGCAGAAAGTATTGCGTCCGGCAACAGGTGAATATGGTCTGAACGGGTTAATGCAGCCGACCATGAAATACGACCGTGGTTATTGTGATATAAATTGCCATGTCTGCAGTGAAGTTTGTCCGGCTGAAGCGATTCGTCCTTTGACTTTGGATGAGAAGAAAAAAACGAGAATAGGATATGCCGTATACACTCAAAAAAACTGTTTGGTCCTTACGGATGATTTGATTTGTGGCAATTGTGCCCGTCATTGTCCTGTCAATGCCATTTCTATGGTCGATTTGGATGATGACCACATGGTACCGATGGTCAATGTCAACAAATGTATAGGATGTGGTTCCTGTGAATACCATTGTCCGGCAAAACCCTTCAGTGCCATACACGTGGAAGGATATGATGTTCAAAAGAAAATTCAAAAATAATAAGTTATGATAGCACAACCATTGATTTTTGGCTTAGGAGGCCCTGAGATAATTTTTATTGCTTTTATCGTTCTTCTATTCTTCGGTGGCAAGAAAATCCCTGAGATTATGAAAGGCCTGGGTAAAGGTGTGAAGAGTTTTAAAGACGGCATGAATGGGACCGATGAAGCCGGAAATGATTCAGCGTCTCAAAAAACTGAGAAAGAAGAGACTCCGAAACAGGAATGAAAGGGACCGATAATCTGACTTTTTGGGAGCATCTTGATGAATTGAAGAAGGTGCTCTTTCGCATTGCCGTATTCGTAATAGCCGTTGCTTGTGTAGCTTTTTTATGCAAGCAGTGGTTGTTTAGAATTGTGCTTGCTCCAGGTCATGATGATTTTATTCTTTACAGAGGTTTTCGTTATTTGGCTGAAAAATCCGGATATCCTTCTTTGGCTCCGGAACATTTCCAAGTGCAATTGATTAATACAAATTTGCCTTCACAGTTTCTTGTCCACATGAATGTGGCTATTTATGCGGCTGCGGTTTTGTCAGCACCTTACATCCTGTATCAGATTTTCCGTTTTGTTTCCCCTGCGCTTTATTCGAATGAACGCCACTATGCCGTACAGGTTGTCGGTTCATCCTATTTGCTTTTTATGGCAGGGGCTTTGTTGAATTATTTCTTGATTTTTCCTCTTACCTTTAGATTCCTTGCAACCTATCAGGTAGATAGTTCCGTTCTCAATTACATTACGCTTTCATCCTATATAGACACTCTTGGTTTGCTGACACTCATGATGGGTATCATGTTTGAGATTCCTATACTCTGTTGGTTGTTTGCCAAATTAGGTTTTCTCACTTCCCACTTTATGAGCCGTTATCGCAAGCATGCCATTATTATCATATTGGTTATTGCTGCCATTATTACGCCAACTTCGGATGTTTTTACTTTGATGGTCGTATCCTTGCCTATGTGGTTTTTGTATGAATTCAGTATTATTATTGTAAGACGGACTGAAAAGTAGAAAAATGCATTCAATGCTTTTACATTCCAAGAAAAAGCAGTAATTTCGCGCCATCATTTTTTAAACTAAATTTTTACCAAGTGGAAAAAACAACAACAGCCTTCATATGTCTGCTCTTTTTTTCTATCTCTTCTTTTTCCAAGAATAAGGAGGCTGATAAACTTGCAGCTTTATCTGATAGTTCTTTAACAAAGCAAACTGTAAGCAATCAGTCTCAGGGAGGTAGTTCATGGAAAGACTTTTTCAAGATATCCAGTGAAAAGGATTTGGCATCCAAACCGAAATTAGGTGGATTCTTTATCGGTGACTACTCTTATTATAGCAATGGCGAAAAGGATGCTACGGCAGGGTTTAGTATTCGTTGTGCGCGTTTGTATCTGGATGGCACCTTGTTAAAGGATTTCATTTATAGAGTTCAAATGGAAGTTGCAGGCGCCCCGGGAGTAGATAAGGGTCCGCGGCTTCTAGATGCTTATTTGGAATGGGCAAAACATCCATATTTTAAAATTAAGATAGGACAATACAAGCGACCTTTTACTTTTGAAAATCCTCTCAGTCTTTGGACTGTTGGTTATGGTGCATATTCACAAGCGACAATCAAATTATCGGGAATGAGTGACAGGGTTGGAGAGCATTCGAGTAGCGGACGTGACGCCGGTTTGCAATTTCAGGGTGATTTGTTTCCTGTCGGTCGTGATGGGCATCGCTTCTTTCATTATCAAATAGGTGTCTTTAACGGACAAGGATTGAATCACAACGATGTGAATCGGAACAAGGATTTGATAGGCGGCATCTGGATTGCACCGCTCAAAGACTTGCGTATCGGAACTTTTGGCTGGACTGGAAGATATGGAGCTACACTTGCTAATTTGGGGAAACAGAAAGTAAATCGTAATCGTTTGTCAGTTGGTGTGGATTATGAAAGCGATTGGGTTTTCCGCAGCGAATATATAACTTCGGAGGGTGGTAAGATATCAGATGATATAACTTACAAATATGCCGCCAATAAAGCGGATGCATGGTATGCCATGATTGGTGTTCCTGCTACTTCAAAACTAAAGATATACGGAAAGTGGGATGTCTATCGGGATGAAAAGACAGACGATACAAAAAGCTCTGTCTATGCAGTTGCGTTTAATTACAAACTGATGAAAGATTTGATGTTCCAATTGACTTATGCATTCAATCAGGCACGTAGCGCCAAGTATACGAGTACAGGGGCAAGATCTGTTTCAGAATCAAACTATAACCAGATTACGCTACAGACATATATCCGTTTTTGATTTTTCATGAAAGGTTTTCTCAGTGTCGTTTTCTGTATTCTTTCTTTAGATTGAAGTTGAACCCGAGATATACTTGAAAATTAGTAAACATGTTGAACATTTCAAAACTGCTTTGTTTGTAATTGAATCCATGCAAGGTAGCCAGAGCCCCGAAGTAATATTTACCTGTATTATAAATGAATGACGAGCGTCCCAGTATATCGAAATTGATATCTCCCTTGGCCCTTGCTTCTTCGTTGCTGTTTCCATCCCAGATAGCCACTCTGGATTTTTTGTAGGCGAGTGCTGGTGTGAAGGAAATATTAAACAAACAGTTCTTGGCGAATACCCAGTTATAGGAATATCCCATATTGAAATTTACATCAATATAATCCACCTTGGTAAATTCCAGGGCCAAAGATGATTCGCTTGAGTACCACGGAAGCTTTGTAATATCAAAGTCTATATTATGTTCGGAATAGGAAAGACCGGCAATCCACGATCCGCAGCTGATTTTTTGATTTGTACTCTGACTGTAGGCGGCGGGATAGGAAAAATGATTATTGTTCCAGATGTAATATAAATTAATTCCTTTCATGGATGCTCTGAGCCCGTCAAAATCAGAATTATTATATGATTTGATATTTGAAACATCATTGAAACCGTTCACGGACTTGATTTTGAAGTCATTGCCCGTTTTTCGATAATATAGGTCCACCCCAATTTTTGAGCTGTAAAGGCTAAGTACAAATTCTGTATTGCGATTTTTGGGTTGGTTGTGGAATAATTCTCCCGAATCGATGGTATAGCCCAGAAAAAGCCATCTCCAGCCGAAATATAAGCCGACTCGTGTTGTAACGTTGGGCGCAAATTCTATGCTTTCTGTAGGAAACTTGCTGGAGAATTTATATGATTCGTAATTTCCGACATAGTTTGACATCAAGGCATAATTATAATGATTGGGTTCTATGTATGTGGTATCGTAGGCACTGAAATCGAAAAAACGCCCGATAACCCTTTTGAACCAAGACGGCTTCCCTTCCAGACTGTCCGAATGAATCGAGTCAGTGTGGCTTGTCATAATATCTCTGCTCTTGATAGGGCTATTTTGAGAGAAAACAGGGATAGAGATAATCATTAGAATATATAGAAGCAGTCTTTTCATTTTATCGATATCAAATTTTACCTAAAATCCTATCCATTACCCAGTTGGTTGTTGTTGCACTTTGTCCGTTGCAATTGCATATTCCTTTTCCTTGAATGTGCTCAATGACAGCTTTAATCAGTGGTAATTGCACGCAAGGCGGATTTTCGATATGTATTTCTTCACGTCCGTTTTTTGTATGCAAAGCAATAGGATCAAATGTATAAACAGAGAAACATATCATTCCTTCATCGCCGACAATTTCTATGCGGTCTTCTTTTGCCGATTCATGAGCTACGAAACACCAGGAACCCGACCCGGGAAGTCCGTTTTGAAATTTGAAGCAGGCGCTGAGGGTATCTTCAGCTTTATAGAGTCCTCCTCTATTGCTGCAAAAGCCTTCTACTTCCAATATGCAACCGAAAAGATATTGCAGAAAGTCTAATTGGTGTGGTGCCAAATCATAAAAGTATCCTCCGCCCGAGATTGCGCTTTGAACGCGCCATGGCAAATTCTCACTGTTATAATCCAAGTCGCGGGGAGGGACGGCAAAACGAATCTGTACGTTCAGTACCTTACCTATTTTTCCGCTTTCTACAAGTTCTTTGACTTTGAGAAAGTATGGAAGATATCTGCGGTAATAAGCTACAAAACAAGGAACGCCCGTTTCTTCTGAAATCCTGTTTATACGTGAGCAGTCCTCATAGCTTGCTGCCATAGGCTTTTCTATATAAACAGGTTTTCCGGCCTTCATGGCCATAATTGCATAAGTGGCGTGTGAAGAAGGCGGTGTAGCAATGTATATAGCGTTTATTTCATCATCGTCCACAAGCTCTTGAGCGTCATCATACCATTTGTGAATATGGTGACGTTCAGCATAAGATTTGGCTTTCTTTGGATCTCTGCTCATGACAGCAACAACTTCAGACCCTTCTACCATTGAAAAAGCCGGACCGCTTTTTTTCTCAGTAACTTCTCCACATCCTATAAATCCCCAACGAATCATTTGTAATATTTGTTTATAAGTTCTTTATATTTCTTTGTTTTCTTAAATTGTGCTATCCACTGGTTGAGAGCCGATAACAATTCTTTTTGCTTCCCACTCACTCCCCATGAATAGAATTGGTTGAAGCTGATATCAGTATTCATATCCAATTGTGGATAATATTTTGTTGCCGCTTGCCCCGTATTTCGAGAACATACAGCATAATCTATATCCTTGTGAGCGACCATCGCCATCAGTTGTTCCGAATTGTATTTTTTTAATTCTTTCACGTAGATAGTATCGCCTATTTCCTGCATCAGGTTATGAATGCGATTAATGACATTAGAATGTTCCGGTACGTACAACACCTTCTTTGCAAGCTGAAGCTGGCTGCTCACAAAACCAGTATCATGAACGCTTTCCTTTTTTCGTTGCACCAGCACCTGTTTGTCCAGTAAAATAGGTGTAGTGTAATTAATGGATGAATCTTTTGATTCAGAGGTTACCATAATACCCGTGATGATGATGTCACACATATCGTTTTTAAGCAGGGCTTTCTGTTTTTCTAATGAATTTTCAGGAATCACTTCTATTTTGAGGTGTTTGCTTTCAGCAAAATTCTTAGCTAATTCATAATAGAAGCCCATAGTAGAATCTCCTTCCATGCGGAAACTTGAGTTGCTGTATTCACAAGTTACCTTGAGAATACCTTCTTTCCTGATTTCTTTGTAATTCCTTGGTAATTCTTTTCTTATTTCAGATACGCATTTCACTATCAGCAGTATCATTAAGAAGAGAATTACTACACCGATAATCAGATATAGTTTCCTTTTTTCATTCATCTTTTAGTTATAGAAGTTCCAGGATATACCTAATTTAAGCACACGCGGGTTGATAGGGTAGTGAGGGGCAAGGAAATACTCACGGTTTCCGGAACCACTGTTCACGTGATAGAACATCAGGTAGAAACGTGTGTGTTTCCATTCTACGTTTACATAAGCATTCACAATAGGATAATTGCCTATTTCCATTTTGTTTCCGCTGTTTTGCAGAGCAAAGCTCCCAATGGCGGATGAATAGTCAGGTGCATAATATTTTGAAAAATATCTGACGTCAGCTCCAAGTTCCGCTTTCAGTACATTTTTTACCAATGTTCCTTTTAAATAAAGATTGCTGTACACCGATAGATTCGGCAATGGCAGGACATCTTTATTGCTGCTTTTCTGATAGGTCACTTCATTGTCCCAGTGAAAGACGCCTACATGAAGATCCTGTTTCAGCGTAGCGCTGAGAATCTGGATATTGTCAGTGTTTTGATAAACTCCGACATTATGATGCCAGGCTGTTGTTCCATTGGAAGTATAAGAATTACCGTTTAGGGCAAGATAGGTATAGTTCTTGACATTCTCTACACCTATACGAAGGTACGTTCCCAGTTTTTTTGCAGTAAAAATACCTTCCAAACGGGTTCGCATTTCTTTGGAGAGATTATCATTATCCCACCATAAATGTTGTGAATGGTAATGGCGGTAAAGGAATGTCGGCAATAGATTTGTCATGGAACCTCTTGCCTGTAGTCCTAGTGTGTCACCTAGAAATTTGAAGTTGAAGTTAGCATTTCCTTCCAGTCTGAATTCGCCCATTGCATCTCCGGCTAAGCTTGTTTCACCCAAGAGTCTGTAGTGGAAAGCCTTGCCTTGATAACGTGAAAGTTCACCACCTATTTTGATGATATTTTCCTTGTATTCTATGCTCGATTGTTGTAACGGATTGGTCCCTGCAATTGTATCAGGCATATTGAATGACCTTAATTCATGGCTGATATAGGCCACCAGTCCACTTTGTATCCATTTATTGAATCCTTCGCACAATTCTATTCCAAAGGTGTTCTTTACACTCATGTATTTGGTCTTGTCATAGATTGAATCGTTAGGATAGTAAGTTTTCTCATAATAGTTGCTCGGAACTTCATTACTGATATAGCGATGTTTGTTTGTTTCGAATTTCAGTGTATGAATGAATCTGGTTACTGGAACGAATTCACGAATGATGGTATCATTGGGATTCATTTTGATGTCTTTGTCATTCTTTGCTTCTATTTTGTTGATGGCACTGCCCGATTGAATTTCTTTTTGGGGCTTTTCTCCTTTATTTGGAAAATCCGGGCGTTTGTTTCCCAGAGGAGTATTTTTCTTGTTTTCTCCCTTTTTTAAAAGAGATTTATCTACTATTTTATCTTTATAAAAACCTATTCCATAGTTATGAGTCAGAAAAGCAGAGAATAATTTATCTTTGTTCCAGGTACTTTCCATTTGGGTAGGAATGTCACTGCTGCTCAGCTTTTTTGAAAAGTCTTCAGGGTTAGTGATATACTTGTCATTGGTTATTCCTCCATTTTCTGCCCTTTTCAAGTCATAGCTTGTGAGAATCAGATGCATGTTGTATCTGTCTCCTAAATATGAAGCAAAAACCGTTCCGTTGAAGAAGGAAGTCGACTGGCTGTTGTAATATCCTCTGCCGTACATATAATCGAAAAGGAATCCGACGCCTAGCTTTTTATTTACGTTTGTTGCAAAATATGACTTGAATTGATCTTCACCGGTCACTTTATCACCGGCAAAGAGGTAAGACAGATTGGTAAATGGTGATTTGGTATTGGTAAAAAAGAAATCTTGTGGCTTTCTGATAAACATGTCCAGCGGCTGGATAAACAGATCTTGTTGGTTTTCCGGTCTGTTGAAATATATTCTTGACAATCTGGGTGATCCCATGTTGCCTAAATGATTATATTCCCCGTTCGTGCCTTCGGAGAGGGATACCCCTTGAAAAGAATGAGTAAGTGTGTCTGCATCAACCTTTATAACCCGTCCGAAGCGCTCATCAACATGCCATTGATGTACTTCTACCGGGACGTTGGTTGTCTCTGTACTGTCATTTCCATGGGTGTTTCCTCTGTTGGCCTGACCTTCATTCAAGCGATTCTGTGCCATGGTCAATGAGAAGAACAAAATATTGAAAATCAAATATATGATGGTTCTCTTCATATTCTACTCAATTTGTGTGGCAAAGGTAAGAAAAAAATACGAAAGAAAAGGTCGGCTTTCTCTATTTTAGTATAGATGCAGATTATTTATTCTTGTTTTACAACAAGAAAGCCGGTCATACTTAAAGTGTGACCGGCTTGTATAAAATAGGAAAGAATGGTTATTTTTTCGAAATGAGTTCCATTCCTTTTTTGATTGCTTCTTCGTTCATCGGAATCAAGTTGTGATGACGTTCAGGCAGCGTCTTTTTCAATCCGGCAATGACACTTTCCAAGCTTACTATTGGATGGAGTTTGAGCAGACCGCCCAATATAATCATATTGAATGCTTTCATGTTATTCATTTCAGCCGCAGCATCCATTGCATCTATTCTGTAAATATGAATATCTGTGCGGGTAGGGGGTTCACTGATTCCGTAACCGTCATAGATTAGGGTTCCGCCCGGTTTCACTTTGTTCTCGAATTTCTTCATGGAAGGCTGATTCAAGATGATGGCTGTATCATATTTGCTGAGAATAGGTGAAGAAATACGTTCATCACTTATGATTACTGTTACGTTGGCTGTTCCGCCTCTTTGTTCTGGTCCGTAAGCCGGCATCCAGGTAACTTCTTTTCCGTCCATCAATCCGGAGTAAGCCAGGATTTTACCCATACTTAGCACGCCCTGACCTCCAAATCCTGCTATAATGATTTCTTCTTTCATAACGTTTGGTCTTTATCTTTGATGTCACCTAATGGATAGAACGGGAACATGTGTTCTTCCATCCACTTATTGGATTTTTCAGGTGTAAGTTTCCAGCCGGAGCTGCATGTGCAGACAAATTCAACCAAGTTGGAACCTTTACCGTTCATTGAATTCTCGAAAGCTTTACGCAGAGCTTTTTTGGCCTTGCGTATTGCAGCTACAGTATGTACTGCCTGACGGGTTACATAATATGTACCTTCCATTTGCGCTGCCATTTCCGTAATCTTCAACGGATATCCGTGGAGATTGACATCTCGTCCGTATGGGCAAGTGGATGTCTTCATTCCTACAAGAGTTGTCGGAGCCATCTGCCCTCCTGTCATACCGTAAATGGCATTGTTAATGAAGATGATGGTTATATGTTCGCCTCTGTTCAGGGCATGGATTGTTTCTGCTGCACCAATGCAGGCAAGATCACCATCACCTTGATAGGTGAATATCAGTCTGTCTGGCCACAGACGTTTTATGGCTGTTGCCAAGGCAGGTGCTCTACCGTGTGCAGCTTCCTGCCAGTCTATATCAATGTAATTATAGGCAAATACACCGCAACCAACGGGGCTGATGCCAACTGATTTTTCTTCCAATCCCATCTCTTCAATGACCTCAGCGATGAGTTTATGGACTACTCCGTGGCTGCAACCCGGGCAATAATGCATCGGATTGTCATTCATCAAAGTAGGTTTGGTATAAACCAGATTTTCCGGTTTTATTATTTCTTCTTTTGTCATAATTCTAACAATATTTTAACGCATGAAACGGATAAAAAATTCCACCATTTTAATGAAGAGTGAGGCCGCACATACATAAATGAACGGATGCTTGTCTTCCACGAAAAAGTACAGACAGACAGAAGCTACAGCACCAATCATGAAGATTATGTTGAGGATTAGTCTTATTTTGTCGGTATTCATGGTGATCTTTATTTAATCAGTTTTTCTTTTACAGCTTGAATTACTTCATCAGGGTCGGGGACAATTCCACCGACACGTCCAAAAAACTCAACAGGCTTAGTTCCGTTAACGGCCAGGCGGATATCTTCTACCATCTGTCCGCAGTTCAGTTCAACCGAGAGGATTCCTTTCACTTGAGCAGCGCGTTTCTTGATTTGTTCTGTTGGGAACGGCCAAAGGGTGATAGGTCTGAGCAAGCCTATTTTAATGCCTTTCTTGCGCATGGATTCAATGCTCTTCAATGCTATTCTGGCGCAAGATCCAAATGCGATAATCAGATATTCAGCATCCTCGCAATACAATTCTTCGAAACGAACTTCGTTCTTCTCTATTTCCTTGTATTTCTTTTGCAAATGGATGTTTCTCTGTTCCATGATTGCAGGATCCAGTTCCAAAGATGTGATGACATTGATTCCGCGGTTCTTGGTATGCCCGGTAGAAGCCCATGGGCATTGCTCAATCACTTCCTCATCCGTACGTCTGGGCTTTTGCTCTGGAAGAACCACTTTTTCCATCATCTGGCCAACTACGCCATCTGCCAGAATCATGGCAGGGTTGCGATATTTAAAAGCCAGTTCAAAAGAAAGACCGACAAAATCAGCCATTTCCTGTACTGACGAAGGAGCCAGTACGATCAGACGATAATCTCCATGTCCGCCGCCTTTTACGCTTTGGAAATAGTCTCCTTGACTAGGCTGGATAGTTCCCAAACCGGGACCTCCGCGCTGAACATTCACAATCAGACAAGGAAGTTCTGCACCTGCTATATAGGAAATACCTTCCTGCATCAGGCTGACGCCCGGACTGGAAGATGAAGTCATTACCATTTTCCCGGCACCGGCACCTCCGTAAACCATGTTGATTGAAGCTACTTCACTTTCGGCCTGGACCACTACCATGCCTGTGGTTTCCCAAGGCTTAAGTTCTGAGAGTGTTTCCAATACCTCTGATTGTGGAGTAATAGGATAACCGAAGTATCCGTCGGCACCGCATAAAATGGCAGCGCGGGCGATAGCCTCGTTTCCTTTCATTAATACTATTTTTCCTTCTGACATATTATTGGATCTTAACTTTATATACTGAAATGCATCCATCCGGACAAACTGTGGCACAAGATGTGCAACCGTTGCAGGCATCAGTGTCAATTTGAGTTGCGAACGGATATCCTTTCGTATTCACTTCTTTATGAGTAAGAGCGAGAATGTGTAATGGGCAAGCGATGACGCACAGATTACATCCTTTGCAGCGTTCTGTGTTTACTACAATTGCTCCTTTTATTTTTGCCATATCACTATATATTTATTGGTTAAACATATCCTTATTGTAGAAATTCAGAATGTCCATAGTCATCTTATAAGCACCGGATGCAGGACTTTCCGGGTTTATTTGCATTGCTTCCAGATAATTGTTGATAGCCATTTGCCAGTTCCCAGACTTGCGGTAAGCATTGCCTCTCAAGTAAAACAGTTCATCATTTGGTTTTTCTGCCTGATCTATAAGGATGGAAAGCTCTTCAATAGCTTCTCCCACCTCGTTGTTTTCAAGCATCCCTTTTATTTTGCTTATATTCGGCATATTCTATGGTCTTCTAAAAATCATGGCAAAGATAGTTCATTATCCTTGGCTATCATAGAACAAATCACTTATTAAATGTTTTTTAACATCGAAATCGGTCTATTTCATCCAAACGTGAAGCACTTCGCCTATATACATCTTGTGCATGGCTTTCCCTTCCCATTGTGCTTTTAGTTTTTCATCCTTCACGGCATCTGTAGTAAAGCTTTGTGTAAGGATTTTCTTGCATTCTACAATCAACCATGCTTCATTGAATGCCATAGTCCCGTCCGGGGTACTGATAGGGGTCAGTCCTGAACCTTTGACTTTGTTTTCGTCTCTACCTGAATGGTTGCCGCAGTATTGCAGTGCTTTCTTATAATTGCTTTTATAGAAAGTCAATGTATAGGTGTCGTTTTTCTCAATCAGTTGGTATGTGTATCGGGATGGGAGTATATAGCAAGTCATGACCGGGCGTCCGTATAATTGTCCGAAAGTGCCCCAACTTGCTGTCATCATATTGAATTTTTCCTTGTTTCCACTGGTTATCAGCATCCAGTCTTTTGAAATCAGTTCATAGAAGTTACCCGGTATGTCACTGGCTTTTACTTCCCTGTAACCTTTCATGGATGAAACAGCAGAATCATCCAGAGGTTTAGCTTCGGTTTTTCCTTCAGCTATATCCTTGATTTCGACAGCTGCCGGAGATTTTTCTTTCTTAAGAATCATTTTATTCTGGCTCTCCTCTACAGGAGCTTGTTCCGTCACTGTGTTGTCGGCAGATACGGAAGCTGTTGGTGCCGTAATGATTCGTACAGCTTTATTTTCATCTTCCTTTTTAACGTTTTCTTCAGTCTTAGTTTCTTTTTTCAGCAAGGATCCGGCGATGGCCTTTTCTATTCCGTCAAAAAGTTCGTCTTTCAAATCGATGGTATTGCTGCGGAATTTACCGGTCATTCGTGAAAGCTTTGTTTTCGTTTTGTTGAGTGCCATTTCATCGGTAATCCAATCTTCAGCTTTGTATCGTTGTCCGCCGTCGCGATTTTCGTCATATAAATAACGTATTCTGCTCATGTCCAGCTTGCAGGAGCCATCTGTACATTCTGCATGAAGCATGTAGTAGATTCGTGTTCTGTCAAGAGAAAGAGCCGAACTGCTAAATACGATATATTCTTCGCCTATGCCTACCAGGTCACCTTTGGATGCATCTGCCAGGGTTACTTTGCAAGAGGGGAACTTCTCGTTTTCGGCAAATCGTTTTTGCATATAGTTTTTCACTATTTCGAATAATTGCTGCTGGTTGAGCGGCGCCTTGATTTCTGTTGTGAAAGTCACCTTACCGTCTATTACAGGAACGGCATTTTCCAGATATTTCTTATCGTCTTGTGCATTCGCTATGAGCGGCAGGCACAATAACAAGCCAAGAATGATTTTTTTCATACTCTTATAATTTATTATGCATGCAAATTTATGTTTTATCTTTGGTTTAAGCAAACATTCGATGAAAATAAAATAGGGGCGCTTCACAGCGCCCCTATTCGCAAACTTAAAACAACCAACAAAAGAAATTAGGCGGGATCAGTCATCTTTGGGATCAAATCACCCGTCTAACGAAATGTAATTATCTGATGAAGAGTATTTCGCGATATTTAGGCAAAGTCCACATCTGATCGTCTACAATCAGTTCCAACTTGTCTATATGATATCGTATTTCCTCTAGCTTAGGTGCTATCGTATCGTGGTAGGCAATAGCTTTTGAACGTTCGTCAGTCAGCTTGTTTGCCACCTTGCGTGCCTCGATCATTGCATCAACATGTTCTTTGATGAAAATGGTTCTTTCGGCAATTTCCTTGATGATAGCCAGATTTTCTGCCGATAGTTTGGCAGCTTCTTCACCCGGGAAGAGGTCTTTCATCTTGTAAACATTGTCTACTAGCTCGCATTGGTATTTTGTAGCAACGGGAATGATATGATTCATGGCCAAATCTCCCAATACGCGTGCTTCAATTTGAATCTTTTTCGTGTAAGTTTCCCATTTCACTTCGTTGCGAGCTTCCAGTTCTTTTTGAGTCATGACACCCGTGCTTTCAAACATCCGGATACTGCTTTCCTTCAAGTAATTGTCAAAAATGATAGGGCAGCTTGTTTCGCAATCCAAACCACGTTTGGCAGCTTCTTCTTTCCATTCATCGGAATATCCGTTTCCGTCAAAGCGGATCGGTTTACATTCTTTGATATATTTGCGGATTATTTCCAGAATGGCACTCATCTTGGGTTCTCCTTTTTCAATCAATGCATCAACATCTTTCTTGAAGATAATCAGTTGTTCTGCAACAGCTGTGTTCAGGGCTATCATGGCCGAAGCACAGTTTGCTTCAGAACCGACAGCACGGAATTCGAAACGATTTCCTGTAAAAGCGAAAGGTGAAGTACGGTTTCGGTCTGTATTGTCAACAAAGATTTCTGGAATCTGCGGAATATCCAGTTTCATTCCTTGTTTGCCGCTCAGCGTGATGAGTTCGTCTTTGGTGGTTTCTTCCAAATGATCCAGGACTTGGGTAAGCTGTTTGCCCAGGAAGCTGGAAATGATGGCAGGAGGTGCTTCATTGGCACCCAGACGGTGCGCATTGGTTGCACTCATGATGCTGGCTTTCAGCAATCCGTTGTGGTGATATACAGCCATTAAGGTATTGACGATAAATGTCACAAAGCGCAGATTGTCTTCCGGAGTCTTTCCGGGACCCATCAAGAGAATTCCCGTATCGGTACCCAAAGACCAGTTGTTGTGCTTTCCTGAACCATTGATTCCTTTGAACGGTTTTTCATGGAGCAGTACTCTGAATCCGTGACGGCGTGCCACTTTACGCATCAGTGACATCAAGAGCATGTTATGATCGACAGCCAAGTTGCATTCTTCGAAAATAGGGGCCAATTCAAATTGGTTCGGTGCAACTTCGTTATGACGGGTTTTGCAAGGAATCCCTAATTCCAGAGCCTGTATTTCCAGGTCTTTCATAAATGCGGCTACACGGGTAGGAATGGCTCCGAAATAATGGTCTTCCAACTGTTGGTTCTTGGAAGATTCGTGTCCCATCAAGGTACGTCCTGTAAGCAATAGATCAGGACGGGCTGCATATAAACCTTCGTCTACGAGGAAGTATTCCTGTTCCCATCCAAGGTTGGCAATGACTTTCTTGACTTCCGGATTGAAATAATGGCAAACGTCAACGGCTGCCTTGTCAACTGCGCGGAGAGCTTTCAGCAACGGTGCCTTATAGTCAAGGGCTTCACCTGTATAAGCGATGAATACGGTTGGGATGCAAAGAGTATCATCTACCACAAACACGGGTGATGAAGGATCCCATGCGCTATATCCGCGGGCTTCAAACGTATTGCGAATACCGCCGCTAGGGAATGAAGAAGCATCAGGCTCCTGCTGTACGAGCAGTTTTCCGGAAAATTCTTCCATCATACCGCCCTTGCCGTCGTGTTCCACGAAGGCATCATGCTTTTCGGCTGTTCCTTCAGTCAACGGCTGAAACCAGTGTGTATAGTGAGTCACGCCCAGTTCAGTAGCCCACTTTTTCATTCCATTGGCTACCTCGTTGGCAATGCTCCGATCCAATGGTGCGCCATTGTCAATTACGTCAGTCAGCTTTGTATAAACCTGACTTGGAAGATATTTGAACATCTTCTCTTTGTTGAATACATATTTTGCAAAGTATTCAGACGGGCGTTCCGTTGGGGGAATCACATCTACAGCTTTCTTTTTGAATGCTGTATCAACAACCTTAAATCTCAAATTTGTTGCCATAATGCTTAATTTGTTAGTTATTAATGTTTGTTATTAAATTTCTTCTTTTTCTGTTCCCAGGCAGGCGGTCAAACCCACCTGAGATAAATTCTGTTCAAAATTACGGCTTTTTGCTGACTTTTAATTCAAAAAACTGTAGTTTTTATCAGTTGTATGCAGTTTCACCATGTTCGTAGATGTCCAGACCTTCTTCTTCAATTCTGGCCGGTACTCTCAGCCCGTGAATTTTCTTGATTGCCCAGAACAGAATCACACCGCTGAGAATTGTCCATGCTGCCACGGTCAGTGAACCGAACAATTGGGCGCCGAGCAGATTTACACCGCCGCCGTAGAACAATCCGCCTTTTGTCGCGAATAAACCTACGAATACGGTTCCAAGGAATCCGCTTACTCCGTGTACGGCCGAAGCACCTACAGGGTCGTCTATATGGAGCTTGTTGTCAATGAATTCCACTGCCAGAACCATACAGATTGCACAGATGGCACCAATGATAACCGCTCCAGTTTCGGATACTGCGTCACATCCTGCGGTAATGCCTACCAATCCAGCCAAAATACCATTCAACATCATGGATAGTGATGGTTTTCCATATCTTATCCAGCATGTAAAGATTGTTGCCAACCCTCCGGCAGCTGCTGCCAGGTTCGTTGTAACAAATACATGGGAGATAGCAATGCGGTTCACTTCGCCAGATGCAGCTAGTTGAGATCCTGGATTAAATCCGAACCATCCGAACCACAGGATGAATACTCCCAAAGAAGCTAGAGACAGGGAATGTCCCGGAATAGCACGACTCTTGCCGTCTTTTGTGTATTTCCCGATACGCGGACCCAGGAAACAAGCTCCGATAAAACCAAGGATACCACCCACTTCATGAACAATAGTAGAGCCTGCAAAGTCATGGAATATGGTTCCGAAGGTGTTCATCATAAAGCTGCCGTCCGTTGCATTCATCAACCAGCCGCCACCCCAGGTCCAATGACCTTCTACAGGATAAATCAGCAAACTGATGACAAAAGAGTAGACCATATACATGGAGAACTTCGTACGTTCGGCCATAGAACCCGATACGATGGTTGCGGATGTTCCGCAGAAAACTGTTTCAAAGATCAAAAAACCTTCAGTCGGCAGTCCCGCACTGTTCGTGTAGAAAGATAAATCGCCGAAATTAGGCATTCCTATGAATCCTCCCTGACCAAACATGAATCCGAATCCTACAAACCAGAAAAGGATGGATGCAATCAAGAAGTCAACAAAGTTTTTCATCAAAATATTTGCCGTGTTCTTTGTACGGGTAAATCCTGCTTCGCAGAATGCAAATCCGGGTTGCATGAAGAACACCAGCATCGCAGCCAGCAACATCCATACTGTATTGATGGAAACCGAGTTGTCCGCAATCATTTTAACTATATTGTCCGGAGCTTCTGCCGCTGCGGCTGGCATGGCGAACAGCAATATTAAGGCTGCAACAGCCCCTGTTCTATATCTATTTAATCGTTTCATTGTCATTTTATTTTGTGTTAATGTTGTGCTTGTGTGTGTTTTTTTATTTTTCCTGTTCGGCGTTGTAGAGTGCAATGTCGCCTCTTTCTCCGGTTCGTATCCGGATGGAGTCCTCTATCGGGATTACGAAGATTCTTCCGTCTCCGATTTCTCCGGTATGTGCGGCCGACATGACTGCCTGTATTGTCTTTTCCACATTTTTGTCACGCACGACAATGGAAATCAGGATTCTCTCAATACAGCTGGTATTGTAGCATACTCCTCGATAAATCCGAGCCTGCCGCATTTTACCTTCTCCTCGCACGTCGTAGTACGAAAACCATTCTATGTCCGCTGCAAGCAAAGCTTCCTTCACTTCTTCGAACTTGGTTTTTCTGATAATAGCTTCAATCTTTTTCATAACCTTAAAATTTAAAAATATATTTTGTTCGTGTTTCTGTTATAATTTTATTCCGAATACGAAGTAAGCACCTTCCGTTGCCGGATTAAATGTTATTTTTGCATACGCCGGGACAGAAAATGTTTCCGTTATTTTCATGTCTTTGGTAGCTCCGATTCCTATATTACTCACTTCGAACCCATTTGCTCCACCGTTGTAAAAAGTCGTTTCCCAAGGAGTTGCTCCAATTTCTGCCGACCAGTCAAGTCCTCCCAATTTGAAGGGCACGGACAAGTTTATGAAAGAAGAGTAGGCTCTGTCGCCGTTTGATTTAAATCCGTCGTTTCCTGCAAAGTTTGTGAACCAGTTCAAAGCCATCGGACCGAAATTATAACCGATGTTGGCTTCGAATACGTGAGCCGTGTTGCGTGCGCCGTAGTGAAAATACTGTGCAGGGCTCTCTTTGCTGGTAAACCAATAATCTGTAACACCCAATGTCAGTCCACCAGTCGTGTAGGCTAGGGTCAGATCGAATTCTTTCGTATCTTTTGAGTCAATGCCTACAGAACCCCAGGCTCCTAATGACAATCCTCCGTATGCCACACCCAGCGAAGGCTGGATGCTAACATTTCCCAAATCCTGACCACGCCAAATGTAACCGCTGACGATATCGGCACTTACCGATGTTTCCACTTTATTATCCTGAGCTATTGCCAAAATAGGCACCGACATCACGGCTGCAATCACACAAGCCGTTTTTTTCAATGATTTTTCCATAATCTTTTTACCTTTTTTAGTGAATAAATAATTTGAATTATATATGGTATATCCTGGATATCTGATGTCGTCCTATTATATCAATGTTCTATTTCAACCATTTGGACAGCCTTCGCATTGCTTCTTTGCAATTGTCGGTATCACCGAAAGCTGTCAGTCTGATGTAACCTTCTCCGCTAGGTCCGAATCCTACACCCGGAGTGCACACCACGTTTGCCTCATAGAGCATTTCGTCGAAGAATTTCCATGACGACTTTCCGTTTGGAGTCTTCACCCAAATGTAAGGGGCATTTTCTCCGCCGTACACTTGCAATCCTACATCCTTCAGTCCTTCACGCATGATTCTTGCGTTGTTCATATAATATTGTATCGTTTCTTTTATCTGCATTTTCCCTTCCGGAGTATAAATGGCTTCAGCACCTCTTTGAGAAATGTAGGAAGTCCCGTTGAATTTTGTGCATTGTCTGCGGTTCCAAAGTCTGTTCAAGGAAATCCGTTCGCCCGTGAGTCTTCCGGCAGTCAGTTCTTTCGGCACTACGGTGTACCCGCATCTCACTCCTGTGAATCCGGCTGTTTTGGAATAACTGTGAAACTCAATGGCTACTTTTTTCGCACCTTTTATTTCATAGATGGAATGCGGAATGGCGGGATCCTGTATGAAAGCCTCGTAAGCAGCGTCATACATAATCAGCGTATCGTTTGTTAAAGCATAATGAACCCACTTTTTCAGTTCCTCTTTAGAGATGACAGTGCCCGTCGGGTTATTGGGGTAACACAAATAAATAATATCTATTCTTTGATCCGGTATGGCCGGTACAAAATTGTTTTCGCTTGTGCAAGGCATATAAACCACATTGCTCCATTTCCCGTCTTCAAGGATTCCGGCTCTTCCGCACATCACATTGGAGTCTATATATACCGGATAGATGGGATCGGTTACCCCGATGCTATTGTCATGGCGGAGTATGTCACCGATGTTTCCCGTATCGCTTTTGGCACCGTCACTAATGAATATTTCACTGGCTTCCAGGTGTACACCTCTGGGTGCAAAATCATTCTTTATAATTGCTTCGGCCAAGAAGTCATATCCTTGTTCCGGTCCGTATCCTCTGAAAGTCTTTTGATTTGCCATTTCGTCAACCGCCTTATGCATGGCTTCGACGACAGCCGGACACAATGGCCGGGTAACGTCCCCGATACCCAGACTTATCACATTTGATTTCGGATGCGTCACTTTGAAAGTGTTTACCTTCTTTGCAATATCCGAAAAAAGATAATTGTCAGGTAATTTTAAAAAATGTTCATTAACTAATGCCATAATAGTATGTTTTAAGTTTGTTGTTTCAATTCTCTCAAATTTCAATTTCTCCTTCAAAAACTTTGGTGGCAGGCCCCGTCATATAAATATGTCCGTCCGTTGCCGACCATTCTATCTCCAGGCTTCCGCCATCCATCGTTATTGTCGACTTTCGCCTGGCCCGTTTGGTTATGATTGCTGCGGCAGTTGTGGCGCAAGCACCTGTTCCGCATGCCATGGTGATGCCCGAACCTCGTTCCCAAACTCTCATTCTGATGCTTCCGTCGTCCATCACTTGTGCAAATTCCACGTTCACTCTTTCCGGGAACATCGGACTGTGTTCTATTTTCGGTCCTATATCTGTCAGGTTTATTCCCATGACGTCCGGAGTGAAGATCACGAAATGAGGATTGCCCATGGAAACAAATGTGCCGGTATAATCCTTGCCTTCAATAGTGATGTTTCCTCCAATCATTTCTCCTGTATCCGTATTGATTTGTTTTTTGTTTTGCCAAACCGGCATTCCCATGTCAACCGTCACAGTAGAAACCGTTTCACCTTCAGTGTGCAGCTTCAATATTTTAATACCCGAAAGAGTTTCCAGTGAAATTTCTTTTTTGTCGGTCAGCTTGTTTTCATACAGATACTTTCCGATACACCGGGAAGCGTTCCCGCACATCATAGCTTCAGAGCCGTCCGCATTGAAAATTCTCATACTGAAATCGGCAACGTCAGATGCTCCAATCAAAACCAGACCGTCGGAACCGATTCCCGTATGATATGCACTCCATCGAATGGAGAGTTCTTCGGGATTCGTCAGTGGATATTCCATCGAATTGACATATATGTAGTCATTTCCGGCTCCTTGCATCTTTATGAATTTAATTTTTGTTGCCATTTTGTAAGAGTTATTTCTTTTATTGTTTCTTTTTGTTTTAATTTTAATGCAAATATAGTGCATTTTGTTTTACAACGAATGGAAATTGACTTATTATTGACAATTATTTTTTATTTCCTTACAGTTTTTATGTTATTCAACACAATTTCTATCAATTTATAATGAGAGTTTATATAATTGCATCAAAATATAAGTTATATTGAATAATTAATATCAATATTATTCTAAAAATAAAGTATTTATTTCATTTGTCAATTTAATCATTAATTTTTAAATCAAAATGAAAGTTCTATCATCGAAACAAAAACCGTCGAATGAAACAATGAAATATCATTCGGCGGTTTGTGTTGTTACTGTAGTCCGTTATTTGTCAATAAAGCGTTCGGTGATTTCACCGTAAGCATCAATTCTCCTGTCGCGAAGGAACGGCCACCATCGCCTTACGTTCTCGCTTCGCGTTCTGTCTATTTCCACTACGAGTATTTCGTCGGAATCATTCTGTGCCTCCGCCAGAATTTCTCCTTGCGGGCCTGTCGCAAAACTATTTCCCCAGAACCGGATACCGTTTGTCTGTCCCGAAGGATCCGTTTCATAACCCGTTCTGTTCACTGAGATGACTGGAAGTCCGTTGGCCACGGCATGTCCTCTTTGTGAGATGATCCAGGCATTCAGCTGTCTTTTCTTTTCCTCTTCAGAGTCAGAACTTTCCCAACCTATTGCCGTCGGATAAATCAGAATCTCCGCACCGTGCAGAGCCATCAGTCTGGCACCTTCCGGATACCACTGATCCCAGCACACCTGCACGCCCAGTTTCCCGATAGATGTCTGTATCGGAGTAAAGCCCAGGTCACCGGGAGTGAAGTAGAATTTTTCATAATAGGCGGGATCATCAGGAATATGCATCTTTCTGTATTTCCCTGCTATGCTGCCATCCTTTTCGAAAACTACAGCCGTATTGTGATAAAGACCGGCTGCCCGTTTCTCAAAAAGAGAAGTTACCAGCACGATTCCGTGCTTTTTAGCCAGATTACCGAAAAAGTCAGTCGATGGACCCGGAATGGTTTCAGCCAGATCAAAATTATCCGTATTTTCTGTCTGGCAGAAATAAAGACTGTTGTGAAGCTCCTGCAGCACTACCAGTTCTGCACCTTTCTTCGCAGCTTCAGCAATATTGCGTTCCAGTTTCGAAAGATTCTCTTTTATTTCCGAAGAATTGGACTGTTGGATCAATCCCACTTTCAAAATATTCGTTTGCTGTTTCATGATTGAATGATTCCTGCCGGATATTGCATGGTTACGCAATGCAATGATCCGTGTTGTTTTATTAATGCTCTGCAATCTATACCTATGATTTCCTCTTTCGGGAAAGCCTGTTTCAATACATCACCTGCCTTTGCATCCTTTTCCGGCTGATTATAAGTCGGATAAAGCACCGCACCGTTTATGACCAGAAAGTTTGCATAGGTAGCGGGCAGACGTTCTTCATTTTCATAGATGGCGTCAGTCATAGGCAAGGGGAGGAGTCTGTATAGCCTTTTATCCAGTGTCCTTAATTCCTTCAGTTCCTCTTCCATTTTCAGCAACGCCTCATAGTGTCCGTCATTCTTGTCGGTGCACTGCACGTATGCAATCGTATCGTTCGGGCAGAACCTGGCCAGAGTGTCTATGTGTCCGTCCGTATCGTCACCGGACAGATGGCCATGCTTCAGCCAAAGAATCTGATCCGCCTGGAAGAAATTTTTCAATCTTTCCTCAATGTCCATTTTGTTCAGAGGTTGGTTGCGATGAGAAGCCAGCAGACAGGATTCTGTCGTCAGGATACTTCCTTTCCCGTCGCTTTCTATCGAACCCCCTTCCAGTACAAAACTGGAATGATCGCCATATTCACCTTTCACAATTCCCGATTTGTAAAGCTGTTTGTTGATGGCATTGTCCAGCACTGCCTCGAACTTTTCACCCCATCCGTTGAATTTGAAATCGAGTAGAAGAGGATTTTCGTCACCCATCATGGTGATAAAGGCATGGTCCCTGGCCCAAGTATCATTTGTTTCGCAGGAAAAGAAAACCACATTCTCCATGTTCACCTTTCCTTCCACTTGTCGTTTCACATCTTCTATGTCGGGTGTCACTATCAGCACTTTTTCCCTTTTTGATATTTCGCCGGCTATATTCACAAAGCATGCCTGCACTTCCTCCAGCATGTATGCCCAGTCTGTATCCTTGTGAGGCCATGTCAATTGAACTCCGCTTTGTGTGTACCATTCGGCAGGCAGAAAACGTTTTTGAATGGCAGTGTCGAAGCTGAGACGAATCGTTTTCCCGTCATCACCCGGTTGGGGCAGTGTAAAGAACATTCCCATATTTATTTTGTCTCTTCTTTAGGTTTACGATCGAAAAACGGATTTTTGGAAGACGCGCTTAGCGGGATGGCCATTACGCATTTGCAGTCGGGCAGAAGATTCATTTTCAGGGCCGCCTGTCCTGCGGAGAACATCACGCGGCAATCCACCCGCAAGTCGGCTGCCGTTGCACAGGCAGAGCCGATGGCAATACCCAGGTCAACGGAGTTTATGGCACAAGGAACCCCTTTCGAACGTCCGGCACATGTGTCGAATCCGCAATATCCGCAATTCAGCCCCTGAGCCTGTTCGCGAGTCCCTATCAGTACGATAGCCTCTGCTGACAAAATGTTTTCCGCATCACGGAGAAAAAACTTGTATCCGTTCTCCAGATACATATCCTTCATTTTTTGGCTCAAGGCCTCAATGTCCTCGTCGGTGATGGTAACCGCTTCAATGATGTCTATACCTTTTCCTTTAGGAGCAGTTCTTGCGGCCGTCATCATGTGGCGTGCCACTTCAATCAGGTGTAAATGTCTTGTTTCTCTTTCGTTCAATATCATATCTTATTTGTTTTTTTACCGAAATATTTATTCATAACCAAAGCTATTGCGCCATCTCCCGTCACGTTGCAGGCAGTTCCGAAACTGTCCATCGTTATGTAGATGGCAATAATCAGAGCCAGTTCGTTGGCATTGAATCCCAGCATCGAACCCAGAATACCCAGAGCCGCCATGATGGCACCACCCGGTACGCCCGGAGCAGCAACCATAATCACTCCCAGCATGCAGATGAATCCTGCATACAGTCCGAAATCGAATGGAGTGCCTTCCATTATCATCAAGGCTAGTGAACAAGCTACAATTTTCATTTCGCTTCCGGACAAATGTATGGTAGCGCACAAGGGAATCACAAAACCTGCGATGCCTTCTTCCACACCGTTCTTGATGGTCTGCTTCAAAGTCACCGGTATGGTGGCTGCCGAAGAAGAAGTCCCCAATGCCGTGAAATAAGCCGGGAGCATGCATCCCAGCAGTTTGAACGGGTTTCTCTTTACAAAGATGGCTGCCACGCTGTATTGGAACAGCAGCAAAAGTATGTGCATGATGAAAATTACCGCAATGATGCTTATGAATACATTCAGCACATGCATGGCCTGTCCAGAATGAGTCATATTCAGAAATATGCCGAATATATAAATAGGTAGAAGCGGAATGATGATTGTTTCGATTGTTTTGGTGATGATATCCTTGAATTCCTCGAAAACATCATGAAGGGCAGTACCTTCACTGTGGGCGATACCCAGCCCCACCATAAAAGAGAAAATAAGAGATGTCATCACATCCATCAGCGGCGGGATGTTTACTGTGAAGTAGGGAGTCAAGTCCTGTGCCTGGCCTATTTGTTCCAGCGGAGTACCCGGAGTAATCAGATGAGGGAATACGGTGCTCGAGGTGAAATAAGAAAAAAATCCCGAGAATAAGGTATCCATGTAAGCAATGATAGTTGTGATTATCAGTAGCTTTCCTGCTTCTTTACCGATATTGGCGATAGCCGGTGTAACCAGACCGACAATGATGAACGGAACGATGAAACCCAGGAATTGACTGAATATACTATTGAATGTGACGAATATGCGGACCAGCGGGCCGGTAAGCACGTTCCCCAGGCAAATACCCAGAGCAATTGCTATGATGATACGGGGGAGCAAACTTATTTTTATTCGTTTCATGGCATTTTATTTTTAAGAAGCAAAAATATGCAATAATCGGTGAAATGCAAAATAAAAAGGGATAAAGTCTTTTGCGGCCTTATCCCTTTTTTTATAAATCAGTCTTCCTGTTTATTTTTTTACTTTCACTTCTTTGGTTTCCTTATCGGGTTCCGATACTGAGTGAGCCAATTCAGGGTCAATCATGATGCGTCCGCAGTATTCGCAGACGATGATTTTCTTTCTCATGCGGATATCCAACTGTCTCTGTGGCGGAATCTTGTTGAAGCAACCGCCGCATGCATCACGTTGCACGTACACAATGCCCAGTCCGTTGCGTGAGTTCTTGCGGATACGTTTGAATGCAGTCAGCAATCTCGGTTCGATGGTTGTTTCCAGATTCTTTGCCTTTTCGCGTAATTTCTCTTCCTCCTGTTTTGTTTCGGCTATAATTTCGTCGAGTTCCGACTTCTTCACCTCGAAATCCTTCTTTCTCTCATCCAGAGCCTGGTTGCTCTGTTCTATCTCATTGTTTTTCTCCTCGATGGCAGCCTGTCCCTCGCGGATACGTTTTTCGCAAAGTTCTATTTCCAAAGTCTGGAATTCTATTTCCTTGCTCAGCATGTCATATTCGCGGTTGTTGCGCACGTTGTCCTGTTGAACCTTGTATTTCTCGATGGACGACTTGGCCACTTCAATCTCGTGTTTCTTCTGGACGATTGCCGATTTCAGATTATCTATGTCCGTACCTATATTCTCGATACGTGTAGTCAGCCCGGCAACTTCATCTTCCAGATCCTGAACCTCCAGAGGAAGTTCTCCGCGCAGTGTCTTGATTTTGTCTATTTCAGACAACATGAGCTGCAACTGGTAAAGTGCTTTTAGCTTCTCTTCTACGGTCAAATCCGTAGGATCTTTTTTTGCTTCTTTTGCCATAATTACATGTAGTTTATCGGATTTGTACGGACCATTGTCTTTTTCACCGGCAAGTCTCCGCACGCTTCTTTTATTATTGATTCTATTAATTCCACTGTATATTGTTCGCTTTCATAGTGTCCGGTTTCCACCAGCAGGATATCCTCTTCTCGTCCGAAGAAGTCATGATAACCTATTTCTCCGGTCATGAAAGCATCAGCACCCTCTGCCACGGCCTTGTCCATAAGGAAAGAACCCGCTCCTCCGCAAAGAGCCACTTTTTTTACCGTCCCTTGCCAATTGTTGAAACGCAAGCATTCCACTTCAAAAGTCTCTTTCACCCGTTTCAGGAAAACATCTTTTGTCATCGGATGCTCAAATTCACCCATGACGCCGGAACCGGCCTCCATTCTGATATCAGAAGGAACATCCGTTTTCATTTCCAGAAAGCGCACATTCTGCAAACCCAGCTTTTCCGCTATCTTGAAACTTACCCCGCCGGGAGCATTATCCAGATTCGTGTGTGCAGCATACAAAACAATTCCGTGTTTCACCGCTTTCATCACACACCTTTCTATATAGTTCCTTCCCGTCAGTGTTTTCAGCCCGTGGAAAAGGAGAGGATGGTGCGCAACAATCACGTTGAATCCCGACCCGATAGCTTCGTCGATAACCGCTTCGGTCACGTCAAGACACAACAAAGCCCCTGTTGCTTCCGCTTCTGTCAGTCCCACTTGCAAGCCGGCATTATCAAATCCGTCTTGCAAAGGCAGAGGCGCGAACCTTTCAAGGGCGCTTACTATTTCCTTAATTTTCATTGATTAAAAGAAATTTGTGCAAAGGTAAGAAAAACAATCGGTTTTCTCTACAAATCCCGATTTATTTTTTTATGCTCTGATATATTTTCAGGAGTTCTTCAGCCGTATGTCTCCAGCTGAACAGTTTCACCCGTTCCAGTCCATATTCAATTTGTTTCTGTCGCAGGGTGGGAGAGGTCTCCAGCTCCAGTAGCTTATCGGTAATCTCTTCATCTTTGAAAGGATCTACCAGTAAAGCCTTTTCACCTACTATTTCCGGCATGGCCGAAGTATTTCCCGCAATGACCGGTGCTCCGCAAGCCATCGCTTCCAGCATCGGTATTCCGAAACTCTCTCGGAGTGAAGGATACAGAAAAGCAAAAGCCCCGTTGTATAAATCCGCTAAATCCTTGTTTTCTATGTAACCAGGGAAAGCCAGATGCGGCTTGATATCCTCAATACCTTCCGTCTTCAGTATCGAATCCAGAAAGTCCTCTTTCAAATCAGCAATGAGCAACTGCCTTTTTGATTCCGACTGCTTCAGATAAGCAGCATACGCCCTCAGCACTCGGGGAGTATTCTTTTTGGGGTCCGTGTTGCCCAGAAAAAACAAATAACCGTCTTCCTTGACATACTTCCTTATCACGTTTTTGTCCGCATCCTTCATCCGGAAGTGATCATTATATCCGTTGTACACAGCAGTGAGCAAGCCCTCCTTCAAGTGGAGAGCCTGCTGTATGCGGTTACATTCAAATTTCGATACCGTGATGATGCGGCTGCATTTCTTCAGTATGCGAGGCACCACCAGTCGGCGGTAATGCCATCCCATTTCCTGATAAAGTGATCGGCTCGAAGCCTGTCGTTTTTCCAGAAAGATGATATCGTGCAGTGTCAACACCAAAGGTACAGGACAGCATAGTGGCGCCGTGTTACTGGTGCAATGCAGCAAGTCCGGTTTGATACCAGCCACAGCCCTTGGCAGCGCCACCTGTTCCCAAAGCGGATAAGTAGGGCATTTCACTTCCACGATGTGCACATTCCCGCTTTCTTCCAGACACCGGTCCGGTCCCGGACTCACCAGAATGAAATACTCATTCTCCGTGTCCATTTTTTGCAGTTCCCGGATACTCTCCAGTGCCACGAAATCCATTCCGTGCTTGTTTGTCCGGAATATGCGCTGGGCTTCAATCGCTATTTTCATGCCGTTTTTCCGCCTTTCTTTTGATTAGAGCAGAGATTCGATGAATTTCTCCACGTTATCCATATTCTCCGTCGGTTCGAAGCGTTTTGCCACTTCACCCTTGCGGTCGATGATGAACTTCGTGAAGTTCCATTTTATGTCCGGAGATTCCTTGTAGTTTGCATCCGCTTTGGAAAGCATGTCATCCAGAATCTTTCCGATAGGATGATTCAGATCGAAACCACCGAAACCCTCTTTGCTCTTCATGAATTTGTAGAGAGGATCAGCCCCTTCGCCATTCACTTCAATCTTCTTGAACTGCGGGAATTTCGTGTGGTAGTTCAGTTGGCAGAACTCATGAATTTCCTCTTCGGTACCCGGAGCCTGTCCGCCGAACTGGTTGCAAGGAAAATCCAGAATTTCCAGACCCTTTTCGCTCAGTTTCTCATAGATACTTTCCAGTTCCTTATACTGAGGAGTAAATCCGCATTTCGTTGCGGTATTTACAATCATAAGCACTTTGCCTTCAAGACTCTTCAACGATACTTCGTTGCCTTTTCTGTCTTTCACAGAGAAATCATATACATTAGCCATAAAACATAAATTAAAGAGTTAAACAATTAAATCTGAATGTTTCAATTCTATATAAACATGGATAAATCCGTCATCGATTTTCACTAAGTCTGCATCAGATGGAATTTTGCAGGAAAATGATTTTTCAGTTTGCAACAGAATTTTCTTATCCGTTACGCAGAAAATCTTTTTTCCTGCAGAGTCGCAAAATGAAAAATCTTCATTTATGATACAAGAGCCATTTCCTATATTATATATAAATAACTCCTCATTTCGTTCAGATATTTTTAATTTTGTTTTTAAATATGAAAAAGGTTCGTCTTTTTTTCTCCATACATATTCATCATTATTTTCCAAAAGTCTTGCAACAAGTTTGTCTGTATCTGTATAAGGATTGTATTCATAAATGCAGTTACCACTATGAAGATGTCTCAACCACGCTGCATTCATGAAAGCTTGTTCAATTCTTTGCAGAGTATAGGATGAAAATATACATTGTTTGTTTTTCGTATAGTCCGGAATATATTTTTTTTCGCGTAACCGTCCACCGAGGCATCGATGTCCGTGACAGTCATTTACCATATTGGTCCCGCATAAGATTGCTTTATTCCCATTGCTTTTGTCTTTGCATTCCGAAACAGTAAACGCCTTGTCGTTCCTTTCAAAATGCGCCAGCAACCATTCTTCGAAACAATAAGAAGAAAAAGCAATATGAAGATTATTTATTTCCTTTGCTAATTGGAATGCATGTTCATGGTCAGGGTGAACATCTTTATCAAAGACAGCCCATCCTTCAGTAAAACCCTCTTCTTCCATGAACAATTGTACTTCTCTGACATATCTGGTTGGCTGTTTCCCATATATATTATATTCATCCAATGAATGTTCATTTAGACAATAATACTGTGGAAGAGTTTCCTTTTCCATTGTTTTTGAATAAGTAATCCTTTTTGGATTCTTTTTTCTGATTTTTTCAGACTCACCTGGAATAATTCTGATTTTAGAGAATCTATCCGGAGCTGTGTGCTCCACATAATTCTTTAAATCAGTGAAATAGTTATACTCCGTATCAGTCCCTTCACATAATATGATAATATTATTAAGCGTTCTCCTTTTTTCTCTCATCGTCAAAGATATAATTAATATTACCAAACTTAGGGAGAGCTCCAAACCTACCTGCCCTATACCACCGTTCAAAAGGTGAGTTTATTCCGATATCTTCGAAGTCTTGAGCAGAAAATAGTTGTGAAACTCCATTATTGTCTTTTTCTGCAAACCAGATTTGGTCAGCCCGAAGAGTAGAATTTCCTGCTATTGACGCATCATGGGTGGTGAACAATAATTGTGCATGATGTGGGTTCGATTTTGGGTTATTAAAAAAGGAAACTAATAACTGAAAAAGTTCCGGATGTATGGCAATATTCATTTCATCATAAGCCAGAAATCCACCGTTTTCAAGGATATCAAGAATTCTTGCACCCAGTCCGAATAAGTTTTTAGTACCTGTTGATTCCAGTGACATACCGATAGTAATATGTTCCTTTTGAGATTGATGAACCATGCCAAACTCCCATTTGTTATTGTTGATCATAATTTTCTTTGCATCTTCTGAAACTGAATCCGGAAATTTAAATTCATCTTCATGATGTTCAATCATGACCACATCATTAATACCCATATCGGCAATATGAATGAGACGTTTGAGCCTGCCGAATAAGGATTGGTTGTTTTTTAAAATATTGGCTGCAACATTTTCATTGTTGGCTTTTAAGTTGATGGAATCGCCGACTGGTTCCGCTTGTATATTGGCCAATGCCGTGTAGATATCCAATAATCCATTCACTTGCCTTGTCCCTATTTCAGAAAGAATCAGATGATTTGCTAGAAATTGAGCATTAGCAAAGTCAACAGTTCCACTTTGCCAGTTGTCTCCTATCTGAAGTCCTCTGCTGTTCGGCTTCGTTTCACCATCCAGTTCGAAGACAAGTTCTTTTTCTCCATTGTTTATTATATATAAACCCTCAAAAAGAATAATTGAATTAAAGTGAATGGTATATCTGAATCTTTTCCTATTAACGATGAAATCTATAGTTAATTCTGTCGGTGCCATTCTAGTCTGTTCATCCAATACAAAAGGAATATAAGTAGGAATGGCAGTGCGCACATCGAAATTTCTTGAGTTTGCGACAAGAAAAGATAGAGCATGGAAAGCCCATATCACATTACTTTTTCCTGAGGCATTCGCACCAAATATGGCAGCAGATTTCAAAAGGCGTATTGTTTCTCCGTTTTCAAGTTCTGTTACGGTATAATTATCACTATTGAAGTCCTCCTCTAGGGCTTCAAAAGTGAAGACTGTTTCATCTCTGTATGATCGAAAATTTTTTATTTTGAAATCTATTATCATATTTTTTTCCGTTTTGACATTACTATGCAATATTCGTTATTTTTTTCCAGATAAGCAAGTCTGCATAATATTTATTTTCTTATTAATAATGGTAATAATATCTTTGTAAGAAAAATTGTCGCGTGAATATTTCACGGATTAAACAATCTTTTGTATATTTGTAAAATCATAAGTTCATGAAATTATTAATATTTAAAAGTTGAAATGCCATGATACTCCGTTTAATAATGCAAAACTTTTTGTCATTCGATGATGCTGTTCAATTTGATATGTTCCCAAATTTAAAGCGAATCTCGCATTCTAATCATATATATGAATACGAGGGTAAATTGCCGGTTTTGAAGATGGCAGCTATTTATGGTTCAAACGGATCCGGAAAATCAAATTTACTGAAAGGAATTAATTTCCTGAAAGCTTTGGCTACTGACAAAAGTTTTTTGGACAAGTCCTCTATTTTGAAATTTTTTTATGGATTGAAGAATGATGCAGGGGTTCAGCCTTTACAACTTACAATTGAATTTGCAACTCAAAGTAAAGTCGCGTTTATTTATGCTGTCGGAATTGCAAAAACGGGTATTAAATACGAAACACTTCAACTTTCAGGGTTGGGAATGAAAGACAATGTAACTGTATTCACTAGAGAAGATGGGAAATTAGTATTTGCGAACAAACCATCCGATGAAGTTACAAAGATAGTCATGGGATGGATAAATAAAAATCCATTTGCTTCTCTGCTGACTATCAATAACGATATGCCTATACTAACAGATCCGAATGTGGATTTAGCACGCAAATGGTTTGATAACGAATTAGAGATTATTGGCCTTCATTCTTTTAGCCCCAGTTTAATAAGCATTTTCAAAAAGAAAAAGGATATTAATAAATTTGCTTCTGGAATATTCAGTGCTATTGGTTTAGGTATTGATGGTGTAAAAGTTAAGACAGAAAATTTCGAAGATTGGCTTAGCACGCACGATACTAGTCGACTACCCATGGAAAAGTTAAAGAATATGCGTTCCGGTGTATTATCAGAGATCGTTGACTTTAGAAATACCCGTGACATTAGTGTTGAAAAAGGTGTACAGAAAATTAGCCAGATGATGTTTGAACAATTTGGAAAGGGTGGTTTTGTTAAAGATATGGATATACAATCTCAATCGGACGGAACAGTTCGTTTGCTATCGCTAATTCCTGCTCTATATTTTGCAATGAAACAAGAAAAGACGGTATTTATAGATGAACTTGATCACAGTATTCATCCACATTTAGTGCGTGAAATTGTCCGCTATTTTTCTATGTCCAAGACGAAAGGTCAGTTAATATTCACTACACATCAGACTTGTTTGCTCAATCAAGAGTTCCTTCGCACAGACGAAGTGTGGTTGGTTGAGAAAAAAGATGGTACAAGTTATATATATTCACTCAATGATTTTAAAATACATAATACTATAAATATTGAAAACGGTTATATGGAGGGACGTTACGGGGCAATCCCATTTATCGGTGAAATTAATATATAAGTGAGTATGGACCTATCGAAATTGACCTATACAAAAGTTTTTTTTAACCGTGAGCCAAAGGAATCGATACTGATAAAAACTGTCAAGAAAGAACAAAAGAAAATTTCTGTTTCTTCTGAAATTATATCTCCTTTATATCAAAAAGATGAAGGCGTGCTTTCCACAAAACTAATTTTTGTGCTTTCGGGTGGTGAGAAGAAAGAAAAAGATTTTCTGAAAGAACTTATCAGACAAAAGAATTTGCATTCTTTACGAGTGGATTTCATGTCACAAAACGGGCAAGGCTTACAACCCAATCAGATGCAAACCAAATGGCAGGATATACGTAAATTCGGGGAATTTGAAATAGCAGGCCAATTATACCATCTAGATTCAATGGACAAGGTATTTATGTTGACAGACGTGGATGAATTCTATGAGCAGTTACAGCAAATACTAAAGGTTAAGGCTGTGGATGATGGATGTGAGTGGGTTATCAGTAATCCCTGTTTTGAGATTTGGCTTTATTACTGTTTCTTAAATAATCCAGAAGAAGATTTATCTTGTTTGGTCACCTTAGATGTTAAGCATAAAAGCCAGCGACTTAAGAGAATGGGACATAAACTTGTAATTGGAGGTTTGAATCCAATTCTTGCCTTTGAGCATATGGAGAAAGGTATTGAATATAGTCGACAACACTATGTTGTGGATGAATGTGGAGTGCCAAAGTTATTGCTACCCAAATGTGTAATATGGCAAAATATCTTTTGGACATTCTCGAGCAGAATTCTAATGAATTCTCTGAATTTCTGAAGAAGAAAAATGAATGGAGAGAAAGAATGAGGCATATAAAATAGCTTACAGATTTAGTTATATTTATCAGCTTGTCAAAATGGAATGAAACTTTTGGGAGAAAGAGTCGGAGTGAAGATTTAGGAAAGATTGGTAAAGTGGCGTTGTGGTGATTTTATTTCTTTTTGTGGGTTAAAGCCTCTGCCACTTTTTGTGCCAGCAAGTCATAGCCCCATTCATTAATATGCATTGAATTGAGCCAAAGCCTGTTGTTGTCAAGAAAAGAAGAGTTTATCACGATGATTTTGTCCTTCATATTATGTCTCATGATTTCTTCGTTCAGAGCGTTTCTGTATAACTCAGTAGTTTTTTCCGGATTCCATTGATACGTGGTTGCGAAACAAAGCATCCGGTAAGCGATTTTCTTTCTTCTCCCGTAATATCCGTAATTCTCTTTGATATACCATTTGGGCAACTCCAGAATGATGGGCCTGATATGATAATGCAATAGCAATTTAGCAATGAGAATCGTATGATGAGCATAGAATTCAGGACCATATTGCCCGTGTTGGTCATTGATACCACATGAGAGAAGGGCATACTGCGGACACCTTTCAATCACTTCTTTAAGTCCATACACTTCATCGCTGAACAGCAACTTGTAAATATCTCTGGATGTCGCCCCTCCCAGTCCTTTGGAATAGCAATTACTCCTTATGCCATTCATGAGTAGGATAGAGTCCAGGCGGATGTTGAATCTATTATACTCAGCTCTTTCAGCCCACGAATCACCAATGAATGCAATGCTTGTTGTTGAATCTGTCTTTAGATTCCTGACTGAATAATATGGTTTTTCCTTCTCAAACTTATTTCTTTGCTTCAAAAATAGAAGAAATATGACAATTAAAAATATAAGACATAATGTAGTGATAACTATTCTTTTCATCTTGTCTTCGTATTATTTTACCAAATTGCTATCCTCATCTTCATATTTATCTTTTTTGAAGAAAATTCTTGAAAATCCTTTTGACTGAATTTTTATTCTCTTGATGAAACTTTGGAACAAAGATTCTTGGCTAAGTGTGCCATAACCTGTAATAGCTCTCGCCTTCCTGTTTCTTAGAAATGTTATTTTCCCATATTTTTTCAAAGCCAAGGCCATAGAACCATCTTCGCCTCTTATTATATCCACACGGTATTTTTCTTTTTTTCCATATTCAGCATTATAGGCAAAAACCAACCCGCGCACACTTAACTCCGGACGTTTGAAATGCTGAATATATAAGAAAATATCCCTGCATAGCTCAAAGATTACCAAGCCCAAAAGGGAATGATTCTGATCCGGGAAATAGCTCCACAAGGAAGACACACAGGAAACTCCCGGCTTTGTCAGTCTGTCCATCATTAAGTCAATATAGTGTGGCGGATATAAAGTATCTGCATCAATATCAAAATAATACTTTCCCTTGGAATGTTGAAGGCCGCAACGACGCGCATATCCGCAACTATGTTGGTATTCCGTATAGTAAGGGATACCGGACGCTTTGAATATGTCTTCTGTCCTGTCTTTCGAATCATTATTCACTCCAATAATTTCTATTTGGTATCGAGTTTTCATTTCACTGATTGCCCAAAGACAAGCTTGCAAGTGTTGTTCTTCGTTATAAGCAATAACTACCAAAGAAACGACCGGTTGATCACTTTGCATCGCAGCCAATTTTTCCCTAGTTTCCGTAATAATATGATTTGGAACCGTATCAAAAGGTTTGTCATATACACTTAGATATTTTTTATACCACGTCATTGTTTTTCTTCCATTAGCTTGTTGAACAAATCTATCCATTGTTGCATGATAATATTTATATCAAAACGTTTTACGTCTTCTTTTGCTTTTTTCCCCATTGATTTTCTTTCATCTTCATGTTCAATCAGATAACAAATCTTATCTGCTAAATCTTTAATATTCCCATTTTCCACGAGAAATCCATCTTCTCCATCTCTTATGATATCTTTAGGCCCACATGGGCAAGCAAACGACACGGTTGGCAATCCACAACTCATGGCTTCTGCTATCACCAATCCAAAGCCCTCAAATCTTGAACTTAAAATAAAAAAGGAACTATCCAAATATTTATTATAAATATCTTTTACAGCTTCATTGCATGAGATACTTGTTGTTGATAATCCTTTTTGTTCTGCCATTTTTTGGTAGGAAATAGAATCACCCCCACCGTATATATTCAGTTTCCAATCTTGATGTTTTTTATATACTATACTCCAAGATTCAATCAACATGTCAAATCCTTTCTGCCACGTATATCTGCCTACTGCAATAACATTTTTGTTACTACAAGTTGAACTCTCTGAAGGAAAGTAGGTGAGGGGGTTGTGTATGACCTTTATGTTATTCAGATTTCCCCACGCTTCTTTATCTTCATGAGTGAGTACAATGAATTTATCTAATTTACTGATTTCTCTTTTGAGCTTTTCATTCCATCTACTTGTGATGTATCGATTTATAAAAGCAGGCAGATATTGTTTGTTAAAAACCCTGTAATGACTTTTCCCGAAGTGTATTTCTCCAATCTTTTTGCTTCCATCCGGAATATCATTTATGAAATTAATTTCACGTCTTAATGTTGAAATAGTAATATCCGGTTGAATTTCCATGAGGTATTTGGTAAAATCGGTTCTATACTTTCGTTGTTTCCTGTAATAAGCAAATATTTTTTTGAGTATTGGCATAGTATCCAGCTCGTCAAAATTTATATCGAAATTTATACTTTTCACTTTGGGTGATATATTGTAGTACCAAGGTTCGTTTGCTCTTTCAGTCAGTATCATGTATAATTCAAAATCAGTATTCTCAGCAAGATAATTGATTTTTTCGCTAAGGACTTGACTCATTCCGTTAGGTAAATATAGACCTCCAACTACATAAACTATTTTAACACCCATATCTTCAAAATTTGAATGCAATATACGATTTTATTTTTTAATATAAAGAGTTTCTTAATTTTTTTATATCTTTACAAAAAATAGACCATGATATGAGAATAGCATATATAATGTATCCCGGTGCTTGCTATGTGGGAAAAGGAGATGGTAGCAAAATGCAGGCGGAAATATGGATGCAGGGACTAATTGCAAAAGGACACGACGTAGTAGCAATCAGTCCTTGGGAAGGATATGATTGGAAGGCATTTGATATCGTTCATGTTTTCGGATTTGGTCTTTGGAATTATGACATCATTCATTGGGGCAGTCGTTTAAATCCTAATTTCGTCTTTTCTCCGATTATTGATACAAATACACCTATGTCACTTTACAAATTGGCATCTTATGTGGGATGTTCCAGACTCCGCCTCTTTTCTCAGAATTATGCTATGCGAAAGATAAAAAATGATGTGCGAATGTTTTTTGCCAGAACACAGTATGAAGCAAATTATTTGACCAAAGGCTATGGCATCGAAGCAAATAGAATTTCATTGGTACCTCTTTCATATCGTCAGGATAAATATGATTCATCCGTTCAAAAAGAATCTTTCTGTTTGTTTGTTGGTACTATGACCCAAGAGCGTAAAAACGTTCCTAATTTGATACTTGCTGCAAAGAAATACGGATTTCCTCTCGTATTGGTTGGTAACACAGGAAATGAAGAATCTTTGCATCATTTGAAAAATCTTATAGGTGACTCAAATAATATAGAAATTAAAGGCTTTGTATCCGATGAAGAATTGGTCTCATTATATAATCGCGCGAAAGTTTTTGCATTACCGAGCTTGAATGAAGGCGTAGGTCTTGTTGCTCTGGAAGCTGCAATTCATGGTTGCAATATTGTTATCACAAAGTTGGGAGGCCCACAAGAATACTATCCTCGGGGTTTGGCAAGAATTGTCAACCCTTATGATATAGATGAGATAGGGTACTCTATTCATGAATCTTTGCTTGATAATAGTCAGCAACCGGCATTAAGAGAATATCTGGTGAGTAAATACAATGTATCACGTTGTGTCGATTCATTGATTGAGAGTTATGAAAAGGTTTTATTAAGATAGGATTCTATGAAAGAACAGTGTATTAAAATTTTGATTTGTGCACATAAAGAAGTGGAACTTCCCAAGCATGATTACTTTCTCCCTGTTCAGGCCGGGGCAGAGAGCCATGAACCTATTTCAGGTTTTGTTCCGGATAATACAGGAGACAATATATCCATCAAAAATAAAAGCTATTGCGAACTGACCTGTCATTATTGGGCATGGAAAAACTTGAAGAACGTAGATGTGATAGGTCTGAATCATTACCGCCGTTATTTTGATTTCCATTCGGCTCTATCCCAAATTGCTCCCGACAGACATTTTGCAGATGTGAAGTCTTTCTTAGATACTCCCTATCAATTTCCAGATTTGGAAAGTTTGTTAAGTAAGTATGATATCATTCTACCCAATACCCGCAATTATCCATACAGTATGGCTACCCAATATGCCGTCTATCACATTGTGGACGATTGGAGAATCCTGAAAGATATAATCCGGGAACTATCTCCCAAATATATTCCGGCTTTCGAGAAAACGATGGAGCAACGGAATTATTCATCCAATTATAATATGTTCATCACTCGGTGGAATTTCTTCGATGACTATTCAGAGTGGCTGTTTAAGGTCTTGTTCGAGGTAGAAAAACGTTGTAAAATATCTTCTTACGATGTTCAGGCCCGTATATTCGGCTATATGTCCGAAAGACTCATCAATGTCTTTTGTGAATATCATCATCTGAGAATCAAGCATTATCCGTTGGTCGTTCCTATTGATGATTTTCAGTCATGGATGAATCCGTCCGTTCTGAAATACAATTATTGGAAGTTTAAGAACAATCTGGCATATATCATTTCGAAATCATGAAACAGGTGGAATATGCTTTGTCGGTTATTGTTCCGGTCTATGGAGTGGAAAAATACATGGCCCAATGTGCTCGCTCACTCTTTTCGCAAGATATGCAAGGCCTGGAATTCATTTTTGTGGATGATTGTAGTCCGGATAACAGCATACCTATTCTTGAGACAATCATAAACTGCGAATATCCTTCTTTGAAAGAAAATATTCAAATCATTCGTTTGCCGCAAAACAAAGGTGTTTCCAATGCAAGGAATGTGGGAATATCTAAAGCTACAGGGGAGTATGTCACTTTTTGCGATAGCGATGATTGGATTGAGGCTGATATGTATTCTGTGCTTTTTTCATTAGCGAAAGACAAAAATGCAGATATAGTAACATGTGATTTTATTAAAGAGTTTAAAGATAATAGTATAATAATTCACCAGCCCTTTTCCTATGATATGGTAATGAATATACGTAAATTGTTGAATGGGTATATATTTCCTTCTTTATGGAGTTCTATTGTTAAAAAGGAAATTTATATTAAAAATAAAATCCAGTTTCCCAATGGTTTAAATATTGGAGAAGATTTAGCAGTCAATATTTTTTTATTTACAAGTGTGGATTCATTTGTACATTGCTCTTACCCATTATATCATTATTGTCAAAGAGAAGGCTCTTTATGCTCAATCAAAACGAAACAAACTGTAGATACTGAAATTGCTATAGCACAATTAATTGATTCTTATTTAAAGACAAAAGGTGATTTTAAGCTTTTTAAGAAAGAAATAGCTTACCGTAAATTTGTTTCTAAATTGCCTCTTATAGAAGATTTAACATTGAAAGATTATACTAAGTGGATAAAAATATTCCCTGAATCACATAAATATATTTGTTTTTTTAAACATCTTAAAATAAGAAAAAAAATTGAATATTGGTTATTAATTCATAAGTGCTTCTTGTGTGCCAATCTTATTGTTCGCCTTGCACATTTAAAACACTTTTATTTGAAATGATATTTTAGTTTTATATAGATGTTAGTTATATTAAATATAATTCTTTTAAGTCTGTATGTCTTATCAATAATTGAATATGTTTTTAGTGACTTCTCATCAAAATTCTTTATTTTATAATAATCAGATAAAACTCTAGGAGGAAATAATTCAGATAATACTTGTTCTCTTTCTTGTGTCCTCATTATAGAATTTGTTACACTTATGCCATGAAGGTCAATTGATGCAACATAAATATCACAAAATTTGAATGTACAGTTATCTAAAATAATTGTTTCAATAAAAAATTTCCAATCACTGACAATCTTAAGTTTTTCATCATAAGGGTGTTTTATCAATAAAGTCCTTTTAATAAAAGAAGCTTGATGACTTATTGTCTCTCTAAATAAGATGAGGAAGCTCATTTCAACATTATGGACAAATCTTTCATCATTTTTTTCTTTACCAAAGGTTTTTCCTGTAACTATATCTTCATTTTTTATATTAAGAAAGGCGTCTGAAATAGATGAAGAATTATAAAAGGAGTCTCCTGAATTCATGAAAATACAATATTCTCCACTAGCTAATGAAACTCCTTTATTCATGGCATTATATATACCTTCATCTGGCTCTGATACCCAAATATCAATATTTTGCTTATATTTTTTAATTACTTCAATACTATTATCTGTGGATTTTCCATCGATAATAATAAATTCTTTATCCAGAAAGTTTTGATAAATAGCACTTTTAATGGTTTTTTCAAGCCCTGAGGCATTATTGTAATTGATTGTTATTATTGATAGTTTCATCGTCGGATTATTTATTAATAATGTTGAACCATTGTTTTTTAATACTGTCGAATGAATTTTCTTCTGTTGAAAAAATTAAAGCCTTATCACTTTCTTCTTTCAAATTTATGCAATTAGCGAAAAAAAGCATTTTGCGTGAGAGATCTTGTATATCTTCTTTATTAAATAATTTACAGAAAGATTTTTTTGGCAAAACTTCTTGGCATACGGGTATGTCAGATGCAATAACAGGAAGTCCGAAAGATAATGCCTCCATCAGCACAAGAGGAAAGCCTTCCCATCGGGAACTAAGTATATAAACGCTGGCTGTAGAATAATACTTTTCTATTTCGTTCGTGAATGGATATATGGAAATCCTGTTTTCCAAATGAAAGGATTGAATCAGCTCTTCCAGATTCTCTTTTTCAGGACCTTCCCCTACAATATTCAGTTTCCATTCCTTGTTTTCCTTACAAAATAAGGCAAATGCTTTAATCAGAATATCAAATCCCTTGTGCCTGTATGACATTCTTCCAACTGACAGGAAAGTCTTTGCATTCGTGTCACATCGCCTTTGAGCTTTTATCGTTACGGGATTGTATATGACAGTAGGATTCAGTCCTAGATTTTTTTTATAAAGTTCGGCATCTGTTTTTGTCAGAACTACAATTCCATCAAGTTTCCTCATTTGAAATTTGAAGTGACTCTTCAAGTTTTCCAGATAAGCCGGATCATTCTCGAAGAACGCCTGGTAGGAGTTATGCATCCATCCTATCACTTTCCTTGCATTCAGATGTTTTCTTATCGTTGCTAGCTTCAGAGAAAGAAATGCATGTACTCCGATTATTACATCGTAGTTTCCTTCATTCAGAGTTTCGATGAGTTGTTTTCTCCTTTTTTGCGGGAAAGAACTTAAGCTGTATAAATAGGAAGTGAATCTGTTGTGAGGAAGAAATTTTTTGTATGCTCCGCTATATGGGGCATGTAAATAATAGTCCTTGTGACTGAGTTCTACAAATTGAAAGAATTTAAATAGTATCTGCGTGTTTTGGAGATTATTTATATTTGCATTATAATCGGAGTTACGATCCATTGTCAGAATTGTCACTTTGTTTTCTTTAGACAAATCTGAAGCAATAAGGGCCAGTACTTTTTGTACCCCGCCAATACTGAATATCGAATCACAAAAGAAGCATATATTCATTATTTTATTATTTATTCTAAACTATTGAGTAGATTCTGTCTTCTGCCGGTCAACTTGAAAAACAGCCAGTTTATTTTTCTTGTAATATATTTTCCAAAGACTTTTCTGAATAATTCTTTGCTTTTCCATTTTTTTTCGATCCTTTTTTCTTCTTCAGCAGAATAATACCAACTATGTGAACAACAATGGATGGCAAAAGCATCTTTCTTTTGTTTGTCATACATGGTTTGCATCAAGTATTTTGACTCATAAATAGTAATGCCTTCCTCCAATTCCTGTCTTTTATCAATATACTTGAAACCAAAGCGTTCCGCTACTTTTACGTATATTTGCGGCGCCAATACGTTACTATTTTTCTCTCCTTCCTTGATGTCGAAGAAGTTTGTCTTCATATAATAGTCCAGAACTTGTTTTACGAATATATTATTTTTCTCTGCAGCCATAAAAGCCGCTTGAATTCCAAAACCTATTAACTGATCATCTTTATCAATAAGGTTTCCTTCCTTGTCTATCTTTTCTTTAATCAATTCACCCTCCGAAACCTCATTGAAACTTACAAATTTATTTGTAAGAAAAGGTTCAAAGCTTTTCAATAGATAGAAATCCGCATCCATGTAAACTCCACCTTCTGTGTATAATGCGTATAGGCGTACAACATCTGCTGCGAAGGCCCATTTCTTTTTTTCTATAGCTTGATTTATGAAGTTTATATTCAAATCCAGAGCCATTTTTTTGTCCCAAATTTTGATTTGATATTCAGGAACATTTTTCTTCCAGCTATTAATACATTTTTGTATCAATATAGGGTAAGGGTCACCGGAAAACCAGCATAAATGAATAATCTTGGGTATCATATTATTTTTATTTGGGTTATTTTTTACTCTTTTGTTGTTTTTTCAAAATGAGTTCTTTAAATAGATCCACCCATTTAGGCATAATATTATCTTTTAAATAATACTTGACGTCTTCGCGGGCCATTTCGCCCATCTTTATTCTTATTGATTCGTTTTCTATCAAATAATTAATTTTTTCAGCAAGTTCTTCGATATCTAAATACTTCACTAATATTCCGTTTTCCCCATTTGAGATAATTTCTTTTGGACCAAAAGGGCAGTCAAAAGCTACACTCGGCAACCCACAGGCCATGGCTTCAATAAGAACCAGGCCGAATCCTTCAAATCTGGAACTTAACACAAATATGGAACTTTCTAAATATTTATCGAAAATATTATCAATAGCCAAATTAAATTTTATGCAATTATCTAAATGTAGTTTTTTTATTGAGTGAATCAAGCATTCTTTCAAATCTTTGCCTGTTTTGTCATCGCCATATATGTCTAAAGTCCAATTTGGATGTTTTTTGTTAATTTCTTTCCAAGCTTCAATTAAAAGATCGAAACCCTTTTGTTCGCTGATTCTACCAACAGCAATTACTTTGTTATTTATACAAGGACTATTTTGGGATGGATAGTATGTAACAATGTTGGGTATTGTGTAAGTAGGGACTGTCTTTTTCCATAGCTCTGCGTCTTCTTTTGTAAGTGTAACTATCGCATCAAATTTTTTTATGGCTAAATTTAATTTTATATTTTGATAAAACGTAATAATCTGAAGCAATAGAAATGGAACATTCCTATATATTGGATATTTAATAAAATTACGAGCTACATGAGTTTCAATTATTTTGATGGCCCGAACATTTAGTTGTGAAATAACTTCAATTCCTTTTATATCATAAGAATTGCAAATAATCACATCAGCATCTTTTTCTTTAATAATATCAATTAAATTTTTTTTATATTGAGAATTAATTTTCTTTGAAAGAATTTCCTGTTTTAAAAAGTTAAATTTATAAGTAACAGATAAGTTGTAGCCGATATCAATATGTTTCACTTTTTTATCTAAAGGAAATGGAAATGGATTTTTCCCTTGCATATATGTGACTAATGTAACTTCATAATTCATCACATCTGCAAGATAGTTCATCTTATCGGTCAGGACTCTTTCTATTCCGCCTTTTTGATCGAATATATTATAAATATAGATGATTTTCATGCTTTCTTAAATTCAATCGATTGAATTACTTTCTCCATTTGTTTTTCCCAAGATAAATTTTTTATTGAATCTCTTATTTCTTGCGAAGATAATGATATTTTTTGAAAGAAATCAAATATTCCTTGAATGTTTATCGCCTCATTATTTTTACTTGCTTTCATTACAAAAGGAAGGTTTTCGAAGTCTTCATCTGTTTCAGAATAAATGAATGGAATTCCTCGGGCTGCATATTCTCTATTTTTTAAAGTTTTAATAGCTGCAACGCCACTTCTGTGTCTTCCTAGACTGCCTACTGCAAAATCACATAGATCAAAAAGATTATCCAAGTCTTCCCCAAACTTTTGTCCGTGGAAGATAATATAATTTTCAATATGATATTTTTTTATTAACGGATTGAATCCCGGTGCGAATCTGGTACCCTCCATTTCCATATTGCCTACACCTCCTATGATATGAAAATAGACCTTTATAGGTTGTTCTTGTTTGTAATATTCCCCAATTCCTTCTATAATTCTATCATAACCGTGCCAATAATGCACTTCAGCAACTCCAATTAAATGAAATTCATTTATATCATGATTCGATTTGCTTTTCAATCTAATACTTTCAAAATCAATTCCGTTGGATATTCTTATCGTTTTTTGTCCAAATATATATTCGTCATTGGAGAAAGTTACGATAGCATCAGTTGTTCTTGCTAATTCTTTTCTAAATAGTTTATCAAACAAAATTTCAGCTTTCAGACGCCAAGAGGATTGACAATATTCTTTATCATAAGGATAGGTAGGTATTTCTATAACTGACTTTATCCCTAGTTTTTTGAAAGTTTTAAATAGATGAATCGTAAAAGGATTGGCATTGTGAAATGAACGCGCATATACTAAATCTATATGGTTATGTTTTACAAATTCAATAATTGAACGAAATTCTATTCTCCGTTTTAGCGAAGCAGTGCAACCTTTACCTAAATTTTCAATAACAGTATCATTAATGATTCGAATTTTGTTTCCCGCATTATCAAAAGTATAGGTACAAAGGTATACGTCATGCCCCAAGGCTTTGAGTCCTTTTACTTGATATTGAATTTTTTTACTTATTCCACTGTAAGCAGAAAGGCCATGATAGATAAGAAAGAGTATTCTCATTGGATTAATGATTTAAAAAGATTATTCCATTGTTCCATAATTTTTCTTTGCGACAATCTTTGGATGTCCTTGTGAGCATTTGCTCCTAGTTCTCTTCTGTAATCATCATTTTCAATTAAATTACAAACTGCATCGGCAAAAGCCGATATATTACCATCTTCAATTAACAAGCCATCATTTCCATTATTGATAATATTCCTGGGGCCGGTAGGGCAATCGAATGCTATGCATGGAATTCCGCATGCCATTGCTTCGGCAAGTGCCATACCGAATCCTTCGTAATAGGATGTCATCACGTAGATGGAACTGGACATATATTTTTCATAAATATTGGAATATACACCTTCCAGTTTGATACTCTTTTCCAAATCCTTATCTTTGATCCATTTCTTTATCTGAGTTTCCATTACGCCGTTTCCGTATATATGTAAAGTCCAATCTAAATGTTTTTTTATAACAATAGCCCAAATAGATAATAATCTGTCATATCCCTTTTCTTCACTCATTCGTCCCACAGATATTATGTCTTTTCTATTGAGTTCATTTTTTCGTTCTGAATAAAAGGGAAGAGAATTTTCAATAACTGTCGTTTTTTCAGGTAAATTCCATTTTGTCTTCTCTGCTTCATTAAGTACAACCAGATGGGTGAGATTATTAGCAGCTTTTTCCATTTTCTTTGTCCATATTTTACCAATAACTTTATAAAATATATTTTTTTCTTGAAATTGGTGTAAGTTACGCATGCATTCTTTTGTAGTGTGTGCTTCGCCAATTTTAATGCTGCCATCATGTATTTTAGTTATAAAGTCCGAATCTCTACCTAGTGTTGTAATTAGTATGTCACCTTTAATTTGATTGAGAACATCACTTAATGTCTTCTTATATTTGTTCATCATACGAAAATACAAAAAGGTACGTTTAATAATACCATATTTGTATTGTTGACCGAAGTCAATACCTAAATCTATATGATGAATTTTTGATGATAATGGAAAACTCAATTCTCTGTTACATTGTGAATCCGTAATGATATAGACATCATAATTATAATAATCAGCGAAATAATTGGCTTTTTCAACAATTACTCTATCTGCTCCTCCTATAGTGGTGACGGCCGTATATATATAAATAATTTTCATAGAATTATAAATGTAGTCTTTTCCTAATTTTGAAAATGAATAATAGATATTGATAACCCCAATCAATAGGTAATAAAAAATTAATATTGAAAACGAAGTTTCTTAAATACGATTTTTGAGGATTAAGATCTGACACTTTATATGATAAATTCGATTTAAATCTTCTGAGTCTTTTATAAAATGATATCGGATCACTAAATAAATCCATTTTGTAGAAATAATAGTCGAGAATAAAATTCCTATACATATCAATATATTTTTTTATTAATTTCCTATTTTTTAATTGATTATGTGAAAGGAGAAATTCATTCATCAGAGTAAAATTAATCATATAGCATTCTCCAACAAATGTTGGCGTTTTGCCATGTGACAATGATTGGGAATTAAAATTATACGAATAAGTATTTTCATTTACTACAGCCATTGATTGAGCAACACAAATCAATTTGAATGTCCATATAACGTCTTCGAATACTAGATCTTTTTGAAAAAATAATTGTTCATTAATAATTAAGTCCCTTCTATATAACTTGTTCCATACTTGTGTGTACCATTTCCTTTGGGTGTATGTTTTGAGGATTTCAGGTCCGATTAAATATTTGTTTTCAATTTTTATATCAGGAGCTTCATGATCACCGGTCACATGTCCCACAATAAAGTCAATACTTGAACGTGTGTCATTGACTTCTTTTGCCATAAGTTCAATAGAATTAGGAAATATATAATCATCACTATCAAGGAAAAAAAGATAATCTCCTGTACTTTTTTTTATACCAGAATTCCTTGCTTCTGAGAGTCCTTTGTTATTTTCATGATGGATAATTTGTATTCTGGAATTCTGTTCATGGTCTTTTAATATCCGATAAACTATATCCATACTCTTATCATTGCCACAATCATCTATGATGAGTATTTCTATATTTTTGTATGTCTGTTCCAGTGCTGATAACAAACATTTTTCAATATACTCTTGTACATTATAAACTGGTATGATAATACTAACTTTAACCATCTTTTTTTTTCAAAGATAAAAGATACAGACAAATATACAAAATTTTAAGGTCTAGAAAATGCAAATATTTAAACTTTTATAGAATCTGATAAATGCTTAATGAATGGATCTAAATATTTTAATGTAGGCTTTTCTATAAATTCTATTCTAATTTTATCGATAACAATGCAAATTGTGTATAAACTTATAATGCATAAACACGCATGCAATAAAATTAGATGTGGATATGTATTTATTATATATGAATTTTGATATACCACGTTCCATAGAAAGTATCTCATAGCATCACTATGATCATGTATAAGGAGCACGCCAAAAGTGCTGGCTGCTATTGTGTTAATCCATTTGTTTTGCTTTATTTTTACTTCTTTAAAAAACATAAAAGAGCAAAAAGAAGTAGCTATAGCAAGAATCTTATTAGAATCGGATACAAAATAATAGGAAGAGATCTGATAATTTAACTTATTTGATAAATATATTATTATTATCACGCTTACCATTGAAAAGATTATGAATATTAGTGTAAATATTCCCCATTGTCGATTTGAAATTTTATACTGGAATCCCCAAATACGAATATATGATGAAACTGTGTAAAGAATACAAAACCAAGTTATGTAATTGGGAGAATTTATTATTTTGGGTAATGTTCCAATACCCGAGTATATTAGTATACATAATAAAATTAACAGCAAATGTTGTTTTTTATTAAGATTTCTAATTAAAATATTCAAAAAAGGTATGAATAAATAAAAAATCATATAACTACCTACAAAATTATAACTTAAAGTTTTAATAGGAAAATATCCGTATATTATGTTGGAAAGAGTCAACTTTTCATAACCTGATATTAAAAATATAGTATTTATCGTAATATAATAGAATTCAATCTCTAATAACAGCTTTATAAATTTTTTTATAGTAATTTCAGAGGTACACATGAAATAGCCTGTTATAAGTACGAAACAATTTATGCCTGTTTTACCCCACATTCCAATTAAGTTTAAACATACTGAATTGAAAGCAAAAGGATTTTCAATCATATAATCTGTTATGCCGGATTTTAGTACATAATGATGAGCTACAATAAATAGCATCACTAGTATACGATATAATTCTAGATTACTTTTTCTTTGTTTGTACTTTAGTTCCATGTTCATTAATGATTTAGTTAATTAATTTTAGAGTTATTCATACCTCTGCATAATAAAATCTGGATCATATTCCAAAGATATAACAAGTTTATAAATATCAAAGATATTTAATTAAAAATAATTCTCGATGTGACAAATATTTATTGAAAACATTTCATAAGTATGCCTTGATGAATAATTAAAATATATAAGTAAATAGTAAATTTGAAAGTGAAAGGATAGTAATAGATATGAGTCTTATTTGTGTTGTTGAATTTAAACTTTGTATATGTTTCAAATTATGGTTGTTTACTGTCATTATTTTTTGTCATCTTATTTTGTAAATATAATTAATTAAAGTATTTTTGTTTATTAATAATGGTTTAAAATCAAATTGAACAATGTCAGGAGAATCAGAAAAGCCGTGGTCTTTAATCATAGAGAACAAAACATCTTTGTTTCGCTTGAGTCTAAATGAAGTTTGGAAATATAGAGATTTGCTTCTAATGTATGTAAAGCGTGATATAATTACACTTTATAAGCAGACAATATTAGGTCCTTTATGGTTTATTATACAACCTGTTTTTACGACTATTATGTTTATGTTCGTTTTCGGTGGGATTGCGGGAATATCAACGGATGGCGTCCCTCAGGCAGTTTTTTATTTATCAGGGTTAGTATGTTGGAATTATTTTTCAGATTGTTTATCAAAATGTTCGGATACATTCAATGCCAATCAACAAATTTTCGGGAAAGTATATTTTCCAAGATTAGTTGTTCCACTATCAATCACCATATCCAATTTAATAAAATTACTGATACAATTTGTGTTGTTTATTATTGTATACTTCTATTATATATTTGAAGGATTTACTTTTCAAGTAAACTACACAATTATTCTTGTACCTTTCTTGATTATCCTATTAGGATGTTTAGGCCTAGGATTTGGATTAATTATAACTTCTTTGACAACAAAATATAGAGACTTGAAATTTTTAATTACATTTGGTGTTCAATTGTGGATGTACGTGACTCCGGTAATTTATCCTCTTTCTGTTATGAAAAATAGTTATTCTAAATATATGTGGTTAATTGTGGCAAATCCATTAACTTCAATTATTGAGACATTTAAATATGCTTTTACCGGTGTTGGGGTTTTCAATTGGTCTTATTTAGGGTATAGTACTATATTTTCATTTGTTATACTTTTTATAGGAATTATGGTATTTAATAAAGTTCAAAGGAGTTTCATGGATGTTATCTAAAGAAATTATGAATAATACAGTAATAGAATTTCAGAATATTAGTAAGGAATATGTGTTGGGGTCCATCGGGACAGGTACGCTTAGTCAGGATTTGAATCGTTGGTGGGCAAAAATACGAGGCAAAGAAGACCCTTTCTTGAAAGTTGGTGAAGTCAATGACAGATCTAAAAAATCTGGAAGTGGTTTGGTTTGGGCACTCCGGAATATCGATTTTAATGTTGAACAAGGAGATGTAGTCGGTATAATTGGGAAAAATGGAGCTGGTAAATCTACCTTACTTAAGATTCTGTCAAGAGTAACTTCTCCAACAACTGGCTCTATTAAAGTTCGTGGCCGAATTGCATCCTTGCTTGAAGTAGGGACAGGATTTCATCCAGAAATGACAGGACGAGAGAATATCTTTATGAATGGCTCAATAATGGGAATGACAAAAAGTGAGATAAAAAGTAAATTTGATGAGATTGTTGATTTTGCAGGAGTAGAAAAATATATTGATACGCCTGTCAAAAGATATTCTTCAGGTATGGTCGTTAGACTCGGCTTTGCTATTGCTGCCCATTTGGAGCCGGAGATATTGGTCGTGGATGAGGTCTTGGCTGTTGGAGATGCTGAATTTCAAAAGAAAGCAATTGGTAAGATGCAAGATGTTTCTAGAGGAGAGGGTAGAACAGTATTATTTGTTAGTCACAATATGGCTGCTGTAAAGACTCTTTGTACAAAAGGCATCGTTTTACAGAATGGCATGATTGCCTTTGAAGGGAATGTTAATGATAGTCTGAACTTTTATTTGAAAAACAATGAAATTAAAGATGGTAAGATCACGGATTATATTAAATACACAAAGCCGGATTTGAGAATAAACAAAATTAAAATAAATGGAACCGAATCAAATTGCAGTACAGTTATATCAGGGCAGAAATTTTTAGATGTAGAAATAGAAGGAGAGACAAACATCGAATTGAAAACGGATATTCTTCTTACCTTTAGGACTAAAGATGGAAGCCCATTAGCTACTTTAGCAGAAGGTCATTATCAAGGTAGAATAATAACCGTATCTCCCGGGTCTTTTGTTTTAAATAAAAAAATAATTCTTCCTAAATACCTTTCCCATGGTGAAATTCACTGTGATTTACAATTGCATCATCCAATGGTAGAATGGCAATTGCAAGCACCAAATTGCTGCGTCTTGGATTGTGAAGGTAATCAAGATGAATTTGGATATGCAATTACAATGGAAGAGGCTGGATTAATGGGGTTGGAAACATTAAATTAAAAAATATGACAAAGAAAATTCTAGTAATTGCACCGCATGCCGATGATGAAATATTAGGATGTGGTGGTTATTTGCTTCATCAGAAATCTGAAGGAGCACTTATATATATAGTTATTGGAGCCTTGGGGGGTGAAGATAAACGCCAAAATTTTGAAATAAGGAAAAAAGAATATGATACTGTTTGTCAAATGATTGGTGCAAAAGGTGACTTTTTATATAAAAATATGGACGCGAAACTTGATACAGTACCAGCTTTTGATTTAACAACTAAAATTGACAGATACATTGATGATATCCGTCCTGATGAGATTTTTTTTAACTATAAGAGTAGGCATCAAGACCATGTTAAAATTTATGATTGTACTTTAGCTAGTATAAGGCTCCGCGAAGGTTATATGCCTAATTTCATTGCATTATACGAGTATCCATTTATTACGGATGGACTTGATGGTGTTAAAGGTGGAAAGATGTATCATGATATAACTGATAATATTGATAAAAAAATTGATCTCCTCAACATATATAAGAGTCAAATTAGAGAAAGTCCCTCTCCAATAAATGGTGTTGGAGTAAAAAAACTTGCAGCATTGAGAGGTATTGAAATAGGCTGTGAATATGCCGAGATGTTTTATTTACAAAAAATGAAATTATAAATATATGAAAATAGTTACAATACATCAACCAGAACATCTTTCATATCTTGGCTTTTACCATAAAATGACAATGGCTGATACTTTAATAGTACTTGATAATGTCCAATATGAAAAAAATTATTTTCAGAACAGAAATCAGATTAATACTGATCATGGAAAGCAATATATAACAGTACCTGTTACAAACACTTCCGGCGATATTAAAGATGTTATAATTGCAAAGGAATTTAAAAGACAGCTTCAAAAAAATATTAGTAGCATCTTGAGTGCATATAAAAAATGTCCATTCTGGAATGTTTATGGTGAAGAGTTTATTAACATATACTCAGTTGAACATGAACTTTTGGTTGATTATAATTTAGAATTGATGAAATGGGTGTTTAAAATCCTCGATATTAAGATTGAAATTATTAAAGCGAGCACTTTAGATGCACAGGGAAGTAAAGGAGACTTACTTTTAGATCTTTTACATAAAGTAAATGCAGAAAAATATATTGCTGGCAAAAGTGGACGCGATTATCTTTCTCTGACTAATTGGGATTTACCTGTTGAATTCCAAGAATTTCATCATCCGATTTATACTCAGTATGGTATGACGGAGTTTATTCCATATATGTCAGTTATTGATGCAATATTTAATGTCGGTCCAGAAATAATACCTATAATCAATGCCGTCAACCATGGTCAAAAAAAATAAAAATATTATAATATCCTATGCTGATGAGAATATGATATATTCTTTAAAACAGTGGGGAATACAAGCTCGTTACCTTCCTTGTTTCGACAAGGTAATTAAATATACCAAAAAGGATTTACCTTTAGAAATCTTAAATCATCCTTTAATGCAATATAAAAAAGGAGGAGGTTATTGGGTTTGGAAGCCATATTTGATTTGGAAAACTTTACAAGATTATCCGGATGGTACTAAAGTTTTTTATATGGATTCCGGTTGCTCAGTTCATCCTGGGAATGATTGGTATATATATTTAGAAGAACTCGATAAATATTCAACTTTACTTTTTCAATATGCTGCGAATATTCCTTCGTGGAAAAAATATACACCGGATGGAAGTTCAGCAATAGAAGTTTGGACCAAGAAAAAAACTTTAGATTTTTTTGATTCATATTTAGGGACCTCAGATTATCATAGATTTAGTAAAATTGAAGGAGGGTATATTTTCTGCAAGGGGAAGAATAATCCATTTATAAAAGAATGGCTGGATATTACACTTACACATCCAGAACTTGTCATGGAGCCTGGTGAGGATGAATTAAAAGATCAATATCGTGCTTTTTGTGGCTTGCATAGACATGATCAATCTATTATTACGCCTATTGCATATAAGTATAAAGAAACAAATATTATTCATGTTTCACCAGATGTTTTTGATGAGAATCCTATTTCTTTAATAATTCGATCTTCTAGAAATCATATAAATAAAAAAAGATTTTATATGATTTTTTTACGTTATCATTTGCAAGGAGTTTTAGGTATGAGATGTTACAATTCAATTAAGGTCTTTATTAAAGGTATATTTGATTTTCTATGATGTAAAGCTGATAATTTCACTCATTTTTTTTATAAACTTCCAATTTTCTTATTATCATAAAGTATAATATAGTTGACAAAATTATTGTTGATAATGAAATAATAAGAGCATTTTCTGATGTTTTTAATGATATGCATGAAACAATCATAATGACTAAAGAATAAGATATATACATTGGATAACTCAGTTCACCGATAATTCTATCTATTTTATTTCTTTTATAGTTCGAGAATAAAACAGGAACACTCATTGCCATTATAATAATAAATAATAGATACTTTAATGAATAAATTAATGGAGCAAACCATAGTAGAAAAAGTATTGCTATTGTGATAAATGGGAAAGTATAGCTTATTTTAAATTGCAACTTGTCCTGATATTTTTTATATATAGTATATGAAAAATATCCTATCAGAAAGAACATGAGTTCGGAAGGAAAGAATCTAAAAGTCCAGTTCCCATCATCTAATAACAGTACTTTTTTTATTATGATTTTGATCATAACAGATATTATAAACAAAGCAATAATTGTTTTATTCTTTTTTCTAAGAAAAAAAGGACATATAAGATAAAAGAATAATTCTAGTCCTATGGACCATGCCTGAGGAACAAGTAAATATCTGCAGAGTGGAAAACTTTCAATAAAACTTGATTTTGTTAAAAAAATTGAGCCTGTTTGAGCATTGACACCCATAAATAATGTCCAATCTTGTCCGATGCCAATAATATTTGTGATAGTTGCAATAGCCCATGAAAAGATTGATGTGTTGGGACAAGTCTTTTCGAAACTAAAAATTGCATCATTGTTAATATTGACATTGCAATTGAGAGATAAAATCAAAGACATTATAGCAATGGTCCAGTATGTGGGAAGCAGCCTAAGAAATCTATTTGTTATAAAATGCTTGTATGAATTTTTTCCTATATATTTTTCATTAAGTACGAGGCTCATATAGAAACCTGATATAATATAGAAGCCTTCAACCGCCCAATTAGTACCCATAGTGTTGATTCCACAATGCACTAATAATACATCTAATGCTAAGAAGAAACGAAGAAGTCCCATTATATTTTTAATTAAATTTTTCTTGTGCAAAGAAAGTAATAATTTAAAGAAATACAAAGAAACAGTCTTCAATATTCACTTGTCGTCAAGGTAAACTTTCGTTGAATCTTGACTACGATGGCCAAATGTCCATAGATACAGTTTGTGGAGTTCATGAGGTGACTTATCATAGAAGAATTTTTCAGGAGATTGCTTACGGATAGTTTATCTGTGAGAATCAAATAAATTTTTTATGTAAGGTTCTATGTATTTAAATATAGGCGTTTCTATATATTTTATTCTAAAACGATCAATGATAATGCAAACTGTATATATGCATAGGATACATAGACAGGCATGAATTAGAATTAGATGTGGATATGTATTTATTACATAAGAATTCTGGCATATTATATTCCATAAGAAATTCCTCATTGCAACACTCTGGTCATGAATTAGCAGAACGCCAAACGTACTTGCGGCTATTGTGTTTATAAACTTATTTTGCTTTATTTTTAATCCGTTGAAAAACATGAAAGAACAAAATGAGGTCGTTAAGGCAAAAATTTTATTTGAATCAGATACAAAATAATCAGAAGGGATATATAGCTTTATTTTGTGTGATAAATATAATATTATAATCACGCTTGCCATTGAAAAAAATAGGCTTATGATTGTGAGTATTCCCCATTGATGATTGGATATTTTGTATGGGAATCCCCAAATTCGGATGTATGATGAAATAAGGTAAAGGACGCTGAACCAAGTTATGTAATTAATAGTAATCAATATTTGCGGTATTGAGCCTAAAACTGTGTATATCGTTAGGCATAATAGAATTAATTGTAAATGTTTCTTTTTATTAAGACCGTTAATCAGAATATTCAAAAATGGTATGAATAAATAAAAAACCATATAACTACCAATAAAATTATAACTAAAAATTTCAATCGGGAAATATCCATAAATTACGCTAGTAAATGTAGGCTTTTCATTGCCAAAAATGAGAAAAATTGTATTTATTATTATATAGTAGAATTCTATTTCGAATAGTAGCTTTACAAATTTTTTTATTGTAATTTCTGAAGTACACATGAAATAGCCTGTTATAAATACGAAACAATTAATGCCTATTTTTCCCCACATTCCTATAATGTTTAATGAGATTGTGTTTAATGAAAAAGGTTCTTCAGCCATATAATTTATTAAACTAGAATGTACGATATAATGATGGGCCAGAATACTTAGCATCACTAATATGCGATATAGCTCCAAATTACTATTTCTTTGTTTATATTTTGCTTCCATTCTGATTTATATGGATTTCTCATATTTTATATTATTATTTACAAAAATATTTTTTAATTGTTTGTATGTCAAGTTCATAATGGTTCATAAACGTTGTTTTAACAGTTCAGAGGGTGACTCCTTTCCAAAAAAAATAAAAAACAGCAGCTATAACCCAATTGGAGATTATAGCTGCTGTTTTTTTGTATACCTACAGTCCTCGATATTCATTTGCCGCCGTAAAGCATGGGCAAGCTTTCGTGGGGTCCAGATCGTGATGGCCCAGAATGAGTGCCTGCGGATGTTCCTTCCGGAGTTCGCGGAGGAGAGCCACCAGGGAGGCTTTTTGCAAGAGAGTGCGGGTGTCTGCAGGGGCAAGATCGGCAGTGAGTCCGCCTTCATAGCAGATGCCGATACTGTGCTTGTTGTGGTTCTTGCAATGTGCGCCTACGGTCTCGGGAGAACGGCCCTGATGGATTTCTCCGTCTCGGGTGATGTAGAAGTGGTAACCGATGTCCTTGAAGCCGCGGTGGCGGATGTGGTCCCTCCGGCAGTCCTCCACCGAAAGGGATTTTCCTTCCGGGGTGGCACTGCAATGGATGATAATCAGACTGATGAAGCGCATGGGGCTAGATACAGCTTTGGATTCCGATCATTCCGCCGATGGCCGTAGCCACCGTGATAATGATCTTGATGATGAAACTCCAGGTTAACTTGGACTTGGGTGATGTTAAATCGCTCATGGTTTTACAGGGTTTTAAGGGTTAATAAATCGGGTTTAAGCTCCGGTCATGTCACCACCGCCTCCGGTGTTACCTGTTCCTCCGGTTCCGCCGGTGTTGCCGCCATCAGTTGGGGTGGTCGGGGTAGTGGGAGTGGTTTCGGTACCGGGTTTCACATACTCGGTGCGCTGCATGAACTCGGTGTCGAGCAAGAGGTTACCTACTGATAACTCACCTGTGGCGCGGGCATTGAGACGCATACCGAGAAGGTTCTGCGCGATGTTGAAATCTTCCAGCTTGTCGGAACCTTTACAATGGAAGCCTACACTGAAGATGGCCAGGTCATCAATCTTCACGTTCTTGCCGTCCAGCAGCACTTCCTTGATGCAGTGCACCATGTCCGTGAGTACACCTTTGATGAGCCCGGCTGAGTAGGGCGTGTTGTGACTTGCCATGTGCTTGGCCAGCTTGGCGATGTCCAATGTTTGGTCGGTGACGGCGCGTGCATACCACTTTTTGTAACACTCGGTCTTGCCTTCATTCTGGTTTTGATAAACTACGTAACGAATCATAATAATAAAAATTTAAAGGGTTAATAAAAACTTCAGTCAGGGATTTTCCCTGCTTGTGAGTACAAAGGTAGTATGCACTGAAGGCGTAATATCAGTAATTGGCCGTTATGGTCAGTTATCGCCAATTATTGCCGATTATTTGATGACATATCAGCAGCCTGGCAAGATCCCATCTTACGAAACTGCGTATTTACGCAAAAATCTCTTACAAAATTTGTTCTTTGTAAAGAAAAATGTATCTTTGCTTCTTACAAGCATGCGTATTTACGCAAAAATATCGTGAATTATGATTATAAAAAGAGATTTTTACCTAAACAAGCTGATTTCTCGACGCGACAATGGGCGCATCAAGGTCATCACTGGCATTCGTCGATGCGGAAAGTCTGTTCTGCTTTTTGACCTCTTCAGAAATTATCTAATAGAGTCTGGAATAGATCCAGGGCAGATTATAATTATTAAGCTAGACAAAATAGCATACTCCAGATATCGTAATCCCAATGAGCTTGATCTTTACATTCATAACAATATCTCTGACAAAGGGAAACGTTATTATGTTCTCATCGACGAGATCCAGGAAGTCGTGTCTATACCAAACCCATGGCTCAACGATAAGAATGAAACCATCGGCTTCGTTGACGTCCTTCTCGGACTGCTTGATTTGGAAAATGTAGATATCTATATAACTGGTAGCAATTCCAAAATGCTGTCAACTGATATCATGACTGAATTCAAAGATAGAGGTGATGAAATTCATGTCAATCCATTTATGTATAAAGAGTTCTATGATGCATACGAAGGTGACAAACACAACGCTTGGCAAGAATTCATCACTTATGGTGGATTACCACGTGTCATCTCAGAGAAATCCACAGAAGAGAAAAGTCACTATTTGCAAAACTTGATTCAGAGAACATATCTAACTGATGTGATAGAACGAAATAATATCAATAACGAAATATCTGTCCTCGATGATTTGCTCAATATTATTGCAAGCAGTATAGGTTCGTTGACCAATCCCACGAAGTTAGAAAATACCTTTGCCTCTGTCAAACAAAAGAAAGTTGCAGACTCTACAATCAGTATCTATCTGAACTATTTTTTCGAGGCTTATCTTATCCGCAAAGCTACTCAATACAATATTAAAGGGAAAAAATACATCAACACTCCGTTGAAGTACTATTTCACAGATGTTGGCCTGCGCAATGCTCACCTAAATTTCCGTCAGCAAGAAGAGACTCATATCATGGAGAACGTGATATATAATGAACTCTGTGCACGAGGCTTCAATGTGGATGTCGGCGTTGTGGATTATAACTATAAGGACGACGAAGGAAAGAGTAAACGTGCCAAGCTAGAAGTTGATTTTGTGGCAAACAAAGGCAATAATCGATGCTATATCCAATCAGCTTTCGCAATTCCAAATGAAGAGAAACGCAAACAAGAAACAAACTCTCTCCGACACATCAACGATTCCTATAAAAAGATTGTTGTAGTTCGTGATCACATCATCCCATGGTATGATGAATATGGTATCTATTATATTGGGGTAGAAGACTTCGCCTTGAAGTATATTGATGAGATTGGCCGTTATGGTCAGTTATCGCCAATTATTGCCGATTATCGTCAGTTATAGTTCCCGTATTTATTGCAGATTTGCTGCTTTTTAGTTATTTTTGTGTCAATAAAAACAAATAAAAGACACTCGTAATGCAGGAATTCAAGATACGCACGTATGGCCGTATGGAATTGGCGCAGCTCTATTGTCCCGAGCTGAGTTCCAGTGCCGCTTACCGGAAAGTGACGGCATGGATCGAACTTTATCCCGGACTTAGTGAAAAACTCGCCGCACTCGGGCACGACCCGCGCCGACGCTCTTATACCCCTATGGAAGTAAGGGCTATTGTCAACGCCTTGGGCGAACCTTGAGATGCCTCGTTGCTTGCAAATAGTAAAGACGTTAGTTAGGCATCGTAACTAACGTCTTTTTGCATGCTACTTATGGCAGTTAGGATGCCTAAGTGACCCCCTTGCTTTCAGAGAGAAAAAAATGCAAAAATGCAGTCGGTGCACGGCACTCATTCTTTCACACACGCGCGCGTACGCGTATATGTACCTACTTCTTTGCAAGGAATATAATAGCCTTTCTCGATCAAACGCTTGAGCCAGGATGTTACCGTGTTTTCGTTCAGATGCATCTTCTTCGCGTTTTCAAGCAGTTCTTTCCGGGTGAATGTTTCTCCCAGAGAGTTGAATAAAGTCTCCTTGTCGGCATTGTTACGACGTGTCACTTCCGTGGTCGGCAAGAATGACAGGATGTGACTGGCATGATGGTAAAGTGGCTGCATCATCGAAAGTATGGAATGGAAATCATCATCCGTGACGGAGAAATCCCACAGGGAGACGATGCCGTCCTTTACATTGTCCGGATGAGTCCCCTTGTCGGGGATAAAGTTCCAGCCGTCTTCCATAGTGCGGATGATGCCCGCAATACTCATGAGACGGCAGCAGTTCATGGCCTGTCTGGCTACACTGCTGTTCATCTCGTTTGAATTGATATGTACGGAGTGGGCAAATAGTTCCTCAAACTTCTCATTGAACTCTTTCTGCTGGTTGTCGGTGAACCGCAGTGTATAAGTACCTCCGGCTTTGAGTCGGTCAACCATTTTTTTCCATTCGTGTCCTATTTTCAAAAAGACGGCATTCAAATCTTCCTCGTTTTTGTCAAATTGGTTTTCCCAGTTTTTTATGCCGGGCATGTAATAGAAAATCTGGCGTGAGAAGAGTCCGTTTTCCGATGAAGGAATGAGAGGCTTTACCTGACCCGGTGTGCCGGAAATGAGGACGGAGAGATAGGTACTGTCCACTTCGCGGTATTCGCGATCTGTACGCCGGTTATAGGAAAGACCTACGTGATCGAAGGCCTTGCGTAAGGTATCACTCCAATGCCCATGTTCCGAACCCAAGGCGGTGGATATGACATCGGCTTCGTCTTCTTTAATGATACCCGTACCACCCGAATCGATCAAGTTCTGGAGAATACCCGTACCGGTATTGTTTCCCGGTATGATGAACATCTTTTCGGCCGGCGGTTGGGGAACCTCCGCATTTACTCTTTCCTTGCCTAATGAGTCGTAGGCAGCCTTTGCTATCTTGTATTCCTTGTAATTTTGTTCCACTTTTGCCCTTATTTCCTGATGGATGGGTTCCACCAGTTTACGTACAAAAGCGAGAATGCCCTTTCCCGAAGCCGGAGGCGCCACAACGAAGGTCTGCAAATTGGGCGATAGAGAACGGGAAGAATAGTAACAGCGCACGTTTCTTCCCATTGTAGCACCCAATGCCGTGAGTGTACCCAGAAGAAGAACATCACGTTGCGGAGGAGTCTTGGCGTATGAAACAATGCGTTGTAAAAATTTTGGCAAAGACAACTTGTCGAAATAAGGGAGAGTGACATTAGGTTCACTTCCCCATACAGTTTCTTCCGAAGTATTGTCTTTATTCGTTTCTTCCTGAATATTTTCCTCCTTATATATCGCGTGCGTGTGTGTGAAAGAATGAGTGCCGTGCACCGACTGCATTTTTGCATTTTTTTCTTTGTTCAAGTGTGCTGTAGGTTCTACTTTCACACCAGCCAGTTCGGCCAGATGAAATACGGTGCCCAGATGTATATCACCTTTGTGACAGATGAGGGCATTGGAGTACTGTCGTTGTGCTTGCTGCATCTGGAATTTGGACGACAGGCTGCAAAGACGGATGAAATACTCCCGACCCGCTTCGCCCAGATCAGTGGCTATGGCAAGGGCCAGCCGGACGTACTCGGAATAGGTAGGTGCAATATCCACGCCGGCTTTTTCGACGGCGTCGGTCAGGTTGCGTAGCGAATCAATTTCATTCATTTGTAGATGGTGTTAAAATAGTATCACTTGAATTTGATTTCTCAGTGCGCAGAAGAGCTCCGCTGTCATGACACAGGAAGCAGGCCCTTACCAAATCCTTTCCGGACGTGTCCACTCCTTTTTCCCGGTCGGTAGGGCAGTAAGTCATTTGCACGTACTGCATGGCCCAGAGTGTGTTTGTAATGGCATTCTGTGTTGCATCGGCCGTACGTGACGTGTCATAAGGCACGAACGCCTTCACGCCGCGTCCGCTGGGACTGATGAAGACAAGAGCCGGTTGCAGATAATCGTCATTGAAAAGTCGTTTTCTCATCTCTTCGGCTTCCTTGGTGCTGTCCAGATGATCTACATCGACCACCACATATCCCGACAAACTTACCAGACTGCTTGAGTTGCGATAACTAAATACTCCGCACGCCGTGATGTAAGGAAGCAAAGCCGTTTTGGCTGCACGCATATCAGCTGCCAGTCGCACTGCGGTTGTTGACTTCAGCAGATCCAAGTCGCTAGTAATGAGTTTCCAGACTTCTTCGATGGTGACACTCCGTGACGGATACAGAGTGGCATACTTTATTACTTTTCCTCCCTGGCTCACCGAAGCAATAGGAGCATTGAATAATGACATTTGTTTTTGTGTCATAAATTTTAGTGTTTTTAATGATGTTTAATTTGTGAAAAAGTGTATCTTTGCCACTTTTTCGGGCCAAAGGTACGATAACGAGAACAAATCCTGTCCTGACTGTCAGGATAATCGTTTATGGATGTTAAATATTTATTTATGATTTAAACTAAATTAATATGAGTAGAAAAAAAAGAGGACACGATTCAATTGTGTACACTGAATTAGGAGACATTATCAAAACTTGGATATCTCTTCTTGATATTAAGAATGAAGATATAAAAAAAGAATTGGGTATTGGTTCGGATACCTTAAATTTTTTAAAAACGGTGCGGATATGAATTTAAGCTTTTATGTCGATTTGGGTACGTATATTTTGTCTGCTATGGATGATTCTGAAAAAAAGAAAGTACTGGATTGGGTTTGGAAAGTCATGAAAAGGGAGAAAGAAGAATGATTATTTCATCCTTCAACCATTTACTGAATTTAATGTTTGGTAGATGGTTGAGGTATGGATTTGTATTTTCCAATTAAAATAGGACAATATTTTAATGCTATTATGATAAAAAGATAGCAAACGAGCAATGTAAAAATAGATACTATAATACTAGAAAGCAAATCCGGGATAAAATTTATTTTAGGGGAAATATATTTGATATACGGGTCGCAAATAAAAAAACGATGGATACAAAGAATTAGTAATGTACCGTTTGATATAGTAATAACATAAAGTGGAGTTCTTTTTATTGTTTTGCAGATAGTATATAGGATGGTTGTTCCGAGAATACCTTCGATAAAAAACAGTATACCGTTATTTCCAATGGAACACAAAAACATATTAGGCCATTTGTTTAATAAAGCAATAATTAGGAATAAAGGTATTTGAAAGAAAAGATAACTCAGTTTAATATTGATTTTTTTCTTTAAATATAATCTTTTAACATATAGCCCAAATAGTAAAAAAGGCAAGGCAATGATTGTTCTTATGATAGTTGCAAATTTATTGTAATTCAACTCGATAAATGGTATAAAGCTCATGATTGCCAAAAGTAAAATAATAAATAAAATTAGGATGATATCCTTTTTATTCGGAAGTGAAAAAGAATTTAAAATTGTTTTGGCTAGAAACAAAGTAACAAGAAACCATGACGGTCTTGCTGCCGGAAAGTTCCCATATACAGAAAATATGCTCTGAAAAGAATATATATGATCTCTTTGAAAAATGAAAATGCAAATAACCGTGATGGTATTCCACAAAAAGTACGGTATAATAAGGGTTTTGAAATCTTTGATAAGTGTTGTTTTTAAAGGTAATTTACTTTGATTGTCCATTAAAAAACCTGATATAATAAAAAATAAAGGCATGTGGAAAGAATAGATCAGTCCATTGCATATTTCATTGTCAGGAAGATGACCAAGAACAACTAAAAATATACCAATAAATTTTAGCCAGTCAATCCAATATATCCTTTCCATATCTTATCAAAAATTATATATGGATATTTATCTCTTAAAAATATCTAAGTTTAAAACTTCTTCCATGATTTGATTCATGTCCCAGTATTTATATTGTGCTAGTCGTCCTCCGAATATAATACTATTTTCATAGTCGGCTAGTTCTTTATATTTGGCATAAATCTCAGAGTTCCGTTTGTCATTGATGGGGTAGTAGGGTTCTGTCTTAATGTTCCATTCATGTGGATATTCATAGCTGATGACAGTTTTTTCCTGTGTGCCAAATTCAAAGTGTTTGTGCTCTATAATGCGTGTATAAGGAATATCTCCTTCAGTGAAATTCATCACAGCGTTTCCCTGATAGTTGGGAATATCCAGAACCTTATGTTCAAATCGCAAACTCCTGTATTCCAAAGCTCCGTATTGATAATCATAGAACGCATCGATGGCTCCGCTATAAACGACGGTATCTGCCAAATTGTCCCAGTAAGAACGGTTCTCCAGATAGTCTGTATTGCAACGAACTTCAATTCCATTCAATAATCCATCTATCAGCTTATTGTATCCGCCGATAGGAATGCCTTGGTAGCGGTCATTGAAATAATTGTTGTCATAAGTGAATCGGACCGGTATTCTTTTGATGATGAATGCAGGAAGTTCTTTGCAGGAACGTCCCCATTGCTTCTCGGTATAGCCCTTAATCAGCTTTTCATACATATCTTTACCCACCAAGGATATCGCTTGCTCTTCCAGATTGTGAGGCTCTGTGATTCCAGCTTCATTCCGTTGTTCTTCAATCTTTGCTTGGGCTTCAGCCGGTGTGTTTACTCCCCATAAGGCATGGAATGTATTCATATTAAAAGGCAGGTTGTAGAGTTGCCCTTTGTAATTGGCAATAGGAGAGTTGGTATATCGATTGAATTCCACGAATTTATTGGCAAAATCCCATACTTCTTTGTTCGAGGTATGAAAGATATGTGCACCGTATTCATGGACATTGATTCCTTCTATTTCTTCACAATGAATATTTCCACCGGTATGCGACCGACGTTCCAGCACAAGAACTTTTTTGCCGGATTCTTTTGCTTTGTATGCGAATGTGGCACCATAAATACCGGCTCCTATTATGATATAGTCGAATTTATTCATATTATTCATGCTTGGTATGTATAAATATTTTGGAAGCACCCTTCAATTTGAACATATTCAGTATAGTTGCCAAAGTCAATATAGGCAGTTTCATGAATGCATGAAGGAGTTTCTTCGTTTTCATGTATTTGGGAATAGCAATATACATCGTCAGAAAGAATATTAAAAGTAAAGCCCACCATTTGTATGCATGGTTCAGATGATGGAATGTGATGAAACAGCTAAACAGGAGTACCAGCATCAGGTTGATGATTCTCGGAACCAGTGCCTGCTGTAAAGTTTTGTCACAATAGTCAATGTTTCCTTGTTTAATTGCACTTTTGATGGATTTGCTCATGTTGCTGAATGCCACAAATTGGGCGGCCATCCATCTTCTGCGCTGGTTCTTGAAATTTTCCGTTTTCTGTACTTTCTCATCATACACATAGACATCTTCCAAATAGTGAATGCGTATCTTTTCATAGAGCAACATGGCTTCTATTTCCTTGTCTTCCCCGGCAGTTGCCAGATTATTGACATGCTCGTAGAACCACTGGTACTCAAATGCCATGCCACTGCCAATTAAGGCTGAGGATAATCCTGTAGCGATGTGACCGGCACGGAAGATGGAATTGTTGATTTCTTCACTCATGGCATCCAGTTGTCCGATTTCGCTGTTACGGATTTTGGAAATACGGTGTGTCTGGATGGCTCTCATCCCCATATACCGGGCACAGTTGATTTGTTCCAGAAAGTCGGTCTCCACAATGTTGTCAGCATCCAAAATGACGATGCTGTCAAAATCTGTCGGGCGATAGAGGCTCATGACCAATTTCAAGGCTTTGGCTTTGGAACTATCCTTGTAGTCGGCATAAACAATTCGTATGGGGAGCTTTTCCAGTTCATCGTTGGTCTCTTTCCACATGTGATCTGAAACGACTACCAACTCATAGAGAACGCGGGGATAGGTCTGGGCGAGAAATGTATTGACTGAGGATACAATGACACGGTCTTCGGCGTAGGCGGGATATACCACAAGAAAACGTTGTTTCTTATCAGTAGGAGCCAAATGGATTTTCTTTCTCCATAGCGAGGCAACAGAGAAAAAGAAGAGGTATCCGATAGAGCATGCGCAAACGATAAATACCATCCATTCAATCCAAGTGATGAGCAAATCAATCATATATCAGTTACATTGTGTTCTGTATGCAGAAAGCGTTTCTTCAAACCGTAGAGGCGGAATACATTCAGCATCATTCCGATGACTACGATTGGTATCTTCCTGAGTATTTTGTTGAAATTCTTATCTACCAGATAATTTGGAGTAGCCAGGGCAAAGACAAAGATGAGCACCAGGGCTGCACCCCACCATTTGATGGCAGCTCCGAAGTCCCAGAAGGGGAGAAGCACACTCATCATACCGATAATGCCTACCATGATGATACGAGGTAGCATGCCCCATTGCAGAATCTTGTCGGCATAATCATAATTGCGTGTCCATACGGCTTTGGGAAAACGATAGAAATTGGTGATGAAAGAGTGATATTGGGCTGCCAGCCAACGACGGCGTTGGCGGTTGAACTCATTGGTGTTCTGAACTTTTTCGTCAAACACATAGACATCATCCAGATAATCAACAAAGATATTTTCGCTCATAATCATACCTTCAAATTCCTTGTCCTCACCGGAGGTATAGGTTTGCCCCACATGTTCCCGGAACCATTGGTAGGGATAGGCAATACCGGAACCTACCAAGGCTGCCGACAATCCGCAACAGATATGTCCCAAACGGAAGATGGAATTGTTGACTTCCTCGAAGATAGCATCCAATAAGGCCGTTTCCGTGTTCCTGTTTTTTGAAATACGGTGCGCCTGAATAATGAACGAACCGCCTTCGAATGCTTTGTTAATGTTGTAAAGGAAATCATACTCTACAGTGTTGTCGGCATCCAGAACAACTACAATGTCATAGCGCTTGAAATTTCCCGAATTATTGATGGCATAATCCAAAGACTTTGCCTTGCTGCTTTGTTCGAAATCGGGGGTGAGCAACGTGATGGAAAGTTTGGAGAGCCGTTGGTTTGTTTCTTCTTTCATGTGATCGGAAATCACAGTAACATCATAGAGCGCGCGTGGATAACTTTGTTGCAAGAAAGTCCTGACTGTATTTTCAATGACGGTATCTTCTTTGTAGGCGGGTATCAGAACCAGAATACGGTTTTGTTTGTGTGGCTCCGGAAACCGGTCTTTGCGCTTGAACAATGCCGCTATGGCAAAGAACAACAGATAAAGGACTGTGAAGGCTACTCCCACAAAGAGTACCCAGTCGATGATTGATATAACTAATCCCCAATTCATATTTTATTATAGTTTAAAGAAAGCGACAATTCCCTTCAGGGTGGCTTTCACTAAATCCATTCTTTTCTTCATTCCGTAACGCAGGCAATTTCTTGCTGCCACAAGGAATATCTGGTACATACAGGCTAGAAGCCGGATGATACCCTTCCGATTTCTTTTGGCAAAAAGAAGACGATTGCGCGTCATGTAAAAACATCGAAGCGGACTATCTTTGCCTGTGCTTTGACTTTCCTTGTGATACACCGTACATGCCGGTTCTACCCAGATTTCATATCCGGCTTTTGTTATTTGCACAGACCAGTCCAATTCTTCGTAGTAAAGGAAATAAATTTCCGGCATATAGCCAACTTTTTTGAGTAAATCTTTTCCAAAAAGCATGGCTGCCCCATGAGCGTAAGGTGTGGCGTGTGCCTTTAATTGCATTTTCTCCATATTTTCCCCTATGTTCAATCCTTTGTTCCTTAGGGTGATGGGGGTCAATGGTGTGTATCCATAGAATTGAATAGGGCGATTATTTTCCGTGTATCGGAGAAGAGGGCAGACCATGCCGATTTTTTCGTTTGATTTTAATCGATTGATGAGTTCAGGAATGCAATCTTCTTCTATAAACGTATCATTATTGATGAGAAAGATATAATTTCCTTGTGCTTGCTTCATTCCGAGGTTGTTACCTCCGGCAAAGCCCAGGTTCTTTTCACTCCGAATGGTGATGACATCCGGGTATAGAGTATGAATAGATAACGCCTCGTCAATCGACGAAGCGTTATCTACAATTATGATTTCATACGTGAGACTCTGAATGTTTTTTTTCAGACTTTCGATTAACTCGCAGGTATCTTTCAATCCATTGTAGTTAACCGTCACGATGGAAAGTTCAGGCGAGCTGTTCATTCTGATTAGCTATCTGTTTTTGTCCTTTTTCCTTTTCTTTTTCCTCTGTTATCTGCTTGTCAAAATAGGGACCCATGAAGACTAATGCCTGGGCACCGAAGAAAAGTAAGGAATTAGGATATTGCGTCAATATGTTATTACCATAGCCGGCAACCAACATACAGGCAGCTGCACAGGTAAAGGCTGTCAGCAATCCCCGGAGTTCCTTATTCTTAATTTTAAACATTACTATATAACTTTCAAAAAGTATAAGTGATATTAGAACAGTCATGAAAACGACTAAACCAATTATTCCCGTTCTTATCCAGATATATACCAAAGAAGAATCGGATGCTGTAATAGAAACCACCCAATATTTATTTGTTACAGGAATGTTAGTTCCATCACGCCCAATACCAATACCCCATGGAGCTTCGCGCATATAGGATTTGATAGCTTTTTGATTTTGGAGTCTGACTTGTAAAGATGCATCTTCAGGGTTAAATGCAGTTCTCATTCTATGTATATACCTATTCGAATCTCCTATTGTTGTAAATTTAAAAAAGCAGACACTGAATATTACAACACCTAAAGCCAAACTGAAATATTTCCAGCTTTTTGACAAAAGTGTAAAGAGAACATAACCCATCAAAGCAACCATCAAGGCACTTCTAGTTCCTGATATTAGCATTCCATAACCCGCTGCAATTGTGATTATCCAGCAAAATATTTTTTCTTTTTTCTTTCTTGAGTAAAGTGCACATACACTAAATATGACCATAGATGCAGCCATATTAGATCCATAATTTGCAGCATCAGAGAAAAAAGAAAAATATCGTATTCCCGTACTAATAAAATGTGTCTTATATCCTCCTGCCATTAACCAAGCCATTTCATAATGGTCAAAACCATGATTCCTCTGCCAATAACCTTTTGCTGTTGCCAATAAGATAAATATCCCCCATAGCAATAATAACCATTTGATATCCTTTATTTTTTTAAATAATAATGCATATATAATAATTATATAAAAGATATGAAACGCCATCGGTCTTACTTCTCTAAACCATGGAGTAAAAGCAAATCCTGTACCGGTCGTATTATTGAATGCTTCTATCAGACAATATACAATCCATATCAGATAAACTGCGGTCATTAAATTAAATACTCTATACCATCTTTCAGTTTCCTTTATACAGTAAATGGCTAATAAGGCAATAGTTATCATGTAAAGGCCATCCATAAATACAGATATTGGAATTGGTGGATTAACATATCTGATAACCCCCATGATAATATAGTTGATCGTAAATACTATTGCAAAAAGAATTTTGGGGCGATTCACAAAAATAACAACAGCAATCAGAATAAAAGGCAACACAGCTATGCCGACAGCAATGGGTATGCTGCCGGACAAAGCGTATTTGCAGCAAATCAGGATTCCCAGCAATAGTATTGCCAGGAGTCCCCATTTACCACTAAAATGTTCTTTTATTTCAGCTATTTGTTTCATTATTTTGCTCGGTTGTTTTCAACGGCGGTCAAGCCCATTTGTGACATACGATAAACAAAATTCTTGAACGGCGTGTACGGAGGAAGCTGTCCTGTAAATTCTTCCACGCTGTCACGATCGGCCTGAGTCAAGTACATGAAGAGGCTGTCTTTGTTATTCAACATTGACTTGATATCATCCAAAGACTGTTGGTCTGTATTCTTCCAAGCACGGTTGGCGCGAGTAACCATCAGGTTCACGGTTCCCATATTCAACAATGCCGGAGCAATGGAATGTTCAGCCAAATTAGGATATTCAATTAATAAGATTTCATTATCCTGGATATCCGGGCAAAGATCTTTTGCTGATTTAGCCATGACATAGCGTTTGTCTTCGGAAAGGAAATCTTCATCGTAGGTAATTCGACGAACTTCCAGACCAATGGAATTCCAATATTCCTCCAATTCTGTAGCCAGCATGGTCTTGCCATTCTTCTCTTCCGTACTCAATAAGTTGACTACATTGGGTTGCCCTTCCTTGAAGAATGGAAGCAGAGACTTGCTCAATTGGCGCAAAGCCATATCACTAACTGCTTTGTTGAAACGGCGATAGCGCAATGTACTTTCCTTAGGATAACATCCCAATACCTTACTCTTGGTCAAGCGTTCTGCACGCTGACGGTCACGCAAGGTATGATCCAGTAATTCGATGATGAAGAAGTAACCTACTATGAACAAGAATGTCAGAACATAGGCTGCTAGCAAAATCATCAATCGGTTTGTTGGTAGTGCATTCAATGGGAATAACGGTGGATTCAGAATCTTTAAGGTGGCTGTTGTCATCTGCAGATTCTTTTGACGAAGACGAGCTGAATTCAATGCACCTAACATCGACATGTAATTTCCTTCTATGAAACTAATGTGACGATTCTTTCTATCAAGTGTAGCTCCGATAGGTGAAAAATATAAGAAATCTTTGTCAATATTATTTCTCATAATGTCCATAGCACCCATTTCTGCCTTTGTCTTTTCCTGAAGAATAACTTGATCGAGCCATCTGTTTACAAGATCATTTGATCTAACCCCCTCTGTTCCTGTATTAGTTGAAGATATTTGTTGTGAAATATTTCTAATACTTCTCTCAGAATTCGCCATTTGATCTTTTGCGCGTGTCAGTTGTTTCCCAATTTCAGGATTGTTTTCATCGTTCATAAGTTCAAGGTTGGAAATTCGAGATTTAAGTTTGGAAATATTATTTAATTCCGTCAAGAAATCACTGTTATCACGAATTTTAACAGCAACATTACCCATTTTATTTTCCAAGAAATTGCTTAAAGCTCGTGTAGTCGTGTAGTCCATTAACAAGTCATTACCCATCCATTTGTGAGTAGCATCCATTGCTGCTACTTGTTTGGTTTGCTCACCATAGTTAATGATACGTTTGGATACATTATAAGAAATCAATGAATCTTCAGAATTCGTTAAAGCTCTGTAAAGACGGGCAACTTCACCTTCAAAGAATTTAATTACATTGTTTGTTTCACCAAAACGGATTTCTTGATATTGGTCAATGAATTCCTCATTCAAAATGTCCAAGGTATTGAACGCAATACCCGGGTCATTGGCAGAATATCCAATTTCAATCATATCGGATTCATCGAGCTGGGCAACTTTGATGTGCTCAGATAATAAAGGAACACTGAAATAAGGATGCTGGCCATTCAATAATGCATATACAAAATTATCAGCTGATGGACGTTCATAAGCTAACATATTAGCAACAGTGCGTGCTTCATCGTTTTTGTCAACTAGAGCTTGAACTTCTTTGGGAGTCATATCCAACACTTGTTGGAAATGCTCGGCTGTAATGTAATTTGTATTTTTATTAGGGTCCCCATACATCATAACCCGAGCAAAAAGACGAAGTGATACTCTCTTCAAAGTCCTTTCAGTGGTAATGATATGCATCAAATTGGCTAAATTTGTTTTGGGATTTCCAATTTGCCCCACAGAAGCACCTGTTTCAATGTTATAACCGGATATGATACCTGTATATATAGTGGTTTTTACACTGTATTCTTTATCCAGATTTCTAGTCATAAACCATGCAATAATTAATGCCAAAAGTGGCAATATTGCTAAATACCAGCGAATGCGGTATAAAAAGCGGACGATGTATCTAAAGTATTCCATAAAGCTTATTTTTTTGATTTAGAAATTTTTGCTGCATTTAGCGTATTGGTAATAATAGGTGTATGGGTTATGATTTCCAATACCAAAATATTAGTAGTAATTTGGGATTGGAGGTTTTGGTATTCCTGAATTGCTGAACTTTCCCTTTGTTTTTCATTTGCATACGTTTGAACACCCGTATTACCTGTTTTGAATTCTTGTTCAGTCAGTAAGCCTGAACCTTTGTAAGCTGCAGCATTTTCAGCAGAAGTCTTTAAGGATACCAATTTGTTTGTTATATCAACGTATAAAGTTGCTATTTGCTGTTTTAAAGTTTCATAGGCTTGTTCTTTTTGAATAACGGCTCTATCTTCTGCCAATCTCGCTCTATGTACCCTATCGGATAAATCAAATAAACTTTCTATAGGAATATTAACAGCTCCACCTACATTCCAATAATGTCCATTGCTCTTATTATATTGAGAATATAAAGGAGTAGTTACATCTGTAATGGTTGCAGTCGTACTCGTATTACCATAACTATAACTTCCATGTGCATGCAAGAATGTTAAAATGAACTTTTTTTCTTTATTCATTAATGCGTGTTGGATTTGGCGTTCTTTTTCAGCCAATTCAATAGTTGGATTGGATTTCGCATTTTCGAACAACACACCCAATGGCGGAAGAACGAAATTAGCATAATTGATATCAGACAAATCGCTGCTATCAAAAAAGCCGGCCTCTACTGCTGTAGCGGTGGAGTCCTTCTGGGCTTGTACCGACAAGGTGCCCGCCAGAACCGCGGCTAATAAGAATAGGATCTTTTTCATACTTTTTTTGAGTTACTTAGTTTTTTAATTGTTTTATATTACCTTGATAAATACGTTATTTTAGACATTTTCCTTTTGTACAAATGCGGTGAGAGTCTTAAAGATAATCTTCATGTCCAACTTGAAGTTGTAAGTGCGGCCGTACGTTATGTCGAGTTGCTTTCGCTCCTCGGCACTGAGTTTTCCGCTGTCACCACGTTTTTCCACTTGCCACAGTCCGGTGAGTCCTGCCGGAGCCATGAAGCGATCTATGCATTCATCTCCCGTGAGTTTCTCGGCTTCGTAGAGTGGGAGTGGGCGGTTACCTACTACTGACATATCACCCCGGAGGATGTTTATCAACTGAGGTAGTTCGTCAATACTAAATTTCCTGATGAATCGACCTACCTTGGTGATTCTCGGGTCATTCTCCAATTTCACAAAAGCACTCTTCTGTTCTTCGCTCTTCTTGTTGTTGAACTCATGTTCCGAAATGACAAAATCGTCGCTTACCAGCATGACTTCATTATCGCCTACAGAGAAGTTAGCCATACCGTCCATAATTTTCATTTCGTTTTCGTCCGAAATGGGTTGGGTTGTGGTAGGTCCGGGCTTCTTTTCTTCTTCTTCCTGACTGTATTGGTTCAACTTGTTCAGTTCCTTGAGCTTCTTGTCCGCCCCCGTGTACATACTGCGGAATTTCAGAAAATCAAAGATGGTGTAATTGGTTCCTACGCGTTTGGAGGAATAGAACACAGGTCCTTTGCTTTCCAACTTGATGGCCAGTGCCGTCAACAGGAAAATAGGGGAAGTGAATATTAAAGCGAAAAAGGAGAAAACGATGTCGAAAGCGCGTTTCCACACGGGAATGTGGAAATGGAGAATCTTGTTCTTCGCCGTCTTGTCAGCAAAGAGCATCTGCTCACGGTCACTGATGAAGTTCAGCTTGTTGTGAATATCGGTGATGGATGCCGCCTTGGCCAATGTATCATTGATTCCACAGCGCATATAGGCTACTCGCTCGTTTTCCTGAAGAGTTTCTGTACAGAGAATGATATAGACTGCCGGACATTTCTTGCGCAAGTAGGTGATGGAAGTAATGTCTTCATTCAAGTTTTTCTTTTCGAAAAGAATGATGGCATTGTCTTCCTTATACTGCTTTTTGCACCATTCGGCAGCATCTTTATAAGAGGTAGTAAAACGAACAGATTGCCCGGGCAGATATTTCAGCCGGACCATCATTTGTTCATCACTTCCTAAATAAAATACATTAATCATTACCTGCAGGTTATTAGATGATTTTCTTTACTCTTATTTTAAGCTCCATCGGATTGAATGGCTTCACAATATAGTCTTCGGCTCCGATTTCGAGCATGCGGATGCGCTCGCTGGTGGAATCCTCACTGCTTAACATGATGACGGGAATGTGGCGGAACAACTCGTTTTGCTTGATCCATTCCAGAAAATCATCTCCCCTCATGCCCGGCATACGGATGTCCGTAATAATAAGGTCGGGCGTATTCCCCTCTTGGAGCCACTTGACACCTTGCAATCCATCAGGAAGCCAGGTACAGTCATAATCACTCATCAGATAAATTGACAAGACTTTTGCGATGGTCTCTTTGTCGTCCAAGATTAATATCTTTTTCTTCATGCTCATGATAGTGTGTTTTAGTATTACAATTATCACATTATTTCTGCAAATTTAGTTTTAATTTGATACTAAACCAAACAAATTTTTGTTTTTTTTCACCCTAACTAAAAATGGTTCATTTCATCGGATTTTTTACGATGAAATGGGAAGAAACAATCTGTTTATTTTGATAAATTGTTTCTTTATTTATCAAAAAAGCCCCATCGAAAATATCGATGGGGCTTTTGTAAAAAATTGAGAAGTTGTGACATTTGTTATTTAGAGTGACGAAGATTTCTTAAATCATCGGCAAATTTAGTCATTAATTTTTGACAAAACAAATTTATTGTACTTTTTACACAAAAAAAACCCTGCCAGGGGAAGGCAGGGTTTTAATTAGACCGAGAAATTGCGACATTTGTTATTTAGAGTGACGAAGAATTATTCGTTAGGGAAGTGCTTTGATCATTACGTTGCCTGCCGGGGTCTTGTACCAGTCGTTGTTTACTCTGGTTGTTGCCCAAGCTGCAAAGCCTGCATAAGCACTTGTGATATTTGTTCTCTCTGTTGGCCAACTCCAGTCATAAGGAATATAGAATCCTTGCGGAACTACGCCTGTAGCATTCGGCAACACAATGGTTCTGGTAGTTGACGCTCCATTTGTATTTGTGACTTCTACCGTGATATAGAATCCCGGTGTAGGATTGGATTCACTGATTTGAGCGTATGCCGGCCATGTGGTGATGCCGCTTGCTTTGATTGGAGTCAAGTCGGAACCTTTCCCGGTATTGACCATGGTAGTGGTGCTGACACCGAATTTCTCATGAATTTCTCCTCCGAATAAGTCGATTGCACTTTCAGTTGATGATGGCTTGTACCATACATGAGTAGGAAGGGTACCGCCTGCTGCTACCAACCAGATGCCACTGAATACTCTCTTGGTTGAAGTAGTTGTAGCTACCCCGTTTACATAGGTGGTGGTGGTTTCGTCATGTCCGGCAACTTTAAGAACAACATCATTGAAATCATAATCGTCTGTGCTGCCCAGATCTTCGAATGCTACGGTGTGAATGGCATCCTCATCTGTTACTTTTGAATATACATCAGCATTGTAAACTGCAAAAATTATATCATTGCAATCTTTATCTGTTCCGTCTTCAAGTCCTGAAAAACTGAATCCTACGAGCTTGGCATCAGTGCCTTTATAATTCACAATAGCAGAATGGTAGCTTTTATCTCCATTGTAACTTTGCAATGAATAATAGGTGGTCTGTCCATTATTAACATACATGATTAAATGTTGTCCTTCATTCAAGGTTATTTTAGTCGGTTTGGACCAAACTGATGCTCCTTGATTAGTGATTTTGATTCCACCCGTTGTTTCTCCTGAGAAATTAGTGTTGAAATAGAATCCATTTGTGTTTTTCCAAGGCTCAGCTGTACTTTTGGCTTTGGCACCTGTTAAAAATGGATTAGGATGAAATTTTGTCCATCTGAAATCTGTTTGATCGCCGTTGTTAATATTCCAGGCGGGCTGTAGGATATTTTGAAGTCCGGCTAGCCCCTTGTAAATAACGTGGCGGTTATTTGCATTGGCAATGATGTTTTTTACATTATCACCGCTATTGTATAGGATGTAACCTACTTCATTATTTATACCGCTTGTTTGTGAATATATGGGATATAATACGATTTCTTTATTCTCATTATTTTGAGGAACTATGTCATAATCGTGTGGTTTATTTTTAGCATCCACTCCTTCTTGCAATCCATCAGAACCTATGGCTGCCTGAATTACGGAATTGGGGAAAAAATAATAATCACCGCTTTTTGTTAAGGTCTCAGTAGGCAAGGTTCTTGTAGAAGCACTGCTTGCGAAATCTGCCGAGTATGCATTGGCGTTCAGAGTGGATTCTCTTAGTACGATACCGCCGTTTGCATCACCTCTGCCGACATACAGATTGGATACGGATGAAGGAATGTTTGCTTCGAATTTTACATTACTTCCACCTTGAGCACTTGTTGTAGCAATTAATTTTGCATAATTGCTTTCGATGCGGGGATCGTTTGTGTAGAGTTTTAATGTGTAAGTGGTGGAAGAACTTCCGCCTACATTAACAGCAATGGTACGTTTAACGGACATGTTCCAATCCTGATTGGGATTGATGGTACCCCCGATGAGAGTGTTAAAATTGTTGTTGTATTGATCCGTCTGATGCTCTTCAGCGTAATTGGGATCATACAAATCAGTTTTTGAACATCCAGCCAAGCCTAAAGCAAGTATTACCCCTAAGGCTACAGAAGCTTTTTTGAATAAGTAAATCTCTTTCATGTTGTTTGATATTTAATAATTTTTCAATCACTTCGCAAAGTTATCTCCTAATATTATAGAAGAAAATATCTTTTTTACTTATTTTTCTTCTTTTTTTAAAATCATTGATTTCATCGTTTTTTTTTGCTTTCAAAGGTTATTAAAAATAAATTAATTGTTTCTTTAAAGAATGTTATAAAGATTATGAAATAAATATTAACAAACATACACAATTTCAAAACTCTTTATAGTTTAAAGGTATGCATTAATTGTATTTAATAAAGGCTTTTTTATCTTTGGCATTAAGAAAATGGCAAAAAAAAGAAGATATTTTGTGTTTATAGCTATAAAAAAAGGATACGTCATTGAAATAACGTATCCTTTTTTATGCTTTACTTTAGAACGTGATGGTTTTCACATAAGTTATTGTGAAATATCCACTTTCATTGTACTGCCTGTCGGCGTTATGTACCAGTTTTCATTTGTTCCGCGCGTTGATCCCCACTGACCAAATTTGCTGTAAGCGGATGTGATATTTATTTTTTCTTTTGGCCATGCCCAATTATAGGGTATTACCAGTCCTTGCGGTACTTTGCCAAGGTCATTGCCATTGGGAACATTAACTGTTGTGGTCTGGGTCCCGTCGGAACTTTTTACTACTATATAAAAACCAGCCAATGATTGGTCTGAACTAATATCATAGTTGGGATAACTGTCAGTCCATGCAGTTGATTTTACCGGGTTCTTATAACTTTCTCCTGTGTTGACCATAGTCTGGGTGTTTACTCCGAAAGCCTTGTGTACCTCACCGAATAAATCGACAGCATTTCCATTTGCCGGTTTGTAATAAACATGAGTATCCAATGTTCCTCCTGCTGCCATTAAATAAATTCCGCTGAATGTCTTGGTGGTAGTCTTTTTATTGCCGTTAGTTGTAATGATGGTGGTGCGTTCGGCAATTTTTAAAACCACGTCATTGAAATCATAATCATCCGAACTACCCAAGTCTTCGAATGCAATGGTTTTAATCAGGTCTGTATCTTCGACTTTGACAAAGACATCGGCTCCGTAGGCAGTAAAAATTATATCGTTGCAATCCAGGTCACCACCGGATGTATCATCTTCCAGTCCTACAAATTTGTAGGTAGTATTGCCTATCTTGGTGTCAATCGTTGCCGAACGGAATTTGCTGCCTCCAGTGCCTGCCGGGTTTAACGATTGAAGCGAATAATTGTATTTTGAACCGCTTTTCACATACAAGATGATATGGTTTCCGGCAGGTTCGTCAATGATAAACGGTCTTGATTCGATGGATGCAGGTCCAGATACTTTATAGGTGGTTCCGTTTTCCGTAAAGGTACCGTTATATCCGGAACTGAAATAATTACCGGACGAAGGGCTTACATCAAATCCTTTGGTATAAGTGCCGGTTGTGGTTATTCCATTTTGTGTGATTTGTGCATTTTTCCAAACCAGTTTTAAATAGTTTCTAAAGTCGGCCCGATTGGATATCAGTGTATGTCGGTATGTGGAAGACTTAATGGCATTTGCTGCCGTGGTAGTATTCGGATCATAGCTCACATAACCGATTTCATCATCTCCTCCAGTCTGAGAATAAATAGGATGGAGGATAAAGTGTCCGCCATTGGAAACAAACTCATAATTGTTTAGTTTTGCGGAGGCATTTTTGTTTTCCTGCAGGCCATTTATCCCAACTGCTTCCTGGGGTACAGTAGAGTCGAATGCATCGAAAGTGGTTGGGGCAACAAATGAGCGTGTTGATTTTGTGGCATTTCCTAATGTTACAGTAAAGGTATTCCCATTACGGATAGCGGGAACAATCACAGCACTTCCCGAGGTATCTGCACAACCAACGTATAAAGTATCTAGTGCGGTAGGCAAATCAAGACTGAAACGGGTGGTGGCACCGCCGTCAGCATTTGCTGATGCTATTAATTCCGGAGAATTTGTACTGTAACTTGGGTCTTCGGTATATAGCTTCAATGTATAGGAATTTGTGGTTCCCAGATTGATGGTAGCTACAATTTCACGATTGGTGGTCATACTCCAGTTTTGAGCAGGATCTATACTCCCGATTATACTGGTCCATTTACTGTTGTAATTATAGCCGGGATCATATTGATCTTCGACATTTGAGCAACTTGTCACTCCTATAGCCGATATGAGGCACATTGCTACAGGAAACTCTCTAAATAAACAAGACTTTCTTTTCATATTATTTAAGGATTGGTTAGATCTCATACTAAAACGTACAAATATAATATTAAAATAATATGTGTCAAAATTTTGTCTGTTTTTTTTAAAAAAAAGTGCCTCATAGCAGTAATGTTATGAGGCACTTTATTGTATTTTTTTTTACGATTTATTCTTTGGGATATTTATACCAATCGGTATTGGCTGCTCGAGTCAATGGATTTACCCATCCCATGAATTTTGAATACAACTGGTCGATAGGAGTCTTTTCATTGGAAGACTTCAACAAAGGTGCAATATCTGTTTCCGTGCAGCCTTCCAGACAGAATGCAAACGGATAGGTTGCACTGCTGAGATACCATAAGTTACCTGCTTTGATGGTGTTGTAGTTTTCTGTCGTACCGAAATAGCTTGTAATCATTTTGCTGGTTGGAGCTTCATAGGGTACATGTACTTCCCAACGTCCGCCGTCTTCGTTCTTATAGATGAATGGCTTTACGACAACTTCATCGGTATTACCCTTGCCGGTATCGCCATAGTCTAGAGTGACTCTGTATTGAGCTCCCATATTAGTCTTGACATTGTCCGTGAGCAAATAAATGGTGTAGTCACCATCAGCTTCTGTGGTATAAGTAGTGCTTTGGAACTCTGTTCCTCCGGCATTGCAGATGCTGCAAGTGACAGTCGGTTTGTTTGTCTGATTTGTTTTCAATCTGAATGCCAGGCCGTTGTTGTTTGCTGCATAGTTTTGGAAAGTCTTGAATGTCAAGTTTTCCTTTATTAATTTTTTATCCAAAATTTCGGAGGATGTCTCGCTCTTATAGGACGTCTTGAAAGTCTTTTCATACGTGTAAACAGTCAAAACATCATTCATGTCATAATCTCCCTTTTCCGGCCAAAGGTCTTCGAAAGCATAAACACTCTTGGTTTCAGTGGTGTTCTCCTTGACTACAGGAAGATCCTGAAATACATTGTTAGGATTCAAGGCAAAAGCAACATCGCTGAAGTTCTGGTCGTTGTTATAGTCTTCGAACGATACGATAGGGTATGTCTTCATCTTAGCCGATTCGTATTGGAAAAGAGCTACATGGCGGTTTTGTGAGTCTTTGTTTTTTGTTCCTAATCCCGGAGTGGTACATCCGAAGAACTTCTTGTCACCGGTGAAATTGTTTACTCTATTGTACCAACCATTGGTTACCAGGACAAAACCAATTTTGGTTCCTTTAGGGAATGTTTCTGTTGCATCGGCGTTACTTCCTGTTGCAATGTTCGGATAATACATGAGCTGAACGCTTTCGCCTCTGTTGACACCTACATATACACTTGCGGCTGTTTTGTTATTTGTCCATTGTCCATCCTGAGTATTCGGGAACAAAAGAATGATATTCAAATCCTTGGAACTCGTGGGTGCTGCACCTGTATAGTAATAATAACCTAAAGAACTGTTCCAGCAGGTGTTTCCGCCCAGCATGGTGATGGAAACCGGTGAGTCCTTTGTTAATTCCAGATCTTTGCTGGCACGAAGATTTTCGGGACAACTCTTGCTGATATTTACAGAATTGGCAACTGCTTCGTAGAGCCCTTGAATTTCACTTGTTTCGAAAGGCGATTTTGCCATGATATAGCTTGGGTGTCCTGAATAGGAATCAAAGCTTCCTAACCAGGTTCTCCAATCACTGCCCCAGAAAGTATTGTTATAGTTTGCCTTCAATGTGCTGGGAAGATCGGTAGTGAGTTTTCCGGCAGTTCCAGTTGCACGGGTAATAGCTTTTGTAGTTGCATCCGTAGCGACAGCCTGTCCGCTGCTTACCGTGGCAGTGAGCAATTGCGTGGCATAAAATGCAGGTGTCACAATGTAGAGATTCTTTGCATAAGCCGGAAGGGTAATGGTTTTATTGAAAGCCCCTTCGGAATCTGTGTATCCTCCATAGAGTGATAAAGCATTTTCTTTCATCTGATAAGATTCGCCATTGAATTCCAATGGGTTCTCTGCATAAACTTCAAAGAAGATCTGACTTTTTGCTACACCCAATTGGGTATAGTTCACTTTTAAATCAACTTGCTGTGAAGTGGAAAAATCGAAATCGTTGTAAGATTTGATCTCTTCGTTGACTTTTGCAGAAGGATCATACTTGTCGTCCAAGTTTGAACATCCTGTGCTTCCTATGGCAAGTAGTAATCCGAATGCCAAGGAACATTTGCTAAATAAATTCATGTCTGGTTTCATTTTATAGTTATAAATATTTTTACCTTTTTGACATAGCAAAATTACCCTTTATTTGGGTGTTGAGAATCAAAAAAAAGCTTTTATTTCGTTTATTTTTAAAAATCATTGATTTTATCGGTTTTTTGAGGATTGGTTTGTTACCCAAAATACATTAATTGTTTCTTTTTTCAATCTTTGAAGACTATATAAACATATTTTAATAGATGGATTTATTATCTCATCCGTGATATACCTTGGAATGTCCCATGAATAGGACATTTGAGATTCTCTATGATTAAGAATGAACCATTATCAGGCAAAAATAAGAATGTATTTTGTGAAAAAGCGCCTCTCAGTATTAACCGGGAGGCGCTTTTAAAAAGAAGTTGTTTTTATTTATAGCGACGAAGAATTATTCTTTATTGTGGGATGGCTACTGACATCACATTATTCTCTACAGCGGTAGTGTACCAATCTAATGGTGCACGAGTTGCACTGAAATCGGAGAATAAGGAGTATGCATCCTTGATGTTTACTTTTTCTTTCGGCCATTTCCATGTGTTGGGAACAACCAATCCTTGAGGAGCCTTGCCTACTGTTCCAGCAGGCATATTCACTGTAGATACAGTGCCTTTGCTGTCAGTTACCTTGATATAGAATCCGGAACTTACATCTGCGGTAAGAATGTCTGATGGAATTGCTGATATTGTTACTCCTGTCAAGGCATCTGTTGAAACAGGAATTGCACTTTTACCGGCTCCTGTATTGACCATGTCGGTGGTTGCTACTCCAAGTTTTTGGTGTATTTCACCGAAAAGATCGTGTTCCTTACCATTGGCATCTTTGTAGATTACATGTGTATCCAGTGTACCTCCGGCTGCCATCAACCAAACTTTCCCGAATTTAATTTCTGTAGTGACATTGTTGCTATTGTTCTGAGTTGTAATTTTCTGTATATAGGATACATTCAAAACAACATCATTGAAATCGATATCATTTGTATTTCCCAAGTCCTCAAATGCATAGGTATATTGGTATTCTGTCTCGGTGATGTTCTTTATGACAGGAGCACCCTTGACTTCGAAAATAATATCGTTGCAATCGTAATCGGAATCTTTATCACCTCTGTCTTCCATGCCAACGAATGTGTAATCAACATTATTGTATGTCGTTTTGATTACGGCTGAGTGTTCTCTCTTGTCGGCATTCCATCCTTTTAATGATGTATAGATGTTGTTGTCATGTTTAATATAGAAGATAACTAAAGTTCCTGCCGGCTCATTGATAATGAATCCTTTTGACAATATATTCGGTATTCCTGATACATCATAATAATTACTAGAACCTAATATTGAAACTCTACCATTAAAGGTATCCTTAAAATATTGACTATAGTCACTTTTGATGCTGAAAGGTACTGTGCAATCTTCTGTCTTGGTATTCCATCCCCGTGAAATATAGTGGTAAGTGGCATTTTTCCACAAGAGTTTAACTCTGTTACCAATTTCAGTATTACTCTGAGTATTCTTGATGAGTTTATGTTGTGTCTTAACCCCGTTTTTCAGAGTATAATAACCTACCTCATCGTCCCATGACTCACTGCCATAGATTGTATTTACATAGATAGGTAATCCTTGCGAAATAAAAGAATAGTCTGTACTTTCTGCTTTTTTGTTCTTTCCTCCTTCGGGTAAAGATTGATGTATTGTATTTACTATATCACCCACATATTCTTTGAAATCAGTTTGATTTTCCAAAGAACTTGTTGTGATACCGGCACGGGTCATTGCCCGAGTAGCTGTACCGAATGATGCTGTGAAAGAATTGTTATTCAAAGTAACCGGTTGTATGATTGCCATGCCTGAGATATTGGTGCATCCTAAAAAGACTTTGTTCATACCTAATGGTAAATTTACCTTGAAAGTTGTTGTAGCATCACCTTTTGCATTGGTTTCGGCGATTACTTGCGCAGTTCCATTGCTTGTTTCTGGATCTCTGTCATATACTTTTACCGTATATTCGTCCGTAGTTCCTAAATTAATGTTGACACTAAACTGACGATTGGCAAATACATTCCAATCTTGTGCCGGATTAATGGCGCCAATTGTTTTAGCCCAATTATCAGTGTACTCATTTTGTTTTTGTTCATTTGCATAATTAGGATCATACAGATCACTATTATTAGAACAAGCTGAAAAGACCCCCCCTAGGAGTAAGTAGGCTCCGGCAACGGATAGCTTTAGAAAATTCTTCGATTCCATAATGTTTTTTTAGTTATAAATTATTTAGTAAATCTTTCTATATTTAAATAACAAATTTTGATAGTCATTTTTTACTGTTTCGTTGAATAATTTCAACAGTACAAAATTACTTCATTCTTCATCTTTTTAAATTTTTTTTTTATGATTTTGCCAGGAAATCAAAAATCATTGGTTCCATCGACTTTTTGTGGATTTATTAATTAGAAGAAATAAATAAATTGTTTCTATATTTTAAATATATTTAGTCTAATCAATAAAAATTAATGTTAGTAAAATTTAGAATTGAAATTTAATAAATAAAATTTTGGATTTGTAATTTATATTCTTATTTTTGCCAAAAGTAATGTATTAATGACAAAATAAAGAACATAAATTGTGATTATGGTATGAATTTCTATAGAGACATAATTGATGAATTAAATGATTGGTTAGTAAATAGAGGAAGAAAACCGCTAGTTGTAACCGGTATGAGATGTATAGGTAAAACTACCGTATTGCAAAATTTTGCAAAGAAGGAAAATCTCAAATTGGCTTATTTCAGTTTTAGAACAAACATAGGACTTAAACAGGTCTTTATGCAAAAAGGCGATTGGGATGCCAAAAAAATCATCAATAAATTATCGACTATGGGTGGTGTGAACATTGATGCCAAACAGACTTTGGTGCTGCTGGATGATGTTCATCTTTTTCCTCTCGTTTTGAAGCAACTCCTTATTTTTGCCCGGGATGTGCCCGAGTATAGAATAATTGCTTCAGGAACTTTCCTGAAAGCAATAGTTGATGAATGTCAAGAAATCAGTTTGTCAGACTTTGATTGGATTGCTTTGCAGCCGATGACGTTTAGCGAATTTTTGTGTTCTGCCGACGAAAAGCTATATCTTACTGCAAAGAAACATGTGTCTTTGAAACCTTTGGAAGGAGAGTTGCATGATAAACTGAATTCGGCCTTTATGCATTATATGTTTACTGGGGGGCAACCTATAGCTGTAGATGCATGGTTGCAAACTGGAAATGAAGAGAAAGTGCAGGAATTACTGAAAACGCAATGTGAAGTGGAGAGGGATGCTATAGAGCGGTTGGCTCCGCCGAAACAGTTGGAAAAAATACTGGAAATATGGGATAATGTTGCTTTGCAGCTCTCGAAAGACAATCATAAATTCAATTTTTCTTTTATGCGCAGTGGTGCACGTGCAAGGGATTATGAAAAAGCCATGGACTGGCTGGAACTTGCCGGCCTGACACATAGGGTGTATTGCAATAAAAAACCGTTTGTGCCTTTGTCGAACCATGACGATAAATCGGCTTACAAAGTTTATCTGACAGACCCGGGGATGATGATCAGCCTTACTGGAGTGACCTTCCGTTCCTTAAAAGACAACAATCCTCTATATAGTGATTTGAAAAAGGCAATAGTAGAGACCGTGGTATTACAGGCTTTGACGGCAAAAGGAAGAGAGGTTCCCCGATATTGGCAGTCACTTGGAAAGGCCGAATTGGATTTTATTGTTCAGAGTGGTGACGAGGTGTTCCCGATTGAATTACGGACAGGAACCAAGCTGGGAGGACGGTGCCTGCAAGTGTATAACATGATTTTCTCTCCAAGCGTGATGATTCGATATTCAATGAATAACCTGAATCATGAAGGAAACCTGCTCAGCATACCTTATTATATGGTTGACTTTACTGCTAAACTAATCCTGAGAAGTAAATTGGAACGTTCGTGATGGTATCGTAAACGATACGATAACAGGAATCTATGTTATCGTAAAACAAATGATATTTATATTATTGAAAAATAGTGTTTTATAACATGTAAAAAAAATCAAATAATTCTTGCATGAAACGAGAAATGTATGTTATTTTGCCAAAAAATAACGCATTTAATGATATGAATTTAGATTTGGAAAATAAACAAAGAGTCATAAGTCCATATATATCTGTGGATTGTGTATTGATTGGTTTTGACGGAAAGCAATTGAAGACTCTTCTCGTGAGTCAGATAGGAGTTGAAACCAAGAACGGTGAGAGCGAGTTTAAATTACCAGGAAGTCTTATTTACGAGGATGAAGATTTGGATGATGCAGCCAAAAGAGTACTGACTGAATTGACAGGACTTAAATCAGTACCCATGAGGCAGTTTCATGCTTTCGGTTCCGTGGAAAGAACCCGTGACCCCAAAGATACCCGTTGGCTGGAAAGATTTCACAGTTTGGATTGTAAAATTAATCGTATCGTAACAGTCGGTTATCTTGCTTTGCTGAAAATAGACAGAAAATATGGAACACTCAGTGACAGATATGAAGCAAAGTGGGTGCCGCTGAAAGATATCGGCAAACTTGCTTTTGATCATAACGAAATCGTGGCTCTGGCATTGGATTATATCAAAAATTTAGCTACGACGGAACCTGATATTATTTTCAGTCTTCTTCCCCGAAAGTTTACGGCTTTGAAAATGAGGTCTATGTTTGAACTTGTCTATGACCGTAAATTCGATGTGAGAAATTTTCATAAGAAAATAGCAAAGATGGACTATGTGGTAGCTTTGGATGAAAAAGAAGCTGACGTAGCTCATAGAGCAGCGCGTTTCTATCGTTTTGACCGGGTGATTTACAATAAATCGAGAAATTAATCTTAAATTCTATAATTATGTTTTTATTAGGATATGATATCGGCAGTTCGAGCGTAAAGGCTTCTTTAGTAAATGCCGAAACGGGAAAATGTGTGGCTTCTGATTTTTTCCCAAAATCTGAAGCAGGAATCATGGCGGAAAATCCCGGATGGGCCGAACAGGAACCACAAATGTGGTGGAACTGCCTGAAAGATTCGACAAAGAGTATAATGGCCAAGAGTGGAATTGATGCAAGGGATATAAAGGCAATAGGCATTTCTTATCAGATGCATGGATTGGTTTGTGTGGATAAGGATCGCAATGTGTTGCGCCCTGCTATTATATGGTGTGATTCACGTGCCGTTCCTTATGGAAATAAAGCATTTCAGACAATCGGGGAAAAGTATTGTCTGGAGCATTTGCTGAATTCTCCGGGAAATTTTACAGCATCTAAATTGGCTTGGGTCAAGAAGAATGAACCTGAAATCTATGAGAATATATATAAAATCATGCTGCCGGGTGATTATATTGCCATGAGACTGACTGACGAAATTTGTACGACGGTGAGCGGCTTGAGTGAAGGTATGTTCTGGAATTTCAAGAACAATTGCGTGGACAGAAAATTGATGGAATATTATGGATTCGACATGTCTTTGATACCTGACATTAAACCGACGTTCTCTGAACAAGGGAGAACAACGGCGGCTGCAGCTGCGGAATTGGGACTTGCGGAAGGTATTCCTGTAACTTACCGTGCGGGTGACCAACCTAATAACGCACTTTCACTGAATGTGTTCAACCCGGGTGAGATTGCATCTACGGCAGGAACTTCGGGTGTAGTTTACGGAGTGTTGGATGAAGTGAATTATGACCCGAAATCGAGAGTGAATACTTTTGCCCATGTGAATCATACAGTGGATAATACCCGACTGGGTGTTTTGCTTTGCATCAACGGTACTGGTATTTTGAATTCTTGGGTGAAACATAAAATAGCTCCTGAGGATTTTTCATACAATGACATGAATGAGAATGCAACGGGCGCACCTATCGGTTGCGATGGAGTGAGTGTGATTCCATTTGGCAACGGTGCCGAGAGGGTTCTGGAAAACAAGGAGGTAGGTTGCTCTATATGCGGAGTAAACTTTAACTTTCATGGCAGAAAACATTTGTTCAGAGCTGCTCAGGAAGGAATCGTGTTCTCTTTTAAATATGGAATAGAGGTCATGGAACAGATGGGTATGACGGTGAACATGATTCATGCAGGCAATGCAAATATGTTCCTGAGCTCAATCTTCAGGGAAACGCTTGCCGGAGTAACCGGTGCTACCATTGAACTATATGATACGGACGGTTCTGTGGGATCTGCAAAGGGTGCCGGAATGGGTGTAGGCATATATAAGGATAATAAGGAGGCTTTTGCTACCTTGGAAAAACTGAAAGTGATAGAACCGGATTTAGTCAACAAAGAAAAGTATATAGCTGCTTATGAACTTTGGAAAAAGAGACTGAACGGTATCATCAGTACATTATAAAAAAAGAAATTTCAATAAATAATTCATTGATTTAAAACAAAAAGAAATTATGGCAAAGAATGAGTATTTCCCGGAAGTTGGGAAAATTAAATTTGAGGGAAAAGAAAGTAAGAATCCGATGGCTTTCCATTATTATGACGCTGAAAAAGTGATCATGGGAAAGAAGATGAAGGATTGGTTGCGTTTTGCAATGGCTTGGTGGCATACTTTGTGTGCTGAGGGCGGTGACCAGTTTGGCGTTGGTACCAAAAAATTCCCTTGGAACACGAATCCGGATCCGATTCAGGCAGCAAAGGATAAAGCTGATGCAGGTTTTGAAATCATGCAGAAGCTGGGTATTAATTTCTATTGCTTCCATGACACTGACTTGTGTGCTGAAGACAGCAACATAGAAAAGTACGAAGCAAACCTGAAAGAAGTAGTTGCTTATTTGAAGAAAAAGCAAGAGGAAACCGGTATTCAGTTACTGTGGGGTACAGCCAATGTATTCGGTCATGCACGCTACATGAACGGTGCTGCTACCAATCCTAACTTTGATGTAGTTGCCAGAGCTGCAGTTCAGATTAAGAATGCTTTGGATTCTACTATCGAATTGGGTGGTTCTGACTATGTGTTCTGGGGTGGACGTGAAGGCTATATGAGTCTTTTGAATACAGATCAGAAACGTGAGAAAGATCATTTGGCTCAAATGTTGACGATTGCTCGTGACTATGCACGTGGCAAAGGATTCAAGGGCGTATTCCTGATTGAACCGAAACCGATGGAACCGTCAAAGCATCAGTATGATGTAGATGTTGAAACTGTGATTGGTTTCTTGAAGGCTCATAATCTGGACAAGGATTTCAAAATAAATATTGAAGTGAATCATGCTACCCTTGCAGGTCATACTTTTGAACATGAGTTGGCTTGTGCAGTTGACAACGGCATGCTGGGTTCAATCGACGCTAACCGTGGTGACTACCAGAACGGATGGGATACAGACCAGTTCCCAATTGATAATTATGAGCTGATACAGGCTTGGATGCAGATAATCCGTAATGGCGGACTCGGCTTGGGCGGAACTAACTTTGATGCAAAGACTCGTCGTAACTCTACAGATTTGGAGGATATCTTCATTGCTCACATTTCGGGTATGGATACGATGGCCCGTGCATTGGAAAATGCAGCCGAATTGCTGGAGAAATCTCCTTACAAGAAAATGCTGAAAGAACGCTACGAGAGTTTCGATGCCGGCATGGGCAAGAAATTCGAAGAAGGTAAGTTGAAACTTGAAGAACTGGTAGACTATGCCAAGAAGAATGGCGAGCCGAAGTCTATAAGCGGCAAACAGGAACTTTACGAAGCAATAGTAAATATGTATTGCTAACAGACTAGCGACGAATTTTAAAGCGGTTCTCCATTCGGAGGACCGCTTTTTGTATAAAAAAGGCTTCTTATTGATTTATTTTGTATATATTTGCTTTTTGAAACAAATAATATAAAATAAAAAATGAGGATGGACGAATGTAATCATTTGGTGATAATGGCCGGAGGCGTGGGAAGCAGGTTTTGGCCTATGAGCACAATGGAGTATCCCAAACAGTTTATTGATGTGTTGGGATGCGGAAAAACTTTGATCCAACTGACTCTGGAACGTTTCGGAACTATTTTTCCTAAAGATAATGTATGGATTGTTACATCGGAAAAATACAGGGATGTAGTGAAAGAACAATTACCTGATTTGGACGATGAACATATTCTTCTGGAACCGTGCAGGAGAAACACGGCACCTTGCATTGCATACGTGAGCTGGAAAATTAAATCTAAATATCCTAAGGCAAACCTAGTCATTACTCCTAGCGATCATATCGTTACTAATGTGGAGGAATTCCAAAGAGTCATCAGAACGGCTATGAATTATACGAGGAACACGGATGCAATCGTTACTTTGGGTATGAAGCCTACACGACCTGAAACCGGATATGGATATATAGAAGCTGATTATTCGATGCCTTCCATGTCAAACAAAGGTATATACAGGGTGGACTCTTTCAAGGAAAAACCGGATTTGGCCACTGCTAAACAGTATGTAGCCAAACCTAACTTTTTCTGGAATGCAGGCATTTTTATTTGGAATGTGAATACTATTGTAAATTCTTTCAGGGTTTATCAACCGCCGATGGCGAATATTTTTGAAAATCTGCTGAAATATTATTTCACGGATGATGAACAAAAGCATATCAATGAGGATTTCCCTCTTTGTGAAAACATATCGGTGGATTATGCCATCTTGGAAAAGGCCGAAGAGATTTTTGTGATGCCGGCTGATTTTGGCTGGAGTGATTTGGGAACCTGGAGTTCGCTGCATGATCAGAGTAAAACAGATGCTTTTAACAACGCATTGATTGGCGACCATATTGAGGTGTATGACACGAGGAATTGCGTGATTCATGCTACGGATGAGAAAAAGGTGGTTGTGCAGGGGCTTGACGGTTTTATCGTTGTAGAAAAAGACGGCAAGTTGCTGATTTGCAAATTATCTGAAGAGCAGCGAATCAAACTGTTCAGCGGAAACAATTAATAAAATTAAACTAGGTATGAAAAAAGTTGCATTGATTACGGGAATTACCGGACAGGACGGATCCTTTTTGGCTGAATTTCTGATTGAAAAAGGGTATGAGATTCATGGAGTGCTTCGTCGCTCTTCATCTTTCAACACAGGACGAATAGAACATCTATACCTGGATGAGTGGGTGAGGGATATGAAGAAGTCCCGTCTGGTGAATCTTCATTATGGTGACATGACGGATTCCAGTTCGCTGATTCGCATCATTCAGGAAATACAACCCGACGAGATTTATAATCTGGCTGCCCAAAGCCATGTGAAGGTATCATTTGATGTGCCTGAATACACGGCTGAGACAGACGCTGTTGGTACTCTGAGAATTCTGGAGGCTATCCGCATATTGGGGTTGGAAAAGAAAACAAAATTTTACCAGGCTTCCACTTCCGAATTATTTGGAAAAGTGCAGGAAGTTCCCCAGAAGGAAACGACTCCTTTTTATCCGCGTTCTCCGTATGGAGTTGCAAAACAGTATGGCTTTTGGATAGTGAAAAATTATCGTGAAAGTTATGGGATGTTTGCCGTGAATGGAATTTTGTTCAATCATGAATCGGAACGTAGAGGAGAGACTTTTGTGACCCGAAAGATTACTTTGGCGGCTTCCAGAATAAAACAAGGATTCCAAGACAAATTATATCTGGGTAATCTGGATTCACTCAGGGATTGGGGATATGCAAAGGATTATGTGGAATGCATGTGGCTGATTCTGCAATATGAGCGTCCGGAGGATTTTGTGATAGCGACCGGTGAATATCATACGGTACGTGAATTTACTACGCTGGCTTTTTCCGAATTGGGAATCGAACTGGAGTGGACAGGAAAAGGTGCGGATGAAAAGGGTATTGACAAAGCTACAGGGAAAGTCCTTGTAGAAGTGGATCCGAAATATTTCCGTCCATCTGAAGTGGAGCAGTTGCTGGGCGACCCGACTAAAGCTCGTACATTGTTGGGGTGGAATCCTCATAAGACTTCTTTCCGGGATTTGGTGAAAATAATGGTGAAACACGATATGCGTTTTGTGAAAAAGCTTCATTTGAAAGCGGAACTTGAGGATTAGAAATCATGGAAAAATCATCGAAAATATATGTAGCCGGGCATCATGGTCTGGTTGGATCGGCTATTTGGAAAAATCTGCAAGGCAAGGGTTATTTTAATCTTGTGGGCAAGACTCACAAGGAACTGGATTTGCTGAACGGAGTGGCTGTGAAAGAATTCTTTGATGAGGAACAGCCGGAGTATGTGATACTGGCTGCCGCACATGTAGGTGGAATCATGGCCAACAGTTTGTATAGGGCGGATTTTATTTATCAGAATCTGCAAATACAGCAGAATGTGATTGGAGAGAGTTTTCGCCATCATGTGAAAAAACTTTTGTTTCTTGGCAGTACCTGCATTTATCCAAGGGATGCGGAACAACCGATGAAGGAGGATGCACTGCTGACTTCACCTTTGGAGTATACAAATGAACCGTATGCCATTTCAAAGATTGCGGGGCTAAAGATGTGCGAGAGTTTCAATCTGCAATATGGTACGAATTATATTGCTGTGATGCCAACAAATCTCTATGGGCCTAATGATAATTTTCATTTGGAGAACAGTCATGTTCTTCCTGCAATGATTCGGAAAATTCATTTGGCAAAATGCTTGATGGATGGAGATTGGGCGGCTGTAAGAAAAGACATGGATTTGCGTCCGGTAGAGGGCGTCAGCGGACAGAATTCCGAAGGTGATATCATTGCTGTTTTGGAAAAATATGGTATATCTTCTCAAAAAGTTGTTTTATGGGGGACCGGGAAACCTCTCCGAGAATTTCTGTGGAGTGAAGAAATGGCTGATGCCAGTGTTTTCGTTCTGGAGCATGTGGACTTTAAGGATACATACAAATCGGATGAAAAAGATATCCGGAATTGCCATATCAATATAGGTACGGGAAAGGAACTGACTATTGCCCAATTGGCTGATTTGATTATCAAGGAAGTTGGATATAAAGGCAAACTGACATTCGATTCTTCCAAACCTGACGGGACTATGCGCAAATTGACGGATGTGTCTAAATTGCATGCCTTGGGGTGGCACCACAAAATAGATATAGAAGAAGGTGTGAAGAAAATGTATGAATGGTATTTATCTCGATAATATAGTTTGAAGTGAAAAAGTTATTGTCATTACCGCCGAATTTGGTGGATTGTTTTCATGAGATTGAGAACGCAGATCCAAATGAATGGTTCTGTACATCCGATCCTGTAGGTTCCAAGCTTGGTTCCGGAGGCGGAACGGCCTGGTTGCTAAAATCTGCTTTTAAAAAGGATAGTCAGGATGATTTTCTGCAATGGTTAGGTAATGAAAAACGTATACTTCTTCATGCGGGAGGACAGAGTAGAAGGTTACCTGCTTATGCTCCTTCCGGAAAGATTTTAACACCTATACCCATCTTCAGATGGGCAAGAGGGCAAAAGCTTAACCAGAATTTACTTTCTTTACAATTACCTCTCTATGAACAAATCATGGAAAAAGCTCCGGAATCGCTTCATACACTTATTGCGAGCGGAGATGTGTATATACGCTCCTCCAAACCTTTACAGCCGATACCGGAAGCGGATGTGGTCTGTTATGGGTTGTGGGTGAATCCGGAACTGGCCAAGAACCACGGCGTTTTTGTTTCTTCACGTACGGAACCCGACAAGTTGGACTATATGCTCCAAAAGCCCAGTATAGAAACTTTGGGCGGATTGATGCAGACCCATCTTTTTCTGATGGACATAGGTGTTTGGCTTTTGAATGATAAAGCGATAGAATTGCTGATGAAACGTTCGGAGGGAAACGGTCATTGCAAATATTATGACTTGTATTCCGATTTTGGTTGCTCACTGGGTGAACATCCTTTACTACTTGATGATGAACTCAGGCAATTGAAGGTCGCTATTCTGCCTCTTCCGGGAGGTGAATTTTACCATTATGGAACGACACGAGAATTGTTGTCATCTACATTGGCCGTTCAGAATCTGGTGAATGACCAACGTGAGATTATTCATCTGAGAGTGAAACCTCATCCTTGTATCTTTACACAGAATGCTGATGTCAGGATCCATTTTACGGAAGAGAATTCTGAAGTATGGATAGAAAACAGCTGTGTAGGGAAAGGTTGGAAGATATCTCATCGAAATATGATTACAGGTGTGCCGGCAAATGACTGGAAAATAGACTTACCAGCAGGAGTTTGTCTGGATATAGTCCCGATTGGAGATACTCAGTTTGTGGCTCGCCCGTATGGTTTTGAAGATTCTTTCAGAGGAAGCTTGACAAATTCTGATACGACATATTTACAGGATACTTTTATGAAATGGGCTCTTTGCAGAAAAGTGGAACCAAATGAGATAGAAGGAATGGAAGATATGCAGTCAGCACGAATATTCCCTGTTTGTAACAGCATCGATGAGCTGGAAAAGGTGGTTAGATGGATGGTTTCAGACTATGATTTACAGGAAGGAAAATTAATCTGGATGAACAGTAGGAAGCTTAATGCTGATGAAATATCCACATACGCCAATATGCATCGCCTGTACAGACAAAGAGAATATTTTCGGGCAGGGAACTGGAAGGCGATAGCAAAGAATTATGAACAAAGTGTATTTTATCAGTTGAACTTGAAGGATGCTGCTGCTGAATTTTCCAATATGAATATCGAAATGCCACCATCTATAAAAGCTGATGCTCCTTTGATGGTGAAATTGAGTGACAGTATGTTTCGCTCCGAACTTCATCGATTGAGAGGTGAATCATTTCAGGAGGATGGAAATAAGGCTTTTTCTTTGTTGAGGGACGGTTTGGTTTCTTCTATTTTATCGAACAAACAGCATCCGCGTAGAGATGTCTATACTGATCAGATTGTTTGGGGACGAAGTCCTGTTCGTATTGATTTGGCTGGAGGGTGGACAGACACTCCGCCGTATTGCCTGAGTGAGGGTGGAAATGTGGTGAATCTAGCCATCGAACTTAATGGACAACCTCCATTGCAGACCTATATAAAGCCTAGTAAGAATTTCAAAATTATACTGCGCTCTATCGATTTGGGTGCGATGGAAGAAGTGAGCACGTATGAGGAACTCGCTGCATTCAATAAAGTAGGGTCTCCTTTTTCGATACCTAAGGCTGCGCTTGCTATGGCAGGTTTCCTGCCTGAATTCAGTTCGGAAAAATACCTATCATTGGAAGACCAGCTGCATGATTTCGGTTCAGGTATTGAAGTTACGCTTCTTTCGGCTGTGCCGGCAGGTTCGGGCTTGGGAACCAGTTCTATACTGGCTTCAACGGTTCTAGGGGCTTTGTCTGATTTTTGCGGATTGACATGGGATAAAAATGAAATATGTGTCAGGACTTTGGTCCTGGAACAACTGTTGACAACCGGAGGCGGATGGCAGGATCAGTACGGCGGGGTGCTTCACGGTATCAAGTTGTTGCAAACTCAATCGGGATTTAATCAATCTCCGCTCGTGAGATGGTTACCTGATTATCTTTTTTCTGAACCGGAATATAAGAAATGCCATTTGCTTTATTATACGGGCATAACACGTGTTGCCAAAGGTATATTGGCAGAGATTGTGCGAAGCATTTTCTTGAATTCGACGGAGCATTTGCATTTACTCAATGAAATGAAAGTACACGCACTGGAGCTCTATGATGCAATTCAATGTAACCGATTTGAAGAAATGGGGCGTTTGATTGGCAAAACATGGGAACAGAACAAAAAATTGGATTCAGGTACTGATCCGGATGGAGTGGAAGCCGTCATACGCATTGTGAAGGATTATTGCTGGGGATACAAATTACCTGGTGCCGGTGGTGGCGGATTCCTATACATGGTTGCCAAAGATGCTGAAGCTGCTGCACGAATCAAATCTACGCTGCAAGCTCATCCTATGAACGAATGTGCTCGCTTTGTAGATATGACGCTTTCTGATAAGGGATTGCAAATAAGCCGAAGCTAGACTTACTTTGTAATTTCCTTTTTGGCTGCTCTTTTTTTTCGGATGATGTGTCCTATGAAAAGTACGATGCAGATGGCCAGAATGGAGAGAATCCATATTTTGAATTCTTCACTGTAGACCATTACATATCCCATCAATTCTTTTTCCGGCATTTGTGACTGGAAGTAGTATCCTATTGATGCAAGAATGATGTTCCATAATCCGGCTCCTAAAGTGGTGTACAGAATGAATGTTCCGATCCGCATTTTGGAAAGGCCGGCAGGTATGGAAATCAAATGCCTTACTGCAGGAATGAGTCTCCCGATGAATATGGATATGGATCCATGCTTGTAGAAATATTCTTCGGCATGATCCAGCTTTTCTCCACTCAGCATGAACAGATGACCTATCCTGCTGTCGGCAAATTTGTAGAACAATGGGCGACCTATGAAGTAGGCCAGATAATAATTCACAATACTGCCTATGTCAGCTCCGATCGTACCAAACAAAACGACCAGATATATATTAAGCCCTCCTTCAGCAGCTTTATAAGCCGCTGGAGTAATCACAATCTCGGATGGGAGAGGGATAAAGGAACTTTCGATAGCCATAAGTATCGTTATCGTCCAGTAATTGAGGTGCTCGAGACACCATTGTACAAATTCTACTGATTGCATTTTCTTTAATTATTTGAATAAGTTGTTGTTATAGCCATTCCAATTCTGTCGGACATATTCATAAAACTTGTCCGGAGCTATACCTTCGGGAATGAATCCGCCGAATACGTTTTTTACTGATTCGGGATTGGTACGACATGCCAGTTGCAAATAGGAAAAATATTTTTCAGACTGGCCTGACTGCAGATAGCAATCGGCCATATAGGCGTATGAAGAATCTTGAAAATCTCCTTTCGGAAGCAAACGGAAGTAACCAATGGCATCGGGAAATAGATGGGCATCATAATAGGCTAGAGCTATATTGAAATAATATTCATCTTTTTTATCAGCATATTTTAATGCCATATTCAATTCTTTTTCCGCTTCGATTAACTTGCCGGTTTTGAGATAAATTCTCCCTCTTAAAATGTATGCCTGTGATACTGTTTCATCGTTTTCTAGTGCTTCATTGAGATAAAATAACGCTTTTGCGTAATTATTCATATGTTCGAATATGATGGCTGCCTGCAGACGCATGTCAATGAACTGAGGACTCATATTGCCACCTACACGAATGGCTTGTTCTATCAGGTTTGCTGATTCAGCTTCTTTATCAATGTTTAGACAACATGCACTAGCATACATTATGACTAATTCATTAGTCGGATCTTTCTCATAGACCTTTTTATAATATTCTAATGCTTTATCAAAGATTCTTTGCTGATAGTAACAAGATGCCCGCGTGACATCAATTTCTAGAACATTTTCATCTATAGCTGCTGCAAAGTCCAAAGATTCATGCGCTTTCTTATAGTCTTCTGCAAAAATGTATGACCTTGCCAAAAAAATCCATTTATCTACGTCGTAGGGGTCTTCGTCGAGACTTTTATTATATAGTTGGGCTGCCCGATAGAAATTCCCGTTGTCATAGCAAGCTTCTGCATATAATTCTCTTATAACCTTGTTATCCGGAAACTTGGGATAGTATTTTTCGAGTATATTATATGCACGATATGCATCCTGTATACCAAGCAGCATGTTACCTGCTTGTTCAACACACATTTCTAAATCATCGTCATTGGTTAATGAATTCAAGACCTTTTCAATTTGTGAAAGTCCTTTTATACGCTCTCCTTTCTGCAAATACAAGGCTGCCCACATTAATTGAATTTCTGGATCAGAATTTTCTGACTTTATATCATTCAGCACATTTTCGGCCTCTTTCAGTTGGTTTTGAATAATCAGATTTTGAATCTTGAACTTTTTTATTTCAATATCATCCGGATGGAGCTGTATGCCGAAGGCTAGAACCTCTCCTGCAGCTTTCGAATTCATATTGACTTCATAATATTCAGAGATATCAAGAATGGTATCTATGTCAAGATAGCATGAAGACACAATTCCTTTTTTCATGTCTTCATACTTTTTTAAACTCTCTAGAAATTCCGGAGAGTTAAAATCATCAGTTTCGTTTTTGGGCATTCTAAATGATGTTGAATTATTTATTGATTTTACTCCAAGTGTCCTTTAGTGAAACGGTACGATTGAAAATCATCTTGTCGGATGTAGAATCCTTATCCATCGTGAAATATCCGATACGCTGGAATTGTAAATAATCAAGTGGCTTGCACCCGGATAAGTATTTTTCAACATAGCAGTTTGTAAGAACTTTTAGAGAGTCGGGATTAAGCAGATCGCGAAAATCTACATCTTCGGCTGAAGGATTCTCCACATTGAACAGACGGTCGTACAGACGGACTTCTGCCGGTAGACAGTGTGCGCAACTTACCCAATGGAGAGTTCCTTTGACTTTTCGATTGCTTTCCGGCATGCCGCTTTTGGTCATAGGGTCATATTCACAATAAATTTCTTCTATTTCGCCGTTTGAGTCTTTTTTGCATCCTGTGCATTTCACTATGTATGCATTTTTCAATCTGACCTCTTGTCCCGGTGTCATTCTGAAATATTTCTTTGGAGCATCTTCCATGAAATCTTCCCGTTCTATCCAAAGTTCGCGGCTGAATTCAATGGTGTGGCTTCCGGCTGTTTCGTCTTCCGGATTATTGATGGCTTCCATTTCTTCAGTCAGTCCTTCCGGATAATTGGTAATAACCAATTTTACAGGGTTCAGAACTGCCGAAACTCGCGTTGAGCGTGCATTTAGGTCTTCGCGGACAGCTGCCTCCAATAGAGATACATCATTTAGTGCATCGTATTTGGTATATCCAATCATATCGATAAACTTGTGGATGGATTCCGGTGAATATCCTCTACGACGATATCCGCAGATAGTAGGCATACGGGGATCATCCCAACCGTTTACCAGACCTTCTTTCACCAGTGCCAGTAATTTACGTTTGCTCATAACGGTATAAGTTAGATTCAAGCGGTTGAATTCAATCTGGCGTGGGCGATTGTTGTCCAAATCTTTTCCTTCTTTCAGTAAATCGATGAAATAGTCATATAAAGGGCGGTGTACTTCGAATTCCAAAGTACAAATGGAATGTGTGACTCCTTCGAAATAATCACTTTGTCCATGTGCAAAATCATACATAGGATAAGCATGCCATTTGGTACCTGTGCGGTGATGCGGAGTGTTAATGATTCGGTAGATGATGGGGTCACGGAAGTGCATGTTTGAATTTGCCATATCGATTTTCGCGCGCAAGACGAGGGAGCCTTCTTCAGCTTCACCACTATTCATCTTCTCAAATAAAGAAAGATTTTCTTCTATCGGTCGATTCCTAAAAGGACTTTCTACTCCAGGTTGGGTTGGTGTTCCCTTTTGCTTTGCTATTTCTTCCGAAGTTTGTTCATCAATGTATGCTTTACCTTCTTTTATCAATCTGATGGCAAAGTCCCATAATTTTTGGAAATAATCAGAAGCATAGTACACATTTCCCCATTTGAATCCCAACCATTGAATATCTTCCATGATGGCATCTACATACTCTGTATCTTCCTTGGATGGATTTGTATCATCAAAGCGCAAATTGCATATACCATCATATTTTTTTGCAATGCCAAAGTCCATGCAGATAGCCTTTGCATGGCCAATGTGCAAATATCCATTGGGTTCGGGCGGGAAACGGGTTTGTATTCTTTTCCCGTTTTTGCCTTCTTTTAAATCATTCTCGACTGCCTGTTCCACAAAATTCAGGCTTTTTTTCTCATTTGTGTCTGTAATGTTTATTTCAGTCATTTTGATATGTTTTAAACATCTTATTTATTTTGCAAAAGTATGTATTTTATTTGGTTTTTTCTAATAACAAAGTGTGATTTCTAGAAAAAAACTAAGACATACTCTTGCAAGTTCCTAAAAAAGGTTGTAAGTTTGAAAACAAAATTATTGAATAGACATTCTTATATGTTAAATGACATTTGAAGAAAGATTTGGTAATTTCTTAAAGAGTTAAAAAAATACAGAAATAAAAAAAACACAAAGAAATCCCTGTAAATATGTTCGATAACATAGAAAATTGTTTGGTTGATACCAAAAAAAGGGATTATCTTTGCATCGTTATCCTGAAAACAATCTTTTTACCTTAAAAAAAACTAATACCTATTGAAAACTTAAAAACCGATCTTTGTGAAAAGACCGGTTTTTTATTTATATATATGTTAAAATATGAAATGCTAACAGTTATATTTTTTTAAGAATAACTTTCCTGTTTTTTGAATTCAGAAGGAGACATCCCTGTAATCTTTTTAAAATAGCGTCCAAAGTAGGATTGGTTAGGAAAATTGAACTCATCTGAAATCTGTTGAATGGTTCTGTCTGTATCTCTCAGAGCTATTTTTAATTGCATGATAACTCTATTGTCTATCACTTCTTTTGCAGTTTTCCCAATAACTTCCTTGCTGATGGTGTTTAGGTATTTGGGAGAAATGCATAACTCGTTGGCATAGAAAGATACTTCACGCATTTTTTGTGCCTGATCAAAAACTAAATTTAAATATTTGTGGAATAAAGAACCGGCCCTTGTTTTATGGTCAATAGGTTTCTGTAATCCGCTTTGTATGATTCTGCGACGGCCTGTATCATAAATATTCAGGAAAAATATGCGTATATTAATAAGGAACAGTTCTCTGCGTACATAACTTTCCCTGTCATCATATATATTATACATCCATTGCATCATGGATTTTATTATTTTAAAATTCTGATTGTTCTTTACCGGAAGTACACGGTTGGCATGCAGAAAATCATAAATAACATTTTCCAGGTGCAAGCTAGCCTCTCTGATAAACATTTCACTTGTAATGATGGAAGTGACTTTGAAATTAGCGTCTGCTTGGGAAATTTCAATTAAATCGTATGGAAAGATAACTCCCATCATACTATGGCTTAAGGAGTATTTATGTTCGTTGATTGATAGAACGGCATTTCCATCCAAACAAATCAGCAAAATTCCATTGTTTGTACGGATAGTTTCATTTTGAAAATCTTCCATGGCATTCGTTTCAACCATGAATTCCTCTTTTGGAGGTAATACATTAATACTTTTCATACCTGTTTATTCTTATTTTGGACAAAATTAAACGTTTTTAAATCGATTTGCAATAGCTAGTTCTTAAAATGGACAACGTATTCTCTATTATGAAAACTATTTCTATGATTAAAAGTTATATCTTTGCAACGTGTTTAACAATAAAGAAAAAAGATTTAGTTATGAAAAAGATTTCATTAGGTATTTTAATGTTGGGTTGCTTACTGTTGCAAGGATGCAAGCCTAAACAAACGGGGATGATGCCCGGTGGTAACTATAAGACAATGACAGTGACGACGTCAGATCAGACTATAGATGATCAATATTCTGCATCCATTAAGGGTCGTCAGGATATTCAGATATATCCGCAAGTAGCCGGTACGCTAACGAAGTTGTGTGTTACAGAAGGCCAAGTTGTCCGTAAAGGGCAGCCGCTTTTTATCATTGATCAGGTTCCTTATAGAGCTGCCCTGCAAACTGCAGTAAGCAATGTGAGAATGGCTCAGGCTCAATTGGCAACAGCAAAACTTACAAGTGACAGTAAAGAGAAGCTATATAATAATAAGGTGATTTCTGCATATGAGTTGCAAACGGCAAAAAATGCATTGTTAACATCACAAGCACAGTTGGCTCAAGCCCAAGCTCAAGAATTGAGCGCCAGAAACAATCTTTCTTATACAGTTGTAAAAAGTCCGTCGGATGGAGTGGTTGGAATACTTCCATATCGTTTGGGGGCCTTGGTTAGTGCATCAATTTCACAACCATTGACAACCGTGTCTGATAATTCCGAGATGTATGTATATTTTTCTCTGTCAGAAAATCAATTATTGGATTACACGCAACAATATGGTTCTATGGATAAAGCTATTAAGGAATTTCCCAGGATAAAGCTTATTCTGAATAATGGAACCCAATATGGTGAGGAAGGAAAGATAGAAAGTATCAGCGGAGTTATTGATTCACAGACGGGATCGGTAACAGTACGCGCTGCATTCCCAAATAGGGGAAGACTTTTGCATAGTGGTGCTTCCGGTATGGTAGTTATACCTCATTCATATAAGAATTGTATTGTTATACCTCAAGTAGCAACATCTCAAATGCAGGATAAAACAATGGTATTTAAAGTTATTAATGGCAAAGCTGTTTCTGCAATTATTTCTGTGGCTCCAATCAATAATGGACAGAATTATGTTGTCACAGGCGGATTGAAGCCGGGTGAAGTCATTATATCCGAAGGAGCAGGTCTCGTTCGTGAAGGTACAGAAATTAAATAAAGAAGGTTTACAATGAAAGGAAATATATTTATCAAGCGGCCGGTGATGGCAATTTCCATCTCGCTGCTCATACTCATAGTCGGATTGATTTCTCTTTTCACTTTACCAATCGAACAGTATCCGAATATAGCTCCTCCTACTATTATGGTGAGAGCTTCTTATCCGGGTGCCAATGCGGAATCGGTGATGAAGAGTGTCATTATGCCTTTGGAAGAAAGTATCAATGGAGTGGAAAACATGATTTACATGACTTCTACTGCAACGAATTCCGGTTCGGCTTCCATTACGGTGTATTTTAAGCAAGGTACAGACCCTGATATGGCTGCTGTCAATGTGCAGAATAGAGTTTCACAGGCTCAGGGATTAATGCCGGCTGAAGTAACAAAAATTGGCGTGACTACCATGAAACGTCAGACAAGTTTTCTTCAGATTAATTCATTGACTTGTACTAATGGAAAGTATGATGAGCATTTCTTGGCAAATTATCTGGATATAACTGTTGTCCCGCAGATTAAGCGTATTCAGGGAGTCGGTGATGTAATGGCAATGGGCGATACTTATAGTATGCGTATTTGGCTGAAGCCGGCGTTGATGGCTCAATATGGATTGGTCCCATCAGATATTACGGCTGTCCTTGGAGAACAGAATATCGAAGCTCCTACAGGTTCTTTGGGAGAGAATTCGAATAATACTTTCCAGTTTACCATGAAGTATAAGGGAAGACTGACTAGTGTAGATGAATTTAAAAATATTGTTGTACGTTCGGATGCAAATGGTAATGTTCTTAAACTAAAGGATATTGCTGATGTGGAGCTTGGATCTTTGTCATATAGTTTCCATAGTTCAGTGAATGGTTATCCAGGAGTCAATTTTATGGCATTCCAGGTGGCAGGAGCAAATGCTACCCAAGTAAATAAAGATATTTCCAGTTTGCTGGATAATATAAGTAAGGATTTGCCTAGTGGAACTAAATTTGTGAAATTAATGAGTTCCAATGACTTCTTGTTTGAATCCATTGATAATGTGGTAGAAACTTTGATTATAGCTATTATTCTTGTCATTCTGGTTGTGTATTTCTTCTTGCAGGATTTCAAGAGTACATTTATCCCTTCTGTGTCTATTATAGTTTCACTGGTCGGAACGTTTGCTTGTTTGTCGGCCGCCGGCTTCAGCCTCAATATTCTGACAATGTTTGCATTGGTACTTGCCATTGGAACGGTGGTGGATGATGCCATTATTGTGGTGGAAGCGGTCCAATCAAAATTTGATATAGGGGTAAAATCTCCTTACCAAGCTACAAAGGCCGCTCTTGGTGATGTAACCATGGCTGTTATTTCCTGTACCGCTGTGTTTATGGCAGTCTTTATTCCTGTTTCCTTCATGGGAGGTACATCCGGAATATTCTACACACAATTCGGTGTGACTATGGCAACAGCAGTCGGTATTTCGTGTATCAGTGCATTAACTCTTTGCCCGGCTCTTTGTGCAATGATGATGCGTCCTTCGGATGGAACAAAAAGTGCGAAGAGTATAAATGGTCGTGTACGTGCAGCATATAATGCTTCGTTTAATGCGGTGATGAACAAGTATAAGAAGGGCGTCATGTTCTTTATACATCACAGATGGATGGTGTGGACTGCCATGGTTGCAGCTGTAGCGTTGTTGGTATTTTTCATGTCAACAACAAAAACAGGACTTGTACCGCAGGAAGATCAGGGCGTATGTATGGTTAATGTCAGCACACCTCCGGGAAGCAGTCTTAATGAAACTAACAAGGTGCTTGATGATGTGGAATTAATACTCAAGAAGACACCCGAAGTGCAAGATTATATGCGTATTGCAGGTTATAGTTTCATGTCCGGACAGGGCGTTTCTTATGGAACGTGCGTAGTACGTTTGAAGAACTGGAGCGAACGAAAGGGTAAAGAACATAGTTCAAATGCTGTAATTGGCAGACTGACTGCACAATTTGCAAATATTAAAAAGGCTCAAGTATTTATTTTTCAACCTGGTATGATTCCCGGTTATGGAATGGGTAACTCTATTGACTTGAATCTGCAGGATAAGACCGGTGGAGATATGAGTAAGTTCTATATGTCGTCCATGCAATTCTTGGGTGCATTGAACCAACGTCCGGAAATTTCTATGGCATATACTTCTTATGCGATGAATTTCCCACAGTATTCCGTTGATGTTGATGCTGCAAAATGTATGCGTGCCGGCATATCTCCTTCAGCTGTTTTGAGTTCTTTATCAAGCTATTGCGGAGGATCATATATCAGTAATTTCAATGAGTTCGGAAAAGTATATCGAGTGATGCTTCAAGCTGATCCGAAATATCGTTTGGATGCCCAGTCGCTAAATAATATGTTTGTAAGGAATGGTGGTGAAATGGCTCCTCTCAGTCAGTTTGTAACATTGAAAAAAACATTGGGTCCTGAATTGGCTAACCGATTCAATCTGTTCAGCTCCATTTCCTGTAATGTGAATGTGGCCGACGGATATTCATCCGGTGAGGCAATGAAAGCCATTGAAGAAGTTGCCAAGCAGACATTGCCTGATGGATATAGTTATGATTATGGTGGTATTTCACGTGAAGAGGCTCAAAAGAGCGGTGCTTCCACAGTGTTTATTTATGGTATATGTGTGGTACTGATCTTTTTGATTCTGTCATGTCTGTATGAGAGCTTCTTAGTACCATTTGCTGTGATATTTTCTGTTCCGTTTGGTTTGATGGGAAGTTTCTTGTTCGCCAAACTATTCGGACTTGAAAATAATATATACTTGCAAACAGGTGTTATCATGTTGATTGGATTGTTGTCAAAGACAGCTATCTTGATTACTGAATATGCTATCGAAAGGCGCCGAAAAGGAATGGGTATTGTAGAGGCTGCTTATTCTGCAGCACAAGTTCGTCTGCGTCCTATTCTGATGACGGTCCTTACGATTATCTTCGGTATGTTACCGTTGATGTTTTCAACCGGAGCAGGAGCGAATGGTAACAGTTCTTTGGGAACAGGTGTTGTAGGTGGTATGTTGATCGGAACGCTAGCACTGCTTTTTGTGGTTCCTGTAATGTTCATTATCTTTGAATTCCTGCAGGAAAAGATTCGTCCCGCATTGAAAGAGGAAGCTGATGCACAAGTCGTTTTGGAAAAACAAAGAGACGAGATTGAAATGAAAACATCAAAACCTGAAAATGAAAAGTAACATGAAAAAAATATTATATACAATATCCGTAGCTGCCATGTTGAGCAGCTGCGGTATTTATACCACTTATCATCGTCCTGCTGATTTGACTACTCAAAACCTGACGGGAGATAGAGTTGTAGAGGTAAGTGCAGATTCATTGCCGGCATGGCAGGAATTCTTTTCCGATCCAGCTTTACGGCAATTGATAGAACAAGGTCTGAAAAACAATACAAATTTACAGACGGCGCAACTTAAAGTGACTGAATCACAAGCCTCGTTGACTGCTGCTCGTCTTGCTTTTTTGCCTACTCTTGCCTTGTCACCTAGTGGAACTTTGAGTAGCTTTGATGGTAAAACACCGAGTAAAATATACAGTCTTCCTGTTGCAGCAAGTTGGCAGTTGGATGTTTTCGGTTCTTTGCGAAACGCGAAGGAAAGATCAAAAGCAGTATATGAGCAGACGAAAAGTTATAAACAGGCTGTGCAAGCACAATTGATAGCTACCATTGCCAATGATTACTATACTTTGCTGTTATTGGATTCACAGCTGAAAATATCCGAACAGACCAAAGAGAATTGGAGACAGCTTGTAGATACTTATCGTGCATTGATGGAAGCCGGCGGAGCCAATGAAGCTTCTGTGTCACAGGCGCAGGCCACTTATTTGTCTGTTTGTGCTTCGGTAGCTGATTTAAAGAAGAATATTCAGAATCTGGAAGATAATTTCAGTGCATTATTGGGTGATACGCCCCACGCAATTAGTCGCAGCGAATGGAATGCAGATCAGCTTGATATTGCTGATTTTACAACGAAAGGAGTACCCTTGCATCTTTTAGCTCAACGTCCGGACGTCAATCGGGCCGAGCAGACTTTAGCCGCAGCATTTTATGCAACCAATGAAGCTCGTGCCGCGTTTTATCCGTCCATCAATTTAAGCGGAACAGCAGGATGGACAAATAGTTCGGGTATGGGTATCGTTAATCCCGGTAAGATTCTGCTGAATGCTGTAGCCTCGCTCGCACAACCTATTTTTCAAGGAGGAAGAATAGCTGCTCAATATAAAATCAGCAAGGCGCAGCAGGAAGAGGCCAAACTTGCCTTTCAGCAAACTTTGCTTAATGCAGGTGTAGAGGTGAATACAGATTTGAGTCAGATGCAAACGGCACGTGAAAAACGTGCTTATTATAAAAATCAAATCAGTGCTTTAACGACCGCCGTCAACAGTACAAAACTTTTAATGGAAAATGGAAGTACGACTTATCTGGAGGTCTTGACAGCCAACCAAACTCTGCTGTCGGCTCAGTTGAATGATTTGTCTAATAGTTTTGATGAGTTACAGAGTTATATATTACTTTACCAAGCCTTAGGAGGTGGATGTAAGTAAAAAAAGTTTTTTTCATAACAAACATTTTCCTTTACAGTTAAGAAATATGTTTTTAAGGCCGGTTATACGTGAGTATAGCCGGTTTTTTTCGTAAAAAGTTAGGAGGAAACGATACTATTCATTATTTTTGTAAAAAGATAGATAAGAATATTATGTCACAACCATTAGCGGAACGATTGCGGCCAAAGACTCTGGATGATTATATCGGACAGAAACATTTGGTTGGAAAGGGGGCAATCCTTAGAAATATGATCGAATCAGGACGTATTTCTTCCTTTATCCTTTGGGGACCTCCCGGTGTGGGAAAAACCACATTAGCCCGTATTATTGCCAATCAGCTAGAAACTCCGTTCTATACGCTGAGTGCTGTTACATCCGGTGTAAAAGATGTACGTGACGTGATTGAAAAAGCTAAAAGCAGCCGTTTTTTTAATCAATCCAGTCCTATACTATTTATTGATGAAATTCATCGCTTCAGCAAGTCACAACAGGATTCTCTGTTAGGGGCGGTGGAAAACGGAACGGTTACTTTGATTGGGGCTACTACTGAAAATCCTTCATTTGAAGTTATCCGGCCTCTTTTGTCAAGATGTCAGGTTTATGTTCTGAATTCATTGGAGAAAGAAGATTTATTGGAACTTCTTCACCGGGCTATCAATACAGACCCAATCCTTAAGGAAAGAAACATAAAAGTTGAAGAGACAGATGCAATCCTGAGATATTCGGGTGGTGATGCTCGAAAACTTTTAAATATAATAGAATTAGTCGTTGAGGCAGAAAGCGAGCACGACGTTGTTGTTACTGATAAAAAGGTTGTTGAGAGACTTCAACAGAATCCCTTGGCCTATGATAAAGACGGTGAAATGCATTATGACATCATATCTGCCTTCATAAAATCCATACGTGGAAGTGATCCGGATGGAGCCTTATATTGGCTTGCCCGGATGATTGAGGGAGGAGAGGACCCGGCATTTATAGCACGTCGCCTTGTGATTTCTGCATCAGAGGATATTGGGTTGGCAAATCCCAATGCAATGCTTTTGGCAAATGCGTGTTTCGATGCATGCATGAAAATAGGTTGGCCCGAAGGCCGAATACCTTTGGCGGAAGCAACGGTCTATTTAGCTACAAGTCCGAAGAGTAATTCTTCATATTTAGGTATTGCAGCTGCATTGGATTTTGTGAAGTCATCCGGAAATTTACCCGTGCCATTGCATTTGCGGAATGCCCCGACTAAATTGATGAAGGATTTGGGGTATCATGAAGGCTATAAGTATGCTCATGATTATAAAGGTAATTTTGTAGAACAGCAATTCCTGCCAGATGGGGCTTTAGACCAACGTTTTTGGCATCCTCAGGATAACCCACAGGAAGAAAAACTGAAAGAAAGAATGAACTTATATTGGAAAAATAGGTTTGATAAATAATATGAAAATGAAAATTGTAGTTTTGGACGGATATGCGGCTAATCCAGCTGACTTATCATGGGATGAAATGAAAGAAATAGGAGATTTGACAGTTTATGAACGCACTTCTTCCGAGGAATTAATGAATCGCGTGCAGGATGCCGATGCAATTCTGACTAATAAAGTGGTATTGAATGCAGATACAATTAATGCTCTTCCTGATTTGAAATATATCGGAGTATTGGCAACAGGTTACAATGTTGTAGATATTCAAGCAGCAAGAAACAGACATATTGTTGTGTCGAATATCCCTGCATATAGTACAATGTCTGTTGCCCAGATGGTATTTGCTCATTTGCTGAATATCACTCAGCGTGTCGGTTATTATGCCGATCAGAACAAGCAAAAGCGATGGAGTCATAACCCTGATTTCTGTTATTGGGATTTCCCCTTAATTGAATTGGCAGGGAAACAGATGGGAATAGTGGGCTTGGGACATACAGGAATGGCTACTGCCGAGATTGCATTGGCCATGGGTCTTCATGTAGCTGCCTACACTTCCAAGACTCAGAATTCATTGCCAAAAGGAATAAAGAAGATGACTCTCGATGAGTTGTTTTCAACGTCAGACATCGTCAGTTTACATTGTCCGCTCACTAGTGACACTAAAGAAATAATTAATGCAGAACGATTGAAACAAATGAAGCCCACTGCGATTTTAATCAATACCGGGAGAGGTCCGTTAGTCAATGAATATGACTTGGCGGAGGCTCTTGATAAAGGTGATATATATGCTGCAGGTTTGGATGTAATGGTTCATGAACCGCCTGAAACTGATAATCCTCTGCTATCAGCAAGAAATTGTTTCATCACTCCGCATATTGCGTGGGCAACACGGGAAGCACGTGTGAGACTGATGGATATTGCGGTTGATAACTTGAGACATTTTAAAGAAGGTAATCCACAAAATAATGTAGCAGAATGATACAATTTGAATGGCCGACTTTTGTCAAAGTACTTGAATTTATAGGAACTTTTGCTTTTGCTATATCAGGAATCCGTTTGGCTTCGGCCAAACGCTTCGATTGGTTTGGTGCATATGTGGTAGGTGTGGCAACTGCTATCGGAGGCGGAACAATTCGTGATGTTATGTTAGGAATTACTCCGTTTTGGATGACAGATCCTATTTACCTCATTTGTTCCGGTTTTGCATTGTTATGGGTAATCATGTTTAATAAACAGCTTATCAGGCAAAACAGTACATTTTTTATATTCGACTCGATAGGTCTGGCTTTGTTCACGGTGGTAGGTGTGAGCAAAACATTGACTTTAGGTTATCCCTTATGGGTGGCAGTCATTATGGGATGCATAACAGGTGCCGCAGGAGGTGTGATAAGAGACATATTCATTAATGAAGTTCCTTTGATTTTCAGAAAAGAAATTTACGCAATGGCATGTGTAATTGGGGGAATAGTATATGGAATATGTTTAAAGGTAGGAGTTGGAGAAGCTTCTTTACAGTTGTTTAGTGGCGCAAGTGTTTTCCTGACCCGCTTATTAGCCGTGAAATATCACTTGTGTCTCCCTATTCTCAAAGGTGAAGAACTTCAAGATAAAAAATAATTATTCATTTTTTATAAATAATAAAGCGATTTTAAAATATTTAATTATTTTTGCGAATGAAAGATATATAATTCTTTTCTTATATAAAAGACATTGAAATATGAAAAAAAAGATTCAGTTTAGTTTAGTTTATCGTGACATGTTCCAATCGTCCGGTAAATACCAGCCAAGGGCAGATCAGTTGGAGCGCATTGCTCCCGTCATTGCCGATATGGGTTGTTTTGCTCGTGTGGAGACCAATGGAGGTGCTTTCGAACAAGTAAATCTCATGGCTGGCGAAAATCCTAACAAGGCAGTTCGTACTTTTACGAAAACATTTAATGAAGCGGGCATTAAAACTCATATGCTCGATCGTGGATTAAATGGCTTGCGAATGTATCCTGTACCGGCAGATGTGCGTAAACTGATGTATAAAGTCAAGCATGCTCAGGGCACTGATATAACTCGTATATTTTGCGGACTTAATGATGAACGTAATATTATTCCAAGCATTCATTATGCTTTGGAAGGAGGCATGACTCCACAAGCTACCCTCTGTATAACAAATTCTCCTATTCACACAGTTGAGTACTATAGCAAGAAAGCCGACCTCTTCATCGAAGCCGGTGCTCAGGAAATTTGTTTGAAGGATATGGCCGGTATCGGACAGCCTGCTATGCTGGGTGAACTGACAAAAAACATCAAGACGAAACATCCCGACATTATCATTCAATACCACGGACATTCAGGTCCCGGATTGTCTATGGCTTCTATGCTTGAAGTGGCCAATAATGGAGTAGATATATTGGATACTGCCATCGAACCCTTGTCATGGGGAAAGGTTCATCCAGATATTATTTCAGTTCAAAGCATGCTCAAGCATGAAGGTTTTGATGTGCCCGAAATCAATATGGATGCCTATATGGCCGCCCGTTCAATGACTCAGGAATTCATTGACGAATGGTTGGGCTATTTCATCAACCCCTCCAACAAGCAGATGTCATCTTTGTTGTTGGGCTGTGGTTTGCCCGGAGGTATGATGGGATCTATGATGGCAGATCTGGGAGGTATACGTCGTTCTATCAATAATATTCTGAAGGAAAAAGGAGAACGTGAATTGACAATGGATGATATGTTGGTAAAACTCTTTGATGAAGTTGCCTATGTATGGCCACGTGTGGGTTATCCACCTTTGGTTACTCCGTTCTCTCAATATGTGAAGAATATAGCTTTGATGAATTTGCTTACTTTGGCTCAAGGGAAGCCTCGTTTCACGATGATGGATGATGCCATGTGGGGAATGATTTTAGGTAAGAGTGGGAGAGTGCCCGGCAAGATCGATGAAGAACTTATCGCTCGTGCAAAGGAGCAGGGACGCGAATTTACAGATGCAGATCCTCAGAGTTATTATCCTGATGCCCTTGATAGTTTCCGTGAAGAAATGAAGAAAAACGGTTGGGACGAAGGACAAGATCAAGAGGAACTCTTTGAGTTGGCCATGCATCCGGAACAGTACCGTGATTACAAGAGTGGTGCTGCCAAAAAACGTTTTCTTGAAGAACTGCAACACATGAAAGATGAGGCTATGGCCAAGAAGGGTTATAATCCAGAAGAAGTTTCCAAAATCAAGCATGAAAAAGCTGATCCGATTGTTGCAAATACCAGAGGACAGATTCTTTATGAAATTAGTGTGGACGGACCTTCTATCGAACCTTTTATTGGCAAGAAATACAAACAGGATGAACAATTCTGTGTCCTTTCTACCACGTGGGGTGAACTTCAGCCAATTATGGTAGGTTTTGATGGCCGTCTTACGGAGATATGTGTCAAACACGGTGGCCTTGTAAATAAAGGGGATGTGATAGGCTATCTGGAACGTGAAGGAATAAAATAACGAAAGTTGCGTAAAGAAAAAAGGGAGTATCAATACTCCCTTTTTTGCTATATGTGGTTTGCCGTTGGGCTTTCCTTTGTTAGCTATCGTAATTAACGTAGTTAGCTATGTTAATCAACGTAGTTAGGTGGTACAACTGACCCCCCGCCATTAATAAGCTCTTGCAAACAGAACCCTGCGTTCCGATGGCTTTCCTGTCACCATGCATTTCCCCGGAGTTTTGTCTCCTTCAAAAGGAATGCAACGGATGGTAGCCTTTGTTTCATCTTTGATGCGTTCTTCCGTTTCGGTTGTACCGTCCCAATGTGCGAGAATGAAACCGCCTTTTTCTATCTGCTCTTTGAATTCATCATAAGTATCAACAGTGTACGTATTCTCTTTTCTGAAATTCAAAGCTTTCTGGAACAGGTTTTCTTGAATTTCATCAAGTAATTTTTTAACGAAATCCTCTATACCGTCCAGTGTGACAGAATTTTTCTCCAGTGTGTCGCGGCGCATAACCTCAACGCTGTTGTTATCTAAGTCTCTAGGTCCCATTACCAGACGAACGGGAACTCCCTTCAATTCGTAATCGGCAAATTTGAAACCGGGACGTCTGTTATCCGCATTGTCATATTTCACGGATATACCCATTGCTTTTAATTTGCTTGAAATTTCATTTGCTTTGGCATCAATACGCTTCAGTTGTTCCTCGTTTTTGTAAATAGGAATGATAACGACTTCAATCGGAGCAAGTTTTGGAGGTAATACCAATCCGTTGTCATCGGAATGAGTCATGATCAAGGCACCCATCAGACGTGTGGATACACCCCAGGATGTGGCCCAGACATAATCCATGTTGTTGTTCTTGTCGACGAATTGTACATCAAATGCTTTGGCAAAGTTTTGACCTAAGAAGTGTGATGTTCCGCTCTGTAGAGCTTTTCCGTCTTGCATCAATGCTTCTATGGTGTAAGTGTCAATGGCACCTGCAAATCTCTCGTTGGCAGATTTTACACCTTTCACTACCGGTATCGACATCCATTTCTCTGCAAACTCAGCATAAACATTCAGCATTCTCACTGCTTCCTCTTCAGCCTCTTCACGAGTGGCATGGGCTGTATGTCCTTCTTGCCACAAGAATTCTGCTGTTCTGAGGAACAGACGGGTGCGCATTTCCCAACGCATGACATTGGCCCATTGGTTGCACAGGATAGGGAGATCACGATAGGAGTGAATCCAATTTTTGTAAGTACTCCAAATGATGGTTTCACTGGTAGGGCGAATGATTAATTCTTCATCAAGTTTTGCTGCAGGATCGACAATGACTCCACTGCCGTCTTCTGCATTTTTCAGTCTGTAGTGAGTCACTACAGCACATTCTTTTGCAAAGCCTTCTACATGTTCCGCTTCCCGGCTTAAGTAAGATTTAGGAATTAGCAGAGGAAAATAAGCATTTTGATGTCCCGTTGCCTTGAACATATCGTCCAATTGGCGTTGTATTTTTTCCCAAATTGCATAACCGTAAGGTTTGATAACCATACATCCTCTGACCGGTGATTGTTCAGCCAAATCGGCTTTTATTACCAAATCATTGTACCATTGTGAGTAGTTTTCACTACGTTTGGTCAGTTCTTTTAATTCTGCTGCCATTTTTATTTATATATTATTTTACTCAATAATTAGGTTTGCAAAATTACTAAATATTAAGTATCGTAGCAACAAAGAATGCTCTTTTGTGAAAATTTTTGATAAAAAACATCCGCTGAATGTTTCAAAAAACGTATATTTGCATGAATTTTAGTAATTTAATAATTAAAAGTTATGAAAAAAATTAAATTAGTTTCATTATTGCTTTGTGCAACTATGGTTTTTGGAGGATGCGGCAGTATGAGTAATACAGCCAAAGGCGGTCTGCTCGGTGCTGGTGGTGGCGCATTGTTAGGTGGAATTGTTGGTAAGATAGCTGGTAACACAGCTGTAGGTGCAGCTATTGGTGCTGCAGTTGGTACAGGTGCCGGTGTTATTATCGGTAAGAAAATGGATAAAGCTAAAGCTGAAGCTGAAAAGGTTCAGAATGCTAAAGTTGAAGAGGTTACTGATGCCAACGGATTGAAAGCTGTAAAAGTTACGTTTGATTCAGGTATCTTGTTTGCAACAAACCAGGCAGCCTTGAACACTGCTGCAAAGAATTCATTGAATAAATTTGCCGGTGTGCTTAATTCAAATAAAGATATGGATATTGCCATATATGGACATACTGATAACACAGGTAGTGATGCTGTCAATGATCCTTTATCTTTGAAACGTGCACAATCAGTTCAGAACTATTTGCAAAGTTGCAATGTAACTGTCAATCAGTTCAAGACTATACAAGGAATGGGTTCCAAGTCTCCTGTATCTGATAATACTACAGCAGCCGGCCGTCAGGCTAACCGTCGTGTAGAAGTTTACATGTATGCAAGTGAGAACATGATTAAGGATGCTGAAGCTCAGGCTGGAAAGTAATTCTAAATAACATGATAATGATAAAGGGAAATAGATTAGTGTCTATTTCCCTTTTTTATTCCATTTGATAAAACTCGTATCCGGATTCTTTGGTATTTTCTTTTTGTCCGTTTTGGCTGGCTGTTTGTAAATGTTTTTATTTTTTCCCCATCTGAACAGATCTTTCCAGCTATTGAATTCCTTTTTAAATACAATTCCTACACCTTGAGTGGTTAATGTGGATTTCGCAAAATAGCGGTCATTGGTTTCGTTGTATCCTTTCAGACTGATTTCTCCGGATGGAGTCAACAGCCACTGTACATCAAAGTCACCGACAAAGTTATTGTTTTTAATGGCATTCTCTTTATAGCCGAAACTTCCGTTGATGAGCAAACGATTGTTCAGCATCCTTCCCGAAAGCATGTTTTCCCATTCCACATCCGTCCATCCGTTAGTGCCGGTACTCAGATTAGTTCCGAAATTCCAGTTATTATTGTTAATGAATTGCCCCAGCATGTTGTTGACTTGTCCGGAGAGGGTAGACGAAAGAAGAGAGCTCATTGCAGATGATTGAGTTCCCGTTCCATTAGCTCTGGCATATTCATATGTGTAGAATCTTCCTACACCTAATAGATAAATGATTTGCATGTTCATTTCCTCATCCGTACTGATTAGACTCTTGACCATTTCTTTTTCCTCTTCATTTACGGTAGGGAGTTCCAAGTCAAATTTAAAGACAGGATGCAGGAGTTTACCGCTTAAATTCATCAGACAATTCACCTTTACATTATTTTGTGAAAAATTTCCGCTGGAAGTCAAGTCACTCAGTGACACATTATTTACCGTATATACAGCTTGTACATCCAAATCAGCTGCCATCGGGTCACCGCTGAAAGATACTGAGCCTTGTTTCAACTGAAAGTCTTTTCTGATTACCTGCTGCATGCTGAGTTTATATACTCCTTGGGTTATGTTGTAATCACCGAACATACGGAAATCTCCTTTATTATAATAAGAAGCACGAATATTTCCGTTTCCATGGCAGGTGATGTTGTCACCGGCAACAGGATCCATGATTACTTTGAGTGTTGCATCCGGAGTGGCATCTACCAGCATATTTATTCGGATGTCCATTGGGGTGTCATCTTCTTGTTCTTTCTCTTCGTTATCTTCTTGATTGAATTTCACAATGATATTGTCTTCTTCCCTCTTAGGAGACTTGTCATAGAAGGTGATAAATTGCCTGTTGGTTATTTCGTTTGGGCTGCCGGCGTTATATACTAATAACGATTTGTTGTTGGTCGTCATATTGACATTGACATTCAATACATTTCCGCCACCCGTTATATTGGCCGTACCGGTGCCGTACATACTTCCGTAAAAAGGAAGCCCGTTAAATGTTTTCGTATCATAGCATAGCAGACCTTTCGAATTTATTTCAAATGAATATTTCAAGTTATGCAGACAATTATGCTTTACGGTACCATTAACGATGCCTTTATTCCCTTCTGCATCAGATATATTTACATTATTGAAGGATATGAGGTTAGGTCTCAAGTGAATAGAATCTTGTTTGATTATGAAGGGGGTATTCAATACTTTCAGTTTCGCTTTCACGTCTGCACATACATCCCCTTCGAGGTTTAGCATGCTGAATGGCCCGAATACTCGTACCCATCCCTTTCCGCGCCCTTCAACATTGCTGAAGATACCTCCGACAAAAGAGTTTAAGAATGATAGATTGCTTTGGTTGGCTGTGATGAACAAATCCAAGCCGCCTTTTGCCGGTGAAACCAGTCCTTCCACGTGCGTTGTGCTGATGCCTGGTTCAGCAATGTGGGCATTCAGATATATGCCTTTTTGTTGCTTGTCATATTTCCCATAAATATTCATATCACCCATGTAACCGTTTTCAAATGAAAAATCCCTGATTGTCAGGTAAGTGTCTGCATTAGGAGAGTTAAGGGCGGAACTTATGTATGCTTTTCCTGTGGCAAGCCCTTTGAAATCAACCGGATGAAAATGGAGAATATCAAAGACATATTCCAAATTGATGTCTTGGAGATCAACGATAAGAGAATCATTTGATTTTTTATCCAGAACTCCATTAATCTTCAAATGCTGGTCTTTATGTTCAAAGAGAAAATTGTTGACTTTGATATTGTGTGGTCTGAAATTGATTTCAGAAGGGTGTATGTGCCAGGTAGTATCATTTACGATTACTTCCGTTGGCTGCACGTGAAGGTCTGCCAGTAACTGAGGATTTTTTCCTTCTGACTTAAAGAAATCAGCCAATGACGAAAATTTCCCGCTGTATGTTGTTTTGGTATTGTTTCCCCATGTAATATCTGTTTTCAATTGGTCGTTCTGTGCGGAAGCATTAACCACAAAATTGAGCATTGCACCTTTCGACATTGCTTTAGCCAATCGTATGGTACAATTGAACATGTCATTTGGATTCTCACAGGTAATCATTCCTGATTCATAACGGTTGTTATTATAGCTGAATGAAGGAAAGTAACCTTCAATCTTGAGTTTGCTGGTCTTGTCGCTGAAGTAACCGCTTATTTTTCCGGTAGAATTCAGGTGGAGTGGAATATCCAGCACTTTGCTCCAGAAATCGGATTTATACACTTCGGCCTGAAAACTGAAATTATTATGTGTCTGGTTTTTCTTGTGAACGGTAATCAGAGATGGTATATATTTTTGCATCGTACTGATAATGCTTGTAGGTATGGTTGCATAGGAATAATCTCCAGTAACGGTTGCTTGAATAATATCTGAGTCTATTTTCAGCTGTTTAAGCCCATTGTCGGTTTTGTTTGCCTGTATGGTCATTTCTTTCATTTCATAATATTTATCCGGGGCTTTCATCGTCAAACTGTCTATGGTGATATTTCCTACCATATTGTCAGGAGAATTTCCTGTGAATAAGGCATACATGGAAATTGAAAAATCAGTGTTCTTATATTTTTTTGTAAGATTCAAATTGTAGGGATTGAATTTGCTTACTTTTATGTTGACATTGAAATACGGTTTTGCTTGGGCGATATTGAATTTTCCATCAAGATTAAGAGATATATTATGATCATCAAGCGAACAGTTTCCATCAAAGCCACCGTTCTGAAATGCGCCATCCAATGCAATGTTTTTGTATTCATAGCCATTATAAAACAAGCTTGCTATATTACCATTGACTTTACTGTCAGGATATTTTGCATTTATATTTTTTCCTGATATATCTCCGCTGAATGAAATTTTGCCTATTTTATTGTTATCAAGTAATTTACCGAGTTCAAAACCTTCGCATTCCAGTCTTCCGTCATAAGTCTTTTTCTTCCCGTTAATGTTCATATCGGCTTTTGCAGTGCCAAGGCCGGTACGCAATACTCCATAGGTCGCCATTCCGTTTGTATTTAAATGCACTTCTCCTTTGAAGTGGATGTTTCCTAGCCTTGAAAGGATAGAAGGTGTTTCGGTAATATTGGGAATCAAACTTTTAAGGAGTATGTGCATACCCGTATTGTTTATGGTCAAACTGGATACTTTGCCTGTCAGGGAGAGTTTTTCGGGCCCGCTTAAATTATGTAGAAAAATATTGGCATCCAATTGGATATCTTTATGGACAGACTGAACATGAATATCTTTCAGACTAGTATGCCTCATATCACCTTCGGCAATCATATTCGCTTGCAATGGATCTTCGGCAAGTTTTAATGCAGGAATAAATGCAGAAATGTCACTTAACGTGATTATAGAGTTTTTCAAGGCCCCTTTGTATTTTATGGATTCCGTAAGTACTTTATTTGCTTTAACTGCATAATTGACTTTGATGGTATCAAATACAATTTTGGTGGCCGGCAGTTCCAATTCCATGTTTGTCAAATACATTCGCTTCCTGTTGGCGGTAGCTTTCATTTTAAAATGCTTTAAATGAAAATCCGAATGCTCATCAAAATCCATGCGTCGGATAGAAATATTCAAGGAATCTTTATTTAAAGCTTTTAATGATATATTGGCATTGAATCTGCTGATACCTAGGTGCTTGATATTGAATTTACGGGGTGTTACCGGAACATACCATTCATTATAACTGAGATTGCCGCGTCTAAGAAGCAGTGAATTTATACGTAAGTCCAAAGGTTTACTTGGCTTGTTTTTGTCTTTTGAAGACAGAGCATCCAGTATGAACTGATAGTTGGGTTTTGATTTTGATGTTTTTTTGTAGAGGTTGGCAGTGAATCCGAATAACTGTGCGCTTCCTATTGAAATTTTTCCTTTTACCAGTTCTCTAAGATTGAATTTTGCCGAGAGTCTGGAAATTTTCAGCATGACATTATTTTCCTGGTCATTTATTGTGACATCATCAATAATGATGCGATTGAGAAGACCTATGTCTATACGATTGATGCTGACTCCCGTTTTAAGCTGTCTGCCCAATTCATTGGCTACGGCAACAGAAAGCCTCTGCTGGATGTATGGAATATTCAGCAAAGAAATGGCACCTACATATAAACAAATGATTATAGCAAGTACTGTACGGATAATTCTACTAAATCTTTTAATAGGCAATTATATTATTTTGTCATGCAAAAATACTAAAATAGTTTTTTAGGACTTTTATTACTGACAGCTTTTTCTATAGTATTAAAGAAATATTATGCTTTCATTCCTTTTCAAATAGAAGAAAAACACTACTTTTGCAAATAACTCTTATAAATAAACAAAAAATAAAAATAATGAAAAAAGTATTCTTGACTTGTTTGACTATTATGGCTGTCATTACAGGCCATGCTCAAAATGGAAGTATAACATCCGAAATGCTTGGTCAAATAAAAAAAAGCTATAGTGCCACTACTACGGATAAGGCCTTGATTAATGCAATTTCCAATACAGATATCCGTACGCTGGCAGTAAATAGAGATACACAGGGTGAATTGGATACATACTTCAGTAACCGTGTCCCGACTGTCGGTATCACCAATCAAAAATCCAGTGGAAGGTGTTGGCTTTTTACCGGATTAAACGTGTTGCGCTCCCGATTGATAGCTTCAAAAAAACTGGATGGTTTCGAGTTTTCCCAATCATATTGTTTCTTCTGGGATCAGTTGGAAAAGTCCAATTTATTTTTACAAAGTGTGATAGATAATTCCAAGAAATCTATGGAAGACAAGACAGTGGAATGGTTGTTCAAAAACTCGATAGGGGATGGGGGAACCTATACCGGAGTGGCCGATTTGGTTGCTAAATACGGGTTGGTGCCCAAAAGTATCATGCCGGAATCTTTTAATTCGGACAACACTTCCCATTATGCTGATTTGATGAGTCTCAAATTACGTGAATTTGGCTTGGAATTACGTGATATGTCTTCAAAAGGAAAATCTGCAAAGGATATGGAAATTCGCAAGACTGCCATGCTAGGTACTGTTTATCGCATGCTTGTCTTGTTTTTCGGAGAACCTGTCAATGAATTCCAATATGCATTTCGTGACAAGACAGGAAAGCCAGTAACAGAACTGAAGAAATATACACCAAAATCCTTTTATGAAGAAGAAGTGAAGTCCGGCATCGACTTGAATAACGATTTTGTCATGCTGATGAACGACCCGAGCCGTCCTTATTGGCAAGTATATGATATTGATTTGGACCGTCATCTCTATGAAGGACACAATTGGCTTTATGTAAATCTTCCTATTGAAGAAATTAAAAGCATGGCCATACAGTCAATAAAGAATAATGAAGTGATGTATTTTTCTTGTGATGTAGGTAAATTTCAAGATAAAGAGAGAGGTCTGCTGGATGTAAATTATTATGATTATGAAGATTTGCTCGGTACAAAGTTTTCCATGGATAAAAAGCAACGCATACAAACTTTCAGCAGCGGCTCTTCACATGCCATGACATTGACGGGAGTTGATTTGGATTCGAACGGAGTGTCAAAGAAATGGCTGGTTGAAAACAGTTGGGGAAAAAATAAAGGATATGACGGATTTCTGATTATGACGGACAAATGGTTTGATGAATATATGTTCCGTCTGGTAGTCAATAAAAAATATATTTCAACAAAGGTTCTTGATGTGTTGAAGAAGAAGCCCGTCAAACTTCCTGTATGGGATCCCATGTTTTCAGAAGAGGATTAGTTTTTATGTATATGTTCTTGGAATAAATTATAAAACTGTGCTCGGGCACAGAAACAATTAAAGAATTTTTTCTTTATTATTTGGTTAATCATTCCTTTTTCTGAGAACATTTTTGTATTTTTGCGGAAATTTTAAAAAAACCATTAAAAATAGTATATGGCAAATGTTATAAAATTGCGTAAAGGCTTGAACATTAACCTGAAAGGGAAACCTTCTTCAGAGTTGATTCCGGTGAAAGCAGCAGAGACCTATGCATTGGTTCCTGACGATTTTCACGGGTTGATACCTAAGGTGATGGTTAAGGAACAGGAGAATGTGAAAGCGGGCGATGTTTTGTTTGTAGACAAGAATCACCCTGAAGTTAAGTTCGTATCTCCTGTCAGCGGTACGGTAATTGCGGTACAGCGCGGTGATAGGCGTAAAGTTATGAGTGTTCAGGTAAAAGCTGATGCTCAACAGCAGTTTGTAGATTTTGGCGTAAAGGATGTAGCATCCATGTCGGGTGAAGAAGTGAAGACCGCTTTGTTGGAAGCCGGTCTTTTTGCGTTTTTCATGCAGCGTCCTTACCAGATTGTAGCTAATCCTGCAGTAACGCCAAAAGCTGTTTTCGTATCTGCTTTTGACACAATGCCTTTGGCTGCCGATTTTGAATTTGTACTTAAAGGACAAGAGAAAGATTTTCAAAGTGGTCTTGATGCCTTGTCGAAAATCGCAAAAACTTATTTGGGTATAAGTGTAAATCAGAAATCATCGGCTCTGACTGGTGCGAAAAATGTAACCGTAAATGCATTTGATGGTTCTAATCCTGTTGGTAATGTAGGCGTTCAGATTGCAAATGTCTGCCCCATTAATAAGGGTGAGACAGTATGGACAATCGGTGCAGAAGAAGTAATTTTCATTGGACGTCTTTTTAATACAGGAAAAGTTGATTTCTCCAGAATAATAGCTTTGGCTGGTTCTGAAGTAGTGAAGCCTGCTTATACTAAAATAATGCTGGGTTCACAACTTACCAATCTTTTGTCGGGAAAACTGACCTCAGGCAAACATTTGCGAATAATTAACGGCAATGTATTGACAGGATATAAAACATCGGAAGATGCTTTCTTGGGTGCACATTCTACAGAAATTACAGTTATACCGGAAGGTGATGACGTGAATGAATTCTTGGGATGGATTGCTCCTAGAATGAATGATTACAGCACAAATCATTCCTATTTCAGCTGGTTGATGGGAAAGAAAGAATATACTCTCGATGCCCGTATGAAAGGCAGCGAACGTCACATGATTATGAGCGGTGAGTACGACAAAGTTTTCCCGATGGATATTTTCCCGGAACAATTGGTGAAAGCCATTATTGCCGGAGATATAGATCGTATGGAGGCTTTGGGAATCTATGAAGTGGCACCGGAAGATTTTGCCGTATGCGAATTTGTTGATTCCTCCAAGTTGGAACTGCAACGTATTGTTCGTCAAGGTTTGGACGCTATGCGTGCCGAAATGTGATAATTTTGAAATTGAGTAATCATTTAAATAGATAAGACTTTGAAAGCTTTAAGAAATTATCTCGACAAGATAAAGCCGAACTTTGAGGAGGGAGGCAAGCTTCACGCATTCCGTTCGGTATTCGACGGTTTTGAAACATTCCTGTTCGTACCGAATACGACAGCGAAAAGTGGAGCAAATATACATGATGCTATTGACAGCAAACGAATCATGTCTATGGTAGTTATCGCTTTGATGCCTGCCTTGCTGTTTGGTATGTATAATGTAGGTTATCAAAACTACCAGGCTGCAGGTGTTGCCGGTACTTTTTGGGAAATGTTCGGTTTTGGTTTCCTTGCCGTACTGCCTAAGATTATCGTATCTTATGTAGTAGGTTTGGGAATAGAGTTTATAGTAGCACAGTGGAAACACGAGGAAATTCAGGAAGGATATCTGGTAACAGGTATGATTGTTCCTTTGATAGTTCCAGTGGATTGCCCGTTATGGATACTTGCCATAGCATGTGCATTTGCAGTAATTTTTGCAAAAGAGATATATGGCGGAACAGGTATGAACATATTCAATGTGGCATTGGTCACACGTGCATTCTTGTTCTTCTCCTATCCGTCAGCCATGAGTGGTGATGCGTGCTGGGTAGCTAAAGAAAGTATTTTTGGATTGGGAAACAATCTTCCGGACGCATTTACAGCCGCCACTCCTTTAGGTCAAGCTGCGACAAATGCTCCTATTGTTTCATCATTGTCCGAACAATTCATTGGCTTGATTCCGGGATCCATCGGAGAGACTAGTGTCATCGCTATTGCTTTGGGTGCTATCTTTCTTTTGTGGACAGGCATTGCCAGTTGGAGAACAATGTTCAGCGTTTTTGCAGGTGGTATCATCATGGGATTGATATTCAATGCATTCGGTGCCGCCGATAATTCAGCAGCTATGATGCCTTGGTATCAGCACATCGTATTGGGAGGCTTCTGCTTTGGTGCAGTATTTATGGCAACCGATCCGGTTACTTCTCCTCGTACGGCGAAAGGTCAGTATATCTATGGTCTTCTCATAGGTGCCATGACCATTATCATTCGTGTTCTCAATCCGGGTTATCCGGAAGGTATGATGCTTTCGATTCTGTTGATGAACGTATTTGCTTCCCTTATCGATTATTTCGTAATTCAGGGAAACATCACCAGACGAGCTAAACGTGCAATTAAAAAATAATAAGGAATATGGCTACAAAGAAATTCAAATGCAAGGTATGCGGCTACATTTATGAAGGTGATGCAGCCCCAGCCAAATGTCCTCAGTGTCAAGCTCCTTCGTCGGCATTCGAAGAAATTATCGAACCCACTGCAGGCAATGGAAGCGAAACTGCGGCCGAAAAGCCAAAAAAGAAAGGTATTGATACCGGCAGCAATGTCTATACTATTGTATATTCATGTATTGTCGTTGTTATAGTTGCCTTTTTGTTGGCCTTCGTTTCAAAAGGACTTGAGCCTCAGTCACAAGCTAATGAGCGCATTGATAAAAAGAACCAGATACTGTCGGCTCTTAATATTCGTGGTATAGAAAAGGCACAGGTAGAATCAAAATATAAGGAAGTAATTGTCTCAGATCAGATTATCAAGTCTGACGGTTCCGTTGTCAATGACGGGAAGGATAAGGATAAAGCAGGTTTTGTCGTTGAGAACAAAAATATTTCTGCTGAAAATCTTCCATTATATGTATGTAAAGTAAACGGTGAAACTAAATATGTGATTCCATTGACAGGTAAAGGTTTGTGGGATGCAATTTGGGGCTACGTCGCTTTGAATGCAGACAAAAACACGATTTACGGTGCTTATTTCTCTCACAAGGGTGAGACTGCCGGCTTGGGTGCTCTTATCACCGAGTACGAAGGTTTCCAAAAGCAATTTGAGGGAAAGAAAGTAATGGCAACCGGATCTAAAGACATAGCTGTCAGTGTCATCAAGAAAGGCAAGACAGTCAATGGATTGTCAGCAGAAAGCAGATGCGATGCTATTACAGGTGCAACGCTTACTTCAAATGGCGTGAACGATATGCTTCACGATTGTTTGTCTCGTTACACCACTTTTTTAACTACTAAATAATGGAGGGTAAGAATAATGAGTAAACTATTTTCAAAAGAGAATAAGGAAGTATTCACATCACCCCTTAACCTCAATAATCCTATAGCCGTTCAGGTTTTGGGTATATGTTCCTCTCTGGCTGTTACATCACAGTTGGAGCCGGCTATTGTGATGGGACTTTCTGTAACGATAATCACTGCTTTTTCAAACGTCATCATATCTTTGATTCGCAAGACGATACCTAACCGTATTCGAATCATCATTCAGTTGGTGGTTGTTGCCGCATTGGTTACAATAGTAAGTATGATTTTGAAAGCTTTTGCTTATGATGTAAGCGTCCAGCTTTCAGTATATGTAGGTTTGATTATTACCAACTGTATCCTGATGGGACGTCTTGAAGCATTTGCCATGATGAACGGACCTTGGGAAAGCTTCCTGGACGGTATTGGAAACGGACTCGGTTATGCATATGTGTTGGTAATTGTAGGAGCTGTTCGTGAGGTTCTTGGCAATGGCAGTATCATGGGAATCAGATTGATTCCGAGCAGTTGCTATGAAGCTGGCTATATGAATAACGGTATGATGACGATGCCTGCCATGGCATTGATTCTGCTGGGTTGTTTCATTTGGGCACATCGGGCTTATAATGAGAGAAAAGAGGCTAAAAAGTAATAACACATATTTAGAGAAAGATTATGGAACATTTTTTTAGTTTATTAGTCCGCTCCATATTTGTGGACAATATGATTTTCGCTTTCTTCTTGGGTATGTGTTCTTATTTGGCCGTATCCAAGAATGTAAAGACAGCCATCGGCTTGGGAGTAGCAGTAACATTCGTACTTGTTATTACAGTTCCGGTGGATTATTTGTTGCAGACCAAGATTTTGTCGGAAACGGGTATCTTTCATCAGGACCTGACTTATCTGGCATTTATTCTTTTCATAGCCGTTATTGCGGGTATGACACAGCTTGTTGAGATGGTTGTAGAAAGATTTTCTCCATCATTATATGCTGCGTTGGGTATCTTCCTTCCGTTGATTGCCGTGAACTGCGCCATCATGGGTGCTTCATTGTTCATGCAACAGCGTATTTTGATGGACCCAGCCACCAGCTCTCAGGCTATTGGAAATGTATGGGATTCTATTTCATATGCATTGGGTTCAGGTATCGGCTGGACATTCGCAATTGTTTGTTTGGCTGCCATCAGAGAGAAAATGGCATATACGGACGTTCCGAAGCCTTTGCAGGGATTGGGCATCACATTCATCACAGTAGGATTGATGGCGATGGCATTTATGTGTTTCTCAGGTTTGAAAATCTAATAGGAAAGGAATAAGACAATGGATATGAATTTTATTATAGCGAGCATTGAAGTATTCCTCGCCACTATTATTTTATTGGTAATTATTTTGCTTGTTGCGAAGAAATATCTTTCACCGAGCGGTAATGTCAAGATAACGATTAACGGTGAAAAAACTTTTTCGGTAGAGCAAGGTTCCAGCCTTTTGTCTACATTGGCTGAGCAAGGCGTTTATTTGCCTTCAGCATGTGGTGGAAAAGGTTCATGCGGACAGTGCAAATGTCAGGTAGTTGCCGGAGGCGGTGAAATACTTGATTCTGAAAGAGGTCATTTTTCACGTAAGCAAGTAAAGGATCACTGGCGTTTGGGTTGCCAATGCAAGGTGAAAGGAGATTTGGAACTGAAAGTTCCTGAATCTGTTATGGGTGTCAAAGAATGGGAATGCGAGGTTATAAGCAATAAGAATGTTGCGACCTTTATCAAGGAGTTTATTGTTGCATTGCCTAAGGGTGAACACATGGACTTTATTCCTGGTTCTTATGCTCAGATTAAGATTCCTAAATACAAGATGGATTATGATAAGGATATTGATAAATCTCTTATCGGTGATGAATATCTTCCTGCATGGCAGAATTTCGGTTTGTTCACTTTGAAGTGCCAGAATGACGAACCGACCATCCGTGCCTATTCAATGGCCAACTATCCTGCAGAAGGTGACCGTATCATGCTGACCGTACGTATTGCAACTCCTCCGTTCAAACCGAGACCACAGGTAGGTTTCCAAGATTTGATGCCGGGTATTGCATCCTCTTATATCTTTACCTTGAAACCAGGTGACAAAGTATTGATGAGTGGACCTTATGGTGATTTCCATCCGATATTCAATTCCAAGAAGGAAATGATCTGGGTAGGCGGTGGTGCCGGAATGGCTCCTCTTCGCGCACAGATTATGCACATGACAAAGACTCTTCATACTACAGACCGCGAACTTCATTATTTCTATGGAGCACGTGCCTTGAACGAAGTCTTTTATTTGCAAGACTTCTTGCAGTTGGAAAAGGAATACTCTAATTTCCATTTCCATCTGGCTCTTGACCGTCCGGATCCAGCAGCTGATGCAGCAGGAGTGAAGTATACGGCCGGATTCGTTCATAACGTAATGTATGAGACTTACTTGAAAGATCATGAAGCTCCGGAGGATATTGAATACTACATGTGCGGACCTGGTCCTATGTCCAGCGCCGTTGTGAAGATGCTTGATAGTCTGGGAGTGGAATCTTCAAGTATCATGTACGATAATTTCGGTGGATAAAAAATCTATATTTTTATAGAACACTTTTAAATAAAATGATAAAGGCTGTTTTTCTTTTACGGGAATTCAGCCTTTTTTTATTGTTGTTGCATAAAACATCTTATATTTGCAGTATAAAATGACTTAAGTTAAATCGTAAATCTCAAAATCATGAAACGCTCGTCTATACTTGTTCTTTTTTTTTCTTTGACATTGGCGGCCTGTGCATCCAATGAGAATGAAAATCCTGTAGAACAAAGTTCTGAAGCTGCTTATAAGAATGCAGCATATCAATTCATTAATTCGGCCAAGATAGGCTGGAATTTCGGAAATCAATTTGATGCTTATACAAACGGAATTTCCAGTGAGACTGCATGGGGAAATCCACCGGCTACACAAAAGATGTTTGATTTGATTGCTAAAAGTGGTTTTGGAATAGTCAGAATACCCGTTACCTGGAATGGGCATATAGGAAGTGCTACATCAGATTATAAAATTGAAGAATCCTGGTTGTCCAGACTGGCAACTGTGATTGGCTATGCCAAAAAGGCCGGGTTAAAAGTCATTATCAACATGCACCATGACGATAACAACAATGGCGGTTGGTTAAGCATAAAAAAAGCATCTTCAGACAAAAATACACTTGATTCATTGACTGTTAAATTCAAGAAAGTATGGACGCAGGTCGCACAATACTTTGGGAACGAAGGTAATTACCTGATGTTCGAAGCCATGAACGAAGTGCAAGATGGAGGTTGGGGATGGGGTCTCGCATCTGATACCAATCAATTCGATATAATTAATCTCTGGAATCAAACATTTGTAGATGCCGTTCGATCTACTGGTGGTCAAAACAGCCAGCGCTTTTTGGGAATTGCATGTTATTCGGCATCTCCGCGCCTCGCTTCACATTTAAAAATTCCTACGGACACACAAACAGACAAGCTGCTGCTTTCAGTCCATTGTTATGATCCCTTTGACTATGCCGGTGAGGCCAAATATCATGAATGGGGACATAATGCCAAAAATAAAGCTGCCAGTGGTAATGAAGAAGATTGGAAGACTATTGTAAAGTCATTATATGAAAACTTTGTCAAAAAGGGAGTTCCTGTTTATTTCGGTGAATACGGTGCCGTTCGTCAAGACGGATATGAATCTTTCAGATTGTATTATATGGAATACATAACCAAACTTATCCATGATTACGAGATGCTTCCCGTATATTGGGATAATGGAGCCAATGGTTCAGGAAAAGATAAGTTCGGATTATACAACCGTTCCAATTATTCTTACAGCACAGGTGCTGAATCAGTGGTTAAAGTTATGATGAAAGCTGCAGGAGTCACCAAAAGTGATAAAAATTATTCCTTGGGACAAATCTATAAAGCGGCTCCTGCATCAAAATAATGTATTTCAGACCAAGTATTTACATAACAGATAGCCTCCACCCAAAAGCCATACGTAGATGATGCCAGCAAGCAAGAACGGTTTGGCACCTGCTTTTTTGAATTTTTCTATATTGGTTTCCGTACCCAAAGCCGTCATTGCCATTGTAAGCAGGAAGTTATCCACATTATTGATGATGTCACGTCCTCCGTTTAAATAATCGGAAGGAATGACGCTGCCCAATAATGAATTGATGATGATGATCAGAATGAACCCAAAGGCAAACCAGGGAATGGTGATTGTCTTTTTTCCTTGTGAAGCATCAGTGCTGCGGTTTCTCCGTGTTTTCGACAATACATAACTCATAATGAGCAAAACAGGTGCCAGCATCATTACACGAATCATTTTAGTAATGGTAGCTTGATCTGCCAGATGTAGCAGTCCGTTTGCATCCATGGCATTACCGGCACCAACCACATGTGCCACTTCATGCAAAGTACTGCCGGTGTATATCGCCATTTGTTGCGGTGTTAAGTCCAATATGCCCGAACGGAACAATAGGGGATATAGAAACATGGATAGCGTACCGAATATAACGACTGTTGATACGGCAATTGCTGTCTTGTAGGGTTCACATTTCACTACGGGTTCTGCACCAAGTACTGCTGCTGCACCGCAAATGGCACTTCCTGTTGATGTCATCAGGGCAGTATCTTTGTCCATTTTTAGGAATCTGCCGGATACAATGCCGATGAATAATGTTCCACAAATGATGATGCAGTCTATACCTACTGCAGGAAGACCTATATCGAGAACCTGTTGAAATGTCAGTCGGAAACCGTAGAGCACGATACCTGTTCGCAGAACTTGCTTTGTGCAGAACTTGATTCCGGTGACCCAAGTCTCAGGAATATAATTACGCAGACTGTTGGCATAGAGCATGCCGAGAATGATTCCTACGATAAGAGGACTGAGAGAGAGGTCTTTGACCCACTGGAATCCGCTTATATAGAATGCGGAGAAAGAGAATAGCGTTATAAGCAGAATACCATTGCCTATGTTCCCTTTTTTTTCATTGATTATTGCCATACTAAATTGTTGTTATTATCGGGGTGCAAAGTTAAGGCATCCCGACCGATTATCCCAACTGTATTTATTAATGACCTATAACCGATGATTATAGCAGTTTGTTGTTTTTTAGCGCAAAATTGATGAAAAGCTGCGAAACGGGATTATCGTCCCCTTGCATTTTGATGAAACTGAATCTGCGAATCATTTTCATGCCTTCAATCTCTATGACTTGAAGTTTCTGACTTTTCAATTCATCCTGTATGGATCGGATGGATACGATTCCAATACAGTCCGTCTGTTGGATAAACCTCTTGATGCTTTCGGTACTTCCCAGAAACATTTTGATGTTCAAGTCGGAAAGTCGTGTCCCATGCTCGGATAGAGCTTTTATGATAACGTCAAGGGTTCCCGACCCGTGTTCCCTCAAAACAGTCGGGATATGTTTCAACTCTTCAAGACTTATTTCGTCTTTGTGAGAATATTTACCGTTGCTTCTTGTTACAGCAACCAACTCGTCCTGAAGGAATTCTGAATATTTCAAAGAAGATAATTTGGAGGTTCCCTCCACTAATCCCAAATCGATTTGTTTGTTGTGGAGAAGTTTTTCGATATCCTGGGAATTTCCATTCAACAAGGATACTTTTATATCCGGATACTTATCCGAAAACATGGCAAGCAGTGGGGGAAGTACGTATTGAGTGATGGTTGTGCTTGCACCGAGTCGTAGTGCACTGACAACCTTGTTATTGAGACAGTGCATTTCATATTCAAGATTTCTGTATTTCTCTAATATAATATCGCTATGTTTCAGCAATAATTGCCCGGCTGCAGTCAGCGTGATTTTATTTCCGAAGCGCTCGAATAATGGGCTGCCGTAAGCAGCTTCAAGCTCTTGAATGTGTTTGCTTATGGCTGGCTGGCTGATGAAGAGTTCCTGAGATGCCTTTGTGAAACTCAGGTTTTTTGCTACAGACTGAAATACCCGTAAACGAAAATCGGACATCTTGTATAAAATTAAATTTAGACTTGGATTTATTTTTTTGATTTGTCTCCTTGCTTTTGCAGGATTATTTCCACATCCTGCATGGTAACAAGACAACCTTTAGGCAACGCATTGAGCAAAGGAAGAATTTCATCCAGAAATTTTCGTATTTTTTCTTCCTCATCCACAATTTCTACAATAACAGGCACTTTCTCGTTGATTTCCCAGAATTTATCAGAATGAAGAGTGCTGCTTGCACCGCATCCCATGATTGCTTTATAGACAGTTGCTCCGGCTAGCCCAAACCGTTTGGCAGCAAAAGCAATGGATTCATATACGGAGTTGTGCTTTACGACATCCGTATTGCTCACGTAGAATTTTAAAATTTTTGCGCTCATGCTTCAAGTATTAGTTTTATGATTAAATGTCCCAGGAAAATTGCAATCATGCCTCCCACCAGACTGAGGGCAAGGTAGAGCGAAGTGTAAAAAAAGTTTCCATCCTTCAGCAATTGAAAATTTTCATTCATGAAGGTAGAGAAAGTGGTGAAACCACCGCATACTCCGACGGTAAGGAACAGTCTGTAGTTGGAATTCAGCAGATTGCCATGTTCAAACAAGGCATAGAATACCCCGATGAAAAGGCATCCGAGCAAATTTACGACAAGAGTGCCCAATGGAAATGAGTTCTCCATATAATTTTGCAAAAAGCGGGATAGGAGATACCTGAGCCCCCCTCCGATAAAACTGCCAAAGCCTACAAATAAAAGATTCTTAATCATAAATGGTTCATTATCTGATTTGCAAAGTTAGATAAAATCTGCGGAACAAACGAAAAAACAATCCGCATTTGGAAAAATGTAATGATAGTGGTGGAATTCTTTCGTTTTTTATCTATATCTTTGTTGGCAAACAAAAATAATATGAATATGAGAAATGATAAAATGTGGGCAATGGCAGTCTTTATGGTAACTGCTGTTAGCGTAAGCGCCCAAAATTATTCAATTACGGGAAAAACGGCTGCGGCCTTGAATGGTAAAAAAGTTTTTCTTGTAGAGTTGGAAAGCGGTAAATACCAACCGGTGGACAGCGTAAAAATTGAAAACGGGACATTTGTCATGAAAGGAAACAAGGGCGGTGCTGCACAGTTCTGTACTTTGACTTTTATGGACCGCAAATTGCCGAATATGGATTTAATTGCCGACAGTGATCCTTTGGTCGTTAATTTCGGCCCCGATAATCAGGTTACGTCATTGACCGGTTCTCCGCTCAACGAAAAGTTTTTTGCTTATACCAAGCAGGTTGGAGAAATTTCAAAACAACAGATGGAACTCTCTTTACAGTGGAGAAAATTACAGCAAGACAATAACGGGAAGGTTCCTGAGGCTGAAGGAAAAGCTATCGATGAAAAATATGATTCATTGGATAATGTAAAGAATGCTTTGGTGTATGATATCTGTATGAAAAATACCGGAAATATTATTCCTGCTTATTTTCTACGTGTTTCCAGAGACGGTTTAGGACTGGAAAAAACAGAATCCATTTTGGCAAAGAACGGCGAATTTCACAATCATGTATTTACCAAGAAAGCTGCCGAAGCAGTTGCTAAAGAAAAAAAGACGGCTATTGGAAGCCAGTTCACTGATTTTTCCATGGCGGATCCGGAAGGAACGATGCATAAGCTTTCCGATTATGCAGGTAAAGGGAAATATGTTTTTGTAGACTTTTGGGCAAGCTGGTGTGGACCTTGTCGTGCAGAACTTCCTAATGTAAAGAAAGCTTATGAACAATATGCGTCGAAGGGTTTGGAAATAGTCGGCATTTCACTTGACAACAAGGCTGAAGCATGGAAAAACGCTCTCAAGAATATGGGGATGACCTGGAAGCAGTTATCTGATTTGAAAGGATGGAACTGTCTTGGAGCGGACTTGTATTCGGTGCATGCCATCCCTGCAACCGTGTTGATTGATCCGCAGGGTAAGATAATTGCCCGCAATCTTCGTGGAGAAGAGATGATGGCAAAGTTTGCCGAGATATTCAAATAATATTAAATAATTATCCCCGGGTTTCAATATCTGTTCCGATGAAATTGGTGGAACAAGGAGAATCCCGGGGATAATTGTTTTTTATTCGCTTTTACCAGAACAAGATGATGCCGAAAGAGGTAGGATACATTTTCGGTCCTTGGTTGTCCTTGAACAAAGGTGTGATGGATTGCCGGGCATAGAAGGCAATATCACCGTATCCAACGGTTGCAACGGCATTGATACCGATGGAATTCACATTCAGATTCTTTTCAAGTGTATGTGATTGTCCGTTTATTTTTCCTTTTGATTGTATTCTGTATCTTATTTCCGGCTCCAGTCCCAAGGAGATGGCACCACTTTGCTTGTATGAGTGCCACCATGCAAATCTGGCTTGATACTCCAACCTGACAGGAATCCGGAAGAAGTTATATCTAAGCCGGCAGTCAGAATATTTGTTATCTTCCGTGCCGGCAGTGATGGTCGTAATGTCGTTATTCTTCAAGAAAGCATAATTCCCGTCAAGACGGAAAGAACGATAACCCCAATTGACATTGAAAGACATGCCCCAATGACCGTCATACGTAATAGGCATACAGGATGAAATGAAGTTGAATCCTATTTCCCAGGAATAAGCGTCCTGCAAATCAACGGCATCGTGACCGCTTAGAAAACCATCCTTTAGTCCCGCATATCCGAAAAAGAAACCATCGTCATGCGATTTGAACAGCGGTTTTCTGTTTTTGTTTCGTGAAAATGGTGTTGAAAATTCGAATCTTCTTTCGGTGGTTTGCTCGTCATTGTAGGTAGCTTCGTAAATCATGTCATCGGGTATGGTATCGCCTGATGTATTTTTGCCATACACTTTTATGTTCAGCTTCTTGTCGGCTTCATGAATCATGTATTTCCTGCCTTTTATGAAAACAGTAGTGTCCGATGGAATAGTTTGTCCTTTTTCCTGTGCTATTCCCAAAAGCGGGCACAGCAGCAACGTGAAAATAATCAGTTCTTTTTTCATTTGATTTTTATTTTTTGATTTTTATTTCTTGTTAAAAAGCATGGAAACCAGCTCAGCAGAATCCAAACTCCCTTCTATATAGATGAGAGTAGCCTTTTTTTTCTCATTTACTTTAAAGAGAATGAAGCGGTTGATTCCTTTTTGAACTTGAGACAACTGGTAATAACCTGAATGAAGTTCACCGTCGAGCAGTGTCTCTTTGATTTTTTTTGCTTTCTTTTTGTCCAGTTCGATGCATTCCGTAACCCAGTCGATTCCGAACTTGCCTGTTGAGGATGGTTGGAAAGACAAACTTTTATAGAGTGTCATGTTATATGACCCTAGCACTTCAGAGGATAACTGGACCATGGTTGTTCCGTGCTTTTTCTCGTATTGCCGGAATACATCTGCAATGCGCAGACCTTCCTGAGCCGACAGGTTGATTGCAAAAAACAATGTCAGCAACATTATTATATACTTTTTTCTTTTTTTCATTCCAAACCCTCCTTCATATCTTCCGGAATTAAATTGTCTGTAATCTCGTCTTTTGAAAAACTCACATCTTCAAAGGCTTTTTGTGCTTGCTGTTGGGCAAGGCGTACATCCGAGAATTTCTCGCCGTTAATAATAACATAGCTGCCATCGCCGGTGGTATTATTGAAACGATAGTAGGCCGTAAAACCAAGCATGAGAAGGAAAATTGCTGCAACAGCCGGCCATGTAAAACGTTTCAGACTGATATATCTTGGATGAGGTTTCGCAGTAGAACAATTTTTTATTTCAGCATCCAGATAAGAGAATATAGGCCGGTATACAGCTAAATCTTCAGATACTTCGGAACCGGTGAAATAGGTTCGGAGTATTTGTTCTTCTTGCCCGGAGGTCGTTCCTTCGAAGTATTTCTCCAACAGTATCTCTATGTCTTTTTTCTTTGTCATTTTTTGTTCCTTTCTTTTATAATCTGGAAATAAACATCTCTAACCTTTTTTCTGGCTCGTGAAAGATTGCTCCTGACGGCCAATATGTTGCAACCGGTTATTTCGGCAATTTCTTCGTTTTCGAATCCTTCCACATCTTTCATCCGGATGGTGTTTCTTTGAATCTCAGGAAGCATTTCGATAATCCTCTTTATAAGCTCGACTTCACTTTTGACGTCATGCAAGTGGTCGTCGGACAAGGTCTGATGTCCAATGGATTCTTCAAGGAGCGGAAGGTTCGTCTTTTCTGTTCGCAACATGTCAATTGCCGCATTGCGAATCATGGTCATGGCGAAAGCTTCGATGTTGTGACACTTGTTGAGCTCGTGCCGCATTTCCCAAAGTTTCATCATTACTTCTTGCGTGACATCTTCTGCATTGTCCGAATCTTCAACGATTTTTCGGGCCAGTCCGTAGAATTTGCCTCGGAGCGGAAGAACCTTTATCTTGAATTCTTTTATTTCCATTTCTATACTTAAGACGAACGTTTCGCCGAAACATAACATAAAAAACGAAAATAATAAGAAAAAATTATATCTTTGCATTTGTATGAAAGAAATATCAGAAATAATCAGCCGCATTCTCAGCACTTTGAAGATTGAATCTTTGAATGAAATGCAAGAATCTGTCATTGATGCTTATGATGACAGAAAAGACATGGTCTTACTATCTCCGACAGGTTCCGGAAAAACTCTGGCATACCTGTTGCCACTGGTCGAGCATCTGGATGCTTCAAATAATGAGGTACAGGCAGTGGTGCTCGTTCCTTCCAGAGAACTGGCGCTGCAGACCGAACAAGTCTTCAAATCCATGGGGACTAATCTGAGAGCAGTCAGTTGTTACGGTGGTAGACCTGCCATGGAAGAACACCGGACTATGAATGGAGTTCATCCTCAAGTAATCATAGGAACACCCGGAAGAATGAACGATCATCTTCAGAAACAGAATTTTTCAGTCGACAAAGTGGAGACTCTGATTATTGATGAGTTTGACAAGTCTTTGGAATTCGGTTTTCAGGATGAGATGTCACGGGTGATTGAACAGCTGCCCAATCTGAAGAAACGTATCTTGCTTTCTGCCACCGACGCAGAAGAAATCCCTATGTTTACAGGCTTGGGACGTACCGTGAAACTTGATTTTCTGAATACAGGTACATCCGTTTCGGATAGAATCCGTCTGCATATAGTGAAATCACCGGAGAAAGACAAACTTGATACCTTATATAATTTATTATGTGTGTTGGGAAGCAGAAGCAGTCTTGTATTCGTAAACTATCGTGAAAGCGTGGAAAGAGTGGGCCGGTATCTGCAGGAAAAAGGAATCTATTGTGAAATGTTTCATGGAGGAATGGAACAGATTGACAGAGAACGTGCCTTGTATAAATTCACCAACGGCAGTTGCAACGTTTTTGTTTCTACGGATTTGGCATCCAGAGGATTGGATATACCGGACATTGACAATGTCATTCATTACCATCTTCCCGTCAATGAAGAAGCTTTCATCCATCGAAACGGAAGAACGGCTCGTTGGGATGCGGATGGCAATTCATATCTCATACTGAATGAAGCTGAAAGCTTCCCTGAATATATCAAGGAACAGCCGGATCATTTCGTGTTTCCGGAAAAAACGCCTAAACCGTCTATGCCTGTGTGGGTTACTTTATATATAGGTAAAGGGAAGAAAGATAAATTGAATAAGGTGGATGTGGTTGGTTTTCTTTCCAAAGTGGGAAAGCTTTCCAAAAATGAATTGGGAAGGGTGGATGTCAAAGACCATTTTGCATTTGCAGCCATCCGGAGAAGCAAGCTGAAGGAAACCTTGAATCTGATAAAAGGAGAGAAGATAAAGGGGATAAAAACCATCATTGAAGTGACTAAATAATTTATAATATTTCATTTTACGGAAAAATTTCCATAATTGAAGACATTTCATGAAAATAACTTGTTCGGTAAAAGATTAATTACTAAATTCGCCGATGTTATAAAGAACTTATTGTATAACTAAAACAAACAATCAAATGAAAAAGCATAATTTCAATGCCGGACCATCAATTTTACCACGCGAGGTTATTGAACAGACTGCGCAAGCTGTTTTAGATTTTAATGGCTCAGGTCTTTCCATTTTGGAAATTAGTCACCGTGCCAAAGATTTTCAACCTGTTGTTGACGAAGCTGAAGCTTTGTTTAAAGAAATTCTTGACATCCCGGAAGGATACTCAGTTCTCTTCCTCGGAGGAGGTGCCAGCTTGGAATTCTGTATGGTTCCATATAATTTTCTTGAAAAGAAGGCTGCTTATCTGAATACGGGTACATGGGCAAAGAAAGCCCTGAAAGAGGCAAAAAACTTTGGTGAAGTTGTTGAAGTAGCATCTTCTGCCGACAGTAACTTTTCTTTCATCCCTAAGGATTTTACAATTCCTACTGATGCGGATTATTTTCATATCACTACCAACAACACCATCTTCGGTACAGAAATCCGCAGAGAACTTGATTCTCCGGTTCCTATGGTAGCCGATATGTCTTCTGATATTTTCTCTCGTCCTGTAGACGTCTCAAAATATATCTGTATTTATGGCGGTGCACAAAAGAATCTGGCTCCTGCAGGTTTGACGTTTGTCATTGTAAAGAATGATGCAGTGGGCAAAGTTTCACGTACCATCCCTACTATGTTGAATTATCAGACTCATATCGATGGAGGTTCTATGTTCAATACACCTCCTGTATTGCCTATTTATTCTGCTATGCTGACTCTTCGTTGGATCAAAGCTCACGGAGGAGTCAAAGGTATGGCAGCCAATGCAAAGGAACGTGCTGATATGCTTTATTCTGAAATTGATCGTAACAAATTGTTCCGTGGTACTGTTACTTGCGAGGGTGACCGTTCTTATATGAATATTTGTTTCGTCATGAAGGATGAATACAAAGATTTGGAAGCAGATTTCTTGAAGTTTGCTATAGATCATGGAATGGTAGGAATTAAGGGCCATCGCTCGGTAGGAGGTTTCAGGGCTTCGTGCTACAATGCGATGCCTAAGGAAAGTGTCCAGGCCTTGATAGACTGCATGAAAGAATTTGAAAAAAATCATTAATAAACAATCAATCAAGGCGTGCTTCGGTACGCCTTGATTAGTTTTAAAACCTTTTGTTATGAAAGTATTAATTGCAACAGACAAACCGTTTGCAAAGATTGCTGTCGACGGTATTCGTAAAGAAGTGGAAGCTGCCGGTTATGAATTGGCAGTCTTGGAAAAATATGGTGAAAAAGCTAAATTACTGGAAGCAGTTAAGGATGCCAATGCAATAATAATCCGTAGTGATATTATTGACAATGATGTATTCGAGGCTGCCAAGGATTTGAAGATTGTAGTTCGTGCCGGTGCCGGTTATGACAATGTGGACCTTGCAGCAGCTACTGCACATAATGTTTGTGTCATGAATACTCCGGGGCAGAATTCCAATGCTGTTGCCGAATTGGCTTTTGGCTTGTTGGTTTTTGCCGTTCGTAATTTCTATAATGGTACATCCGGAACCGAATTGAAAGGAAAGAAACTGGGAATTTTGGCCTATGGAAATGTAGGTCGTAATGTAGCCCGAGTTGCCAAAGGGTTCGGAATGGATATTTTTGCTTTTGATGCATATTGTCCGAAAGAGGCTATTGAAAAAGATGGAGTTACAGCCGTTGCTTCTACTGAAGATTTATTCAAAACTTGTGATATCGTTTCTCTCCATATTCCGGCAACTGCTGAAACCAAAAACTCAATTAATTTTGAGTTGCTGAGCAAGATGGGAAAGAATGCCATTTTGTTGAATACGGCTCGTAAAGAAGTCATCAACGAAGCAGAATTAATCAAGTTGATGGAAGAACGTACAGATTTCAAATATATCACAGACATCATGCCTGTTGCCAATGAAGAATTTGCAACCAAGTTCCCCGGACGTTATTTCTCAACTCCGAAGAAAATGGGTGCTCAGACTGCTGAAGCAAATATTAATGCCGGCATTGCTGCTGCCAAGCAGATTGTTGGTTTCTTCAAGGATGGATGTGAAAAATTCCGTGTTAATAAATAAAATATCCGTTTATGGCTGTTATTAAACCATTTAAAGGTATCAGACCACCACAAGACTTAGTGGAAAAGGTTGAGTCTCGTCCTTACGATGTGCTGAATTCTGAAGAAGCCCGTGCTGAAGCTGCCGGTAATGAGAAATCACTCTATCACATCATTAAGCCGGAAATTGATTTTCCTGTCGGAACCAGTGAACATGACCCTCGGGTTTATGAAAAGGCTGCAGAGAACTTCAAAATGTTTCAGGAAAAAGGATGGTTGGTACAAGACTCCAAAGAACAGTACTACATATATGCTCAGACCATGAATGGCAAGACTCAATTTGGTCTTGTAGTTTGTGCATACGTAGAGGATTATTTGAAAGGGGTGATTAAAAAGCATGAGCTGACCCGTCGTGACAAGGAAGAGGATAGAATGAAACATGTGCGTGTCAATAACGCAAACATCGAACCTGTCTTTTTTGCCTATCCCGATGATGCCAAACTTGATGCTATTGTAGCCCGATATGCCGCTTCAAAGCCAGTGTATGACTTTATAGCTCCGATTGACGGATTCCGTCATCAATTCTGGATAATAGACCAGGAAGCTGACATTAAGGATATTACTGCTGAGTTCGCCAAGATGCCATCCCTTTATATTGCAGACGGTCATCATCGTTCGGCTGCTGCTGCATTGGTAGGAGCGGAAAAGGCTCGTCTGAACCCGAATCATCGCGGAGATGAGGAATACAACTATTTCATGGCTGTATGTTTCCCTGCCAATCAGTTGACTATTATCGATTACAATCGTGTAGTAAAGGATTTGAACGGATTGAGTTCTGCAGAATTTCTTGATAAAGTGGAAAAATATTTCACGGTTGAGAAAAAAGGTAATGAAATATACAAGCCGAATAAGCTGCATAACTTTTCCTTGTATCTGGATGGTGAATGGTATAGTCTGACTGCAAAGCCGGGCACTTACAATGACAGTGATCCGATAGGTGTACTTGATGTTACAATTTCATCTAGTCATATTTTGGACGAAATATTAGGAATCAAGGATCTGCGTTCCGATAAACGAATTGATTTTGTTGGCGGAATCCGTGGTCTCGGTGAACTGAAGAAACGTGTGGACAGTGGTGAGATGAAAGTTGCTTTGGCTTTATATCCTGTAAGCATGAAACAGCTGATGGATATAGCTGACAGTGGCAACATCATGCCTCCGAAAACAACATGGTTTGAGCCTAAACTTCGTTCCGGTTTGGTTATTCACAAACTTGTCTGAAATATATAAATCTATAAACTATATCCCGGTTATGTTTTTACGTAATCGGGATTTTTTATATTTTTGCACGTATGGAAGATTTGTATAAAACGATTGAACATATTTCAGAAGCAATATATACGGAAAAGCGGAGCAAGTTTCTTGCCTTTGCCATTCCCATACACAGTGTTGACGAAGTGAAGGGAATTCTTGCAGACTATCAGAAAAAATATTATGATGCGAGGCATGTTTGCTATGCTTATATGTTGGGACATAAACGGGACGTCTTCCGTGCTAATGATAACGGTGAACCGAGTGGAACGGCTGGAAAACCAATCTTGGGACAGATTAACAGCAACGACATTACTGATGTGCTGGTTATCGTAGTCCGTTATTTCGGAGGAATCAAGTTGGGAACCAGCGGACTCATTGTTGCCTATCGAACTGCGGCTGCTGCAGCTATTGAAAAAGCGGATATTATTGAAAAGACAGTGGATGGTGATATCCATATCATGTTTGAATATCCTTACCTCAATGATGTGATGAGAATCGTCAAGGAAGAAAATCCGGAAATCATTTCACAAACGTATGATATGGATTGTACCATGTCACTTAGAATCCGCTTATCATTATTGTCAAAGCTCCGTAACCGTCTGGAGAAAGTGGAAACTTTGAAATTTGTAGATAACTAGTCTTTTTTTTCTGGCAATAACTCTTGCAGTTTCAGCAGTTCATCACGATATTGTGCAGCTTCGATGAAATCAAGCTTTTTAGCAGCTTCCTGCATTTGTCTTCTTGTCCTGTCAATAGCTTTTTCCAGCTGACTGCGAGTCATGTATTGAACTACAGGATCAGCGGCAATATTCTTTGTAGGTTCCACATAGGCGCCTTTTTCAATAATTGCATCTTCGGGCTTGCCGCTGAGGAATGTGAGATTTCTTGCTTTTTCTATTTGTTTGGGAGTAATTCCATGCGCCTGATTATAAGCTATCTGTTTTTCTCTCCGTCGGTTTGTCTCGTCAATGGTTTTCTGCATACTGTCAGTTATTTTATCAGCATACATGATTACTTTCCCGTTCACATTTCGGGCAGCACGACCTGCCGTTTGTGTCAGGGAACGATGGCTTCTCAGAAACCCTTCCTTATCAGCATCAAGGATGGCAACTAAAGAAACTTCCGGAAGATCCAGACCTTCACGAAGAAGATTTACCCCGATAAGTACATCATAGATTCCTTGTCTCAGATCGTCCATGATTTTCACGCGTTCCAATGTGTCAACATCACTGTGGATATAGTTGCAGTTAATGCATTTGTCAGCCAGATAGGCAGTTAGTTCTTCTGCCATTCTTTTTGTCAGTGTGGTAACTAAAGTTCTCTCGTGCACTTCTATCCTCAGTTGGATTTCCTCCATCAAATCATCAATTTGATTAATGCTTGGACGGACTTCTATATCAGGATCCAGAAGTCCGGTAGGACGAATTACCTGTTCGGCAACAATACCTTCACTTCTGTTGAGTTCGTAATCAGCCGGAGTAGCGCTCACATAGATTGTCTGCGGAGTCAGCTCTTCGAATTCTTCGAAGGTCAAAGGACGATTGTCCATTGCTGCCGGAAGTCTGAAACCATATTCCACCAGGTTGATTTTTCTGGCCCTGTCTCCGCCATACATTGCGTGAATTTGCGGTACAGTGACATGACTTTCATCGATAACCAAAAGAAAATCTTTCGGAAAGAAATCCAGCAGGCAGTAGGGACGGGTTCCGGCTTCCCTTCCGTCGAAGTATCTGGAATAGTTCTCGATTCCCGAACAGTGTCCGAGTTCGCGCATCATTTCCATATCATATGTTACCCTTTCGTGTAGTCTGCTGGCTTCAAAAGTCTTTCCTTCAGACTCAAAGAATGCTACTTGTTTGGTCAGGTCATCTTCAATCTGATGAATGGCGCGAAGCGTACTTTCCTTGGTCGTCATGAAAAGATTGGCCGGATATATCTTATATTCATCAAATTCCAAAAGCCTTGTCCCTGATATTGGGTCAACTTCCTCTATGGCGTCTATTTCATCATCCCAAAATGAAACCCGCAGCAAGTTGTCGGCGTAAGCCAGATAGATATCGACCGTATCTCCCTTTACCCTGAAATTACCGCGGTTCAAATCCAGGTCGTTACGGGTATATAGGCTGTCGACAAGTCTTCTTAAAAAGACATTTCTGTCCAGCATGTTTCCTTTTTTTATTTCGATGACGTTTTCATAGAAATCGGAAGGGTTCCCCATTCCATATATGCAAGATACCGACGAAACCACAACTACATCTTTCCTTCCTGAAAGCAGGGCTGAAGTGGCTGCAAGTCTTAGTTTATCAATTTCATCGTTGATAGCCAGATCCTTTTCTATATAAGTATCTGATGAAGGTAAATAAGCTTCCGGCTGGTAGTAGTCATAGTAGGACACGTAATATTCTACTGCATTATTGGGAAAGAACGATTTGAATTCTCCATACAGTTGGGCAGCCAATGTCTTGTTATGACTGAGAATCAAGGTTGGCTTATTCACATTCTTGATGACATTGGCTATCGTAAAAGTCTTTCCGGAACCAGTTACTCCCAGTAATGTTTGGGCAGGTATTCCTTCTTGAATACCGTCTGTCAACTGAGCGATTGCTTCCGGTTGGTCACCTGTAGGCTTGTATTTGGATATAAGTTCGAATTCCATCGTATGCGACTGATAATTGAAATGCAAAATTACTATTTAATTCTGATATAGTTCTATAAAAGTATCTTTTTAGATAATTAATGTTTTATTAATTGCATTATTCGCGAGAACTGACTAAATTTGCACAATATTTTGATAATATGAAAAAAAGATTGTTTATTCCTGTCTTGGCTGTATTTTTATTGGCTTCCTGCGGAGAATACAATAAACTGGCTAAGAGTACAGATTATGAATATAAGTACGAAGCAGCAAAGGAATATTTTGCTGAAGGCTCCTTCAGTAAGTCATCTGTTCTTTTGGAAGAATTGATTACTTTTATGAAAGGGACCGATAAGGCACAGGAATCATTATATATGCTGGCAATGAGTTATTATAATGATGGTGACTATCAATCTGCTTCCACTACTTTCAATACATACGTTTCTACCTATCCACGCGGAACATACGCAGAATATGCGCGTTTTTATTCCGGTAAGGCTTTGTATCGAGATACTCCTGAAGCACGACTTGATCAGACGAGTACCTCAAATGCCATTCAAACCCTGCAGAATTTTATGGAATTCTATCCGAACAGCCAACTGAAAGGTCAGGCTCAGGAAATGATTTATGCCTTACAGGACAAACTTGTAGAGAAAGAATATATTTCTGCAAAGCAGTATTATGATATGGGTGACTACTTCGGAAATTGCGCTTATGGAGGAAATAACTATCAAGCTGCCATCATTACAGCCCAAAATGCACTGAAGGATTATCCTTATTCCAAATACCGCGAGGATTTATCCCTCTTGGTTTTACGCTCTAAATACAACATGGCACGCCAAAGTGTCGATACCAAGATTGCGGAACGTTTCAGGGATGCGATTGATGAATACTACGGATTCAAAAATGAATTTCCGGAAAGTAAGCATTTGAAAGAGGCTCAGAAAATATTCGATGAATCAAATAAAAAAGTAAAATAACAAATATCTTTTAAATTATGGATTATAAAAAATCTAACGCACCTTCAACCACAATCACTCGTGATTTGATGGCTCTTTGTGAAGATACTGGCAATATCTATGAGACTGTTGCCATCATTGGAAAACGTTCCAACCAGATTGCAGTTGACATAAAGACGGATTTGTCTAAAAAACTTGCTGAATTCGCTTCATATAATGATAATTTGGAAGAAGTCTTTGAAAATCGTGAACAAATAGAAATATCACGTTACTACGAGAAATTACCGAAACCTACTTTGCTTGCAACTCAAGAGTATATAGAGGGTAAGGTATATCATCGTAATCCAGCTAAGGATAAAGAAAAATTATCTTGATATGATACAGCGCATTCAATCAGTCTATTTGTTGCTGGTCGTTGGTCTGCTTATCGGATGTATTCTGTTGTCAATGGGAAGTTTTGGCATGAACGGTGCTACTTACCAGTTGATGAATTATGGAGTAAAGGATATGCAGGGCGTTCTTGTAGATAAAAGCGTATGGGCATTGGTCACTCTTTTGATTGTATCGGCCCTGATCGCTTTCAGTTCTATATTTATGTTTGTAAACCGTGTTTTCCAGATACGAATGACCATCTTTAACACGATACTTCTTTTGGGGTATTATGTAACCTTGGTAATATTTGTCATTAAGTTTGCCAAAGCAGCGGAATTTTTCACCTTAGGGTGGGGTTGTTGTTTGCCTCTGGTTTGCATGATATTGAATTTTCTAGCCATACGAGCCATCGGAAAAGATGAATTTATGGTACGGGCAGCAGAGAGATTAAGATAACTTAATCTCTTTTTTTTTGATTATTTTGTAAGGTCAATCAAGTAACTGAATTTGACTATTGTGCTTGAGTTTCCCGATCGGCTGAAATAATCTTTCTTGGTTGCACCGAAAACATCTCCTAATCCGTAATAATAACGTGCTTCCAAAGTGAAGTGTCCTAATTTTGTTGCGAATTCGAATCCTGCTCCTGCAGCAATTCCATAATCGAATTTATTATCAACGGCTTTCCCATATTGTGCTGTCACATGGTTGGGTCGGGTAGAAGCATCCCATGTTCCGCCTCCTTTTTCTTCCTTATCACTTATATACATGTTTGCCTGAGGACCAGCATTGAGAAAAAATTGCATTCCTCGGTATTCCTTTCCCCAACTCAGATGAGCCATGAAAGGAATTTCCAAATAGTTGATGGTCCGTTGGTAAGTATTATCATTGTCTTCAATTTTTTCTTTCCAGCCTCTTTGAGAGTAGTTGGCTTCAAGTTGAATGCTGCATAGGGTACTGAAGTACTTTTCACATGTGTAGCGTATGGTGAGACCTCCATTTAAGCCATTCAAGTTGCTTTGCTTGATTGTAGGATTAAATGAAACTTTACTCATGTTTATGCCTCCATTTATACCCACTGCCAGTCGGCTGCGAGCATCGCCCACCTGGGCCGATGTGATGGCCGGAATGAGAAGAAGGCTTGCCGCCAATAAGGAATCTCTTAATTTATGATGATTTACCATACTTAAAATTCATTTATTTGAATACTATTGTTACGTTTGAAATTAATGAAAACGACCTTCTTGTTAATGAAGCCTCCCCAATTGTTTACCCGTTCAAACCGGAAAAAACTTTGGTATGGAGTAATGTTCATTTCATTGATTTTCTTTTCTGACTGGTTACCGTAAACAGACAGACCTCTTAAGAAAAAATATCCGGTATCAAATCCCAGCATACCGAAACGCGGGATACTTCTTGTTTGTTCTCTATTGTACCATTTTTTCATGTTCTGATCAAACTGAGATGTCTTGTAACTGTTACCGTTGACAAAGAAGGATGTATATATGTAAGTATTTATTCTGTGAAAATCCGGATAAAGTCTGCTCTGCGCTTGATATTCCGGATATCCGAACAAGGCAATGCTGGATGTCGGATTTTCCTTGGCAACTAATTGCAACATTCGTACGACTTTGCTTGTTTCCGCATATTCTCCGGATGTAGGTATAAATATATTTTCTCCGGCAGGTTTTAAGTTTTCTGTTATTTGTTCCGGAGATGCATTGACAGATAATGTTTTGAAACGTATTTTTGCTTTACTCAGCTCTTCTCTAAATCCTTTTATGAAATCTGCCTTGTCTGCATTGTTGTTCATATCTACGAAAATTACATTAGCTTTGGCAAATTTTTTGATAAAGCAATCGAATACTTCAGAATAAAGATAGGATTGTGGGGTATTGATTTGATAAATATAAGGATTGTTGAACACTTCAGAGTCTTTCGAAGTAAAGGGGACTATCATCTGTATCTTGTTTCTTTTGCAATACGTTGAAACAAGTTTAATCTGATTATTCGATGTCGGACCGAAAATTATGTTCATGGATTTCATTTCAGGCTTTGAAAGTATTGATTCTATTTCGAAATTGCTATCGCCGCAATCATACGTATAGATCTGGTAGGAGTATCCTTGCTGTTTCAAGGAATCAACGGCAAGCAAAAAACCTTCATAGTAGTCCAGCATTCTTTGAGATTCGGCCGTAGTTGAAACTCCGTCCAACATAAAGGGGAGTAAAACGGCAACTTTCACTGTTTCGTAACTGCTTGCTTTTGCTTCAGTCTTGGTAAATAATTCATTATTGTCGGGAGTTTTTTCTGTTATAACCTTTTCCTGTAATTTCCGCTGATACGGGATGCATAGGAATTCTCCTTTTTTTACTTTGCCGTCTCTATCCGCTACGTCCGGATTGGCATCCAACAGTTCTTGTTCGCTTAATCCATATAGTCTGCTTATGCTGAATAAAGTTTCCTTTCTTTCTACTTTATGCATATCACGACAATTGCTCTTGTTCTCATATTTGGGTTCGCCCTTTGTTGTTGGTTTTTTTACTGGGTTTTGTTCAACGGTTTGAGCGACATCTTTTTGCCCTTTTATGGAATCGGTAGGAATCACAATGACCTTACCGGCCTGAAAGTTGTCGGCTCTAAGTCCCGGATTGGCATCACAGATAGCTTGTGCCGAAACTTTATAAGTGTTCATCACTTTGTACAATGTTTCTCCTGGCTGAATGGTGTGGTATACGGCATCACTCTTCCCCAGATTCTTTTGCGGTATTTTCAGCTTTTCACCAATCTTAATGACTTTTTCTGCTTGAGGATTCAGTGCAATTATTTCGAAAGTCGTTACACCGTACATAGTTGCAATGGAAGAAAGGCTTTGCCCCTTTTCGATTGTATGAAGAAAAAAAGGTTGACTGCCTGATTGGGCACCGGCATATAGGGGTGCTGATAATATCAGAATAGATATGATAACGAATTTAATGTACTTCATTTTTTTGTTTTTAACGATAGATACGAGTGCAAAATTAGTAAAAAAACTCTTATTTCTCGATAGTAAACATTAATTTTGCATTTTAATGAGAAGTTCAGAGATAATATGAAGGAAGAAAAGGGAAAAATCACTGTACTGGGTGCAAGGGTTCATAATCTAAAGAATATAGATGTGGAGATTCCGCGGAATAGTTTGACTGTAATTACAGGTTTAAGTGGAAGCGGAAAATCTTCTTTGGCTTTTGATACGATCTTTGCAGAAGGACAGCGTCGCTATATTGAGACATTTTCTGCTTATGCACGTAATTTTCTTGGAAATATGGAGCGCCCTGATGTTGATAAGATATCAGGGTTGAGTCCGGTTATTTCCATTGAACAGAAAACGACTAACAAGAATCCTCGTTCCACAGTTGGAACAACTACAGAGATATATGATTATTTTCGATTGATGTTCGCCAGAGCCGGTACAGCCTATTCCTATGCTTCCGGTGAAAAAATGGTCAAATATACGGAAGAGCAGATTATTAATCTGATCAGTTCCGACTATTTAGGTAAACGTATTCAGATTTTGGCACCGTTGGTGCGCTCCCGTAAAGGGCATTACAAAGAGTTGTTCGAACACATACGGAAAAAAGGATATCTCTATGTCCGTGTTGATGGAGAAATGCGTGAAATTACTCATGGAATGAAGCTGGATCGTTACAAGAACCATGATATTGAGGTCGTTATCGACAAATTGGCAGTAAACGAGAACGAGGGACAGCGTCTCAAAAAAAGTGTCAATATTGCCATGGAACAAGGAGACGGTCTACTTATGATATTGGACTCGCAGACAAATACCATTCGTCATTACAGCAAGAGACTGATGTGTCCTGTTACGGGTATTTCCTACAAAGAGCCTGCTCCTCATAATTTTTCGTTCAATTCTCCTCAGGGAGCTTGTCCCAAGTGTAAGGGCTTGGGATATGTCAATCAGATAGATATAGACAAGGTGATGCCTAATCGTGAGCTTAGTATTGCTGAAGGCGGAATCATTCCATTGGGAAAATACAAGAATTCAATGATTTTTTGGCAGATAGAGGCTTTACTTGAAAAATATGAAATGGATTTGAAGACTCCTATCAAAGATTTGCCGGAAGAAGCTATTGATGAAATATTGAATGGCAGTGATGATAGAATCAAAATTAAAAGTTCATATATTCATACTAATTCCGATTATTTTGTAACGTTTGAAGGTATCGTAAAATACATTCAAATGATGCAAGACGATGAATCGACTACAGCGCAAAAATGGGCAGATCAGTTTGCAAAGACTACAGTTTGTCCGGAATGTCACGGTCAAAGGTTGAATAAGGAAGCTCTGAGTTTCCGCATTCATGACAAGAATATTTATCAGCTTTCATCTATGGATATCAGTGAATTATATCAGTGGATGGGACAGCTGGTGGAACATCTCGATGAAAGGCAAAAGAATATTGCAACGGAAATAATCAAAGAAATTAGAACAAGGCTGAAATTCTTGCTTGATGTAGGTTTGGAATACTTGTCTCTCGACAGGTCTTCTGTAAGCCTTTCCGGAGGAGAAAGTCAGAGAATCCGCCTGGCCACTCAGATAGGATCACAATTGGTCAACGTTCTGTATATTTTGGATGAGCCGAGTATCGGTTTGCACCAGCGTGATAATATCAGACTGATTAACTCATTGAAAGAATTGCGTGATTTGGGAAATTCAGTAATTGTGGTGGAACATGACAAGGAAATGATGATGGCTTCGGATTACGTTGTCGATTTGGGACCACGTGCTGGAAGGCTGGGAGGTGAGGTTGTCTATCAAGGTTTGCCTAAAAACATGCTGCTTACTGACACCTTGACGTCTAAGTATTTAAATGGTAAATTGAAGATTGAAATACCATCCAAAAGGCGTAAAGGCAATGGCCATTCATTGTGGATAAAAGGTGCAAAGGGAAACAATTTGAAGAATATTGATGTGGAATTTCCTTTAGGCAAGCTGATATGTGTAACAGGTGTTTCCGGAAGTGGCAAGTCCACTTTGATAAATGATACGCTGCAACCCATTCTTTCACAACATTTTTATCGGTCTTTACGTGATCCTTTGTCGTACGATAGTATTGAAGGAATAGAATATATAGATAAGGTTGTCGATGTGGACCAGTCGCCTCTAGGGCGGACTCCGCGTTCCAATCCTGCCACATATACCGGAGTTTTCAGCGATATACGAAGTCTATTTGTGAATTTGCCCGAAGCTAAAATCCGAGGATACAAACCCGGACGCTTTTCTTTTAATGTTACAGGGGGACGTTGTGAGGCATGTGGTGGAAACGGTTACAAGACTATCGAGATGAACTTCTTGCCGGATGTCTATATTCCCTGTGAAGTTTGTCATGGGAAAAGATATAACAGGGAGACGCTTGAAGTCCGTTTCAAAGGAAAGTCTATTGCAGATGTATTGGATATGACAATCAATATGGCCGTTGAATTCTTTGAAAATGTGCCGCAAATATTGAATAAGATAAAGGTCCTGCAAGATGTCGGGCTTGGCTATATCAAACTCGGACAACCATCTACTACATTAAGTGGAGGTGAGAGCCAACGAGTGAAACTGGCAACGGAATTATCTAAGCGAGATACGGGTAATACCATGTATATTCTTGATGAACCTACTACCGGGTTACATTTCGAAGATATAAGAGTCTTGATGAATGTGTTGAATAAACTGGTCGATAAAGGCAATACGATTATCGTCATAGAACATAATCTGGATGTCATTAAGATGGCCGATTATGTCATCGATATGGGACCTGAAGGTGGTAAGAACGGAGGAACCATATTATCTACAGGTACACCCGAACAGGTGGCAAAGAGTAGAGAAGGATATACACCTAAATATCTAAAAGAAGAACTTGAAAACTAAGTGAAAATAATATATGAAGATAAGCAAGACAAATGCCGCCAGATTGTTGGATGCAAATAAAATCCCTTATGAACTTGTCCCATACGAAGTCGATGAAAAGGATTTGAGTGCCATACATGTAGCTGCCAGTTTGAATGAGAATATCGAACAGGTATTTAAGACTATCGTGATGCACGGGGATAAAAGCGGTCATTTTGTTTGTGTGATTCCCGGTGAGCACGAAATAGATTTGAAACTTGCAGCAAAGGAATCTGGCAATAAGAAATGCGAGCTTATTCCTATGAAAGATCTTCTGTCCTTGACCGGATATATACGTGGCGGATGTTCTCCCATCGGAATGAAAAAAAAGTTACCTACTTATATTCATGAAAGCTGTATGGATTTCGATTATGTCTACGTGAGTGCAGGGGTTCGCGGATTGCAACTGAAGATATCGCCAAAGAATTTGGTAAAGGAGACAGGAGCTTCAATATGCAAATTGTTTGAATAATTTTTGTAACATTATTCCTGATTTCAGATTTTTTTGTCTTATCTTTGTCTTCGTTGTAAAAATAATAATTTAATACTATACACTATGTTTGAAAATCAACCTAAGGGGCTGTATGCATTGGCTATCGCAAACACAGGCGAACGTTTCGGTTACTATACCATGCTGGCCATCTTCACGTTGTTCCTGCAGGCCAAGTTTGGATATACAGCTGCAGAAACCTCTACAATTTTTGCCAGTTTTCTGGCTTTCGTTTATTTTACTCCGTTGATAGGAGGTATTCTTGCCGATCGTTTTGGCTATGGCAAGATGGTAACTTCCGGAGTTTTTGTGATGTTTTTCGGATATTTGCTTCTTGCTATTCCTATTGAAAGTTCTATGGCAAAAGTCATGATGTTCAGTGCTTTGGTTCTCATCGCATGCGGAACAGGACTATTCAAGGGAAACTTACAGGTCATGGTAGGCAATCTATATGATGCGCCTGAATATCGTGATAGGAGAGATTCAGCTTTCAGTTTATTCTATATGGCAATCAATGTAGGTGCTATGTTTGCTCCCACAGCTGCTACTAAAATGACGGATTATGTATTGAGTAAAGGAGGTTTTTCCTATGACGGCCAGATACCGGCATTAGCTCATCAATTTCTTGATTCACAGGCGGGCGGTGCTGCGCTGTCGCCGGAGAATATGACAAATCTGGAATCTTTGAAGGCCGCTCAGCATTTCATGGGTGATACAAGCGCTTTCTGTACCGAGTATATCAACCGTTTGTCAGAGGCTTACAACTACGGCTTTGGTGTTGCTTGCGTCTCATTGATTTTCTCCATTATCATATATTATGCATTCCGCAGTACTTTCAAGCAGGCCGATTATAATTCCAAGCAGGCAAAAGCTGCCCATATTCAGGAAGAAGAAATCAGTTCTGCAGAAACTCGTCAGAGAATCATTGCATTGTTGCTTGTTTTTGCCGTTGTTTTGTTCTTCTGGATGTCTTTCCATCAGAACGGACTTACGCTTACTTTCTTTGCAAGAGATTATACGGCACATGAGGTAACGGGACTCAACCGAATAGGTTTCGATGTGTGGAATCTTGTCTTAATTGCCATTGCTGTTTATGGAGCTTTTTCCATTTTCCAAAGCAAGACAGGACGTGCCAAGATTATTTCCGGTGCGGTTGTCGTTCTTTGCTTAGTAGGTCTCGGCATCAAATATGTGGCTTTGGGCGATTCTCCAATTGCTATATTGCCTCAGCAGTTCCAGCAGTTCAATCCATTCTTTGTTGTTGCACTGACTCCGGTTTCTTTGGCAATCTTCGGAGCCCTGGCAAAGAAAGGCAAAGAACCGAACGCACCCCATAAGATAGGATTGGGAATGTTGGTTGCAGCCTGTGGTTTCATTATCATGGCATTGGGATCTTTCGGATTGCCTACGCCTAATGATCTGGCTGCCGGAGCGCATGCTGATCTGGTTTCACCAAATCTTCTTATATCAACTTATCTGGTTTTGACTTTTGGTGAATTGTTGCTTTCTCCTATGGGAATTTCTTTCGTTTCGAAAGTTGCTCCTCCCAAGTACAAAGGAATGATGATGGGCGGATGGTTCGTTGCGACGGCAGTCGGCAACTACCTTGTAGCAATTATCGGTTATTTGTGGGGCGGAATTCCATTATGGATAGTATGGAGTGTATTGATTTGTCTTTGTCTGCTCAGTGCTTTGTTCATATTCTCTATCATGAAGAAACTGGACAAGGTTTGCTAAGACAATTGAACGTATAAAATAAAGAATCCCGGGCTTTCTTATTGAAAGTTCGGGATTCATTGTATATCTTTGTTCCATATTAAAAAAACCATTATGAAACGAATCTGTTCCCTTTATATTATTTTCTTTTTGTTCTTCTCGCAGGAAATATTTGCCCAGAAGGCTCAAATTCTTTCTGTGACTCCCTTGAATATTCCACCAGGTGATTATAGCGGGATAGTCAGAATTGAGGATACGGACAGCTATGCGGTTGTATCTGATAAAGCTGACGGCTTTTTCGTTGTCAGAATACCAATCACCGAGACTGCAAAAACTGGGAAAATTACACGTAGCAGACTGTTGAATGGGTCGATGTTTGAAGATGAAGTAACACCTACTGCAGCAAAATGGACTATTGAGACAAAGGAAAGAATTGAAATGCTCAAACAGCAACTTAAAAGCAAAAAGGCTTATGCTGACACTCTTAAGTTGGATTCAATTCTGGTACCTCCTCACAAACATTTATTCAATCAATGGACATCTGTCAGAGATTGTGAAGGAATAGCTTTTTTACCTTCAACAAAGACTTTTTTTATTTCAGGTGAGAGTGACCAGTTGATACTTGAGTATGATTCCATAGGAACATTTACGGGAAGAAGTCTGCAGATTCCCCCTATATTCAGCCGCCCGAATATACACCCCAATTATGGATTCGAGGCTTTGTGTTATAGCGCAAGCAGTGACTGTTTCTACACAACTACCGAAAATCAACTACCTGCTGACGGACCCGCTGTTGGTGTAGCATCGGCTCAAGGTGCACGTTTGCGAATTCAGTCTTTTGATGCTAAGAATTTATCGCCTAAAATATGTTATGCCTATCTCACCGACGAACCTTCTGCAACTTCACAAGCAAGACAGTATGCATTTGGAGTTCCCGAGTTGTGTGCTTTACCTTCGGGTGATCTACTTGTGCTGGAACGTGAATTTTGGGTAGGAGGAGGACTTTCCGTAGTTGGAAGTTATGTGCAGAATAAATTATATAAAGTATCTCTTTCGAATGCAACGGATGTTTCCGGTTTTACTTCTTTAAGAGATTTGAACAAGACTTCTTTTTTACCAAAGGATTTGGTTTTGTCCTGGAAAACTACTTTGTCTAAAGGAGATATTGCCAATTATGAAGGGATGTGTCTGGGTCCCACTCTGAATGACGGTAGGCAGACGCTTTTGCTCGTCAATGATTCTCAGCATGCTTATAAAGGGGTTTTGGGAGAATACTTGATGATTATAGCACTTTCCAAAAACATCAAGTAGAATATAGTGAATAAAGCCGTACATTAAATCATTATTCCTTTAGGTTTTATGCGTCGCATTGCAGACCGACACGCATTGCACTGCAAGCTGACGCGTTGCACACTGCAGGCCGACGCGCGTCGGCTTGCAGTGCAACGCATTAATCTTGCTTTGATAATGGTTTAATGTCGCTGATTATATTATTTAAATTCAATCAGTTAATGTGCTATTTATTTCTTCAGCCATCTGTCGAGCCAGCTGAAGAATGTACGTTGCCATAGAATACCGTTTTGAGGTTTCAGTACCCAATGATTTTCATCCGGATACAAAAGCAATTCTGCCGGGACTCCGCGGAGGCATGCAGCATTGAATGCGGCTTCTCCTTGTGAGGCAAGAATACGGTAATCTTTTTCTCCATGGATACATAAAATAGGAGTATCCCATTTGTCAACATAGAGATGAGGAGAATGAGCATACGTATTTTGTGCCGTTGCATTATTTTTCATCCAAAAGGCACCTCCTAAGTCCCAGTTGGTGAACCATAATTCCTCAGTCTCGACATACTGTTGCTCCACATTGAAGATACCGTCATGAGCAATGAATGCCTTGAAACGCTTGTCGTGGTTTCCTGCAAGCCAATAAGCGGAATAACCGCCGAAACTGGCTCCTACACAACCCAAACGGTCCTTGTCCACATAGGATTCCTTGCAAAGATCATCAATGGCAGTCAAGTAATCTTTCATGCATTGTCCGGAATAATCACCACTGATTTCTTCCAGCCATTCCATTCCGAAACCGGGAAGTCCGCGGCGATTAGGAGCGATGATGATATATCCGTTGGCAGCCATGATTTGAAGATTCCAGCGAACGCTCCAGAATTGGCTGACAGGACTTTGAGGACCACCTTCGCAGAAGAGCAAAGTAGGATATTTTTTTGTTGCATCGAAATGAGGAGGGTAAACAACCCATGAAAGCATATCTTTGCCGTCAGTTGTTTTAGTCCAGCGTTCTTCAACTTTACCCATCGTCAGTCGATCCAGAATCTGCTTGTTCTCAAAAGTCAGTTGTGTTGATTTGCCATCTTTAATGTTCACTGCATAGATATCGTCGGGAGCGCTCATGGAATGACGTGTGGCAATCAGATTTTTGCCGAGTATGGCAACGGATGCATAGTCATGTATGCCTTCCGTCAGTTTTTTGACAGCTCCTTTCAGATTCGTACTGTATAATTGGGTGGTACCATGCCAGGTTCCTACAAAATACAGGGTCTTGTTGTCCGGTGCCCAGCAATAATCATCTACATTAGATTCAAAAGATTCTGTCACATAAACTTTTTTGCCTGTGGTGCGGTCTAGTACACAGAGACGGTTCCTGTCGCTTTCATAACCATCACGTTCCATACTTTGCCATGATATATATCGTCCGTTTGCACTATAGCGTGGATTGATGTCATAACCCATATTCAAGTCGACGGAACCCTTTGCATTGACTGCTTGCTTTTGAAACGATTCCGACATAATGACATTCGGACGTACGTAATTGGAAGGTTTGCACAAATTTGTAGTTTTACCCGTCTCCAGATTATACTCGTAAATATCGGAATCGGTAGAAGTTGCAGAATTTATGCCGGTCAGCTTTTTACTCGTATAGGCAATACTCTTGCTGTCCGGACTCCAGCTTAACTGTTCGATGCCTCCGAATGGCTTGAGAGGGCTCTCGAATGGTTCACCTTCCATGATATCCTTCACATTAGACATGATACCTTCTGAAATATCAGCAAGGAATGGATGGGGGATAGTTGTTATCCATTCATCCCAATGTTTGTGCATGGCATCTGTCACAATGATACCTGTTGTCTTGCTCAAATCCTTATACAACTCATTTCCTTTTTTTACTGAACCGTCGTATGGAATTTGTGAAATAAAAAGTATATGCTTTCCATCAGGTGAAACAGAGAATGCATCAATATCTTTTTCATTTCCTGAAATCATTCTTTTGCTGGTGCCGTCAATATCCATTGTCCAGATTTGACTTGACCCGTTTTCGGAGCTCAAATAGGCAATTTTGTTTCCATTGTCAATCCAGATCGGATCACCTTCGCTTTTGCTGGAGGTAGTCAGACATTTGTTGTCTGTGCCGTCAGCATTCATGATGTAAATCACACGATGGCTTTTATTTTCTATTACGCTATAGTAGGCTACGGTATATACGACCTTCTTTCCATCCGGGGAAACGCTGTAACCGCCAACCCTTCCCATTGCCCATAAAGATTCAGGCGATAGAAGTCCATTTTCTATCTTTACATCCTGTCGGCCTATATATGAGCCTTCGGGAACATTGCCTTTTAAATTTGCACCTTGTGATGTCAAAGCCAAAGCAGTTGCCATAATTGTAAGATTAATTCTTTTCATAAATTTATTGTATTAAGTAAGAAAAAAGTCCGTAAAAGACTTGAGGAATTTTACGGACTTACTTATTTGTTACGTCATGTTATTTCTTTTTATTAGCCCGTTCTTTGTTTAAACGTTCTTGCTCTTTTTGCAAAGCTTCGAGTTTTTCCATCATGTTGGCTCTTTTTTTCGGTTTGTCTTTATTGGCCTGGTATCTGGCTTCCAGTTTTGCCAGCAAGGCCTTTTCGTCCGTTCTTTGCTTCAAAATGAACATCGTGATGATGGAGATTAATCCGGAAATGAAATAATAATAGTTCAAGCCGGAGGAGTAGTCATTCAATACAAAAATGAATACTATAGGCATCAGATACATCATCCATTTCATGGCAGCCATTTGTTGCTGACCGGTGTCTTGTTGCTGGGTGGTTATCCAGGTGTTGACAATCTGTGCCAAAGCAAACAACAGACAGAACAGACTGATGTGGTTACCAATTAAAGGAAGAGTCGTGTTCCAACTTACCAATGCATCGTATGATGACAAGTCATCGGCCCAAAGGAAACTTTGCTGACGGAGTTCAATTGCATTCGGCACGAAATTGAATAATGCCAGGAACACCGGGGTTTGTATAAGTAATGGAAGACATCCCCCCATCGGGCTGACGCCATATTTACTATATAATGCCATTGTTTCCTGCTGTTTCTTCATGGCATCTTCCTGCTTAGGATACTTTTGGTTTATTTCCTCTATTTTGGGTTTAAGCACTCTCATCTTTGCCGATGAAATGTAGGATTTGTATGTTGTAGGATATACTAAAGTCTTGACAATGATTGTCATCAAAAGCAAGACAACACCCATACTGAGTCCCCAGCCTGTGAGCCAGTCAAACAAATATACCGTGAACCATCTGTTTATCCATCTGATGATAGGCCAACCCAAATCCACAAGTTCTTGTAATTGAAGATCTTTCTTGGATGTAGTCAGCTTGTTCGCTGCTTTCAGAGTAAAATATTTGTTTGGTCCGATATAGTACTGCATTACTGTAGGCTGCTTTCCTGTTGGATCGAAGAAACCTTTCATAGAAGCAGAAAAATCTTTCAAGTAACCGCTGCCCTCCGTTTCCTGAGAAGAAATAAGGTTTGTCTTGCTGAAATCCTGATTGGCAATTAAAGTTGTTGCAAAAAATTGGTTTTTGAAGCATATCCAATCCATATTCTCCGTGAAATCTTTGCTTTTGTCTCCACTGGCAGTCAGATAATCAGTTCCTTTGTTTGTTTTCTTATAAGTTAGGGTAGTGTAGCGGTTTTCAAATGAATAACCTTTTTCAAGTTGTCTGGTTTTCTGATTCCAGTCAATGTCTACATTTTTCAAAGAAGGAGAAAACAAGTTGGCTACGTTGTGTGCATCGATGGAAAAGTTTACCATATAACTGTTCCCAATCATGCTGTAGTTGAAATCGATGTATCCGTCAGCCGTAATAGGCAAACGCATCGTAACACTGCTATCCGTTACGTTGACCGCTTGAAAATAAAGATCTTTGGTGATAATATTTTCGTTCTTTCCCTCGAAAGAAAAATTCAGCTGGGATTCGTTCTTGTCAAAAAGAACCACAGGCTTTCCTTTTTGGTCGTTGTATTTCTTTAGGAGTGCCGAACAGATTCTTCCTCCTTTTGTTGAAAGTGTCAGTTCCGAAACTTCATTATGAAGCTTTATGAAATCTTCCTTTCCTTTGCTTGCCATAAATAATATGGAAGAGGAATCTTGCGACACGGAATCCAACTTCTTTTGCTCTTTTATGACAGAGAGCTTTTGTTCTGCTGCCTTTTTTTGAGTAATAGCTTGAATTGAATCCTGTGCACGTTTTTGAGCCTGCATTTCTTCTTCACTTGGTCTTGACAAGTATGTGAAGCCTATCAGGACAGCTCCAATGAGTGCGAACCCAATTAATGTATTTTTATCCATAAAAATTCTTTATTTCTTTATATATCTTGTTTATTTGCTAATTGCAGCTTTTATGAATGACAAGAACAAGGGGTGCGGATTCAGAACCGTACTGCTATATTCCGGGTGGAATTGTGTTCCGATATACCATTTCAGAGACGGTATTTCCACTATTTCCACCAAGTCCGATTCCGGATTGACTCCAACACATTTCATTCCCGCTTTTTCATATTCGGCCTTGAACTCGTTGTTGAATTCATAACGATGGCGATGTCTTTCCTGAATATGTGTCTTCTTGTATGCTTCGAATGTTTTGGAGCCTTGTTTGACGATGCAGTCAAAAGCACCCAAACGCATTGTTCCGCCCATATTGGTAATCGATTTCTGTTCTTCCATGATATCAATTACATTATGTGTCGTCTTTTCGTCCATTTCCATGGAATTGGCATCTGCATAACCCAATACGTTGCGTGCAAATTCTATTGCCATGCATTGCATTCCGAAGCAGATCCCGAAAGTAGGTACATTATGGGTTCGTGCATATTTGGCTGCTATGAATTTGCCTTCTGTTCCTCTGAGTCCGAATCCCGGGCAGATAACAATACCATCTACCTTACCTAATTTTTCCTGTACGTTATCTTCCGTAAGATACTCACTGTTGATAAATTCTACTTTACCTTTTCTATCATTATAGGTAGCAGCTTGTGACAAAGCTTCCAAAATAGACTTGTAGGCATCTTGTAAATCGTATTTTCCGACAAGTCCTATTTTCACTTCTTCCGTTGCCTTGTGTCTTCTGTCCAAGAACTCTTTCCAAGATGTGAGATCAGCGTCTTTTCCAATAGGCATGCCCATTTTTTTAAGAATTGTTTCATCAAGGCCTTGTTTCTGCATCAGAATAGGTACTTCGTAAATGGTAGGAGCGTCTATGGACTGAACGACTGATTGCTCGTCAACATTGCAGAAAAGAGCAACTTTCTTACGAAGATTTATGCCCAGTTCATGTTCTGTGCGGAGAACCAGAATGTCTGGCTGTATACCTGCAGATTGCAATTCCTTTACTGAATGCTGCGTCGGTTTTGTCTTCAATTCTTTTGCTGCGGCCAGATATGGAACGTAAGTGAGGTGAACGCATAGCGCATTTCTTCCCATTTCCCATTTTAACTGACGAATGCTTTCCAGATAGGGCAATGATTCAATGTCACCTACAGTTCCGCCTATTTCGGTAATCACAAAGTCAAATTGGTTCTTGTTACCTAATAACTTGATGTCACGCTTGATTTCATCAGTGATATGAGGAATGACCTGTATGGTCTTTCCTAAATAGTCACCTCTTCTTTCTTTGTCGATAACGCTTTTGTAGATGCGACCCGTCGTGATGTTGTTGGCTTTTGTAGTTTGGATACCCAGAAAACGTTCATAGTGTCCCAAATCCAAATCGGCTTCATGACCGTCAACTGTTACATAGCACTCTCCATGTTCATATGGATTCAGTGTCCCCGGATCAATATTGATATAAGGGTCAAATTTCTGGATGGTAACTTTGTAGCCTCTTGCCTGCAATAGCTTACCGATGGATGAAGATATGATTCCTTTACCTAAAGAAGAAGCAACTCCACCTGTGACGAATATATACTTTGTTTCTGCCACGATATTATATCTTTAAATATTATTATATGCTTTAAAGCTGCAAAATTATAAAAAAAAGAGGAGATAAGAGTTTTTTCAATAAAAAAAGTAATGAAAAGGAGTCATGATAAGTAAAAAGATGTTTAGTAATCGCTTTTGTTTTCATTTACTCAAAAAAATGATTACTTTTGCATAACAAAACAGATAGGGATTCATTATGAAATTTAGATTTGTATTAGTTTTTTGTTTTACTTTTGTCTTTTCCGCCGCTTTTTCTCAATCATTGAAATCTACTATCCGTAAATACAATGATATGAGTTTGCAGGTGGTGAAGCATTTTTCAGACACTTTAGCTCATGAAGCTTCCAAACGTGATTCGTTGGTTGTAACCAATGATGTGCCTAATCCTTATTTATTCAGACTTTTTGCTCCTTTGACATATTATTATGGTCCGGTTAATTCGGTTTTGTTACCCGTAAAAAAGGATGAAATACCCGATTCTCTTTCTCTATTGCCGGTGCCATGGGAAAAAAGAAACGACAGCATCAATCGTTTCATTGACAAGTCATTGCTATATGCTTACTTGTATAATCCGACCCAGGTGAAAAATACAGAGCGAAACATTATGAAACGTTCCCAATTCAGGGAAAATATTATCAAAGATACAAAAGAAGTGAAAGTGGTGGATTTGGCAAAGAAAAACACACCGTCACATACTCCTTTGAAAGAGGATATTATTGTGAAGAGACCTAATTTCTGGAAAAAATCTGGAAGCGCATCTTTGCAATTCACTCAGAATTATATTTCAGGGAATTGGTACAAAGGAGGCGAAAGTACCAATACGATGTTGTCGGCTCTGACATTTGAAACAAACTATAATGATGAACAAAAAGTACAGTGGGATAATAAACTGGAATTGAAATTAGGCTTTTTATCCGCCCGTTCTGATACATTACATAAATATAAGACCAATAATGACTTGATCCGAGCCGCATCTAAACTAGGCTTCCGTGCCGTGTCAACATGGTATTATACTTTTCAGGCAGAATTTAATTCGCAGTTTTTTGAAGGATATAAATCAAATGACCCTAAAATGTATTCAAATATTTTTGCTCCTGCCAATTTGATATTCAGTGTCGGTATGGACTATAAGAAGACCAATAAAGTTCTTACGGCTTCTGTATATCTTTCTCCCGGTGCTTATAATATGAGGTATGTCGGCGATCGTCGGGTTGATGAAACTCAATTCGGCCTGAAAAGCGGACATAGTTTTCTTCATGATATAGGTTCGAAGATTGAAGTTAATACTAAATGGAAAGTGGTGAATAACATTACATGGCAATCACGTCTCTATTACTTTACCAATTATAAAAAAGTGGAAGCCGAATGGGAAAATACAGTAAATATGGCTGTTACAAGAACCATTTCGACCCAACTTTTCTTTCATGGGAGATTTGATGACGGCGTGGTAAAAAAGTCCGGTTTCGGATATTTTCAATTGAAAGAATTGTTAAGTGTCGGTTTGAATTATACCTGGTAAATGAAAGAGCAGGGTAAAATAACATATCATTTATTGGCACTATTCACTATAATTGTGTGGGGGACAACCTATGTTTCTACAAAAGTATTGCTTTTACATGGATTTAATCCGGTTGAAATTCTGATTTGTCGTTTTTCTTTAGCTTATGTTTTCATTTGGATATTTTCACCGAAGAAAATTTTTTCTGACTGTTGGACAGATGAATTGCAAATGCTTGGACTGGGGTTATTCGGCGGATCCCTATATTTCATGGCAGAGAATACATCATTATCAATAACTTTAGTTTCCAATGTTTCTCTCATTACCGCTACGGCACCTATATTGACAGCCATTGTTGCACATTGTTTCTCAAAAGGCTACCGAATGGACAGAAACATAATATACGGTTCAATAGTAGCTTTAATTGGAGTAATATTTGTTGTCTATAATGGCAATTATGTATTCAAAATCAATCCGATAGGAGACTTTCTTGCTTTTTGTGGTGCACTGATGTGGGCTTTTTATGGTTTGCTTCTTAAACGGATGGGCAATAAATATTCATCAACGTTTATCACCAGAAAAGTATTTTTCTACGGAGTCGTCACACTTATTCCCATCATGAATCATTATGTACATTTTTCTATAGGGATGTTTCGATTACCCGAAGTATGGGGCAATTTATTGTTTTTAGGTTTAATAGCCTCATTTTTATGTTATCTCACATGGAATGTGGCATCAAATAAACTAGGCGTAGTTTGTGTTTCCAATTATATATATGTGTCACCGGCTGTGACATTGATATCTGCTGCTATCGTACTGCATGAGCGAATTACATTGATGGCTATTGTAGGGGCAGCCTTTATTCTTTTGGGCGTATATGTTGCTCAGAAGGGATTCAAACTTCCGGTAAAAAGATTGCAATAATATTTCAAATTTATCTCGGAATGTATTTATTCTGAAAATAAATAGACTTTTTAGATAGATTTTTTTGTGGAACTCTTCATCTTTTAAATTATATTTATTTATATTTGCAATAAGATTGAAATATAATAAAAAAACTTTTTAAAAACGTACTATGATGCAAAAATTGCAAACCTGCGCTTTAATAGCGTTATTTATGCTATTTGGCGTTACCGCGGCTGTGTCTCAAACAGTGAAAGGTAAACTTGTGGATGCTGATACGAATGAGCCCTTGATAGGTGCATCAGTTATCGTAAATGGAACCACAGTAGGAGTTATTACTGACATCGATGGAAACTTTTCCATTAAATCATCTGTATCCAAACCTACTATCAAGATGTCTTATGTGGGTTACAAGGACCAACTGATGAAAATCCAAAAGAGTGGAAATGTTGATTTGGGCACTGTATTGATGAAGCCGGATGCCGTTGCTTTAAATGATGTAGTAGTTACATCTTCCATAGCAGTTGCTCGTAAAACTCCGGTTGCTTTATCTACGGTTGATCCTGTTTTCATTGAAGAAAAACTGGGTACTCAGGAATTTCCTGAAATATTGAAAACAACCCCAGGAGTCTATGCAACAAAGAACGGCGGTGGCTATGGAGATTCTAAAATTAATATGCGAGGATTCCAGTCTGCCAATGTTGCTGTTATGATTAATGGCGTTCCAATGAACGATATGGAATGGGGAGGTCTTTACTGGTCAAACTGGGCAGGATTAAGTGATGTAACTCGTAGCTTACAGACTCAAAGAGGATTAGGCGCTTCCAAAGTGTCAGCTCCTTCAGTTGGCGGTTCTATCAATATCGTTACTAGAACGACAGACCAAAAGAAAGGTGGAAATATTTCTTATGGAGTAGGAAACGATGGTTTCAATTCTCTTTTGTTCACCGTATCAACAGGCTTGATGAGTAATGGCTGGGCTGTTACTTTGTTAGGAGGAAAGAAATGGGGTGACGGTTATATTCAAGGAACAGAATTTGATGGATATAATTATTTTTTGAATGTATCAAAGAAACTGACGGATTCTCAAACTTTGTCATTGACTGCATTCGGTGCACCTCAGAGCCATAATCAAAGAAGCAATTATGACGGTTTAAGTATTCAAGGCTGGCAACAGGTAAAGAACTATATGAATGGGGACAGCCAGTATAAATATAACCCTACTTATGGTTTCGGATTGCATGGAGAACGCAAGACTTCTGCGCGCAATGTATATCACAAACCTCAGATATCTTTGAATCATCAGTGGCAAATCAATGAAAAATCTTCATTGAGCACATCATTGTATGTATCCATAGGCCGTGGTTACGGCTATAGCGGACAGGGACTGACATCCAATGACCAGAATGCATGGTATGGATCTTCAAACGGTACTCTCAATACTACATTCCGTAATACCGACGGAACATTTGCTTACGATCAGATTCAGGAACAGAATATGGCAAGTGATCACGGATCTTTGATGATTATGTCAAAGAGCTTGAATTACCATAACTGGTATGGATTGCTTTCCACATACACTACCAAATTAGGAAAATATCTGGATGTTTATGGAGGAGTGGATTTCCGTTATTATAAAGGTATTCATAAAAATGAAATCATCGACCTTTATGATGGTAAATACTATACGGATATTCGTAACAGAAGTAGTGTTCTGGCATCCAATAATTCTGTTGCTTCAGATCCGATGTGGAAGTATCAGAAACTGGGTGTAGGCGATGTCGTTTATCGTGATTACGATGGATTCGTTATGCAGGAAGGTGCTTTTGGACAGGCCGAATACAATAGAGGCAAATTGGCTGCTTTTGTTGCAGGTTCTTTATCCAATACAGGCTATTGGAGATATGACAGATTCTATTACGACAAAGATCATGCAAAATCAGACAAGCTGAATTATATCGGTTATACAGTTAAAGGAGGCGCAAACTTTAATTTGACTGAAAATCACAATGTTTTTGCCAATATCGGTTATATCAGTCGTGCTCCATTTTTCTCAGGAGGTGCTTTCCTTCAATCTACAACCAGTAACGCCACTAATCCAGACGCTATCAACGAAAAGGTTTTTTCAGCAGAAGTCGGTTATGGCTATCGCAGTCAGTATTTGACCGCTAATTTGAATGTATATTATACCAAATGGATGGATAAGACTACAACGCGAAGCGGTGATATCAGAGGTACTACTGAAAGATATGTATTGAACATGTCAGGTGTGGATGCACGCCACATGGGAGTTGAATTAGATATGGTAGCAAAACCATGCAAATATGTAGAGTTTACAGGTATGCTTTCAGTCGGTGACTGGAAGTGGGATAGCAATGCAACCGGTTACTTCTACAATTCCAATGGACAGCCATTGGCTGACGTTACTACAGGAAAAGTAGCATCAGGTATTCTGGCTTCAGATCATGCTAAATTCACCATCAACCAGAAAGGAGTAAAAGTTGGAGGTTCTGCACAGACAACAGCAGCTTTGGGCGCTAACTTCAAACCGACATCCGACCTGCGTTTCGGTTTGACTTATACATATTATGCAAACAATTATGCGGATTATGCTTTGAGTTCAAGCAACATTTCTGCTAATACTGTTTTAGAAACTCCTAAACCTTGGAAGATCCCTGCTGCAGGGCAATTGGATATGGATGCCAGCTATCGCTTCAATATTGGTAATTGTAAAGCGACTCTATTTGGAAACGTAGAAAATTTGCTGAACTATAATTATATAGTTGATGCGTATGATGGAGGTACAGGTACATGGGATTCAGCTTACCGCGTATTCTATCAATTCGGAAGAACATATTCCATTAGATTAAAAGTAAATTTCTAACCTTTAAAGAATCAAAACAATGAAAAATAAATTATTATTTGGTGCGGCAGCACTGCTGGTTCTTGCAGGTTGCAGTGATTTTAATGATAAATTGGATGGTTTTGTTGACGGGCCAACCTATAGCGATGTCAAAAATCAAACATATACATTGACGGATGCCGATTATGCAACCGTGGCTAAAAACTCAACAAACCAAAGCATAGCAGCAGCGGCAGATCCAACAGGAAGCTATACCACTGCCTTAAATAAAGTTTCGTCAAACAAATATTTGACAGATATTATTTCGGGTAAAACATATCTTCCTGCATTTTTGGCGGCAACATTCCCGACTGCTGATAATGGCTCATCCATCAAAGTCACTTACAATAAGTTGGTTGGTGCATCTGAGTATATTTCTAAGGTGCAAGCTGCAACCAGTTATAAAGTTTCTGCAAAAGATTATCAGAATGTCTGGGGAAGTGATTTAGGTTATTTTACTCCATCCAAGACTCCTGAAAAGAATTTGCCAAAGATACTAAGTAGTGGCATTGTAAATCCTACATCCGGTCAATATGCGGTTGTTGAATATCAGTATTCATCATCGGAAGCAACATCTACTGGTGTGACTTATGATAAGATTTCTGATATTACAAGTGGAACTGACGGACAATACACCATAAAAGGAACTGTTGCTGCAACTTATGCAAGAGGATTTATGGTAAATGACGGTACAGGATATATCCTTGTTTATCTTGGGACTCCTGCTGATTATTCAATTGGTGATGTGGTATCCGTATCGGGGACAACCACCACTTACAGTGGTTTGCATCAGTTTACCAACTCTGCAGTAGTTGCTCGTCTTGAAGGAACAAGTAATTTTGCTTATCCTACTGCTAAAGAAATGACGGGAAGCGATATGGATGCTTATCTTTCTTCTCCAACAGTGAAATATGTAAAAGTAAAAGGGACTTTGACTCTTTCCGGCAATTATATAAATTTGACCAAAGTGGAAGGTTCAGCAAAGGCTTCCGGAAGTATTTCTTATCCTAATGCAGGCATTGTCAATACAGATTTGAAAGATAAGGAAGTATATGTCGTAGGTTATACTATCGGCTATTCAAGCACAAGAGTTAATTTTCTGGCTACGTCTATTTATGCAGCCGATGCCACTCCTGAATATACTGCCATTGGAACTGTAGCATCAAGCGCTGCAGGAGCTTATACAGTAAAAGGAACTGTAGCTGCTTTGTACAATAAGGGATTTTTGGTTAATGACGGAACAGGTACAATTTTGGTATATCTGAATGCTACACCAAGTAATTATGCAGTTGGTGATTTGATTACAGTAAGCGGAACCACTTCCGTATATGGTGGTGTTGTTCAATTCCCGAAAACAGCTGCAATTACAAAATTGAGTTCTAGCACATTTACTTATCCTACAGCTCAGGCTTTTACAACGGCTATGGCGGATACATACGTAACTGGCGGAGCGCCCTATACACAATATATGTCTATTATCGGAAAACTGAATATCTCAGGAAACTATTATAACTTGGCTATTGACGGAGCATCTACAGCTATTGGCAGTATTTCTTATCCAATGACAGGTTTGGTTGACGCCGGTTTGAATGGCAAATATGTAAAAGTAACCGGTTATTGCATTGGAGTAAGCAGCTCGAAATATCTAAACATCATGGCAACTAAGGTAGAAGATGCCAATGGAGCCGAGAATCCTGCAGGAACATCTAATACGGGTAATTCAGTTAAACAATATGCAGTATATCAGTACAACGGTACTGCTTGGGCTCCAGCCGAAGGTATTGCCATTGTCAATCCAGCTGATTATAAAGCGATGGGGTTAGGTACAGAGTATTTCAATGCTACATATAAGGCCGATGGTTATTTGCCTAATTACTTGAAGCAGAAATATCCTTATGCATTCAGCAATGATAAGGTAGGAGTAGCTTACTTCTTCAACAATGGTACTACGAGCAAGCTTTACGTTGATGAGTACGTTTGCAACAATGGAACTTGGACGTTGAATAATAATATTGTTCAGACAACAGATCAATTCGTCTTGTCCAATGGAAAGTGGAACTATGATCCAAGTGTAGTCGTTACTTTGAATCCAGGTAAGGGACAACCCGCCGTTATGGCATACTATCAGGCTATCGCTGATTATGTAGGATCAAAGATAGGCACGGGATGGTATCAGACAGGTTATACAAACGCTGAATGTTATTATGGTTCAAGTGCATATTACAATGAGTTTGATTTGCGTATATCTTATCTACGTACAGGAAGCGTTAAAGGAGCAACAGAGTATGCAAATTTGTCAGATGCAGACTTGACTGCACTCGTCATGAAACGTTTGCCGGAAGCATTCATCCCTGCACTGGAAAAATTACATTCCGATGCCGCACCTGTTTCAGGTGTTGATGTTACTTACACAATCAAGTTCGGTCTATATACGGGCGTTACTTTGACAGCACCTAATTATACTATAACATATAAGGTGATAGGTAACGGTAAGTTTGAATATGTAGCCAATTCTTTGAAAGCTATTCAATAGAATAACAACAAAAGCATGAAAAAGGAGGCAGCGTAAACTGTCTCCTTTTTTTCACCAATATAATTTGAAAATGAATAAAAAGATATTGTATCTGTTTTTCCTTGTCGGAATGCTTGTATCATGTGGTGGTAAAGGTAATGACTCAATTATTAATCCAGTGGACCCTGAACCTCCTGTGGTTGATGCTTATGTGAATATATCGATTCCATCGGACTTGAACGCTTCATTGGCAGGGAAGAAAATAAAGGTGAGTAACACCTTGTATGTGACTTCGCTATATGGAACTTCCGGAAAACCCGAAGGTAATGTAACATTGTCTTCTGAAATATTGAGAACACCTACGGACATTACATTACCTGGCAGTGCTGACTATACATCTGTAGTAAAATCCAATGCTGCAAACCGTTTGGTTCTATCGGTTCCGGCATCAGTGGTTCTGACAGATGCAAGTACGCAGACATTAAGATTCGGAGCAACAGTTACCGGTCTTCAAGGTATCCTTACACATAATCTTAATACCAACGTATATACGTTAACAATGGATAGCAAGCCTACCATTACCGGTAATGAAAGACCTTCTGTTCCAACAGCTAGCGGATATAATTTGAAAGTAGCGAGCATGAACTTGGAATATTATATAGCTAGTCCGAGCGCTTGGGGAAAAGGGTATGGAGCAGATAATGAGGCACAATTCAACAGACAACATTTAAAGGTCATGGCAGCTTTGAAAGAAGTGGATGCAGATGTGTATGCTATCTGTGAAATACAAGAAGGTGATTATTCTGTCTATGAATTGACAAAATCCATAAATGATGCATTTGGGCTTACAGCCGTTTATAAGTATATTGATAGTGGAGATACCGGAAGTACTTCTACATACACGAAGAATGTTTTCATCTACAATTCAGCAAAGGTTAAGCCTTATAAAGATTTTAAGATTACGTATGATGCCGGTACTATGAAATTACGCCATGTGGTTCAATGTTTTGAAGTAATTGGTAACGGTGCCAAGGTCATAATAGGTATGAATCATTTCAAAGCAAAAAGCAGTGGGAGTGGTGAAAATGCTGACAAAGGTGATGGACAAGGAAAATCCAATTCTGCCCGAAAAGAAGAAGCGACACAGTGCATTACTGCTTATGAAGCTATGAAAACATATTACGGTGATACGGATGTCCTTGCATTAGGTGATTTGAACAGTTATTCTGAAGAAGATCCAATACGTCTTTTCATCACTGCAGGCTATACTAATGAATTAAAGAAATATTCTCCCAAAGGGTGGAGTTATTGCTATAACAATGAAGTGGGTTATTTGGATCAGTCTTTGAGTTCACCAACTCTTACTTCTCAAGTAGTCAAAGCTGTAGCATGGGATGTGAATGCCAGTGAACCAACTTATTTTGAATATCAGTATGATTCTTATTTTCAAAATAACCCAAATAGATATTCGGATCATAATCCAATCATAACATTTATGAATTTGAAATAAAATAATATTAAAAATCTTTTCTTTTTCATAATAGAAAGCTTCTGATTCTCAAGACAATGAGCTTTCCCAAATAAAAATTTAAGAATTGGGAAATAAAATGAAATAGAAATGCAACATATATTTGGGAAAAATCAATTATTTTTGCAATATATTTTGAGATGTAAAGACAAGGAAGCCCTTGTTAGTAATTATTAATTTAAAATAAATTTACTATGCAAAAAAGATTAGTATTTCTTTGTGCGTTGTTTTTTGCTTTCACTTCAATTGTGATGGCACAAGTTACAACGTCTGGAATTAACGGTAGAGTGTCTTCTGAAGGTGAACCAATAATTGGCGCGACTGTACAGGCAACTCATTTACCATCCGGTACTCATTATGGCGCTATCACAAATGTGGATGGTCGTTATACTATTCAAGGTATGCGTGTAGGCGGTCCTTATGAGATTAAAATCTCTTATGTTGGTTATCAAACTCAGGTATTCAAAGAAATTAAATTACAATTAGGTGAGGTTTATAATCTAAGTGTAAGTAACTTAAAGGAGTCTTCAGAAGTTCTTAATGAAGTAGTTGTTGTTGGTACTAAATCAAAGTTTAGTGCTGAAAAAACAGGTGCAACAACAAACATTTCTAATGATCAGATATTACAACTTCCTACTGTCAATCGTAGTATTTCTGATATTGCACGTCTTTCTCCTTATGCTTCGGGTATGAGTTTTGCCGGTGGCGACGGACGTTCCACAAACTTTACGATTGATGGAGCCAATTTTAATAATAACTTTGGCCTTTCGTCAAAATTACCTGGTGGAGGCAATCCTATATCTGTCGATGCAATTGAAGAAGTACAAGTTGTAGTAGCTCCTTTTGATGTTCGTCAAACAAACTTTATTGGAGGAGGAATAAATGCGGTAACCAAGTCTGGTACTAATACGTTCAAGGGGACTGCATATACATATCAATATAATGAAAATATGCGCGGAAACAAGATAGACGGAGTCAGTCTTGGAGATCGTGCTACAGATGCCAAGCATATCTACGGTTTTACTTTGGGGGGACCGATTATTAAGAACAAACTGTTCTTCTTTGCTAATTTGGAGTATCAAAAAGTTCCTACAACATTGGTAAATTGGAAAGCATCAACAGACGGAGTTGCTAACGCTGATAATTATATTTCAGCTTGTAAAGCTTCTGATATGCAAAAAGTTTCTGATTTCGTGAAATCGAAGTATGGTTATGACACTGGTTCTTATACGAGTTTTCCTGCTGATGAAACAAATTGGAAAATACTAGGTCGTATAGACTGGAATATTAATGATAGACATAAGTTAGCAATACGTTATAATTATACTAAGAATTCTTCTTGGAATCCAACAAATGGTAATTCCTCTGATACAGGCTATCGTTTAAGTGGCATGGATCGTATTTCAAAGTATTCAATGTCTTTTGCAAATTCTTGCTATTCGACAGACAATAAAGTAACATCTATATCAGCTGATTTAAACAGCCGTTTTACTGATAAAATATCCAATCAACTTTTATTTACTTATACTAATATTGCTGATATTCGTGGAACCAATTCATCTCTATTTCCTTTCATTGATATCATGTCTGGATATGATACTTCAACAGGAAATCAAATTTTGCAGCCTTATATGTCATTAGGTTATGAATTGTTTACATTCAATAATGAAGTTCATAACAAAATATATAATGTTGTTGATAATTTTACATATTATGCTGGAGATCATAAATTAACTGCGGGTTTAAGCTACGAACATCAGATGGCAAACAATGCCTATATGAGAAACGGTACAGGATATTATCGATATGGAAGTTTGGATGATTTTTTGAATGGGGCTGCCCCAGAAGCTTTTGCCATTTGTTATGGTTACAATGGTAATACAAAACCAAATGCAGAAGTTGCCTTTAATCAGTTTGGCGCATATTTACAAGATGAATGGAGTGCTGCAAAGAATTTCAAACTGACTTTTGGTATTCGTTTTGATAATTTGTCTTTTGATAACAGCAGCATTATGCGTAATAATGCTATTTATGCCTTTGATTTTGGAGGAAAGAAAATTGATACTGGAGCATGGCCTGATTCAAGAATTCAAGTTTCTCCTCGCTTAGGTTTTGTTTGGGACGTCTTTAATGATAAATCTTTAAAAGTTCGTGGAGGAACTGGGCTATTTACAGGACGTTTACCTTTAGTATTTTTTACAAATATGCCAACAAACTCAGGTATGATTCAAAATCTTGTTAAGATTAATACTAAGTACAATAGTAATGGTTCTGTAAAGAGCCGTGATTCTCGTCTTGATTTGTTAAAAGGTGGATTAATAACTGATGTTAATAAATTAATTACGACATTAGGTCTTCCTACAACAATTACGCCGGAAGAGGGAGTGGCGCCTAGTAGTATTGCAGGTGTCGACAAAAATTTCAAAATGCCACAGGTTTGGAAATCGTCAATAGCAGTTGATTATATGATACCTGTTTCTTTCCCTTTAAGTGTAACAGGTGAATTTATGTATACCAAAACAATCAATGGAATCAGACTATTGAATTATAATGTAAAACAATCTGAAGGATGGACACGTTTTAATGGAGCCGACAATAGAATTATTTATCCATCTAGTGATGTCTATTATTCAAATGTATCTGATGCATGTGTACTAACAAATACATCTAAAGGATACGGTTATACGGCAAATATTACTGTTAACGCTGAACCTATTAAAAATGTGAATTTGATGCTTGCGTATACACATACAGAGTCTAAAGAAATTTCAGGAATGCCCGGATCTAATGCTACATCTGCTTGGTCAGGTCTTCCTACCGTTGATGGTCCTAATATTACAGGTGTACAGCGTTCTCAATATGTTATTCCTGATAGAATTATCGCATCTGCAAATTACACTATTAATTATTTGAATAATCATATGGCTACTCACTTCAATTTATTCTATACCGGGTATTCACCTTACGGGAATAGTTACATGTATACGAATGATATGAATGGCGATGGAATTGCTAATGACTTAATGTATATACCAAAAAATGATAGTGAAATTAATTTCAAAAATGATGCTGATCGTACTGAGTTCTGGGCTTTCGTTAACCAAGATTCTTATTTAAAGAACCATAAGGGAGAATATGCAGAAGCATATGCAGCGCGTGCACCATGGATACACCGTTTTGATTTTCGTATTGCACAAGATTTCGGTGTGAAGGCCGGTAAGAACAACAATACTATTCAAGTAAGTTTGGACTTTATGAATATCGGGAATTTAATTAATTCCAAATGGGGCGTAACAAAGACTAACAGTATTTCTAATGGTTCTCGTATTTTGAAATATATGGGTGTTGACAATAACAAGACACCGATATATTCTTTATATCGTGACAAGAGTGGAGTAGCACCAACTCAAAGTTATTCTTATAATCGCAATTATGATGAATGTTGGAAATTCCAAGTTGGCGTGAAATATATCTTTAATTAAAATGATGGTTTAATTTCATAGAAAAAGAGATGATCTTGTCCAAGGTCATCTCTTTTTTTGTTTCATAGTAAAGAAAAAAGATATATCTTCGTCAGTACATCAAAACATTATCTTATGAAGCATTTATTCATTTCATTATTTTGTTTATTTATTTGTGTTTTCATTCAAGCTCAAATAAAGGTGATTGCGCACCGTGGCGATTGGAGAAATGAACCTGAAAATTCATTACCTGCCATCAAAAGTTGTATAGGTATGGGTGTTGATATGGTGGAGATTGACTTGAAAAGGACCAAAGACGGTCATCTTGTTTTAATGCATGATTGGACTATCGACAGAACTTCAACAGGAAAAGGTAAGCCTGAAGAATATGATCTGAGTGAATTAAGTCAGTTTCGTTTGAAAAGTGGAGTAGGGCATGCCACGATGTATTCTATTCCAACTTTGGATGAAGTTCTACCTTTAATTAAAGGAAAGATTATGGTCAACATTGATAAAGGATACGATTATTTTGCACAGGTTTATGAATTGTTGCAAAAAGCAAAGATTACCTCGCAAGTAGTTATTAAGACAAGATTGCCATATAGTAAGGTCAAGGAGGAAAATGGAGATATTCTGACTAAAGTTAAATTTATGCCTATTATTAATATTGACGAGGAAGGAGCCACAGAATTTATTCAATCTTATTTGAGTAATATGTCTCCCTATGCCTTTGAATGTGATTTTAAAATTGCTACCCCTCAAGTACTTTCTATCTTTAAGCTTTTGAGAGAGAAAAAACAGAGAATTTGGATTAATTCGTTATGGCCGGAATTATGTGGAGGTCACGATGATGAGAGAGCTGTAGGATTGGGAGAAAAAGAGGAAAGCTGGGGTTGGATAATCCGCCAGGGTGCTTCTTTTATACAGACCGATAGGCCGGCTCTTTTGATTGAATTTTTAAAAAAACATGGATTACACAAATAATATTTATATGAATAAGCTTTTGTATATAACCATATGTTTATGGTGTTTCTTATTTTTTTTACCTGTACAAGCAGGCAACGTAATTGTAAAACATCCACGTGAAAATGTTAAAAGTGACACAACAAACTATGTTTCAGTATTTCTTGCAGGTACTATAGATAATGGTGCCAGCATAGACTGGCAACAGAACATAGTTGACAAAATGCGGAATTTTTCAGGGAACTTTTTACTATATAATCCAAGACGTTCAGTGTGGGATGCTAATGACAAAAGAGAATTAGAATATCAAATTAACTGGGAGTTAGATCATTTGGAAGCTGCTGATTATATTCTTATGAACATCCTCGGTAGCAGCAAATCTCCAGTCTCATTATTGGAACTAGGTATACATATTCATTCCGGGAAAATTTTGCTTGTGTGTGATCCTTCCTATTATCGTTATGATAATGTTCGAATAACATGTAAAAAATATCATGTTAAGATTTATCATACAATAGAGGAAGCTTTGCAGACAATACAACTATGGAAAATAAATACGGTTATGCCCGAATAATCATCTGGTGCATAGCAGACGATTATCTGCTCATAGGCAGATGATTATCCGCTATGCACCAGATGAATTTACAATCTGCTAATCTGTCTTTTCCTGATTTAACTATACACTTTATTAAATATCGAACTAAATATCTA
>DAIRSI010000005.1:0-139496 GCA_036804505.1 Bacteroidaceae bacterium
CGGATCCCTCCCACTGCAGCATCCATGATTCCCCGAAAAATAAGTGCGTATGAAATACTGCCAAGGCTCAATGCCATCTGAACAATTACTAACAATATAATATATATTTTTTTCTCAGTGCCCGATTCCGGAAAGTGTATCTTACGGTAAGATGCGTGAGATGTGTGAGATAGGTGAGGTCCATACAACACTAGAATCCTTATGTCAAATTGGCATAACTATTTGCATAAGCATTATGTATCAACGAGTTGCGAACGGCAATGGCGATGGTTAATATACATGATGGGGGTGCCAAGTGGAAATCATCTTCAAATACCTGGGCGAACCATGATGTTTCGGGAAGACATCACCAACCGCATGGAAAAACATAACCAGCGGAGGCACCTCCGCTGGTTATGTTTTATAATCTGAAAATCTCCTCCCCCTCTCGCACCTTTTTTCGAAAAAAAGAAAAACGTAACACAACATAACAAACGTAACAAAATCGTGTTACGTTCAAAACACTCCCACTTTCAATTATTGCCGCCCCCTCCACCGTGCGAAGCTGTCCGGGGACAGCTCATCGACAAGGATTTCATCATCGAGGGCCGAAGCGTTTATTCCGCCTGCAACCGTTTCTACAGGTTATGGCTCAACAGCCGGAGATGAAACCTCCAGGCTAAGCCCGTCATAAGCCAGATGCACATGCTCGGGAAGAGATGCCTCCACAGCGCTGTGCAGCCCTATCTGGTGACTCATGTGCACGAAATAGGCCTCACGGGGTTTCACCCTCTCCACGAAAGCCAGGGCATCGGAAAGAGACTGATGCGTGCGGTGTTCGCCGATGCGGAGGGCATTCACGATGAGGCAATCCAGATTCTCCAGCAGATGATATTCCGATTCGGGCATCGTCTTCATGTCGGTGATATAAGCAAAAGAGCCGATACGGAAACCCAGGATGGGCAGATCGCCATGCATCACGCGGATGGGCGTGACGGTGGTGCTGCCGATGCGGAAAGGTTCGTCGGGCGCAATCTCGTTGAGCGTGATGCGGGGAACGCCGGGATATTTGTTTTTTGCAAAACAATAGGGAATGCGCTGCATGAGCCTGTCGGCCGTGTATTTCTCAGCAAAGACGGGCACTTCGCCAAGGGCGCAGAAGGGGCGCAAATCGTCCAGGCCGCCCACGTGGTCATAATGCTCGTGCGTGATGAGCACGCCGTCAATCTTGCGGAAAGGCATGTGGAAAGACTGCTCCCGAAAATCGGGGCCACAGTCTATCAGTATCATTTCGTGCTCCGTCTCCACCAGCGAAGAGCAACGCAATCTCTTGTCGCGGGCATCGGCCGAAAGGCACACTTCACACGTACATCCTGTCTGGGGAACCCCTGTGGACGTACCGCTGCCAAGAACCGTTATCTTCATCGAGAGGAATCTCCTACAAAATATTCACTTCCGGAACGAGGTCCAGCTTGAAGAGTTCTTTAACCGATTCGGTAACTTGATTGGCCACATCAAGGATTTCCAATCCCGTGGCACCTCCCAGGTTCACGATGACCAGAGGCTGGTCTTCACACACCTGCACGTTGCCCACGGTCTTGCCCTTCCATCCTGCCGTTTCGATGAGCCATGCTGCGGGCACTTTCACGCTCGATACATCTACCGTGTAGTAAGGAATTTCGGGATAGGCCCAGATGAGTTCCTTGAGCTTGTCGCGCGTGATGACGGGATTCTTGAAGAAGCTTCCCGCATTGCCCAACACCTCGGGGTTAGGGATTTTGCTGTCGCGCAGTGACTTCACCAGGTTGCGGATGCGGCCTGCAGTGACAGGCATATCGCCCAATTGCTCGCGCATATTGTCGTATTCCAGGCGATAGTAAGGGCGCTTGTTGAGGCGCATCGTCACAGCCGTGACAATATATTTCTTTTTCCATTCTCTCTTGAACTTGCTGTCGCGGTATCCATACTCACACTTCTGCGAGAAAAGGGTTTTCACGTGTCCCGTCTCCACATCGACCACCTCCACGAAGGTGATGTAATCCTTCAGCTCCACGCCGTAGGCTCCGATGTTCTGAACGGCAGCCGCTCCCACTTCTCCGGGAATGAACGAAAGATTCTCCAATCCTTGCCATCCGTTGTCGATACAGTGTTCCACCAGATTGTCCCAATTCTCGGCAGCACCCACCTTTACCCAAACATTTTCGGCAGATTCGGCCACCAGCTTGATTCCCTTGATGCAGGAATGAAGAATGGTTCCCGGATAATCGCCTGTGAAGAGAAGGTTGCTTCCGCCGCCTATGTGCAGCCAGGGTGAAGGCAGTTCGCCGTTGTGCAGTTGGTCAAGGAGATCCCAAAGTTCCCTGAAAGTAGAATATTCTACATAGTTGGCTGTTTTAACATCCATGTGGAATGTGTTGTGTTCCAGCAATGAAAAATTTGTCTGTAAATTGCTCATAAGTTTTAATTGTTCTTTGTTTTAATACCGTATTTTAATCGCTCATATCCTCAAACGCAACCAGTTTCCATTGCTGTCCGCGTCGCTTAAAATAAAGTGTGTTGTTGAATCCGTTTCCTATACCTTTCAATGAGAGAATCCTTGCATTGGGGTTCTTGCATTTCTGGCCGTAATTTATATTTGTCAAAGTATTCATCGGCAATTTGGGGCGGAAGGCAAACCACTGATCCACTTCCATCGTGGTTTCCAGCACGGAGAAATCATCGTCGGGGTCGGTAGTGATGAACTTCAGCGGCTCCTGAATGTGTTCCCTCTGGTACAGGGAATCGTTGGCAAACTTATAGAAGAAATCCGTGAAACTTTCCTCCTTGGTGGGTTCCACATTGTATTTTCTCACGTAAGTGAGCATCCATCGGCCTCCTATGCGCTGGAAGTAGTATTCCTTCTTCATGTGCTTGGCCATGTAGGTCCATTCTATCTCTACATTATTTATAGTGGTATCTTTGTCAATCTCCATGTCGCGCTCGTTGTCAAACATGAGTGTGTAGTAAACCTGCTGGGTGAAAAGATGATCGTGCGTCCATTCCTCTTTGGGCACGAACGTGTTCTTGTTCTCGGCGTTCACCACCTTGAGCGGGAAAACAATTCTCTTGAGCTGGAACCTGGAAGAAGACCCGAAATGGTACATAAAATCATCGAACAGCTCGTCAGCCTTTGCAGGGACAACCGCAGCCGCTTGTTCCAGGGAATCAATCGAATCCTGTGATATGGTGGAATCTACCTTCGCTAAAAGGGCCCTGTCCCGTTCCTCTTTTGCTTTTTTTCCTGAACATGCCGCCAAGAGCAGCAAAACAATCAAACCAAATAAAGTTTTTTTCATAACCACTTCCGCACAGTGACGTCTGTCTGTTTTTTTAATTTTGTGCAAAGTTATACTTTTTATTTTATTAAAGAAGAAATATTTCGGTATAAATAATTACCTTTGCAAAGTTTTAGAAGAAAGTTTAAATTTTTACAATAGATGATAGATAAAATTCAAAAACTTCTTGCTGAAGTTGAAAACTTGAAAGCCAATAATGCGGAAGACATTGAAGCTCTCCGCATCAAGTATCTAAGCAAAAAAGGGGTGATTAACGACCTGATGGCCGACTTCCGCAACGTGGCGGCCGACCAGAAAAAGGAAATCGGAATGAAACTGAACGAACTGAAAAAGAACGCTCAGGACCGCATCAACGAGCTGCGGCAGAATTTCGAAAGCCAGGACACCGGCACCGAAGGCATGGACCTCACCCGCACGGCCTATCCCGTGAAACTGGGTACACGGCACCCGCTCAGCATCGTAAAGAACGAAATCATAGATATTTTCTCACGTCTGGGATTCACCCTCTCCGAAGGGCCTGAGGTGGAAGACGACTGGCACGTGTTCGGCTCCATGAACTTTGCCGAAGACCATCCCGCAAGAGACATGCAGGACACCTTCTTCATCGAGTCACGCCCCGACATCATTCTGCGCACGCACACCTCCTCCGTACAAAGCCGCGTGATGGAAAAAACACAACCCCCTATCCGGGTAATCTGCCCGGGACGTGTATATCGAAACGAAGCCATCAGCTACCGCGCTCACTGCTTCTTCCATCAGGTGGAAGGACTCTATGTGGACGAGAACGTGTCCTTCACGGACCTCAAACAGGTGCTGCTGCTCTTCGCTCAGGAAATGTTCGGCAAAGACACAAAAATCCGTCTTCGCCCCTCCTACTTCCCCTTCACGGAACCATCTGCCGAAATGGACATCAGCTGCAACATCTGCGGCGGCAAGGGATGCCCCTTCTGCAAAGGCACGGGATGGGTGGAAATACTCGGTTGCGGCATGGTAGATCCTTCCGTACTGGAGAATAACGGCATCAACAGCAAGAAATACAGCGGATATGCCTTCGGAATGGGCGTGGAGAGAATCACCAACCTGAAATATCAGGTGAAAGACCTCCGCATGTTCTCCGAAAACGACACACGCTTCCTCAAGGAATTCGAAGCTGCCAACTAAACGCAATCTCCCCGCCTCCTCCATCATCGTGAGGGAAAGGAGGCAATTAAAACCATACAGCGAGCTGACCCCGCCGGCCCTTCGGGAAAACCCGAAAACCGGCAGGAACAGCCGTAATCCAATCATGAAAAAACAAGACCTTTACAACGGGGTCATCGCCTATTTCGAAAAGGCAATGCCGGTGGCCGAAACGGAACTTCACTACGAAAATCCTTATCAGATTCTCGTGGCCGTGATTCTTTCGGCACAATGCACGGACAAGCGGGTGAACATGATCACGCCTGCGCTCTTCCGCGACTACCCCACCCCCGAAGCGCTCGCAGAAAGCACTCCCGAGACGATTTTCGAATACGTGCGCAGCGTGAGCTATCCCAACAACAAAGCCAAGCACTTGGTGAATATGGCACGGATGCTCGTGAAGGACTTCGGCAGCGAAGTGCCCTCCACCCTGGAGGATCTCCTGAAATTGCCCGGCGTGGGACGCAAAACGGCCAACGTGATTCAGAGCGTGGTGTACAACAAAGCCGCCATGGCGGTAGATACACACGTCTTCAGAGTGAGCCACCGCATAGGGCTCGTGACCGACAAATGCACCACCCCCTACAGCGTGGAAATGGAACTGATGAAGAACATCCCCGAAAGCCTCATTCCCAAAGCCCACCACTGGCTCATCCTGCACGGACGCTACGTGTGCACCGCTCGCAACCCCCATTGCCGGCAATGCGGACTTCAATTGCTATGCAAATATTACAAAAAGACGAACGGAATACGCTCCTTGAGTCAAAAAGTGTAAAAGAAGAGAAGAATCTGAGCAAAAAGACGACAACGTATAGGAATTTTCCCGATTATTTTCACTAACTTTGCAAACGTGAAAAAAAGAAATTATCATTTTAAATAAATAAGAATTATGATGACCATTGACAAATTCAACTTTGCCGGAAAAAAGGCAATCGTTCGCGTGGACTTCAATGTCCCCTTGGATGAAAACGGAAAAATCACTGACGACACCCGTATTCGCGGCGCTCTTCCTACTTTAAAGAAAATCTTGGCTGACGGCGGAAGCCTCATCATCATGTCACACATGGGCAAGCCAAAGAAAAACCCCGATATGAAGTTCTCTCTGGGACAGATTGTCGATGCAGTTTCTGCACATCTGGGTGTGAAAGTACAGTTCGCTCCCGACTGCATGAAAGCCGACGATGCCGTGAAAGCCCTGAAACCGGGCGAAGCCCTGCTGCTGGAGAACCTCCGCTTCTATGCCGAGGAAGAAGGCAAACCAAGAGGTGAATTCGCTACCGACGAAGAAAAAGCTGCTGCCAAGGCTGCCATGAAGGCTCCTCAGAAAGAATTCGCAAAGAAGCTCGCTTCTTATGCCGACTGCTATGTCAATGACGCTTTCGGTACCGCTCACCGCAAACATGCTTCAACAGCCATCATCGCCGATTATTTCGACGCCGATCACAAAATGCTCGGATATCTGATGGAAAAAGAAGTAAAAGCTGTGGACAACATCCTGAGCAACATCCATCGTCCTTTCACTGCCATCATGGGCGGTTCCAAGGTATCTACCAAAATCGGTATCATCGAAAACCTTCTGGGCAAGGTGGACAACCTCATCCTTTGCGGCGGTATGACTTATACCTTCGCTAAAGCCATGGGAGGCAAAATAGGCAAGTCCATTTGCGAAGACGACAAACTGGACGTAGCTCTGGACGTAATGGCCAAAGCTAAAGAAAAAGGCGTGAATCTGGTACTGGGAACCGACTGCGTAGCTGCCGATGATTTCTCCAACGACGCTCACACACAGATTGTTCCTGCCAACAATATCCCCGACGGTTGGGAAGGCTTGGATGCAGGTCCCGAAACCCGCAAGGCTTTCGCAGCTGCCATCGAAAATGCCAAAACCATCCTTTGGAACGGTCCTGCAGGAGTATTCGAATTCGATAACTTCACCGACGGCTCCAGAGCCATCGCCGAAGCCATTGCCAAGGCTACCAAGAACGGTGCCTTCTCACTCATCGGCGGCGGTGATTCCGTAGCTTGCATCAACAAGTTCGGCATGGCCGATCAGGTTTCCTACATCTCTACAGGTGGAGGTGCTCTGCTCGAAGCCATCGAAGGAAAAGAACTCCCCGGAATTGCAGCAATAAAAGGATAATCACTTACCTGAAATAAATGAAAGGCAACTTGCGCAAACAAAACAAGTTGCCTTTTTTATCTCTACCCAAAACGACTAGTATTTGAAAAAAACCACATGAAAAAGATTCTGTTCTTTCTCTGCCTGATGGCTGTAGCACTGGCTGCATGCAACAGAGGGAAAAAAGCGAAAGCGGTGCATTATCAGGACACAATGAAAATTGCCACCCTGCCCACATTGGATTATCTGCCCTTTCTGGTGGCACAGCAAAAGGGCATCTATGATTCCCTGGGGCTGAAAGTCTATTTCAAGATTTTCAACTCCGAACGCGACTGCAATGCCGCTCTCTACAAGGACAGCACGCTGGATGCCTTCATCGTAGGACTGGCGGATGCCGCCATCGCCCATGCCAAGGGTGACAGCATCTCCATCGTCATGCAAACCGACGGAATCTTCTATCTCATCGGCTCCAAAGAAGCTGCCGTGAGAAAATTCAAGGACTTGAATCTGAAGAATGTAGCCGTATCTCACTACACAAGCATAGAATATCTGGCCGACGAAATGATGCGTAACGGCAAAATGAGTCTGGACAGCATCAGCAAACCCGAAATTAACGACCTGACCATCCGCAAACGGATGCTCATAAACGGGCAAATCGATGCCGCCTTCTTCCCCGAACCTGCAGCCACGGAACTGGCAGTGCTGGGAAAGAACACTCGGCTGAAAGGCAGTGACAGCCTCCATTTACACCTAAGCGGACTTGCCGTGAGAAACAAAACCATACGGGAAAAGGAAAAAGCCGTAAAGACCTTGATTCAAGGCTACAACCTTGCCGTGGACTTCCTCAGAAACGACACGGCAAAGACAGTGGGAAGATTGCTCAACCGCAAGTACAAAACTCCCTACAACATACTTGATTCCGTGAAAATACCATTCTACGAGAAGGCACAAACCCCATCGGACAACGAATGGAAAGGCGTACTCAGATGGCTGCACAACGGCAATCTGATACCCAAAAAATACAATGCCGAAAATCTCGTAAACTCATCTTTTACCCAAAACTCAAAACCCTGAAAAAAGACATACCATGGCCCACTACAATGTATCTCCCGAAGAGAAATATCAGAACATCATAAAAAAACTGGATGAAAGAAGACTGGATGAAGCAATTGTTGATTTGCATAATCTGGCTCCTGCCGTGATGAATGACGAAATGTTGTTTGCCACCATCAATAGCATGGATGATACCTATCAAACGATGCTTTACTATGCCCATAAGGATGCTCCCGACCCCGAACGCTACAAGATTTTCAACAATATCCTATCCCAAGCCTACAGCATTGCCGACAGCATTCACGACTACATGAATGCCGACTCTTCCTCGGTTTTCTACAAGACACGCTCGGAAATTCTCAGCCGCAACGACCGCAGCATCGAAAACTACCAGATGATACTCGAGACCTACGAGCAGGACAATGCCGTACTGAAACTGCTCAACGAGCACGAAAAACTCGTGGAAGGCATGACACGACACGAGTTAACCCAGAATGAGCTCTTCAACCGCGTGTGGACATCGGATTCATGGAAGGAAGAACAGCTTTCGCAAGCGGCCGCATTCATGGACTCTACACTCATTTCGGAACAGGACAAGGCTTTCTTCATCTCGGCACTCACACTCAACCAGCTTCACTCTCCCGAAGACAACAAACTCCTCTTTATTCTCCAGCAAACGAAAAGAGAAGAGGACATTATCAAAATGAGAGCCGCAGTCGGCTTTGCACTCGTGTGCTGCATGTTCAAGAACAGAGTGACTGCCTTCCAGAAAGTATCACTCTACCTGAGCCTCCTGGAACCCAACGACAAAGGAATGTTATTCAGGCATCTCCTCGAAGTGCAGAAGGTTTTCACCAATTCTCTCGAAACGGAGAAGATATCCCGAATCATTGCCCAAGACATCATCCCGGGGCTCGTCAGGGCAAGCTTTAAGAAAACGGACGACGGCACCGGATATACCTTTGTAAAAGAAGAAGACTTCTACAACGAAGACAAAAACCCCGAATGGACGGAGCTCAAAAGAAAGGGCATCGAGGACAGCCTCAACAAAATGTCGGAATGGCAAATGGAAGGAAAGGACACCAACTACGTCACCTTCAGGAACTTCATGGATAATCCTTTCTATGAAAAAGTGTGCAACTGGTTCCGCCCTTTCGACATCGATAGCACCTATGCCGACATGGTACTGGAGAATACCGACGACAAAAGCTTCATGACCATCTTCCTCACATCGAATATCCTTCTGTGTGACGTCGATAAATTCAGCGTCTGCCTCCTCTTCAACTCTACCAGCAAAGCCATCACACAGGTATTGCTGGACAATTTCAAATCCAAGGAAGAAGATATCCGAAACATGGTGAATGACAACGAGAACGATTTCACGCTCTCCTCACAATATAACCTCCGCAACTATCTGCAGGACTTGTACCGCTTCTTCAACGAATTCAGACAAAGGGACAATTTCAGCAATCCTTTCAAGACTTCACTCGTCCTGAGCGATTGCATGTTGCTGAAACCGCTGTTCACTTCCTCTCCCGAGAAAGGCATCGAAACGGCCAATCTGTACTTGAATGCAGACTTGTTGGAAGAGGCTCATGCACTGTATCTGGAGTTCGTACCTCTGGTTGAGGGCAAAGCCGAAATCTTCCAGAAAGTAGGATACACCTGCCAGCAACTCAAGCACTACAAGGAAGCCATCGGATGGTATCTGCGTGCCGACTTTGCCAAGCCCGACAATGCTTGGACAACTCGCCACATTGCCCAGTGCTACAGACTCAACGGTGAATATGCCCAGGCCGAGAAATACTATTCCCGTGCCGAACCCATGTTCCCCAACAACGAAAGCCTTCTGCTCGCCCTGGCCGAGTGCTATCTGAAAATGAATGATTATGACAATGCTTTGAAGCGTTTGTTCGAAGCGGAATTCAAATTCCCCAATTCCATCAAGGTGGCACGTGCCTTGGCATGGGCAACTTTTCTGGCAAGGAAATACGAACGGAGTTTCAACCTCTATGAGAAGATTCTGGGAAAGAACTTCGGCCAGGAAAAAATAACCACTCAGGATTATCTGAATGCCGGTCACTGCTCTTGGCTCTATGGTAACAAGCTGAAAGCCATTGATTACTACATAAAGTCTATCTTTGACAGCCAAACCGAAGAGGGGTTCATGGATCAGTTCAAGGAAGACGAGCATTTTCTGATAGAAAGAGGCATCTCCTTACAGGACATCGTCATCATGAAGGAAGTTATCAGAAGATTTGTGGATTCACATTTTGATAGTAAGGATTGAGAAGTTCAATTTCCGAACTTTTCACTCCACTTCTTATATTTTGGCAGCAATGCAGCCGGTGCATAATTGTACCAGCTGTATCCGTTGCGCCTTTCATAACCTATTTCCGAAAGAGCTGATTTCTTTACTCCGTCGCGGTCGCAGAAGAAAGGTTTTTCCGTCTCCAAATCATAGAATCTTGCCCAAACGGGTACTGCTGTGGAATCCTCAACTACCTGAAGGTCATTCTTCCCTTCATCATTGATGCACGGCTCTATACGGATACCGTCAATCTTATGTGCCTCGAACCACTTCATGGCTCCTTGAACGGAAGCCTTCACCCTTTCATCGGGCGTCTTTATATCCATCAGCAGCCGCACAATCTCGGCACTCTCCTGGGTGCAGAAAGAAGGAAGCTCATAAGCACGGGCTTTTGCCGGCATCAGCGTATTTCTGTCATATTGCTGACACCACACGGTAGGTTCGTCATCTACTAGAATCTGGGTATTAAGAATGCAATCCACACCTTTCTCTACTGCCGCTGCCACTCTCTGAATGAGCACCGGATCCGTCACGAGAGAAAAGGCGCCGTGTCCGTCACGAACATCCCTAAGAAGGCGAATCACATTCACCATGGCATTGTCATTGAAGGTGATGTGAACCTGATACCCCCTGTGCTGGGGCCAGAACTGAGGCCACCCTCCGCTGCGGTATTGTCCGGAAAGAAGAAACTCCAGGCCTCGCTCGAAAGCGTCAAGATACTTGGAGTTGAACGTAGCCTCATACATCTTGGCAAGATAAGTCATTTCCATCACGGTTGCATTATTGTCAATGGTGGAATCGAAAGTGCGGTCTTTCTCGGAAAGGATGCGAGTGCGTTCCTCTTCGCTCAAAGGGCGGTGCATGGCTTCGTTCTTAGGCCACCCACCCGTTTTGCGTTGGAAATCAAGCACATTCTGTGCAATACGTGCCGCTTCCTGAGTCTTGAAAAAGCCGAAATGACTTCCGTAAACCACCTTCCTCCACTCTTCGGAAGAATAGTCTTCGTTCTGTGCTAGGGTATAGCTGAAAAGGCCCGTTGCCAGAAATAGCGCCAGAGATAATATGACACGTTTCATTGCTGTTGGAATACTTTGAAATCCAAAGCAAATGTATATAAACTTATCCGAAATATCTTTTTTTTCTCACTCTTTTTGACTCAAAAAAAACTTTTTTTACAAGGGTAATCGCCTGAAAGTCCGTTTCACTTCATTTCCTACGGAACGCCAACTCGGAATGCGGTTCACGGTACTTCTCACCCTCGGCATATCATAGAGAAGGAACAAAACGAAAATGGCCAGACAGGCGTATGCCACCCAACCGTATATCTGCTTGAGGCTGATGAGTTGTACCCTTTCCATGAAACCGTTCATGAAGGATCCGAAATCGATGTGGCGTGAGGAAGTTCCGCTGAGATCCACGTAGCCTCCATAGCGCTGAATATTGTCCGTGATGTAGTATCTCAGCATGCGGGCATAGAGTGCACCTCCCATCACACCTCCCACCAGCATGTGAATCATGTTGAACACACTCAACCCCTGAAAGAAATGCTGGAAAGGCATCAGCTCCTGAAGACAAGTCATGAATGTAGTGCTTAGTACTGCATAGGCAAACCCCTTGAATATCATCGGTACATACAGTTTTTCTATATTGATATCGGAGGAAAGTATAAAGTAAAAGGATATCATGTAAATAGCTAGAGAGGCGAATCCGATGGCAAGCAAACGATAGAAGTTATACCTCAGAAACCGCATCCACCATAAGGCAAACAGGCATCCTCCCAAAATCCCCAGAATCATCCACCAATCCAGTACGGATGTGGTAAGATTTTCATAGTGTAGTCCTCCTTCATAAAACATTTCCTCGAGCACATGTTCCGTGGCAAGAAAAACCTCCACGAGGGTAATAAGAATCAGCAAGGGGATGTAATGCGGATAAAGCCACATTTTAGGTTCTAGATAGGGATGGCGGATGTGGAGCATCCGATGCAGGCATCCGATGAACGTGATGGCAATGACAACCGTAAGCCAGCGGATGACGGAACTGTTCCACCAGTCATACCAATCGCCGTAGTTGAAAAGGAAAGTGACTTCCATCATGAGAATCGCCCATAGGCATGCTCCCAGCCAATCCACTCCATAAAGAGGGAATTTGGGCATCACGCGGGTATGTTTGGTGAGGGTAACAAGGAGAAGCAATACCACTATCAACAATCCTATAATAAACCAATGCACATATTTCCAATGATAGTAGTAGCAGATATAGGTTGTAAGCAAATCGGAAAGCTGTATGTTCACCAAAATAATGATGTGCAGCACCGGAAAGAACACAGTGAAACGATGTTGCGGAGTTATCCACGACTGTATGTTGGACATGCATTCGAATGTACCTTGAATCTTGCATACACCCGAAATGAAACAGATGGTCCACAACAGAGGCAGATTCTGCACATAGAGCACTGCCCAGTTGCAAAGGATGATTCCTACGGCCGACCAAGTGAGCAGACTTTTGTTGGTGAAGCGGAACTTCATTCTGAAGAGTATAGGGAACAGAATAGCCATACCACCCAAATTGGCATACATGCACATCTGCACATCCTCGCGCATCAAGGAAAGTCCTCCAACCATTTCACTCAATGAACCCAGATAGATTCCTCCCGTCAGCTGAAAAACAGTGACAATAAAGACATATATCCAAGGGCGTATCCATTCCGGCACAAAACTCCGGAACATGGGCATTTTGAAAGGCCCTTTTATAAGCGGTGCTCCCATATCAGTACTTCACCTCGCATTCCATGTTGAGCCCGGCACGAAGGCGCAGCAAATCCTCGGGCTTGTTTCCCTCCAAATTGATGCGCACAGGTATTCTTTGTTCTACCTTCACAAAATTACCCGTGGCATTATCCTGAGGGATAACGGAAAAAGCCGACCCCGTAGCATCAGAGATGGATTCCACCACCCCTTTATAAGTAATGCCGGGCACGGCATCGGCCTTCATAGTCACTTCCGAACCTACATGGATACGAGACATTTGTGTTTCACGATAGTTGGCAGTCACCCAAAGGTCGCTGCCATCCACTATTTCTGCAAGGGTTTGTCCTGGCTGCACCAACTGCCCCTCTTGAATGTCTTTCTTCCCGAGAACGCCATCACAAGCAGCAACAATCACTGTATAGGAAAGATTCAGTCTCGCGAGATCCACTGCAGCCTCAGCCACATGAATAGCAGCTTCATTCTGTCCTAAGCGGCGAGTCTGTTCTTCACGATTCAAAGTCGTAGAATGCCTGGCTCTTGACAATTGGTCATAACGGGCCTTTGCCGTTTCATAGGCGGTACTGACGTTATCATACTCCTGTTTTGTCACTGCATCTTGAGACAACAGATTCTCATAACGGGCCAACTCTCGCCTTGCATTTTCCATCTGTACCTTCACCTCTCTGATACCGGCATCGGATACAGTAATATTATTCTGCACAGTCTCTATGCCCACCGTAGTCACTTGCCTTCCCGAAAGGGCATTGCTCAAATCAGCCTCGGCTTGTGCCAGACGCAAACGGAACTCAGCATCCTCTATCACCACAAGCGTATCACCCTTATGCACCTTTTGAAAATCCTTGAAACATATTTTCTTGATGAAACCCTGCACACGCGTGTTTACAGGAGTGATGTGCTGCTGCACATGAGCATTATCCGTATATTCCACATTTCCTAAATGGATAAAGCGACTGAATACATAAATCAAACCGCACAAAAGCATGCAAATAACGATGGAGTTATATATCAATTTTTTAATTTTTCTTGTAATCATAATCTGTTTATTTATAAGGTATGAGTAATATATTTCATTTTGAAGTAGTTAAATATCAATTGTATACGGGCATTCACCAGATTCATATCCGCAGTGAGTTTCATATTGGAAGCATCGAGCATATCCGTCAGCAAAGCCAGTTCATTCCGATAGCGGTTGCTTGTCACTTCATAGTTCTGGTTGGCCAGTTCCACACTCTTTTGCTGAGTATGCAAATCCGTAAGCGACGTAAGCAAATTCACATAACCTGCCTGCACGGCATTTTCCACTTCCTCTTGAACGAGAGCATGATCGGTCTCGGATTTCCGGACCTCTATTTTTGCCTGATTCAGTTTTCTGTTGCTTTTGAAAAGTGATGAAAGATTATATTTCACACCCAATCCGACATACCAGTAATTGAAGTTATTGTTCAAAGCCGGAACCTCTATGGTCACAGGTCCGTCAATGTGATCGGCAGCCACGAGTGCCACTTTAGGAAGCATCTCGGATTTCTGCAGTTTCTCCTTCTGCTTGTTCATCTGCATGGAAAGAACAGATTGCTGCAAGCCGGTATGATTACGGATGGCCAATTGTTGCCAATCTGTTTCCGTGAGTGTTTCCACCTCCTTCTCAAGCAAAGCTGTATCGGGAACTATTTCCGTTTCAGCAGGCAAATGCAGAGTCGTAGCCAGTTGATGATTCATGATTTTACGAGCATCTTCTATACGTGTTTTCTGCAAAGTCTGGTTCTCCAATTGCAGCTGATAGCGTGTGATATCTTTTGCCAATACCGTACCTTGCTTTCTTCTACTCTCCATATTCCGGATCATCTGTCGTGTTAATTCGATGTTGCATTCCATCACGGTAAGCTCATTATTAAGCTGATAGATATTCAGATAATATCCCGTAAGCAGAAAACGAATATCCTGACGGTTCTTTCTGAGATTCAACTCGCCCATCCGCTGTCCGAGTTCGGCTAAGGCAATGCCGCTATTTATGGCACCCCCGGCATAGATAACTTGAGAAGCCTCAAGAGCGAAATTATTCCCGAAATGAGGAAAATGCACCGACTGTCCGTTTGTGAAATCACGATCCCAAATATGTCCGTTACCCAAATAACTAAACGATAATGAGGTATTGAAATCAGGCAGTCTTTGAGACTTTGCCGCTCTTACCGACTCATCCAGGGCATCCTTTTCAGTGCTGAATGAACGTATACTGCTGCTGTTCTCGTCGGCAAGACGATACATTTCTTCTATGCCCAAAACACGCCTGTTGGCCTGGGCACAAACTAATTGGCTACATAGCGCTATACAAAAAAGCACTATGAGACATTTCCTTTTATCCATAAAAATTATAAAGATATGAATTATCCTGTTTTAAAATTTACATCCGCACTCTTGCAGATCTGATATGAATACGCTCCAATATCACGTACAATACTAATACCTTCCGTTTAGCGTCTTGGCGAGAGATTTCATACAAAAAAATCCTTCGGCAAACTTGTTCGGCCTGCCGAAGGAAAAAATAATAAGGGAGCCTTATCTCTTGTCGGCAATACCGAAGTCAATCCATCTTTCCTGAGTAAAATTACCTTTGACCGTTTTCTTGGTCGACTGTACTCTGCTCTTGACACTTACCAACAGCTGATTAGTCTCACGAGTCTTGGCAAACACAGCATCGCGCATCTTATCCAATTCAGCATCGAGCATCGCCAACTTCTTGTTGTCAGCCTCCAGTTGATTGATGAATTCCGCATCAATACCTTTGTTGCGTACCAAATTAATCTGAGATCTCAAGCCTGAAACCAAAGCTCTGGTCTTCCCAATCTGTTCTGAGATAATTTTTGACATAATGTTCTTTTTTTATTAATTATAGATATAAAATATTATTATTTCATGACAAAATTAGTAATTAAATTCTTCTTGACAAAAAACATATAACACTCTGTATATAGCTATATATAGTAATTAAAATACTGATTTACAGAAGATTGATTAATTTGTTAAAGTAAATTAAATATATAGATATCATCCCTTGCAAAAGATAGAGATTTGCCGTAAATTTGCAACAGAAAACCGTACAAAGCGGCGTTTTTATTTTATGGACAATCAGATATCATTGCAAGAGCTTTCTTGCGAAAATGTAAAGAGCATTACTGAAAATCAAGTGTTTGATTTCATGAAGGAATTGGAGAATCCTTCGAATAAAGAGTTTTACAACGAAAAGATGGCCGTCATCAATTCGGCCTTCCAGTTCCGCTATCTCACTCCATCCAAAAAAATATTGAAGAAAGAACTGGAAATGTACGGATTCGTATTTCCTAATAATGAGAAGGTACGCAACAGCAACATGATTATGGGCATCAAAAGAAAATGAAAAGAAAACCCGGGAAAGGACTGAAATCCGTTTCCCGGGCCTGTTTTTATCAAAATATTCCGTTATTGTCGAATCAATCTGACAGCCATGTAAGGCTTCTGAGGCAATTCAATCATGCAATGTCCCGACACAGCCTTAGACTGCGGAGTAATGATCATGTTCCATGTATCAATGAGTTCTACCGAATACGATTCGTGTTCCGGCAGATTGATAACAATACTACGCGGCTGTGCATCGTTCAAATAGCACAGATAATACTTATGGGCAAGCCCAATGGCAGAGAACGGCATCCATGAGAATATATTGATGGGAGCCATATTTGTTGGTGCGGTTTCAATGATATCCTTCAGAAATTTTATTCTTGCAGGACTCTCACCTTTCAGCACCCCGCCCTTCGACCACCAAAGCACGTCCTTGGAGTTACCGGGAAGCATTAGAGGATCCTCAGTTACATAAGTCTCACCATGACCTACGTATCCTCCGTTGGTCACGCCCCGCCAAAACTTCATCACCATTGTTTGAGCCGTAAGATTCCCCCAGGCCCAAGGAATATTGCCTTCATAACGGCACTCGTCATATACAATCGGTTTCTTGTATTTCAATCTGAAATCACGAGCATGATAGGTGTCCTCATTTTGTATGCTGGCATGTGTAATGAGAGGGTTGGTATGGTCATAGAAAACATTACCATTGTGAATTCCTATCATGTGATGAAACTTGTCTTTCGCTGCAAACTGCGAAATATAGTAATCCCAGTCACTCATCTTTTTTGCCTTCATGAAGTCATACTCGTTGGCCATACTCCACCATACGTTTTTATAAGCGGCAAAACGTGCTATGATGTAGTCTATATACATATCCTCTGTCACACGATCCAACTGGCTGAATCCCCATCGGTCATATGGATGAAAAACTATGAGATCGGCTTGTATACCCAGATTATCAAGCTGTTCAATACGTTTTTCAATGTTGCGGAAGAAAGCTGGATTCAAACGGGAATAATCCCAGTCTTTCAAAGCTTTTCCTTCAAAAGGATACAATTGGGGCTCATTGATGTTCCAGTCATAACTTTTGGGAAATATACACATACGCATCTTGTTGAAGTAACCCTTCGATAGAGTTTTCAATGTAACCTCCGCCAAACTGTCCCCCTGATGCACCCATGCATAACAAGTTGTTCCAAATGGATAATATGGAGTACCATCAGCATAAGCAAAATTGAATGTATCCTTCACTGCCACAAAACCATGGTTGTCTTTTCGGGCCGGAATACATACAAAACGCCCGTTCCTTTTGTTCAACTTACCGGCGTTTGAGGCTGTAATGTAGTTCCACTTACCTTCCTTGGCAGGCATAAATCTGATTTTGTAGACACCGTTTCCATCATAGAATCCGGGAACCGTTACCGATTCAATTCCATTGGAAAATGTACCCGAGAGTTTAACGTCCTTGAAAGGATTCCCTTTGGTAGGTCCGTTCAAAGTTACTTCAAAAACCTTCCATCTCTCTACATTCATCTGTGCAAAAAGACTGCAACAGCAAAAGTACAGAAGTAAAAATGTCAATTTTGTTTTCATAGATATTAATATAAATGTTCTTCTTTTTTGTTTATTACTTAAGACGAAGAAAGCATTGACTCAAAGTCCTTACGGACAATGTTCATTCCGTCCTGCCAAGCTTCTTCATAAGAGCTGCTTGAGCCTTGAGAAAATCCACTGGAGGGACCTTTACAAAAGCTTTCGTTGCATTATTTGGATATACTTGCCCTTCAGAGAGTTTCAACTCCTTATATGGCGCTCCTTCTGCAAAATCAAGATCTTTTAGTTCAACATGGAACGTATTTAGGGTCACGGCAGAATCAAAATAATAAATCAGATTCTTCTGATCTGCCAAAACCCGCCATTGCGTTGCCGACTTTTTCTTTTCAGGAGTAGAAAGATCCATGGGAGCTGATACGTTTCGCATAATACTCATTACATAAGCAGCCGCCAGTTTAGGATCGGCAGTCTTTTTCACAGCTTTCAAATAGTATGCAGCACGTGCAAACCTGTCGGAAGATCGTCCGGTTCCAGGAAGCATATTAACTCCCCCCACCCAATTCCAATATTCTGTAATAGCCAGTTGCTTTTCGAATATGGGCGAGTTTGTCATCACCTGATATTCCTTCCCCTCATGAATCACCAGATTGCCATCAATATATTCCAAAATAGCACTGTTTCCTATTGCATCCGAAATAGACATGTGAATGGTTGTTTTAGAACCTCCGGGCATATTGGGCGCTTCTATACGGAATTCTTCTTTGGAAAGTGCCTCAACAGCCTCATGCACAGTAGCAAAATTATCAAGTACATATTGTGCCCAAAGTCCAATATTCATGGCTGGCCTGCTATCATTTTTTCTTGAGTAATCCGACTCGGAAAGAAAGAGGAGATTGGCATCAAGACCTTTTTCATTGAGTCCATCCGAGCAACCCATGTCATAAGACGAAGTAATGATGCTTCCGTATTTTGCCTTCCATACCATCGTATTCTGAATAAGTGAACCTCTGCGTTCCACTCCTCTCGGCATGATAAAGATATTGGAATGCATATCTTCTTGCCAATCCATGTTTCGTCCTGTTACGACAAGACTGTCAGCCCCTATATAAACCACTCTGCTGCATGCCTGTACATAACTGTTTCCAAATAGGGAAATCATTACGGAAGAAACCAATAATAATGACAATCTTAAAATTTTCATTGTATTTTATTGTTTTATGTTTTCTATTCTCTTTCCGCAAAATCATTTTCAGGAAGCAAACTCACTTTGTCAGCACCCGGAAAATTTGCAGGTATTCGATAGGTGACTCTACCTGTAGCAACCCATTCGGCGGCTCTCAACAAGGTTGTTTGAAATCCGACACAACGCCATGCCATGGGATACACATCACCTTTCCACAAGTGCCCCATAACAGAATTATATACTCTACCTTTGCCATAGCGCACAACCCATTCCGTCGGCCAATACTTCTGAAAATTGATATCATAAGCATATGAAAGGACCGTCAAATTTTCAGCAGGTCCCCGAGAATCATTATAGACTTCAGTATCGGCAGTCATCCAACGCGCAGGATAACCCTTGTTGATGGGATTTTCATTCAGTTTGATAATCACTGCATCAAATCGTTTTCCATGTGTTGTAGAACCGCTCTCTCCCGGTTGATGCCGCGTAATGTTGCCTTGTGCATCGAGTTCCAACGAATAGCCATATGAACTTTTTCGCCATCCAAGGCCAATCATTTTATTATATTCCTCCCAATCAGGAAAAGAATTATTGGCAGAATGAAGTACATAAAGTCCCCCACCTCCTGCCACATATTTTTCGAGAGCCTTTTGAGCAGGCAAAGGCCAGCTTAGATGAGGATTATTGATATTGTTTGTATTCTGTATCACTTCATCATATTTACTGAATTGCGGCAACCATGCCCTACGTGCCATACTATCAGCAGGCACTGTTGACACATCCACGATAAAACGTCCGCTCTTTTCCAAAAGCCATTTGGCTACCTTTGTCGTCTGCTGCCAATCATGATTGCTGAATCCATCCACTATAAGCACAGAAATCTTCTTAACCTTCCGTGCCGAAAAACAAGGAAAGGACATTGAACTTGCAAGAAGCATAAATCCAAATATAAACAAAAATTTTTTTATTCCCATATTCTTTGATTTGTTATGTCTATCTACCTACTTTTATTGATGTTTCATTAAATGAAAAAAGTTTGATAACATTTGTCTATTAAGCTCTTCCCGGTTTTGGTACGAAAAATTCTCTCACGAATAGTCGATATTTCATCTGAAGGAATGCCATCCTCATATATATTCACAAGAAAATCTGCCTCAACAAGAATCTGGTAATCTAGTGAATTTATATTGCAATAAGTATGATGATGAGATATAAGAAAACAAATACGTTCAATTTGTTCGTCAGTAGCACCACATTCAATCAATAACGGACGAGCAACTACAGGCCCTTCTTGTTCCTGTAACTTACCATCACATCTTCCAAACTTTGCCTCTGCAGGTTTTATTCCAACATCGTGAACCACAGCTGCGGCCTCCAAAGTATTCAGTTCTGTTTCCTTCAGACCTTCTATCTCAGCTATCAGTTTGGCAAAAGAATGTACTTTTATAAAATGTTGTACTCGTTTTGCATCACCTGCAAAAAAAACAATTGTCCTGATTATTAATTTGTTAATATCCATTTTAATCACTTTATTTACCTCACAAAACTACGGAAAAAAACTCAGATACGAGAATTTTTCCTTAAAATATTGGGAATAAAATTCCTTCCTTTTTGCTTGGAAAAATTATAAAAAGAGAACAAATTCAAACCTATTAACCAAGCAAATTGCATAAATAGACGAAATACCGCTTTTAATCATTCATTTTACATTATTCTGCTTCAATGCGAGAATGGGTCCAACTATCAGATACTATACGAATGCGCTCGCGAGGTACTGTTGTTCGGACATCAAAAGTAATATCCCTACTATCACCCGGCATCAAAGTAATGTAGTTATCGGAATAATGAACCGGGAGAATACGTTCTCCTGTCTGTGTATCGATAACCTTGATACGATTAAAAAAGGAAATATGCCCATCAGCCTTTAAACTGATTTTACCTTTATATCCACCCTGACAAGATTCAATACTTGCACTGACTTGAGGTTTGGAATTCGGCAGAAGTGACAAAGTTGTATAGTCCTTCTCATCAGTAGTGAGCCAATAAATATTAGGGACGTTCTCTCCTACTTGCAACTTGAGAAAATAAACCCCATCCACTCCTTCGGGACGAGGTACCTCGAAAAGACGAAGCACGGAATTGGCAAAAGCATCCGCCTGTGTTTTCTTTTCCCAAACCATCTTTCCATCTCTATTATAAAGACGTGCAGAAACAAGTAGATTCTTTCTGTCCGTCACGGTGGTATTGAGCAATTCCACCTTTCGACTGAGAATATTATAAGATGCATGCAAAGGTTCGCAACCCTTAAGAGTTCCATATAGGCAGGCATTCACATCAAGCCACCAATCATACATCTGACCGCGTAAAGAGGTCCAAGGATTCTGGGTCTTCCAAATCAAAATGCCGGTATACCAATCCCACATGTGCGAGGCACGACCCTCCATGAAACTGCGGTACTGGTCATAATTTACTGTCTGGGCATACTTGCAATAATCTTCTATATTCTCCACCTTACCATAGCGTTCCAAATGGTTTCCATAACCAAGATCACGATGATAGTTCCAGGATGCGTTTGAAGTCTTTCCATTGCGCGGATGCTCAGCCAAATCTTCAACGGACATCATAAGTTTCATACTCTCCACTTCGGGAGAACCTACTGAACCTGATTCAGGATTGAAAGGATACGAACGGAAACTGTAGAACCATTCAGGTTCCTGAATGCCGTATGGTCCGTCTCCATTATCCTTGAAAGGATTGGCAGTAAAGAGAGTATCAGTAGAATAACTTGCAAAGAGACGATTAGGATCAAGTCTTGGAAACACATCTTCTTTCAAATGCCTGTCAATATCTTTGGCCAGCGGCCATTCATTGGCACCGCACCAGAAACAAAGACTGGGATGATTACGAATCATCTTCACCTGATCCTCCACTGAGGCAAGAAAGAGTTCGTGGTTGTCCGGATATTCCCAACGTCTCTCCCGTGATTCAGCTTTCAAAGCATCAGGCCATGCACCATTGCAATCACCGCTTCCCCACAAGTCCTGAAATACCAGCATGCCTTCCTCATCACAAGCATTATAGAATTCCGGACGCTCCAGTAAGGCACCTCCCCACACGCGAATCATACGCAGGTTCATCTCGGCATGAAAGCGTATTTCGTCACGGTAACGTTCAGGCGACAAGCGTAACAACCAATCAGAATTGATATAATTACCCCCTGTGATATAGATTTTCTGTCCGTTCACAAAAAAACGTCTCCCTCCATTAGCAGGATCCTTGTCGGATGTGATTTCACGGATACCATAACGAAATGCTGTTTTGTCACTCACTTGGTTATTTTTCACAAAAGTGACAGTCATATCGTAAAGCGGATGTTTTCCTATGCCATTCGGCCACCACAGACGAGGGTTCTTCACGTTAATAGACTTGAATGCCACAATCTTTGTTTCAAAAGGAAGAAGAGATACTTTTTCTATTATTTTCATTCCGTTGGTCTCACAGATTGCAAGTCCGTTACAAGAAGAAGCAGAAGTATTGCACACCTCAGCAGTAACTTTCACTATCGCATCTTTCTGAGAAACCGCATCAGGGATTCTCTTACCGGGAACTTTCGTCACCACATAAGGAGCCTTCAGGCACACATCACCAGTCGTAGTAACAGACACCTCATCCCAGATTCCCGTATTTCTATCACGAACAGGTTGAATCCAGTCCCATCCTGGAGTATATTGCATGGTATTGTTTCGTGCAATCATGCCATCTCCACCTTGACCTCCGTTGGGATTTCCGGGATAAGTAGGCGGATAAACTATAACAGCCAGCATATTATGGCCGTCAGATTTCAAATAAGGAGTCATGTCGTAACTTTCCCTCAAAAACATACCTTCATGAGTATGAGTATTCAGACGCTTTCCGTTAAGAAAGATATCAGCCCTGTAATTAATGCCTCGAAAATTGAGCCAGACCTTTCTTCCTGCAGGAATACTGCCAACTTCGAAAGGACGGACAAACCAATAGGTATAAAAATCATTACCCACCGCACTAACATCAGGAATGAGATTATTATTAAGACCAAATTCGGGAGCTGGGTAATACTTATTGTCAAGCAAAGTGGTAAGTACAGTCCCTGGTACTCGTGCCTGCATCCACCCGTCTCTATGGAAAGGCTTTAAGGTAAGTTCGCTTCCATCTTGAAGCACATCACCGGCTTTACGAGCCAGCCAGCCGGAATGAAGGAGAGTTTTACCTCCGGGTTCCGGAATATCCACTTTACCGTCGGCCCATAAAGAAAAGGAGCATAGCAGCCATGCAGTCATTGCAAGCATGGTTTTTCCAATCATAGATTGCATCTTCATAATTTATTCAAGGTATTTTGGTTAATACTTAATGTACATTGCCATGAGATGCAAAGATAAATGCTTCTTTTCTATTTTCCTATTTTTTCTTTCTCAAATCTTTCCCTTCGTATGCACATATCGCATTCTTCCATTCCTCAGTAAGGGGAACAGACTCATGTAGAACAAGATCAAAGGTAACCATTGTAGAACGGCACACGCACTTCACAATGCCGGTGTTGACATCAACCACGCGCTGCATAAGATCGAAACTCTTGTTGCCGATAGCTGTTACAGCCGTCTGCACAGCAATCTGGTCAGTAGCATAAATCTGAGATAAAAAATCAGCTTCAATATGCACCACAACAATGCCGTTCTTGTCCCAATCCACATGGGGACATACATCAGTGAAATACTCGGTTTTTCCCAAATCATAAAATGAAAAAAAGACCGTATTATTTACATGGCCGAACTTGTCCACATCATTAAAGCGAAGCTGTATCGGCAAAGAATGTTTATATGTAATTTCTTCCATAAAATAGTTATCCTCAGTATTTTGTAAAATTATATGCAACCTTTACTTGAAGGTACTTCATATCGGTATATATCTCGTTTAACGGCCATTTTAATGGCACGGGCCAAAGCCTTGAAAATACCCTCTATCTTGTGATGCTCGTTTTCCCCTTCAGCTTTAATGTTGAGATTCATCCTTGCGGAATCACTCAGGGACTTAAAGAAATGGAGAAACATTTCAGTAGGCATCTCTCCTATTTTTTCACGGTGAAACTCAGCATCCCAAACAAGCCATGGACGACCTCCGAAATCAAGGCAAACACTGCAGAGACAATCGTCCATAGGGAGCGAATAACCATATCGTTCGATACCCCGTTTACTGCCGAGAGCTTGATTTATACACTCTCCCAAAGCAAGGGCTGTGTCCTCTATTGTATGGTGTTCATCTACCTGCAAATCGCCTTTTGTATGGATAATTAAATCCATGCTTCCATGTCTGCCAATCTGTTCGAGCATATGATCGAAGAAGCCCAGGCCGGTGCTAATGTCACATTTACCAGTGCCATCCAAATCAAGTCTCACATAGATATCCGTTTCCTTTGTCGTACGATGCACTTCGGCCGTTCGTTCCCCTGCAAACAGAAATTCCGTAATTCGGTCCCAGTCGGAAGAGGCAAGCACACAACTGTCCTCAAGGCCAAAAGGTATAAGATCATCTGTATTTTCCTGCATATAAATAGCCCTGCAGCCAAGGTTTCTGGCAAGTTCAACATCAGTAGAACGGTCGCCAATCACAAAGCTGGAAGCAAGGTCATAGTCAGGATTACCAATATACTTTCCAAGCATACCAGTACGAGGCTTTCGCGTAGAAGCATTTTCCTCGGGAAGTGTAGGATCGATAAATATTTCATCGAACACAATACCTTCGCCTGCCAGTGTTTTCAAGATAAAATTATGAACCGGCCAAAATGTATCTTCCGGGAAAGATGCGGTGCCGAGCCCGTCTTGATTGGTAACCATAACAATTTCAAAATCAAGCTTACTGCGAATAAAGCCGAGATTTCTTAAGACTTTGGGAACAAATTCCAACTTCTCGAATGAATCGAGTTGGTAATCCACCGGAGGCTCAACGACGAGTGTGCCGTCTCTGTCAATAAATAGTACCTTTTTCATATCATTAACGTTATTCAGGTCTGTAATCTCTTAAAGCCTGCAACAAAGCATCATTTTCCAAACGGGTTCCCACCGTTACTCTCAAGCAATCCTTGCAAAGAGTGATATTGGTCCTATTACGAACAATGATTCCTTTGCTTACCAGAAAATTGTATATTTTCACAGCATTTGTGACTCTTGTCAAAAAGAAATTGGCATCGGTTGGAAACACTTTGATATTGCACGGAAGTTCGGAAAATTCTTTCATAAGTCTTTTTCTCTCTGCAAGTAGCGTCTCCACCCACCGCTCCACTTCATAATATTTCTGAAGAGACTGAATGGCATATTTCTGGGTGAGCTGATTCACATTGTAAGGATACTTTATCTTGTTGAAAATCTGTATCACATCAGGCTGTGCAAAAGCCATCCCCAAACGAATAGCCGCACATCCATAAGCCTTGCTGAATGTCTGGAAAACGATTAGGTTGGAGAATTCATCAAGACGAAGCAGAAACGACGGTTGATTACAAAAATCGGCATAAGCTTCATCAATGATGACAAATCCGTTAAACATACGCAACAGTTTCAATATTTCATTGTAATCCATGCAGTTGCCGGTAGGATTATTGGGCGAACATAAAAAAATCAGTTTGGTATGGACATCGACGGCCGCCATCAACTTGTCAGCAGAAAACTGAAACTGATCATCAAGTTGCACCTTGCGGTATTCCACATCATTTATTCCTGCCGCCACCTCATACATGCCGTAAGTAGGATCAATAGCCACTACATTATCAATGCGGGGCTCGCAGAAAGCGCGATAAACTAGATCAATAGCCTCATCACTTCCATTTCCCAGGAAAATGTTTTCAGGCCTTACTTTCTTGATAGGTGCTATACGTTCCTTAACTTCATTTTGAAGCGGATCAGGATAGCGATTCACTGGATTATTATAAGGATTCTCATTGGCATCCAGAAAAACGGAAGCCTCCACACCCTTGTATTCATCACGCGCCGAAGAATATGGCTTCAGTTTCCATATATTGGCCCTGGTAAGCTCTTGTAATGTTTTCATCTTAATTATTTTCTATTAATACTATTCAGACGAACGGTCATGGCATTTTTGTGGGCATCAAGATGTTCGTTGGATGCCATGATTTCAACGGAAGGGCCAATACTAAGAATACCATCCTCTGTTAATTTCTGGAATGTTATTTTACGAACAAAACTATCTAAGCTTACTCCACTATATGCTTTTGCATAACCGTTAGTAGGCAGTGTGTGATTCGTTCCAGAAGCATAGTCACCCGCACTTTCGCACGAATACGAACCTAAAAATACTGAACCGGCGTGGATTACCTGCTCTGCAAGAACATCACAATTACCGGTCGCAATAATAAGATGTTCGGGAGCATATTCATTGCTCAATTCCATAGCCTCATCCATATCCTTTACGAGAATAAGCTTGCTGTTAGCCAAAGATCTTTCTGCAATTTCCTTACGAGGTAGTTCTGCAAGTTGTTTTATCACTTCCTGTTGCACCTTTTCGATAAGATTCTCACTCGTAGTCACAAGTAACACCTGACTATCCACACCGTGTTCAGCTTGGGAAAGCAAATCAGCGGCTACAAACACGGGATTGGAAGTCTCATCTGCAATAACCTCCACTTCCGAAGGCCCTGCCGGCATGTCAATAGCTACGTCACGAAGAGATACCTGCTGTTTGGCTGTCATAACGTATTGGTTGCCCGGACCGAAAATTTTATATACCTTTGGCACACTTTCGGTGCCATAGGCCATGGCTCCGATGGCTTGTACCCCGCCAATCTTGAAAATTCTATTTACCCCTGCCATGCGTGCAGCACAAAGGATGACAGGATTTACCTTGCCTTCCCTATTAGGAGGTGTGCACAGCACGATTTCCCTGCAACCCGCAATTCTAGCGGGAATAGCAAGCATAAGCACGGTACTGAATAAAGGAGCCGTCCCTCCGGGAATATAAAGCCCTACTTTCTGGATAGCTACGGCTTTTTGCCAACAAGTGATTCCGGGCATAGTCTGCACTTTCTTTCCTGTGAAACGCTGCGCCTCATGAAAGGTTTCAATATTGTGAAGAGCTTTTTCCAAAGCCATCTTCAATTCAGGAGTAATGAGATCTTCAGCCTCATTCATCTCCGTTTCGGTAACGGCCACTGAATCCATCCGTACCTTATCAAAAAGGGCCTCATATTCCAAGACTGCCTTGTCACCCTCGGTGCGAACTTTGTCGAGCACACCTCGAACAGTTTCGCGAAGAGCCTCCACATTCAATACGGGACGGCGGAGAATCTCATCCCAATCTTTTCTAGCAGGATATTTTATAACCTTCATACCTTTTTCTTTTATAGTATCATTTTCTCAATCGGAATCACTAAAATACCTTGGGCTCCAAGCGCCTTCAGTTTACCTATAATCTCCCAGAAACGCTTCTCGTCGAGCACAGTGTGCACACTACTCCACCCTTCTTGAGCAAGAGGCATCACTGTAGGACTTTTTACACCCGGAAGTACTTCAATAATCTCTTTCAATTTATCTGTAGGTGCATTCATTAATACATATTTCTTGTCTTCAGCACTTTTTACAGCATCAATACGGAAAAGAAGTTCGTCAAGGATTTCTTTTTTGTCAGCATCAATTTCCTTGTTGCCAATGAGTAATGCTTCAGACCTCATCACTACTTCTACCTCTTTCAGATTGTTGCTGATAAGTGTACTGCCACTGCTCACAATATCGAAAATAGCATTTGCCAAACCGATTCCCGGAGCAATTTCCACAGAACCGGTAATAACGTGAATATCCGTCTTGATTCCGTTCTTCTTCATAAAGTCCTTCAATATAACAGGATAGGAAGTAGCTATTTTCTTTCCTTCAAACCACTTCAGCCCTTCATATTTTTCCGATTTGGGAATAGCAAGCGAAAGACGGCACTTGCTGAATCCTAGTTTCTTCACTACCACTGCATCTTCCTGCCTCTCCACAAATTCGTTCTCACCTACTATTCCCAGATCAGCTACCCCTCCAGCCACCGACTGCGGAATATCATCATCACGAAGAAAAAGCACTTCGACGGGAAAATTAGACGACTGAACCAGCAAGGTTCTCTTTACGGAACTCAATTTTATATCTGCTTCTTCGAAAAGCGCCATCGTCTCTTCGTAAAGACGACCCTTGGATTGCACTGCGATTCTTAACATACGTTTTCTTTGTATTTTTATATTGTTTTATGCAAATAAAAAAGGCTCACCAACATTGGTGAGCCTCATCATTATATATCCTATGGAAATTTAGCTACATAACACCCTTGCCCACCGATTAATCGTTAGGATAATGATGATGATGTAGAGAAATTCGTACCATATATCTTCTTTGTTTTAATTTTGTTGCAAAAGTAGAGTATATATTTTAATTACACAAATAAATTGCCAAAAAACTTTCAATTTATTTAAAAAGGAAGCATTTCTTCCTGTTCAACTTCGCAGCCGTGAAAGTGCATTTCTGTCTCTGCTTGTTCTCTCGAAAATGTAACATAAGTACAAACAGACTTGGTGCAAAGTTCCTCATCTGCATTGTATAGAAAAGCCTCAATAATAGCGATATTCCTTTTGTGCTCAATAATGCTAGCCTTCAATTTCACAAAAGGATCTGTCGTCGATACAGGCTTTATATATTTGGTTTCCATCTTGCCCGTAACTCCTGTCGTTTGCAGCTTTCTCAAAACGGCCCAAGCACAGATTTCATCAAGAAGAACAGCCTGAATGCCTCCGTGAAGCGTGTCTATCCAACCTTGAAATCTGTCGTCAGGCTTCCAGAAGCTCACAATGTCATCACCGTCTTCATAAAACTCCATATGAGCTCCTGCCTCATTATCTGGACAGCATCCGAAACAGTTATATTTGTCCTCACCTTTCCAAGGATTAATTATCTTTCTCATGATTGTTGTTTTCAAAATGAATAATCGGTGCAGGCACGGTCCTTCTTGACATCCTTCAGGATGGCAGCAGCAGCCACATGGTCGGGATGCACGGAATAGGCTTTTACATCCTCTAGGGAGTCGAACTCGCTGTCGAGGCAGATATCCCATTTCTCGGCAGAATTCATGTTGAGTCCCACAAATATCCTGCGAATGGTACAAATACTGGATGGCAAAGCCTCTATTGCTTGCTTAAAAGCCATTCCTACCTTTTGTTTTTCTTCTGCTGAAAGAGTTTCCTTCAACTGGAAAAGTACAATATGTTTAACCATAATGAAAAATTATTAAATGAACTAACCTGTTATGTCAGCAAATATTTTTATATTTGCAAAGTTACAAAACTTCAATCAATTCAAAAGAAAAAGTATGATAATAATTGGTATTGCCGGCGGAACTGGTTCCGGAAAAACCACCGTAGTAAAGAAAATAGTAGAAAGCTTGCCCAAAGACGAAGTTGTGGTGATTCCACAGGATTCCTATTACAAGGACAGTAGCCATGTACCTGTAGAGGAACGTCAACTGATTAACTTCGACCATCCTGATGCTTTCGATTGGAAACTTCTTTACGAACAGATAGACCAGCTGAAAAGCGGCAAAAGCATAGAACAGCCCACCTATTCTTATCTCACTTGTACACGGCAGGCCGAAACAATCCACATCGACCCCAAGGAAGTGGTTATCATTGAGGGTATCCTTTGCTTGGGTAATGCGCATCTGAGAAAGCTCATGGACTTGAAAATCTTCGTGGATGCCGATCCCGACGAACGCCTCATCCGCGTCATCGAGCGTGACACAATGGAAAGAGGCAGAACGGCTCAAGCCGTGATGGAACGCTACATGAGGGTATTGAAACCTATGCATCTGGAGTTTATCGAACCGACCAAACGATATGCCGATCTGATTATTCCTCAAGGAGGAAACAATCACAAAGCTATCAACATCATGAAAACCTATATTGAAAAAATACTGAGCATCAAGAACCAGCAACGTCATTCATGAGGATCAGGAAAGCCACATCCGACTCCCTCCTCCTTCTTGCTTTTCTTTTGTTCACGGCTTTGTGCGGAGGAGGATGCCGCTCTTCTCACAAAGGTGCGGATACAGACTCCATTCAAGACCTGCAAGCCATTAAAAGCAAAGGCGAATTGGTGGTGCTAACCTTGTATGGTCCCACTTCCTACTTCAATTACCGAGATGAGATGATGGGTTTCCAATACGAACTGAGCAGGCAGTTTGCAAAGTTCCTTGGAGTGAAGCTGACAGTGAAAGTAGCTCCCAACATACAAGAACTAAGACGAATGTTGCTGGCAGGTGAAGGAGATTTGATTGCCTATACCCTCCCCATCAATAAAATCAAACAAGATTCTCTGTTGTATTGTGGAGAAGAAATTATCACCCACCAAGTATTGGTGCAAAGAAAAGGCGGGAAAGCCTTGACGGATGTAACACAACTTATCGGAAAGGAAATATATGCCAAACCTGGAAAGTTTGTACAACGTCTGAAAAATCTCGACAAGGAACTGGGAGGCGGAATATGCATTCATGAAGTAAATGACGACAATGTTTCGGCAGAAGACCTGATTCTCAAGGTTTCGGAAGATTCCATTGCCTATACGGTATGCGAAAATGATCTAGCACTGCTCAACAGTACCTATTACAATAATCTAGATGTAAGCCTGGCCATCAGCTTCGACCAGCGTTCGTCATGGGCAGTAAGGAAAAACGAACCCCAACTGGCCCGAACCGCTGACAAGTGGTATCGTGAAAATGTAAAGTCGGAAGAGTATATGGAAAGCGCACGGCGTTATTTCGAGCAGAACAAGGTAATCCTTGCCAGCAATGTGATGCTGAATCCCAAAACAGGAAAAATATCCATCTATGACCATCTGTTCAAGAAATATGCAAAAGAAATGAATCTCGACTGGAGATTGCTGGCTTCCATCGCCTATCAGGAATCTAATTTCAATCCCAATGTGGTGTCATGGGCAGGTGCCAAAGGACTGATGCAACTCATGCCACGAACGGCAAGAATCGTAGGGATTCCGCCAGGCAAGGAAGCCAATCCCGCAGAAAGCATTAAAGGAGCTATCAAGTATCTGGACTTGATGAACAAAAATTTCAATGATGTAGCCAGTCTCAGGGAACGCACAAATTTTGTTTTGGCAGCCTATAATGCAGGTGTAGGCCATGTTCGCGATGCCATGGCTCTGGCAAAAAAATATGGCCATGACAAAACTGTGTGGCACAACAGCGTAGAGCATTTCATTCTGCTCAAAAGCAACGAGGAGTACTACACAGACCCTGTCTGCAAAAACGGATATTTCAGAGGGCGTGAAACGTATGATTTTGTCCGTCAGGTAAAATCGAGATTCGAATTTTATAAAAGACACGTGAAAAGATGAACAGCGGTAAAGAATATTTCAGCGAAATAAACATATATCACCACGCAAATATTTCCATCAAAGAGAAATATTCACGTTTCTATCTCCTGCTCGACAGACTTTGCAAAGAGATTACAAAAGGATATGCCAGCAACTACACGAACCTATTCGGCAGACTCTATGCTGTATGTCGGCAGACACATTACAACGGCACTCCCATCGAAGTATTCCGCATCCATGCCAAACAAATACAAAGAGACGAATTCACTCCTACAGAGGAAGACTATCTCTATGACCTGAAAGCCTTGTGTGAAGCCGTAGGGCACTTCACAGACACAACTGTTCCGGAGCACCTGCAAGCCGGACTCCCGTTGTACTGGAGAAGGAATCCGGAAAACACAGGCTATGCAAAAGGCATAAAACGGATCCGTTTTATGGTGGAAGGCTGGGATGAACAGTTTCTGTGGGGAATCGATGAAGAACACCCTGCGGAGAATCCCTTGAAAGCGGACTACACACAACAGGATGCCTTTGCTGACATTTCCACCCTGCTGAAACCCGGAATCCAGCTGAACCTACTATCGGTCACCTCTGATGAGTCCGGCATACTTTACCCGGAAATCATCGTGTTCAACCCAGACTTTCTCATCGACATCAGTTCTCTCTCGGCATGCTACATGAATTATGGCAACACATCTTTCACTTACCTTGCCAATAAATTCAAGCCATCCGAGAATACCCGTTCCATCCTACTAGGAAATGCCGCCAATCAGTTTTTAGATGATTGCATAAATGAGCAGCCCGACGAATCTGCCACTTACGAAAAATCCATACAGAAAGCCTTCCGTAATGACATTCTGAACTACTGCACCTGTCCCGAAATAGACCGTTCGTACTTCGACGAAGCACAGAAACAGTTTGACGACATGAAATGGAAAATCAAAGAAATCATCGAAGCACCCGACTGCCAGATAGATAAAAGCGGAGCCATGCTGGAGCCATCCTTCATCTGCGAAAGCCTTGGCATCCAGGGACGTATGGATTTTCTTCAATGTAACTTTCACCATCTGATAGAATTGAAATCAGGCAAGGCTGAAACCTTCAACGGCCCCATCCGGCCCAAGAGCAGCCACGAGATACAGGTAGCCCTCTACAAAGAAATACTTTATTACAATCTCGGTATTCCACGTAACAAAGTTACCGCCAACCTCTATTACTCCAAGCACAACATGCTCTTTGAAGAACGCTGTAGCAAGGTACAAATACAGCATGCCATCCGGCTGCGTAACAGCATTGTAGCGTTGGAAATGAGAATGAAAGACGGTGAAGGAAAAGATATTCTCGATTCCCTCCGCGCTGACGATTTCAACGTGGCAGGTGACAAAAGTACTTTGTGGAACCGCTACCAGCGTCCGCAGTTCGAAGCCTTTTTGAATCCCTTTCACAATCTTTCGAAGCTGGAACATGATTACTTCCACACCTTTCTCTCCTTTGTGGAAAGAGAACAATTTCTGAGCAAGACGGGCGATGACAGGCCTGATTCCAGCCACGGATTCGCCGATTTATGGGATGCCGACCTTGCTACCAAACAGAATAACGGGAACATCCTTATCGACATGAAGATTGAATCCTTCTCAAAGAAAGAAGGCATCGAAAAAATACATTTTTCTCTCCCAGACTATGACGAAAGTTTTCTTCCTAATTTCCGGAAAGGAGACATCGTGCTCTTCTACGAGAGGAACACTCCTACTGACAATGCCACTAACAAGCAAGTATTCCGCTGCAACGTGGAAAGCGTGGACAACGAACAAATCACCCTATTGCTCAGAAACAAGCAGAGAAACGACAAGGTATTTCCCATGCAAAGCCTCTATGCTATGGAACACGACTACATGGAATCATCCTATACGGCCCTCTACAAGGGGATCTATGCCTTCCTGCAGGCAGACGAGAGAAGGAAAGACCTTCTTCTAGGACAACGGGAACCACAGCAGAATAAGACAATCACACTCGTAGGAAACTATGGAGACGAAGATATAAATCGAATCGTGCTGCAAGCCAAGCAAGCGCAAGACTACTTTCTGCTAGTGGGTCCCCCCGGTTCCGGGAAAACTTCCGTGGCCTTAAAGGCTATGGTCAAGGAATTTCTTACTGAAGGAACAGACAACCTCCTTCTCCTTTCCTACACGAACCGTGCAGTAGATGAAATCTGCGAAATGCTGGAAAGCATTGAATCCGGGCCACAATACATCCGCATAGGCAGTTCGCTGTCCTGTGAAAAACGATTTGAGAACCGCCTGATCCAGCGTTTTTGCGAACCCTATTCCAACCGTTCCGAAATAATCAGAGCCCTAGCCGGAGTACGCATCGTAACAGGTACCACATCGGCCATCAGCAACAAGCCAGAACTATTCTGCCTGAAACATTTCCACACCGCCATCATCGATGAGGCTTCGCAGATACTCGAGCCTCAACTGCTCGGACTGCTTTGTGCAAGCCACCACTCTCCTATCACGAAATCCGGCTGTGCCATCGACAAATTCATTTTTATAGGTGATCCCAAACAATTGCCGGCAGTAGTGCTTCAGGAAGGATGTTCTGCCGTGACCAATCCGGAGTTACAGAACATCGGTATTTACGACTGCCGCAATTCCCTTTTCGAACGCTTATATGCATTGAACAGACAGAAACCGAAAGAAGGCATCATTGCCATGCTTCACAAGCAAGGAAGAATGCACCCTGCCGTAGGAGAATTTGCCAATACTCACTTTTACCACAACGTGTTGGAACCAATACCCGTCGCTCATCAAACTGCCAGAATAGAATTCGCTCTCTATGACGAGAACGACCCATACGAAACGATGACAGCAACTCGACGTACAGCCTTCATTGAAACGAAGACACCGCCCCGGGAAGATTCCAACAAGGTAAACAAGCCCGAAGCAGAAGAAGTGGCACGATATGTGCAAGCCATCTTTCGTTTGTGCGAAAAAAACAGACTTCCTTTTTGCCCGGAAAAGAGAATAGGCATCATTGTGCCTTTCCGAAACCAGATTGCTATGATTGCCAATGAACTAAAAAAAACCGGCATACCTGATTATGAGAAAATCACTATCGATACGGTGGAACGCTATCAGGGCAGTCAACGTGACATCATTCTGTACTCCACCACCATCAGCCGGCTCTACCAGCTGGACATTCTCTCCGTACCAGTGGAAACCGACGATACCCTTGTGGATCGCAAGATGAATGTGGCCATCACCCGTGCAAGGAAGCAACTATTCGTTTTCGGAGAGTCCTCACTCCTAAGCCATAGCAAGCTTTACAAAGAACTGATACGATCGTTGGATTAGTGTTGACTTCTGTGTTACCATCGATGTCCACATTTTTTGAATGGATACTTCATTTGTAAATAGATAATCATTTCTGATTATAAATAGTCTTTTTGATACGGATGTATAAGTCCATATGAATATCCTTAAGAATTCGAAAAGGATACTGTCTGCCTTTGATTCGTACCTTGTATGGACTGCAGGCTACTATGTCACAAAGGCAGATGACCCTCAAAGCCCACCAACCTTTCTTATAATTATCAAAAGTATATACGTAAGATTTACTTACAATTGGTAAACAACCACTCTCTTGCTGCATCAAGTAGATATGCTCTGTCGAAGGCATACATGTGCTCGGCCATATTACTCTCTTTTCCTTCAGGCATTACGGTACGTGGAGTGAATCTTACGAAATTGATATTCTTTCCTTCAGCAATCAATTTTCTTACAGAGTCATTTTGTTGCGACAAGGGCAAACGTGCGGAGAAAGTAGTCTCCCCATAGTCGGCACCCTCCCTTTTCAACATTTCTCCCAGTTCCGTCATCTTAGGTGATGCTTTCGAGTCAGCGTCTGATACAATATAAAAGAAATGCTTATTTGCCAATGGTTTCAACACATTCGTATCCCATTGGCTGGAGACGAACATAGATGCAGCAAAAAGAGACGGATTATTCACATTAAGATAGAATGAGATCATACCTCCCATTGACTGTCCAGTAGTATATATTCTATTGCGGTCGACACAGTATTGTGATGATACATATTCCACCAAGTGTGGGATTATAGCAACTTCTTCGGATATTTGCCAGTTATCATTAACAACAGCATCGGGACCAGAGAAATAAGGTACTAATACTATACAAGGATTTTTCTTCTGACTTTCCTCCGTTGCCCAAATGATGCCGCCATACCCTTGTGTGAGCGTATAATCAGATCCTTCTCCCACTGTTGATGCATCAGACATAAAGAGCACCAATGGATATCGTTTTGCACCATCGTAGTCCTTAGGCAGGAAAAGATTATATTGCATGGTCCTTCCTACGATGGTGTCATTGTATGTAAACTTTTTAAACAGAGGAATAACTTCGGTTATTATCTTTGCCAATAAAGTGTCTGCACTCTTGTCAATGCCTCCTCTGTTGCCATAGCCGTTATTCCGAGTGAATGAAGACGATTGTTTCTCCTTACTTAAAAACAAAATAGATTTCATTTCTGGATGGAGATACAATACAAGAGGTTTCAGTTGGTTGGTGCAGATGACAGTACCTCCCATCGAAATCAGGCTACCCCAGATGGATGCTCTGTCATCACGCGCCGAAGCGGGATCGCAATGGCTACCAGCCAATCCTGTTTGAGATGTGTTAAACAATATACGACTTTTTCCCCAAGCCATTTTTATTGCCTTATTGATATTTGGATTATCATCCTGTTTATAATTGAATTCCACTGCCACAGGATTCTTTTTCAATGCAATCGATAATAATGCGAGTGCATTCTTTTTGTCAAGGTCTATTATGGCGGTATGCATCATTTCCCCGTCTTTATCATTCAAATTATTGAGTATGATCCCATTGGCCGCATTACACTCTTCGACGATGGATTTTATTCTGTAATAATAGCGGTTGGGATTACTTATTTCCAATAGTATTCTGCCTTTGCAGAATTGCAGTGCTTCTTTCAATGTAGAGTGTTTTCCTTCATTTGTATCAAGTACGATGTCTCCCTCTTCGTTCTTTTTCAAATCCACCATTACGATATGCGCTCCTTTTTTTATAGCCTTTTCTATAGCAGCAAGTGAATTGGCCGTTGTACCATGCCAGTCTCCTCGTTTTGCAATTAGAATGATTTCTTTACTCTGCGGATTTTTCAATGTTATTCTGATAGAGTCCGCACGTGTCATTGTGGAGTTGTTTTGGGCAAATACATTACCGAGGATTCCTACCAGAACCATTGACAAAATCATTTTTTTCATTTCCTTATAAAATTACGCAAGTTCGGCAAATTTCAATTAGTCGAATTTTAGGTAAATACAACTATGTTTACCCACTCCAAAATTACAGAAATATTTTATTTTCAAATAATAGCTGGAAACAGAAATTTAAATAAAAGAAGTTAAAAAATGACTTAGTGACACACAAAAACTAAAAATTAAATTAGTAACTTAGACCAATAATCAATAAACTATAATGATATGAAACGTATTATATTATTGTCAATTCTGATAGGAGTAATGGCAACATCGAACGCCGTTAAACTTTCTTCTAATTTGGAATTTGACAAAAGCAAATTTGAAATGAGAACTAAGACTGTCGTGACATCAAGTGAAGTTGTGACGATAAAGTATCGTGCATATTTACATATTCCTTACGTAGCAAAACCCATTGATGTGGCTTACCAATCACTCAGTCTTTTTGTGCCTGAGGAAATTAATGGTAAGAAAATAGATGCTTTTTCATCTCCCATTCTTTTCTCAAACAGGGTAGGTGGTTATATGCCCGTTAATGACAGTCAGACAAAAGATGTGGGAGATGATTTTGGATCCCCCCGTGAGAATTTGGCCTTGGCTTCAGGTATTGTGGTCGTTGTGCCTGGCTGTAGAGGGCGGGTAAATCAGAGTTCCAATGGAACATATTACGGAAAAGCACCTGCCGCGATTGTTGACTTAAAAGCCGCCATCCGCTATCTGCGTCATAACGCCAACTCCATACCTGGAGATAAGGAAAAAATTATATCAGTTGGATGCAGTGCTGGTGGCGATATTTCTGCCGTATTGGGAGCATCCGGAAACAGTCCTCTCTTTGACAATTATCTACATGCCCTCGGGGCGGCCGACGAAAGAGATGATTTTTATGCTGTAGGGGTTTTCTCCCCAATTATGGATATTGAGCATGCCGATATGGCTTATGAATGGGAGTTCGGAGACACGGAATGGAATGGTGCGAAAGTAAACAAGCAACTTTCGGACGAATTAAAACAATTATTTTCGGAATATGAGAAATCGTTAAACCTCAAAGGAAAAGGAGGTTTCAATAACCTGACGGCGGATAATTTAGGAGAATACATAGCTAAGTTTTATCTGAATCCTTCAGCAACAGATTATCTTAAAAATCTTCCAAAGGAAGAACGTGATGGATACTTAAAGGATAAAGGATGGATGAGATGGAACGGGACAAGTACATGTTTCACGTTGAAAGATTATACGACACATTATGTAGGCCGCTACAAAGGATTACCTGCGTTTGACAGCTTTGAATTGAAATCTTCTGAAAATGGCTTATTTGGAAACGAAACAACAGATGCTCGTCATATGACTAACTTCACTTTACGCCATGTAACAAACAATCCCAACGCCGAAGTGGAGAAAGATTTGCAGCAAGTTATCAATTTGATGAATCCGATGTTTTTTGTTATGAACAACAATGAGGGTTGTGCCCAGCATTGGTGGATACGACACGGTACGACAGAAAGCGGAATATCCCGGGCAATGATGGTAAATTTATCCACAGCCCTTGAAAACCGTGGAAAAGATATTGATTCAAAACTGTTTTGGGAGGCCATGCATTGTGTTGATACCGACCCTGAGGGCTTTATCAAATGGATAAAGAACGTTTGCAAAACCTCAGATGTGCCAACAGAAACATCAAAGTAACGTGAGCTCGATTTTGTGCGATGTTCTTGATTTCGTCATTGACCGTCTCAAAAAATGGTTTTCGGACGTAACAAAATTTTGTCCCTGACACTCATATGAGTTGCGCATATTCGTCTTAACATTGTTTATCAGCAGGATACATCACAGAATGGCTTGTTAAACAGATACTTACTGATTGATATAATCGCAGTTAACTAAAAAACATTGCCGCAATTCAGGCATCTGTGTTCTTTATCCAATGCCGAAAAGGTATGTTTCTTTTAACTTTGTATTAAAGAATACCGAAAAATAAATTGGGGATTCAGTCATCGTTTATTTTTTCTTATGCATTCTGAGTTCATCTGTAATGTAAACTAAAACAGCTTTAGTTTATTTTTTCTTGCTTCTTCCAGTGAAACGAGATTCTCTTGTTTCTCTGTATGATCATTGCGCAATTCTTCATATTCCTTGTTCAACTGATTTACAAAATTATCACGCAGCGAAGGGTTCAGCAGTTTGGCGGCTGCAATAGCATTTTGTGAGGCATCCTTCAGATAGACTACAGGAGCATCATACACAGGAGCTATCTTCAAGGCTGTGTGCAGTTTGCTGGTAGTAGCTCCGCCTATCATAATAGGAATATTTAGTCCTGCCTTTTTCAGTTCTACAGCCACATGCACCATTTCTTCCAATGACGGTGTGATAAGTCCGCTCAAGCCTATGATATCCACGTGTTCTTCTATTGCTTTCCTAACAATACTTTCCGGCGGAACCATTACACCTAGGTCTATAATCTCATAGTTATTGCATGCCATCACCACAGATACAATATTCTTTCCTATATCGTGCACATCGCCTTTCACAGTTGCCAGCAACACCTTGCCAGCCGACTTAGCCCCTCCTACTTTCTCGGCTTCCATATAAGGCTGAAGGATGGAAACCGCCTGCTTCATAGTTCTTGCAGTCTTCACTACTTGGGGAAGAAACATCTTTCCTTCACCAAAAAGTTTTCCTACTCGGTTCATTCCTGTCATCAAAGGACCTTCGATGATATCCACCGCTTTAGCATATATTTTACGGGCTTCCTGCAAATCAGGCTCCATATAGTCCCCTATTCCCTTAATCAAGGCCAGTTGAAGACGCTCATCCACTGGTATTCCTTCGTGCCAGGCATCCTTTGCTGTATCTGCCTTGCTTTCGGTTTCCTGCATTTTCCCCTTCAACTGTTGCGCCGTTTCAATCAGTCTTTCGGAGGCATCGGCACGACGATTGAGCACTACATCTTCTATACGTTCCAACACGTTGGCGGGAATATCGCTGTAGATGACCGATGTAGCGGGATTCACGATGCCGAAGTCCATACCTTGCTGAATGGCATGATAAAGGAATACTGCATGCATGGCCTCACGTATGTAATTGTTTCCACGGAACGAAAACGACAGATTGCTCACACCTCCACTAACATGGGCACCTGGTAGATTCTTTTTAATCCATCCTGCAGCACGAATGAAATCAACGGCATAATTGTCATGTTCGGACATTCCTGTGGCAATGGCAAGTACATTGGGATCGAAAATGATGTCATTGGGGTTGAAACCCACTTTGTCAATCAAAAGCCGATAAGCTCTTTCACAAACACGGATACGGCGTTCGTAAGTAGATGCTTGCCCTTCCTCATCGAAAGCCATAACTACAACTGCTGCTCCTAAACGCTGGACCTCGCGAGCATGTTCCAAGAACCTTTCTTCTCCTTCCTTCAACGATATGGAGTTCACGATAGATTTACCTTGAACGCACTTGAGACCGGCACGGATTACCTCCCATTTGGAGGAATCAATCATGACAGGAACTTTAGCAATATCGGGTTCCGATGCTATGAGATTCAGGAAAGTTGCCATTTCTTTTTCGGCATCGAGCAATCCGTCGTCCATATTGATATCAAGTATTAAAGCACCGTCTTCCACTTGTTTGCGGGCTATACTTAGAGCCTCATTATAATTCTTTTCATTAATGAGACGCAGGAATTTGCGTGAACCTGCCACATTGCAGCGCTCGCCTACATTCACAAAATTGATTTCGGGAGTCACATCAAGCAATTCAAGTCCGGAAAGCCACGTGTCGGTTGACGGAGGAGCCACCTCATGGGGCTTTGCATCCTTCACAAGTTCCGCATAGCGAGCTATGTATTCATCGGTAGTACCGCAACAACCGCCAACAATATTCACAAGACCTTCATCGATGTATTCCTTGATTTCCTCAGCCATAATATCCGGAGTCTGGTCATATTGTCCAAGACTGTTGGGCAAGCCGGCATTAGGATAAGCCGAAATATAATAAGGAGCCTTGGCTGCCATCACCTGTAAATAGGATTTAAGCTGTTTGGCACCGAAAGAGCAATTGAGACCTACAGCGAAAGGACGTGCATGCTGGATAGAAGCAAGAAATGCTTCCAATGTCTGTCCGGAAAGTGTTCGTCCTGCAGAATCGGAGATTGTAGCTGAAAGCATGAGAGGAATCTCACGCCTTGCATTCTTCATGACCTCTTGTGCAGCGTAAATAGCAGCCTTGGCATTCAGTGTGTCAAAAATGGTTTCAACGAGAAGGATATCCACGCCACCATCCACTAAAGCCTGCATCTGTTCCACATAAGCATCTGTAAGTTCATCGAAAGTAAGAGAACGAAAAGCAGGGTTGTTCACATCGGGACTCATAGAACAAGTCTTGTTGGTAGGACCCACAGAACCGGCCACGAATCTCGGTTTTTCTGGATTCCCTTCTGTAAATTCATCTGCAATCTTCCTTGCAAGAACAGCCCCTGCTAGGTTTATTTCCCTGCAATATTCCTCCATATGGTAATCGGCCATGGACACCCGGTTGGCATTGAATGTATTGGTCTCGATAATATCAGCACCGGCATTCAGATAACGACGATGGATATCCGCCACGACTTCAGGCTTCGTCAGACACAAAAGATCATTATTGCCTTTCATCTGCCCGTGAATATCGGCAAAACGTTCTCCGCGGAAATCGGTTTCGGTGAGACGGAAACTTTGAATCATCGTTCCTATCGCACCATCCAAAATCAAGATTCTCTCTTTGACTATTTGTGACAGTGTCTTTTGCATGGCAAGATATTTTTAATGTGGAAAATTATTTCTTGAACATTCTGTCCATTTCCCGGCGGTCGGCTTTTTCCTTCAAAGCCTCGCGTTTGTCATATTCCTTCTTGCCTTTGGCAAGGGCAATCACGACTTTAGCCAGTCCTTTTTCGTTAATAAACAAGCGGGTTGGAACAATGGTAAAACCCGTTTCGCGAGTCCCGCGCTGAAGTTTCAGCAATTCCTTCTTTGTAAGCAACAACTTGCGGTCCCTACGTGCGGCATGATTATTATAGGAACCATAGAAATACTCAGCCACATGCATATTCTTCACCCACAGTTCCCCGTTCGTGAAGAAGCAAAAAGTATCTACCAAGCTGGCCTTCCCTAAGCGAATAGACTTGATTTCGGTTCCTGTAAGCACAATTCCTGCCACATAAGTATCGATAAATTCATAGTCGAAGGACGCGCGTTTGTTCTTTATATTGATAGAATTCGGTTTGTTCTCCATAAGGCTTTACCGTAACAGATTCGACAAAAATTTAAAGATAATGGATATGAGAGCCGGCGATAAGAGAACCACTGCAGAAACGAACAATGTGTAGGCAAGCATTTTCTTCTCTGGAACTTTCATGATTCGGGATGCGCCCTCCCATACAATAAATATGGTATAGAACTGCAAAAGAAGCTTCAGGATAAAGAAATCAGGAAGAAGTCCCAAGGCTATATCCAACAAAAAAATCACAACCATGGAATAACCTACCAGAGTCTGACATAGCGGAAGTTCCGCCTTTTCTCTCCCTAGAAAACGCTGACCGAAATAGTTCACTGCAGAAGATGCTATAAAAAATCCGCCGAACAAGGCTATGAACAGACCGGCGCAAGCCATCATGGCAGTCTGGTAACATTGTGCGCTGAAACCCATATTGATAATGGTTCCTATAAAGACCACCAGTCCGCATAAACCAATCATAGGATAAACAAACGTAACTGCTACGTTTTGCTCATCCTTATCTAAATCAATTTCCTCCCAGGCCTTGGCCGGAGAGGAAATTAATAGTATAGTCTTATGTATTAATCCTTTTGAATTCACCCTTAATTAATCGAATAATCGTATGAGTATGTCTTTTCTTCACTGCTTGATAAATCTACACCTGTGGTATTTTGCTTGACAATGATATTTATTTTGACAGTAGACTTGCTTGTAGCGTGTTTATATTGCAGCAGTGCAGAGGAAATATCGAAAGCGCGATAGCACAAACCTGCATAGGAAGCACCATTTGCCTGCAGAATAGCTGATGATGTGTAAGATGTTGACTTATCCCCTTCACCATTGTTGCACAAATAAAAATTAATTTCATTCGAAGCCGATGTAATGGAAGAGGGAAGATACTTCAATGTCATGGTATGGCCACTCTTATTCAGGAAATAATTTACATAAATCAATACATTGCTGCTGTTCATCATGACCATATACTGTCCCGTACCTGAAGAAGACCAATTAATCAACTCAATAATGGGTTCCTTGTTGGATGAACTGATGGAATCCTTTAATGCAGTTTCACTTCCTACGGGATTAACTTTATTATCCAAGCTGACAACACCTGTCAGTTCAATGTTATACTGAGTCTTGTTTGCATCATAAGTATCACTGCTGGTATAAGTAATGTAAACAACACCATAACTGCTGAAATTAGCACCTTTGGCTTCCAAAGCAGCCACAGAAGTCGCAGAAGGAATATAAGTCAGATTCCCATTCTTAAATGTAAGGGATCCTAAATTATAATTCACTGCCGCAATCGTACCCAGAGTAGTGTCGGAAGAATCGTTATCGCTATTCAAACAGGATGTTAAACTGAACGAAGTAAGCGTAACCATTACGGCCAGCATCATTAATTTAAAAGTTTTCATTGTAATTCTTTTGTTTTTTTATTACACATTATCTATTAACTCGCAAAATTATAAAAAAGAACGTTATCAGAGAATGCCAGAAGCATTTTTTAGTATGTTTTTATAATTTACACATAAAAGATGCTGTAAAAGTACAAACACTGCATCCGGTCCTTCTTGTTTAACCTTTATTAATAATTTCAGCAAATTGCTCTATATGTTCATCCACATAAGCAGCAATCACAGAAGTTATTTTTTCTTCATTTTCAATGAACCAATCTTCCAAATCATCAAAAGCCTCAAATTTTTCATAAAGAGTCATGAATTCATCATCAGAACACTCTTTTGTCAAGTCTTCCTTGTGAGCGTCATAAATTTCCTTTGCCTTATACACCAATTTCGAAAAATAACCTGCCCCAAACAATCTCATGGCTTTAGCAAAAGGATTCTCGAAGATAAAAGGTCCGTATCCATTATAAATAAGCTGCACAAACCCGCCCTCCATCACTTCTTTTCTGAAATAATGATAAGCCATCAAGGTAATCTGATATCCGTTGAAACTGCTCATATTCTCAGCATTCAACTCCCCACCCGCCGCTTTGAGGATTGCATCGATGAATACCTGCAGGAATTCATCCATTCCTTGTTGTGCCGCTTCTCTCAAATCCTTGTCGGATACTTGAACCGTTATTTCTTCCATGAGTTTTAAATTTGCTTTGATGCAAAGATAAACATAAAATAAACAAACTTTGATTTTTTATGATATAAAATCAATAAAAAGCCTTTTTTGCTATATTGGTATTGCAATTTCCAAGATGAAAGAAGAAACTGTTTTCCAAAGTTACTTTTATTTATAAATTATTCTAAAAAGATGAGACCCAAATATTGGACTTCAGAAAAACTCTGAGTAACTTTGCAAACACTAAATTAATTTACCAATTAAAACGTAGAAATATGATTTATTCACAAGAAGTAGAACACATGTGTGTTGTGAAAAAAGGTCCTAATCACGGTCCGGCTCCAATACCAGAAGAAGGTAAGTGGGTGAAAGCTAAAGAGATTAAGGATATATCAGGTTTGACTCACGGTGTGGGATGGTGTGCCCCACAGCAAGGTGCCTGCAAACTGTCTTTAAATGTAAAAGAAGGTGTTATTCAGGAAGCTTTGGTCGAGACAATCGGTTGCTCAGGTATGACTCACTCTGCTGCCATGGCTGCAGAAATCCTTCCCGGAAAAACAATTCTGGAAGCTTTGAACACCGACTTGGTATGTGACGCTATCAACACAGCCATGCGCGAACTTTTCCTGCAAATCGTTTATGGACGTACACAATCAGCTTTCTCTGAAGGTGGTCTGATTATCGGTGCAGGTTTGGAAGACTTGGGCAAAGGTCTCCGTAGTCAGGTAGGTACTCTTTACGGTACTTTGGCAAAAGGTCCTCGTTACCTTGAACTGACAGAAGGCTACATCAATCGTATCGCTCTGGACAAAGACGGTGAGATTATCGGTTACGAATTCATCCACATGGGTAAATTCATGGAAGCTATTAAGAAAGGTGTAGATGCTAATGAAGCATTGAAACAAGTTACTGGCCATTACGGACGTTTCAACCCGGAAGATGGTGCCGTTAAATATATTGACCCACGTAAAGAATAAGGAGGAAACACTATGGCAATAAGAGAAGTTAAATTTGAATCTCAAGACCGTCGTATCAAGCAGGTTATTGCTGCACTGAACGCTAACGGCATCAAAGACATCGAAGAGGCTAATGCCATCTGCGAGAAATATGGTATCGATCCTTATAAAACTTGTGAGGAAACTCAGCCGATCTGTTTCGAAAATGCTAAGTGGGCCTATGTTGTAGGTGCTGCCATCGCATTGAAGAAAGGTTGTAATAATGCAGCAGAGGCTGCTGAAGCTATAGGTATTGGCTTACAGTCATTCTGCATCCCGGGTTCTGTTGCCGATGACCGCAAGGTTGGTATTGGACACGGAAATCTGGCAGCCCGTCTGCTTCGTGAAGAGACTAAGTGCTTCTGCTTCCTGGCAGGTCACGAGTCATTTGCAGCTGCCGAAGGTGCAATCAAAATTGCTGCCAAAGCTGACAAGGTTCGCAAAGAACCTCTCCGTTGCATCCTGAACGGACTTGGAAAAGACGCTGCACAGATTATTTCCCGTATTAACGGTTTTACCTATGTTCAAACTCAGTTTGATTACTTCACTGGCGAATTGAAAATAGTTCGCGAAATAGCTTACTCCAACGGCCCTCGCGCCAAGGTGAAATGCTATGGAGCTGATGATGTTCGCGAAGGTGTAGCAATCATGTGGCATGAAGGTGTTGATGTTTCCATCACAGGTAACTCGACGAATCCTACCCGTTTCCAACATCCGGTAGCAGGAACTTACAAGAAAGAACGTGTCCTTGCCGGCAAACCATATTTTTCTGTAGCTTCAGGTGGCGGTACGGGTCGTACGCTTCATCCGGACAACATGGCTGCAGGTCCTGCTTCTTACGGATTTACCGATACTCTCGGCCGTATGCACAGTGACGCCCAGTTTGCAGGTTCATCTTCAGTTCCTGCCCACGTTGAAATGATGGGATTCCTGGGAATCGGAAACAACCCGATGGTAGGTTGCACAGTGGCTGTTGCCGTTGATATTGCAACTGCACTCAACAAGTAAATTCATTACTTTTTATATAAAAGAGGATAGGACGAAATCGTCCTATCCTCTTTTTTTATAAGGAAACTTTCGCTCCCACAAAAAAGCTTCTAGGCATTTCAGGACCATAGGTATATTCCGAATCTCGCTTATACCCCTTATCGAGATCAGACTGATACCTGTTAAACATGTTTTGCACGCCGACATTCAACTGTAATTTGACATCTTTGCGAATAGGAATCAAATAACTGACCTTAGCTCCCATTTCAAAGAATGAAGGTACCGTAACGGTAATGTCTTTGTCCGTACCGGAGCTTTGTGCATGAGGCATACGCATACTTCCAGTCTGCTTGCCGTTCAATATAAAAAGCCAACGTCTGAAAGGTGTTATGCTGACAGTGTAATATCCATATACCTCGGGCGAACGAAGCATCCTTTTTTCGGCTTCCACGTTTTCACTCCAACTATGGGCCTTCTCATAAACAGCTCTCTGCAAAGTCATACCTGCCTGTATGTCTATCCACGAAAGAGGTTTCGCACTGGCTTCCAAATTTATACCATACACATTTGCTCCAGAACCATTGGAGCGCAAAAGAACAGTATTGTCATCAGCATCCTTAGTATGGCTCTCAACAAATACATTTGACAGACGAGTAAGGAAACCCTCCACCAATAAATCGACCGGCATTCCCCAAATCATATTGTTATAATCGGCAGAAAGACTCCAACTATGAGAACGTTCCTCTTTAAGTCCACTGCTTAAGCGGGTCTTCACCCGTTTCCCACCAATCAGCATTTCATGAAGATCATCATCAAAGTATTGAGGATTACGGAAACCTTCAGCATAAGAGCCACGTAAGGTCCAATGCTCGTCGGGCATAATCCTCACATTTAGACGGGGACTGAAAATGATGTGGTTCAATAAATTATTTTTATCAAAACGTCCGCCTACCAAAATGCTAATCCAGTGTTTTTTCCACTCATTCTGGAAATACACACTTCCCGTATGCACATTCTGTTCAAAAACAGTCTTATACCATAGACTTTCATCCTTGAGTCGGGATGAATTGTATTCTAGCCCCAAAGTCAGTGTAGCCGGAAGAAATAGCATACGTTCAAAGCGATGGCAATATTGTGTTTCCAATTGAAGCGTATAGTCGGAAGTCTTTCCGTAAGAAGTTGCAGCATCAGCAATTTCACTTTCGGAACCGCCAAGGATTCCCCCGAAATAGCTTTTACGATTCATGCTCTGATAAGCTGATGAAAAAGTAAAATGTTCCATCAGATTTTTAGAATGCCAATCATATTCAAATGTTCCTCCATAAGTATTATGTTCGGTCTGTTCCGCAATGTTGGCAAGATGAGGAGGCTGATCCAGAAGATTTCCTCCACGACGAGAATCGTCTATGTGATAGAGATGCAAATTTATCTTATTCCAGTTGTCCATCTTCAGGAAACTCCGGAATCCGGCTGTCCGGGTCTGTAGACGTGTCAATTCCGTATATCCGTCATTGTTTCTATCATATCCCGGGCGCTCTCTGTTCTGAGCATAAAACCCTAACCCTGCACTGCCATCCGATGAAACGAGTGAGGCATTCAAAGAAGTATTATTGTCAAAACGATTCTTTCCACCAAGAGACATCAAAGTATGAGAGAACTCCGCCCCATTCCTATCAGGGGTACGTGTTATGATATTGATGACTCCCCCGATAGCTGATGAGCCGAATAAAGCCGAACTACCTCCACGGACAACCTCCACACGTTCTATCATGGATGACGGAATCTGCTCCAGGGCATACATGCCGTTTGCCGAAGAGAACATAGGCCTTGAATCCACCAAGATCTGTGAATAATTACCACTAAGTCCGTTAATCCGAGCTTCCATCTTTCCACAATTTCTGCAACCTATACCAACCCTCACTCCGGGTTCATAATCGAGAGCATCTCCCAAACTTGCTGCCTGGATATTCTCAAACAGCCTGCGATCGATAACTTTCACCAAAGACGATGCCTCTTTACGTAATGTCACATGCCGGTTGGCAGAGACCACTACTTCACTGAGCGAAACGCTGTCCGCTACTACATTATTCTGTCCGTTCGCCGACAGCGACAGGCACAAAAGGAAGAAACCACTTATGGTTACTCCACATGTATATTTTTTCATGATAAATTCTGATTTGTTGATAATACAAAAGCATAGTAATTCCCTTCCTTCAAGAAGAAGGGGTGAGAATATATTTATCAGCAAATCGGCGGTGCACGGAGGGTCAAGTTCTTTTCAGTCCGATAGATTACTGTCTCTTGATTTATTGTTATTACAGTAACGACACATCGGAAAACACTATTACCGTAAAAGAATCGCCCCTCGGTAAATGGAGAAAACACAAACTGACAGATGTAACAATGCGAACAGTCATGGTGGGGTCCGGTAACTTTATGTAACGAATTCTCACAACTGATCTCATGAATATGAAATGCTTTTATGACATAAACCGGCATTATGACCATCATCAACAGCCATGCTATAACAATTCTATGTCGTAATTTACGTTTCATCCTTCTGTGAGTTTAAGGATGCAAAAGTAATACAATATCCTTATAACAACAATAAATTTCAGTTAAACATCGTATAACTGCATGCAGCGACGAAGATGAGTATCCCAATGAATGTACATATTATAGTTGCCGTAGAATAATTGTTTTGCCGGAGATAATAACCATTCCGCTTATAAAATTCAATTTGTTTGTTCCTCCATTGGTTATATTCCTCACGAGAACCATAATTCCAATAACGTCCCTCCAAATCCAATTCGTCATAAGTAGGGATGTCGTAATCATCGGAACGTTCATTACCATTCTGAACTTCTGCAAGTCCGTCATCGTAATATGCCCTTTCCATTTCCTGATCTTCTTCAGCCATATAGATTAATTTAAAATGAATCCAATATATATTTTTGTAATAAAAACTATCTATTGCAATAATTTTATAAAATAATAAAAAGATTATGGCAAATATATAAAAAATAAAGTATATTTGAACATTAAGTCACTAATTATATTGGTTTTAGAAGCATGAAGAATTTAGTATCAGTTTATAGAACGATTATTTTGCTCTTTTCGGCACTGGTTTTGTGTAACCCTACCAACGCCGATAATCCTTCCTCCAAAAAGGTAAGACCTATAATTATTGTTGGCAATAAAATGAGTCCCCCCTATTCTTTTCTTGATGAAGAAGGTAATCCCACAGGATTTAATGTGGAATTAACCCATGAAATCATGAAAAAAATAAACAGGCCTTATGTCATAAAACTTATGTCTTGGCAGGCATGTATGGATTCCTTACGGACTAACAAAGCCGATTTGATTGTTGGAATGAAATATAACAATCATAGAGCTTTGGAATTCAAATTCGGCCCTATTCTCAACTATAATTATGAATATGCGATATACAGAAAAGGGGGAAAGCCCATTTCATCAATCAATGAACTCAACGGCAAAATCATTGTAGTAGAAAAAAAATCAAACTCTGAAGAGTTGATGCATGACAATAATATAAAAACAGCAAAAACCATCAGAGTAAAAAACATAGAGACCGGACTGTATCTCCTGTCAAAAGGCAAATATGACATTGCTCTATTCCCTCGTGGAGAATCGAAATATGTGATTGAAAAGTATAAGATGACAAATCTTACAATGTCCAATCTAGACTTGGCAGCATTGGAAGACTGCATTGTAGGCAACAATGAGGAACTGGTAACTGAAACGGATAACGCTGTATTCAAGCTCAAAGAAGATGGTATATACGACGATATCTACGATAAATGGTTGGCCGATAAACATTCCCGGGTATCACGGATAATTTACTTCGGACTTGGCTTACTAGCTCTGTTTTCCATTATACTTTTTGCCTTTAATTGCCTGTTACGCAAAAAGGTTAAGAAAGCGGAAGAGCTGTTGAGCCAGAACAATAAAAGACTAAAGTTAGCCATTCATGCAAGCGGAGTGAAAGTTTGGGGCTATGAAGTTGATCAAAAAAGATTCTTTAATATCGAAGGAAATATTTTTCCTGAGAAAGGCATTGAATTAAAGGATTTGCTCGTCATGCTACATCCCGACGATCAGGATTCATTTGAAAAAACGCTCTACGATATCAGTCAGGACATGATACCCGACAAACCTCTTTACTTCCGTATTGATTATTCTCAAATGAAACAATGGAAATACATTGAAATAGAATATGCAGCCGTTCATGATTCAAACGGTAAAGTCATCCGAATAATCGGTGCACGAAAAGACATCAGCCACCTCATCGAAATCCAACATAAACTGGAAAATGAAAAGGAAAAAGCCATCCAGGCTGACAAACTGAAATCCATGTTTCTGGCCAATATGAGTCACGAAATAAGGACTCCACTGAATGCTATTCTGGGATTTTCATCCCTCCTGCAAGATACCGAAAGCCGTGAAGAAAGAACCGAATACATGAACATCATAAAAACTAACAGCGATTCCTTGCTGCAGCTGATCAATGATATTCTGGATCTTTCAAAAATTGAATCGGGAATCATAGAGTTTCAACCGGAAAAATTCAATATCACCACTGTATTCAACGAGATGAACCTGTACTTTAGGCAGAGAATTATTAATCCGGAAGTCAAGCTTATATGTAGCTGCCCTTATCAACAATGTGATATTTTCATGGATAAGAGCAGACTGGTACAGATTCTATCCAATCTTGTCACCAATGCTATCAAGTATACAAATAAAGGTCACATAGAAATGGGATATAAACCTACACACGAAGGCATATTCATCTATGTAGAAGATACAGGAAACGGCATCGCCCCTGAAAATATAGAGAAAATTTTCAACCGTTTTGAAAAGTTAGAATCCTTTGTACAAGGCATAGGATTAGGACTTTCCATCTGCAAAAGCCTTATTGAGAAGCTAAACGGACATATTGAAGTCACATCCCAATTAAACAAAGGGACCACTTTTACAATATATATACCTTGTAAGGCAGAATTCTCTGAAACAGAAGACTCACACTAAATGACAATTCCTACCGGGCAATGGTCAGAACCTTCTATCTCGTTCAGGATGAACGCCTCCTTCAGATTTGAAAGAAGTGACTGACTCATCAGAAAATAATCGATACGCCAGCCGATATTTTTCTCGCGAGCTCCGAAACGATAGCTCCACCATGAATAAATATCTCTCTTGTCCGGATAAAAATGACGGAATGTATCGACAAAGCCTCCTTGTATGAATCGGTCCATGCCGTCAATTTCTTTTTGTGTATATCCTGCAGCCTTATTGTAATTCTCTTTAGGACGTGCAATGTCAATAGGTTCATGAGCCACATTGAAATCCCCGCAAATAATCACCGGCTTCGTCCTCTCAAGATTTTTCATGTAATTGAACAAAGCTTTATCCCATTCCTGCCGATAATCCAAGCGGGCAAGTTCCTGGCCTGAATTAGGGACATAGACGTCTATCAGATAAAACTCCGGATATTCAACTGTGATAACACGTCCTTCCTGATCATGTTCTTCAATACCGATGCCATAAGTGACACATTGAGGCTCTTGCCTGCACAACACAGCTGTGCCCGAATAACCTTTTCTTACAGCCGAAGAAGAATATATCCGGTAACCTTCAAGTGCCAATAAAGCTTCGGCCACTTGGTCATCTTGAGCCTTGGTTTCCTGTATGCAAAGGACATCAGCATCCATTGACTCCAAAATAGAAAGAAAATCTTTCTTCATTACGGCCCGTAGGCCATTTACATTCCACGATATAAGTTTCATGGGGCAAAGATAATTAATATTTTGTTTTTTTTCTATTCTTATTAAAAAAATCCCCATTCCAATCTGTTCCGATTGAAAATGGGGAATATATACTCAAAAAGAACTCTTAATATTCTATGTTAGTCCGTTTCAAAAATGCCACAGTCTTGTGTATTTCCTTATACATCACAATGTCGTCCTTTATAAAGGGCACTTCTTTTCTATAGGCCGCAAAGAACTTTTCCAATATAGGAGAAGTTTTTTCGGGACGACGAAAATCGAGTCCCTGTGCCGCATTCATCAATTCAATGGCAAGGATGTGTTCAAGATTGTCCATTACTTTGTATAGTTTGGTGGCCGCATTAGCTCCCATACTTACATGATCTTCCTGCCCATTTGATGAAACAATGGAATCACTGGATGCAGCATAACAATACATCTTGTTTTGACTCACCATCGATGCCGCTGCATACTGCGGTATCATAAAGCCGGAGTTAAGGCCGGGATTGGCAACCAGAAATTCCGGAAGTCCCCGCAATCCCATAATCAGCTGTGCTATTCGGCGCTCGGAAATATTACCTAACTCTGCCAAGGCTATCGCCAGGAAATCGAAAGAGATAGCCAGTGGTTCTCCGTGGAAATTACCTCCCGAAATAATCATGTCTTCATCAGGAAAGATTGTCGGATTGTCCGTCACAGAATTAATTTCCGTCAACAGAACCGATGAAACATACCTGAGAGCATCCTTCACAGCTCCATGAACCTGAGGAATGCATCGGAAAGAATAGGGATCCTGAACATGTGTCTTTGGATGAGCTATTATTTCGCTGCCTTCGAGTAAAGTGCGAAAAGCCTTTCCTGTTTCAATCTGACCTTTGTGAGGCCGAATCTGCTGAATACAGTCCATAAAAGGTTCAATACGTCCGTCGAAAGCCTCCAGCGACAAAGCAGCTATCAGATCAGCTTTTTTTGATAATCTGTTGGCCCTCAGAATGGCAAAGACACCGTTTGCACTCATAAACTGCGTTCCATTGAGCAGGGCAAGTCCCTCCTTGCTCATCAAATGGACGGGCTCCCATCCATATTCGTCCAATACACCTATGGCTTCACGCTTCTTTCCCTTATAATAGACATCACCCACTCCAATCAAAGGCAGAAAAAGATTAGCCAAAGGAGCCAAATCACCCGAAGCTCCCAAAGAACCTCTGTCATAAACAATCGGCATAATATCATTATTGAAGAAATCAAGGATACGCTGAACAGTAATGACCTGTACACCGCTATGCCCTAGTGATAAAGCATGAGCCTTGAAAAGCATCATCAATTTAATGACCAAAGGACTGATTTCTTCCCCTACACTGCAAGCATGGCTTTTGATGAGGTTTTCCTGAAGTGTACCAAGTTCGCTAAAGGATATATTTTTATTGCATAAAGAACCAAATCCTGTAGTGATTCCGTATAGCGGAGTTTTAGAAGATGCTATCTTCTCGTCCAAATAATCACGGCAGCGCTGAATACGCACTTTGGCTTCAGGAGCCAGTTCCAACCGCATATTTTCGTTGATGATCCGTTCAACGATTTCGAACGTAAGATCGCCGGATCCTACATAATATACATTATTCATACTCTTAATTTTTGATTGATTTCAGACAACAGGCTCTTTTCCTTCTCTATAGCCCCAGCCTCCAATATATCGGCTTCGGACTGCATAGCCGCAGCATATTCCTTATCTTTTATCGAGCCCAGATTAATACGGACATTCAGTATGGCACCCAACACGGCATTCCGAGCCGACATCATTGCCACACATGCATCGGTCACAGCATTACTGTTTCCCTTTCGGGCAGCTTCGGCAATCACATCCATCAAGGAAAAAGCATCCCGTGCAACCTGCATAGGCACTTCAGCCGCATATTTGGTAGCTTCTTGAATTGCCTCACTCCTTTTCTTTTTCTCTTCATCCGTTGCTTTAGGCATTTTAAAACAGGCAAAAACTCTGTCGTACGCATCGGAATCCTTGTCCACATCCGACACGAAGACTTCTTTATATCCGAGAGATTTCTCTGAGATAATCTGCATCAGACTGTCAAAATCTTCATACCCTTTTTTACCTATAGTCAACCCTGCAACCATAGCAGCCAAGGATGATGCTATCGCTCCGTTCAATGCAGCTATGCTGCCACCACCCGGAACAGGATCTTTTCCAGCCACCTTATCCAGGAAATTCTTAACATCTAAATCTACTAACATATATACTTTTATTTATTGTTTTTACATTTTACTATTTTACCTGCTTTGATTGTCGTATTCACGCAATTCATTCCTATGTAGTATGGAAGAACATGATAATCAGGATAATCCAACAAAATCAGATCTGCTTGTTTCCCCACCTCTATACTACCCAGTTTTTCGGCTCTGCCTACTGCTGCCGCGCCATTAAGCGTCAATGCGGTAATGGTCTCCTCTATCGATAAACCCATATAAATACAGGCCAAATCAATAGTAAGCGGTATAGAGCCCGAGAAACAACTTCCGGGATTTAAATCGGTTGCAAGAGCTACAGCACAGCCGGCATCAATCATCTCTCGTCCACGTGCATAAGGTTCTTTCAAAGCAAAAGCCGTAAGAGGCAGCAACGTAGCTATTACACCCGAATCTGCCAATCTTCTGATACCCGTGTCGGATGCATGAAGCAAATGGTCGGCCGAAAGAGCATGGAGTTCGGCAGCCAATTCTGCCCCTCCCAACGAAACGATTTCATCCGCATGAATCTTTAACCGATAACCCAAATCTTTTGCCTCCATCAAAAGCCTGCGCGACTGTTCTATGGAAAAGACTCCTTCTTCACAGAAAACATCGCAACACTCGGCTAGGTTTTTTTCCCTGATTTCCGGAAGCATCTCTCTGATAAGAAAATCAATGTATTCCTCACTCCGTCCCTTATATTCTTCGGGAACAGCATGTGCTCCAAGAAAAGTCGGAACGATCTCAACGGGACAATCTTCAGTTTTATTCATCTTCTGCATGACCTCCAACTGCTTAATCTCGGTTTCCCTATCAAGTCCATACCCACTCTTCCCTTCCACGGTAGTGACACCCATCTCGCTCATCTTATGCACCAGTTCCATCGATTTTGCAAGCAAAGAATCGAAATCCGAAACTCTTGTGGACTTTACCGTATTGACTATGCCTCCGCCTCGCTTCATGATAGACATATAACTGTCTCCTTGAAGTCTCCAGGAAAACTCCTCGGCACGCAATCCGCCAAAAACCAAATGAGAATGAGAGTCTATAAATCCGGGAAGAAGGCAGCATCCCCTACCGTCAATTTGAACACAATCCGGCTTATCCGGAATTCTTTCTTTCCCGACATAAGCAATAATGCCGTCACTGACAAAAACTGAAGCATGGTCCAAAATGAAAAGTTCAGACATCTCCGCTCCCTTTCTGGCCATACTTCCCAACGGAGTAACCACCCGAACGTCAGATATAATCAAATCATTCATTCAGAAAGATATTATTCTTGTAACAACCTGGCTTCCAAAACTTGATCCATGGAGAAATTCTCCAGGCCCAAATAATAAGATGCCGTATCGACCAAAGCCTCCATGGGGACGAGTCCGACAATCTCACTACCAACTATGCTCACCCCATAACGTCGGGCTTCAATGCGCACAAGTTCAAAAGCCCTGTAAAGTGCTGTATGGGTATAATCGGTCATATTGATGGAAACCTGAGTGATACCCCTATCTTTCAAATCAACTCCCATGGCTTTGCAGTAACGAAGACCTCCTCCTATGAAACGAATTTTCTTTGCAATGCCCTGAGCGATATCCAGATTGGAAGTATTCAAATTGATATTGAAAGCCACAAGCGGCATACGCGCGCCTATTGCGACAGTTCCTGCTGTAGGATGTCGTTCGGCCGGACCATAATCGGGTTTCCATTCCGGCAATTTGATTTTTTCAGCCATTCCTTCAAACTCACCTTTTCTAATAGATGCCAGGTTTTCCCTATGAGGGGCCCTTGCTGATTTTTCATATAAGAAAACCGGAAGATTATACATATCTGCAACTTGTGTTCCCACTTCTTTGGACAACTCTATAGCTTCATCCATCGTCACATTCTTAATCGGGATGAAAGGTATGACATCCACAGCTCCCATACGAGGATGCTGCCCCTGATGGTGATTCAGGTCAATTATCCTAACAGCAATACCAACTGCCTCAATAATCGCTTCACGCAACGGCTCCGGTTCTCCAACCAACGTAACGACGAGACGGTTATGATTTACATCATTACTATAATCAAGAAGTTTCACACCCTCTTTTGCCCTAAAAGCAGACACAATCTGATCAATCTTATTCATGTCGCGTCCTTCACTGAAATTAGGAACGCATTCAACTATTTTATTCCAATTCATTCTGTAAATTCTATTATTTGTTAATCAACTTATTTATTATTTCATCATCAGCCACAAAAGGTATCGTGATGTGATAGGTATCATCATAGGCAGCATTGAATGCAACACTGGTCTCCATGGCATGTTCGTTACGTGCCCAGGAACGACGAGCTACTCCGCTCATCACATCCCAGGTCATAGCCGAGCGGAGAATTTCATCCACACGGTTGCTGCCGTCACAAACCATACCAAAACCGCCGTTAATTGCCTTTCCTATACCGACACCCCCTCCGTTATGCAAGGCCACGAGGCTCATTCCCCTCGCGCAATTGCCGGCAAAACACTGCACAGCCATATCAGCCATCACGTTGCTTCCGTCTTTAATATTGGATGTTTCACGGAACGGAGAATCCGTACCACTGACGTCATGATGGTCTCGTCCCAACATAATAGGCCCTACTTCTCCTCTCCTGACCATTTCATTGAAGCGCAAAGCAATCTTTAGACGACCCTCCGCATCCTGATAAAGGATACGTGCCTGGGTACCTACCACCAAATGGTTCTTCTCTGCATCCCGAATCCAGTTATAGTTATCCAGATCCTGCCCCCGCCTATGAACATCGATACAGTCCATAGCAGCCTGATCCGTCTTTATCAAATCTTCGTGCCGACCGCTCAGACAAACCCAACGGAAAGGACCGTAACCATAATCAAACAATTGGGGTCCCATGATGTCTTCCACGTAACTTGGCCAAATAAAACCGTCTTTCTCATCAATGCCGTTGCGTGATATTTCTTTTACACCGGCGTCATAAATGGCTTTCATGAAGGAATTTCCATAGTCAAAGAAATATGTACCGCGAGCTACGAGCTTTTTAATAATATCAAAATGACGTTTCAAGGATTTGTCTACCAACACGCAAAAATCTTCCGGTGATTCATGAAGCATTTTGGTTCTCTCCTCAAATGTCAACTGCACAGGACAATAACCACCTTCATAAACAGCATGACAGGAGGTTTGGTCGGAAAGCAATTCTATTTTTTCATTATGATCATATCCATATTCCAACAAGTCGACCACATTTCCATTGTAAGCAACGGAACACGGCTCTTTACGATCCATCGCTTCCCTGGCTATTCTGAAAGCTTCCCCCTTGTCTGTCATGATATGTTTTACCCATCCCTGGTCATGCCGGGTCTTGATACGGGAAATATCAACTTCCGCAATGATACATGCAGCACCGGCAATTTCCGCCGCCTTGGGCTGTGCACCGCTCATACCTCCCAAGCCGGAAGATACGAACAAATGCCCGCGTAAATCCCCATGTTGCGGTATTCCCAATTTCAAACGTCCGGCATTCAACAGTGTATTGAATGTTCCATGAACAATTCCCTGCGGACCGATGTACATCCATCCTCCTGCAGTCATCTGCCCGTAGTTGGCTACACCCATCTGCATAGCTGTATGCCAATCCTTCTGATTATCGAACATGCCAACCATCATGGCATTGGTTATGATTACGCGAGGGGCATCGGGACGTGAACGGAACAAACCTAATGGATGCCCGGATTCTACAACCAAAGTCTGATCCTGCGTCAATTCTTCCAGATATTTTTTGATAAGGCGGTATTGCATCCAGTTCTGACAAACCTGTCCTGTTTCGCCATAGGTGACGAGTTCATAAGGATACAAAGCGCAATCAAAGCATAAGTTATTATCAATCATTACCTGAAAAGCTTTTCCTTCGATACATTTTCCTTTGTAGTCGTCTATAGGTTTAGCTTTCAAGTCACCTTGCGGGCGAAATCTGTAACCATAAATTCTCCCCCGGGTCTTTAATTCTTCCAAAAATTCAGGAGCCAATCGGGTATGAAACTCACGAGGAATATAGCGAAGAGCATTTTTCAATGCAGTAACCGTTTGAGATGGTGTTAGTGTGAACCCACGGTCCGGAGCTCTCCGAATACCTTCCACAAATTCAGGATATTCAGGCAAAATACTATCTAGAGCAATATTCATATAAAATAGATTTAAAGGTAGCAAACTGTCATTATCGACAGTTCATTTCGTGTGCAATTTAGCTAATTCTAATGAATATCCAAAAAATATTCATAGAAAAAATATCAAATTGTTTAATTTAGCCTCAAAAGAAACATTTTATTCACAACTGGTAACAAAATCATGGAAAAACTTATCTTTTATTCATGATATTTATTATGAAAAAAACAGTAACTTTGCACTCGTTTTTAATAGAAAAAAGGAGAATAAATATATGAATATCTTAAAGTCAGTTTGTCTTGCAACTACTCTATTATCATGCCCGAACATTCCTGCGCAAAATACCCGGAACGTATATTATCAAAGAAGTGACAGTACGAAAGTACTCCGTCTGATTAACGACATGAACAAGCTAAAGCGGACGGACGAAAAAATCTTTTGCGCCGCTTTCGAAATGCAAGGTGCACCCTACGGCGGCATCGGAGTAAGAACTCCGGGAGAAGAATGTCTGGTTGTAAATTTCCAGAAAATGGATTGCATCACCTATGTAGAAAATGTATTGGCATTGGTGTGGGCACAAAATAAAGAAACAAAGAATCCCAGCAATAATCCTTTCGCGACTTTCTGCAATTCACTGCAGAATCTGAGATACCGTAACGGTAATCTCACGGACTACACTTCGAGGTTGCATTACATCACACAATGGATAGCCGATCCGGCAAAGAACTCATTGATATACGAAGCCGGAGGCCCTTCCTTTACCGCCAGACAGAAAATAGACATTCACTATATGTCATCTCATCTCAAAGAATATCCAGAATTGAGAAGAAACGTCAATTTCCAAAAGATTATCCGCAATCAGGAGAAGCAGGCCAGCGGAAAAACTATTTTCTACATTCCGAAAGCATCCTTGAAAGGCAGTCAGCAAGAATTGGGAATTAAAAACGGCGATATCATTGCATTCGTGACATCAAAGGACGGACTGGATTGCTCACATATAGGCTTCGCAATTTGGATTGACGGAAAATTGCATCTGATGCACGCATCTTCCTATCGCAAGAAAGTGCTTATAGACAATCGTTCACTGTACGAGTACATGTTGAACAAAAGACAGCAATTGGGAATAAGAATTTTCAGGTTGAAAATATAAAGAAAAACTACAAATTGTCTCCGTTCCCGATTACGCGTCGGGCACCGACATATCGTTTGGAGAAATAAGATGAAGTTCTGCAGTCATCAATGACAATTCCTCTACGATTGCTTGCATGAATGAAACGGAACTGGTTATTTGTCTTGTCGACATCATAAACGATGCCCACATGGCCGATACCGCGTGAACGGCTTCCTTTAAAAAACACCAAGTCACCTTTTTGAAGATTATCACGTGAAACGGATATTCCTTGATTGTATTGGCTGGAAGAAGAGGCATTCAGCTGAATACCGACGTTTTGAAATACATAATGAGTGAAGCCGGAACAGTCAAAAGCACTGGGGCCTTTGCAACCGCTTCTATAACGAGTACCGATAAATTTTTGTGAATAATCCAAAAGCTGATCTACCATATCTGAAGACTTTGTATTGTTTTCCTCCATTACAGATACACTATAAGGTCCTATATAAGGCAATTTTTCAGGCACTTTGAGAACCTGTGCATGAAGAGACTGCAAGCAAAATGCAGCCATGGAGAGTAACAATATCTTCTTGATAACTTTCATTAAAACGATAAATTCTTTTTGGTTTGAAATAAAATCTTCGTAAATATAAAACAAAAGCAGGAACCGACCAAGTCCCTGCTTTTGTTTTTATAGTATATTATAATTTTTTTACTATAAGTTTACTCCTTCACCTTCTTCTTTTTCCTTCGGTTCTGTTACCGGAAGATTATTCAAATCAATGTCTTCAGGATCATTGCCCAAACTATCCAGACTCAGTGACAAAGAATCAGAATCATTGCTGTAAACCCTTCCCCGGCAATTATAATCCCGCTCTATCTTCATCTTCGGTTGAGTCGGGAATTTGCCTTTATACCTTGCAAATGAAGGGTCCTTCAGAACCTTTTCCATGAAATAAGCAAATATAGGCAAAGCCGTGCGGCTTCCTTGTCCAAGGGCTCCTGTACGGAAATGGATGCTTCGATGTTCTCCGCCTACCCAGGCTCCACCTACCAAATGAGGTGTGCAACCTACGTACCAGGCATCAGAGTGATTGGATGAAGTACCGGTCTTTCCACCGAAATCAGTATCATAATGGAATAAGTCATATCCCCAAAGAGCCTGAGAGGTTCCACCCGGTTCGGTGAGACCGCCCTTCAGCATTTCCGTCATCAGGAAAGCGGATTCATAAGGGATGGCCTGAACGGAAACCGGTTTCTTTTCGTATACCACCTTTCCGTCTTTATCTACAATCTTTGTAACCAGAATCGGGTCATGCATCTTGCCTTCATTGATAACCGTCGTATAGGAATTTACTAATTCAAGCAAGGAAACGTCGGAAGCTCCCAAGCTTAATGCAGGGGTTTCTTCCAGCGGAGTAGTAATACCCATCCTGCGGGCAGTTACTGCAATATTATGAATTCCGACTTCTTGTCCCAAACTTACAGCCACCGTATTAATAGACTGTGCAAAAGCGGCTTTCAGTGAATAGAAACGTCCGGTTGCTCCTCCATTGGCATTATGCGGCATCCAGTCCACTTCCTTGCCCTTGTCCATGACTTTGATGCTGATGAAATGATCTTGTCTTTCATCACAAGGAGACAAGCCCTGATTCATGGCCTCTGTATACACAAAGAGCTTGAATGTGGAGCCGGGTTGTCTTTTTGAAGTAACCTTGTCATACTTCCATGACTGGAAACTGATATCTCCAACCCAAGCCTTCACATATCCGGTTTCGGGTTCCATAGCCACAAATCCGCAATGCATGAAACGTTCCATATAACGAATGGAATCCATGGTGCTGATAGTTGTATCTTTCAATCCCAACTTATAGTCGAACACTTTCAAGCGGTGAGGCTTGTTCAAATAGTAAGTGATGGAATCTTCTCGATTTTCAAATTTTTGCTTCAGTATCTTATAAGCAATGGTACGTTTGGACAAATCTTCTATGAAGTTCGGAATCTCGTCACCATTCTTGTCACGCCAAGGATTCTGTCCTCTCCAATGATTGTCGAAATTCCTTTGAATGACACGCATCTGCTTGTCGGCTGCCTCCTCGGCATACTTTTGCATCTTCGTATCGATCGTCGTATAGATTTTCAGACCGGCACTATACAGGTCTATGCCATTTTCCTTACACCAGCCGGAAAGATAATCGGCTACAGCCTCTCTAAAATACAAAGCCTGTCCATCATAATTATTCTCAACGGCATAGTTCAGTTTGATAGGTATAGCCTTCAATGAATCACATTCTTTTCTTGTGATGACCTTATGACCGCACAGATTGTCCAGCACCACGTTGCGGCGGCGCAAACTGTTCTTCGGATTCAGACGCGGATTGTAGTAGGATGTTGCCTTCAAAAGCCCCACAAGCACAGCAGACTGTTCGTAAGTTAAATCGGCCGGCTTTGCATGGAAATAAGTCATTGCCGCCGTTTTGATTCCATAGGCATTGCTTCCGAAATCGACCGTGTTGAGATACATGGTAAGAATTTCCTGTTTGGTGTAGAACATTTCAATTTTCACGGCAGTAATCCATTCCTTGGACTTCATGATAACAATCTTCAGTCCAGGAATCATGCCTAGAAGTCCGGTAGAATATTGGGAACGCACCTTAAACATGTTTTTTACCAGCTGCTGGGTAATGGTACTTGCACCTCGGGCATCCCCCTTGGCCATATCCTTTGCCGCTGCAAACAAGCCTTGGAAATCAATTCCAAAATGATGATAAAAGCGTTCATCCTCGGTAGTAATCAATGTATTGATCATTTTAGGAGAAACCTCATCGAGAGTTACAGGCGAACGGTTTTCTTTGAAATATTTGCCAATCAGCTTGTTATCGGCACTATATATTTCAGACGCAACCGGCTGCTCAGGATTATGAATGGCCGACATGCTCGGAGATTTTCCGAAAAGCCAGAATATATTATTGTCCACCATTATCAAATACAAGAAAAATACCGCGATAAAAGTCAGGAAAGAGGCAGTAAGCTTTGTGTACCAATGTGTTCCTTGGTAAAAATGCTTATACCATATCCAGAATGAATGCCACCACGAACCTATTTTAGAAAAAAGACATAGAGTTTTATCCTTCAAACTCTTTTTTGATTTCTTTTCTACCATATTATATTGGTTATAATTATTTCCGCCACAAAATTACAAAGTAGTTTGGTTTTAACCATATAATATCCCTTTTTTTACAAAAAAATAAAACAAATTCTTTTTTGTCTGCTACTTTAACAGATCCAAGACCAATAACTTGTTTTTTATCCATACTTTTTTATTCTGTTTTTTAATCAACTTTTAGCATTAAAAATTTCATTATCAGGAATAAAAGCATTACATTTGCACGTTTAATCGCACTATTTAATTTAAAAGTGCGAAAAGCAAAAAATAAACTTTAAAGTTGTTGGTTAAACTGACAAAAACGGTTGAATCGGCACACTTTTTGCAAGAAATAAGTATATTAGTTTTTTGATAATTTACAATATTCTACGAAGTAATAGCAATGAGACAATTAAAGATTGCACCCAGTATCACAAATAGGGATACACAGTCCATAGACAAATATCTGCAGGAAATCGGCCGTTATGAATTGATCGGTGTGGATGAAGAAGTTGAGTTGGCCCAGAGAATCCGAAAAGGTGATGCTGCAGCCTTGGATAAATTAGTGAAAGCCAATCTCCGTTTTGTGGTTTCTGTAGCCAAACAGTATCAGAATCAAGGATTGAATTTAGGAGACTTAATTAATGAAGGAAACATCGGATTGATTAAAGCAGCGGAAAAATTTGATGAGACAAGAGGATTCAAATTCATCAGCTACGCGGTGTGGTGGATTCGCCAATCCATTCTGCAGGCTTTGGCAGAGCAGTCACGTATTGTACGTCTGCCCCTCAACCAGGTGGGTTCCGTCAATAAAATCAGCAAATTCATTTCTACATTCGAGCAAGAAAACCAGCGTCGTCCTTCTGATGAAGAAATAGCAGAAGCATTGGATATTCCTATTGAAAAGATAGCCGAAACGCTGAAAGCTTCGGGCCGTCACGTTTCCGTGGATGCTCCTTTTGCTGAAGGCGAAGACAATACCTTGCTGGATGTGCTGACTAATGATGACAGTCCCAACACGGACCGCTCTTTGGTAAACGAGTCGTTATCTCAGGAAATAGATCGTGCCTTGAAAACTTTGACGGAAAGAGAACAAGCCATCATCAAGATGTGCTTTGGTATCGGACAGCAGGAAATGACGTTAGAAGAAATTGGATTGAAGTTCGGTCTGACTCGCGAACGTGTCCGCCAAATCAAAGAAAAGACCATAAAAAAACTTCGGAAAGAGACAAATAACAAGTTGCTCAAATCATTCTTGGGCTAAAAGTCTCTCTCACGAGTAAAAGCATAATAAAAAGCCTCGTAGAATCACGGTTCTACGAGGCTTTTTTTGCAATATGTCGCTTTCTTTACATACAATTATTCCCCTCTAAAAAACGTAACCAGCCGAGAAAAAAACGTAGGCATCGGTGGAGGAAAACGTAGGCATCGGCGACGCCTCCGCTGGTTACGTTTTTTAGGAGGGTCACTTGCACTAGCTAACTACGGCAATTAACATAGTTAATCACGGCAACTGCGATAACCAACTTCGGCAATTCCCAAAGCCAAACTTAGAATCCCCGAATTCAAATACAAAAGGTTTTCCCTAAGCTCCCGTCACCAGAACTTTCTGATTATCAAAGGACTATGGTGACAGGACGAAATTAGAAAGGCTTTAGCAAAACATTTCAATTACTATATGACTCATTTTCAATGAGTTTATCTCTTATTTATTCTTTCCTGAGCTGTTTTTTTTTCGTCCCTACACCATAATTTACTAGAATATAAATACTTATGGTGACAGGAGCTTAAGGCAAACCTGTTGTATTCCTTCTGTACAGCGGATATGCCGCCTGCAGAATCTTATTTTTCAGCAGGACAGGATAGTCCGGATGGTTCTTGAAAAAACGAATGACCTCTCGGAAAGCTTCTTCGGTACGATTGCCCGACAACAAAGCGTTTGCCCAATTGGTTGGAAAGAATATATCACCTGTTTTCTGCACATCCTGCATGGCCTCCAAAGCGGGGTAAATATATTTCACCGCATGCTCTTCACGTAGCGGATGATTCAACAAGGCAAGAGCCGACGAAGTCCAAGGCTCTACCCTACGGTTCTCGGCTATCAGCAAGGACTGGAACAAACTATCGCACGCCGACTCGCTTGGATTGACCGCACGGGAAATAAAATCGAACTGACGCAATCTGTCAGAATTCGTGATTCTCGTTCTTTGATCATTCAAAATATCCTTATACTTTTCGGGCATTCGCAAAGCCAGCTGATAAGAAAGATTCGTATAGTCCGATTCGCTCAATAACTCGTTGTTCTGCTTTTCCCATAAGGAATAGAACTCCTTCACGACATCGGGCGAAATGACATTTGTCATGAGCATTCTCAGCAACTGAATGCGGCAAGAGACAACAGGATGATTCCGACTTAACTGAAACAATTTTGTCTCAATTTCGTTCCGATGAAGTATTTTCTTGTTTGTCATCACCACATTTATCTGATTGACAATCGCTTGTGCAATAATAGGATTCTTTTCTTTCTCCAAACCAAGCACAAGAGACTGGCAGAATTCTTCATCGGGAACAAAACCTGCCTGATAGTTTTCGAACAGATTCATTAGCGTGCTCAAACGAGGTGTATCATCAGTCAAATCCCACCAATGCGCCAATGCATAGTCGCGGTCGGCTTCATTAATTGTGAAAAGGCCGTACCCCCTCCCATCAATATTCGGTAAAATTCTGTATTCTCCGGAATCTACAGGGATTTCCATCGCACTGTCCGACAAGGTGATTGCATAATCATGATCGTATCGATTACCAGACAACCTTATGGAAAATCCCTGAGGCCACACCAACTTTCTTCCGTAAGGATCATGCTGTTTCACAAGAAGGTTCTTCCCTTTGACTTCGTATGTAATCACAGGCATTCCCTTTTCCTTTACCCAAGCCTTATCGAACGACAAAAGATTTTTTGCGGTTTTCGTCTTCAGTATCTGAATCAAATCATCCCATGTGGCATTGGAATAAGAATACTTTTTGAGATATTCCCTGAGACCGGATTGCAAGGAATCTGCCCCGATAACCTCTGCCAGTTTCTTCATCATGACAGGTGCCTTGTCATAGATGATATTTCCATAAATGAGTCCTGCATTACGCAAATTATCCAAAGGCTGCTGAATAGCCGTGGTTCCCATGGTACGGTCCTGTGCCAGAGCATAAGAAGTATAATTCGTCAGCCAGTACAGCGAATGGTTCACTTTAGGGAACAATGGTTCTGCAATGAGCGCGGCAAAATAATTTGCAAAGACCTCTTTGGTCCAAACGTCATTGAACCAGTTCATAGTGACCATATCCCCAAACCACATGTGGGCTGTTTCGTGGGCTATCAGTTCCGTGCGATTCAGTTCTTCATCTGGCGTTGGGTTCCGGTTAAGGAATATCCGATCATTATACAAGGTAGCACCGGCATGTTCCATTCCGCCAAACTGAAATCCGGGAAGTATGATAAAATCATATTTCTGAAAAGGATAAGGAATGCCAGTGTACTTCTCCATCCAGTCTATGGAATAAGCCACTTGCTTGAATATGGTGGGAAGCTGTGCTATTTTTGCAGAATCCGTTTCACGATAGTACGCACTAAAGAAGTGTTTTCCTTCGCGGTATTCCACTTTTTCCATCTTGCCGGCCACAAAAGAGAACAGATAAGTGCTCAAAGGTTTGGTGGCCCCGAAAGTCAGAAATTTGCGGTTCCCCTTCATCTTCTCCCCGACAAGATTGGTATTCGAAACAGCTTGCCAGGATGCAGGAACCTCCAGTTGCAATGAAAAAACGGCTTTCAGGTTGGGTTGTTCGAAACACGGAAAAACCGTACGCGCCCTGTCGGGAACAAACAAAGTATATAAATAATCATCATTACGGTTAAGAGACCGATTACCCGCCGAGAAGCTTATTTCCACCTTATTTTTCCCGGAAAGGAACGCCGAAGCCGGCAAAACGATGTGATCGTTCTGCATAAGAATCTTTGTCACCTTGTCGTTTATCTTGATCCGATGAATTTGTTCCTTGCGTCCGCGAAAGTCGAGCACAACATCCTTCGGAGAATCCAGACGAAAACAGGAAGTCACCGTTCCTTCCACATTTTGCGACTTCTGTTCGGGAATATTGAAAAACAATTGGTAAGACAAATCTTTGACAGTATGCTTGCGCATATCGGCCAGTTCCCATGACACACCCTCGGCACACAAATTACCTTGAGCAAAACAATCCGAAGCCATAAGCAACAGAATAAAAACAAAGAATATTTTGGAATACTTCATGATCCACCATTATTTTTTGCCGAAAGTACTAAAATAAGCGTTTCCATGTATTTTTTTGCTCATCTATTTTATAGCTGCAAGAAAAAAACTATCTTTGCAATAAATACAATCTTTTCTGAAATGGATTACTACATACTGATTAAAAACGAGAAAAAAGGACCGTTTGCCCTCGAAGAGTTACCCAAGCATGGACTGTCGAGAAACAGCATGATATGGAGCAGTAACTTCGAACAATGGAAATATGCCAAGGATATTCCGGAACTGCAGGAAATCCTGAACTCACTTCCACCCGATCCACCCCGTCCTGTCATGCCTAAAAACTGGCTGGTGGAATCCATTTTGGTTACTTGCCTGTGCTGCATCCCTTTCGGGCTCATCGGCATCATAAATTCAGTAAAGGTCGATGAAAATTACCGGAATGGAAATTACCAACTGGCTGAAAGACATGCCGCAGATGCCAAAAAATGGTGTGTGTGGGGATTCTTTGCTGCTCTCGTATCTGTTTTCATGTACGGAGTAGTCATCATTGCCGTTGCAGTTTTTGGATATGTTTTAGAAAGCTATAATTAAAAAATACCATGGAAGAACATAATGAAATTTGTCCCAAGACATGGCTGTTACAATCAGTCTTGATCACTATTTTTTGCTGCATTCCTTTCGGAGTTGTGGGTATTATCAATTCATGTTCAGTGAGTTCTGCCTTTGCGGCTGGAAATAACGAACTGGCAGAACAGAAATCCAAGGAAGCCGGGAAATGGGTCAAAATAGGTTTCTGGTGCGGTATTGTCGGCTGGATTATTCTCATTATACTCTACGCAACCGGGATTTATTACATCATACACAACGGCAGCCGCTAAAAACTTATGAACAAGAAGGGGAAATACACGATCGCAGCTTTGATAGTGATAGGTTCCGTCATCATCTATTTCCTCTTCGACCCCAGTGGCAGCGTTTGGTTTCCCAAATGTCCCTTTCTGATGCTGACGGGTTTAAAATGTCCCGGTTGCGGTTCGCAACGTACCATCCATGCCTTGCTCCATATGGACTTTCCCGAAGCTTTTCACTACAACGCACTGCTGGTTTGCTCCATTCCCATCATCATCATTCTGCTGATTGCCGAAACCCTGAGAAAAAGTAAACCTTCTTTTTATGTTAAAGTACATCGGCCGCTTTACATCTACATCTATCTCGCCGCCGTAATACTATGGTGGATTTTCAGAAACGTTTTCGGATGCTAAAGTTTCTTCAGTTCATTATAAAGCCTTTGCACAGGCAGCCCCATGATATTATAGAAGCTTCCCTTTATATTTTCCACTCCCACATAGCCTATCCATTCCTGAACCCCGTAGGCACCTGCCTTATCCATAGGACGATAACGAGCTACATAAAAATCGATTTCCTCCTTTGTCAAATGGGCAAATTTTACCTCGGAAACTGTGGAGAAACTGCGCTGGAAACTTGAGGTTGTCAGCGTAACTCCCGTAATGACTTCATGAGTTTTTCCGGAAAGTTGCTGAAGCATTTTTGCTGCATCTTCTTCATCTTTCGGTTTTCCCAGCACCTGGCCGTCAATCCACACAATAGTATCGGCAGTAATGATGAGGTCATCATCCGACATGTCAGACAAATAGGCAGCTGCCTTTTCGCGGGATATATAAAGAGGTATATCCTCTTTACCAAGAGAATCCGGATAAGTTTCTTCCACCCCCGGAACAACCTTTACCGAAAAGTCTATATCCAGACCTGAAAGCAATTCCTTGCGCCGGGGCGAATTGGAAGCAAGGATAATATGGTATTTCTTTAAATTTTCCAGCATAATCACCATCCGAAAGCATCACTGTGAGACATCCATTTATTCTGAGCCTTCATCACCTGTTCTATCACGTCGCGACCGCAGCCGTACCCTCCATTGTATGGGGAGATGTATGTGGAAATCTTTTTTATTTCCGGAGCTGCATCAGCCGGACAACAAGGCAATCCGCACAATTGCATGATTTCATAATCGGGTATATCGTCGCCCATATACAAAATCTCATCGTCCTGCAAACCATAACGAGACTTGAATAACTCATATTCTTTGGTTTTGACGGCCGCTCCTATGAAAATATCCTTCACACCCAGTCCTTCATAACGCTTGCGCACAGCTTCAGTTTTCCCGCCGGTAATGATAGCTATATGAAGACCTAACTTCACAGCCAACTGTATGGCATAGCCATCCTTGATATTCACGGTGCGCATAGGCTCTCCGCTGACATGCAAGGTAATGGTTTCGGCACTCAACACGCCATCAATGTCAAATGCTATCGCTTTTATCTTTCTTAAATCGTAATTGATCATAATGAATGCATTTACTTATTCTTTCATATAAATCCTGCCATTCGGAATTTCCCTGAAGCAAAGCCAGATGACGGCTCATGACATTCCGGTCATAGCGTACGGCAGGTCCTGTCTGAGCTTGCAAAGGAGACATCAGATGCACTTTGCTCACCGTTTCATCAATGAGCGGATACATTACATCGAAAGGTATACCTTGCTCACCTAGAATCTGTGCAGTGATGCCATACATCTCATTCGTGAAGTTGCAAGCAAAGACTGCGGCCAAATGCAAATACTTTCTTTTATCCGAATCGAGTACTGTCACCCGATGAGATAATTTGCTTGCCAAAGCACATAAGCGTGCCTCGTCGTCTTTATTACTTGCCTCTACAAAACAGGGAATCTCTTTAAAACACACTATTCTTTCCTTACTGAATGTCTGCATCGGATAGAGCACTCCCCCTCTTGGAACAAGATCTTTCCACACTGCCAATGGAACACTGCCTGCAGTATGGACAAACAAAGCATTCTCCCTTCCTTTCACCAGTTTGGGCAATACTTCAGTCAAAACGGAGTCCTTAAGAGAAACAATATACAAACAAGCATCATCAGGCAGTTTGCTCAAATCCGTGGTATAGGGAACCCCCAACCTGTTACCCAGCAAAGAGGCCGAACACTCCGTGTGGCTATAGACTCCGACAAGTTCTTCACCGGCTTCTTTCAATGCACAGCCTAAATTTGTGGCCAGATTTCCGGCTCCTACCAATACGATTCTCATTTTTTATAGACTATGAACAATATAATACCTACAATCAAAAGGACGAGAGGTAATAAAAATCCGGATAACTGCCCAAGAAAAGATATGATTGTACCAATATTCAATACAATCCAGATTCCCAACAAAACGGCTCCCACTGTTTTTTCTCTTTTGAAAATGAGGAAAATGACCGATGTTATCAACAACAAATTATCCTTTGCCATGACCCAGCCATAACCGAATTTCGAAAACAAGCCCAGCTTGTCAGCCAAAAACAAAAGCCCCATCACAATCAGAGTGACTGATAAAGCCAAAAGCGTATCTTTATTACTCTTTGAATAGGCCATACCTACTTGCCTCCATATTTATTGATATGAATCTTTTCCCATTGCAGATGTTCCTCATCAAAAGGTTTGCGTTCCATACCCTTATGCCCCACGGCTATGATAGAAAGAACTTCAAGAGGATAAGGTATCTCTAGTACTCCATGAACAATATCATTCGCCGGAACCCCATTGGCAGTGAAGCGCTCGCGAACCTGAATCCAGCAACTGCCCAATCCCAGATCCTCTGCCTGAAGTTGTATCAGGATAGAAGCAATAGAAGCATCTTCTATCCAAACATCACTCGATGTAGGGTCGGCCAATACGACAATTGCCAACGGAGCACCTGCCAGAAACTGACAGCCATTCTCTTTGCATTCCGAAAGAGCCTTCAGAGTCTCTTTATCTTCAACCACCACAAACTGCCAGCAGGTAGACCTTTTGGACGAAGGAGCCTTCAAAGCCGCTTTCAACAAAAGTTCCACTTCCTCTGGAGTCAGACTTTCTTCCGTGAATTTCCGCATGCTGCGACGTCTGTTTATTAAATCACTGAAATTTTCCATTTTTCACCAAATTATTTGTGCAAAGGTAACAAATAATCCAAATACAACGCCGATTATTCTTTGTATTATCTTTTGTTTTATGTATTTTTGCAATGCTATGACAACGCAACTGGCCATATATAGAAAAGGTGAAGAAATACCTCTTTTGAACAATGACAATCTCTTTCATTCAATAGAGCTGTTCCGGATATATGAAAACACATCCGGTTATACGCCTATTATGATTGTTTTATCAGAAAAAGGAATTCCACAAGCCCACCTGCTTGCCACCTTGCGAAGAAGCCTGCACCTTTTTCCACCTTATTACATAAAGCGCTGCGAAATTTTCGGAACGGGTTCCTATCTCGCAACGGATTCTAAAACAAAGGAGGAACAATTCAACAGAATGTTGTCTGCCCTCACGGAATATGTTACTAAAGAATGCTTTCTGATCGAATTCCGAAACCTGCAGAACGGCTTGTTAGGATACAAATCATTCAGAGAAAATAATTATGTTCCCATCGACTGGCTTTGCATTCATAACTCACTGCACAGTAAGGCTCCGGAAGAACGATTGAGTCCGACCCGGAAAAGACAAATCAGAAAAGCCCTGCAAAGCGGAGTCACCCTGTCCACCGTTCAATCCGAGAATGAAATACGAGAGTTTGCCGAATTGCTTCGAAAAAACTACTCCTCCAAAATAAGAAAACACTTTCCAAACGTAAATTTCTTTTTACAAGTGATACGATCCAACGGAGAAAAAAAGAACGCAGAGATTTTTCTGGTTAAGCATAAAGAAAAAATCATAGGAGGATCCGTCTGTGTCTTTTCCGAAGGCAATGCTTACCTGTGGTTTTCGGGCGGACTAAGAAAAAGCCACCCGCTGCAATATCCGGGAGTCATGGCCGTGTGGGAAGCTCTTGTCTATTCGTATGAGAAAGGTTACAAACACATGGAATTCATGGATGTAGGCCTTCCTTTCCGTAAACACGGATATCGGACTTTCATCCTTCATTTCGGTGGAAAACAAGTCAGCACAAGACGTTGGTTTCACTTTAAATGGAACTGGTTGAACAACTTGTTTTTGCGCTTTTTTTTATAGTGTTACATGTTGTTAAATAAATAAAGAAATATTTCCATATAAGCTACAAAACGTATAAATTTGTAGAATTATTGTGATTGAAAAAAGTATAATTTCAAACTAAAAAATTTAAATATGAAAATCTCACACATTGAACATCTGGGCATCGCCGTAAAGAGTATCGAAGAAGCCCTTCCTTATTACGAAAACGTATTAGGATTAAAATGTTACAACATCGAAGAAGTAGCTGATCAGAAAGTAAAGACAGCCTTCCTGAAAGTTGGACAAACAAAAATTGAATTGCTGGAACCGACTTGTGAAGAAAGCACTATTGCCAAATTCATAGAAAAACGCGGCGAAGGAGTTCATCACGTAGCATTTGCCATCGAAGATGGAGTTGCCAATGCATTGGCCGAAGCAGAAGCTGCAGGTATCCGCTTGATCGACAAAGCTCCTCGCAAAGGTGCTGAAAGTCTAAACATCGCTTTCTTACACCCAAAATCCACCATCGGTGTTTTGACAGAACTTTGTGAACATTAAAAAGTAATTTTACTCTAACTTAATAAAAAAAACAAATGAGTCAATTAGAAAAAATAAAAGAACTTGTTGAGCTACGTGCGAAAGCCCATCTGGGTGGTGGCGAGAAAGCCATTGCCAAACAACATGAGAAAGGAAAACTCACTGCTCGCGAACGTCTTTTGATGCTTTTGGATGAAGGCAGTTTCGAAGAAATGGATGCATTCGTAACCCACAGATGCTCAAACTTTGGAATGGAGAAAAAAACATTCCTTGGTGACGGTGTAGTAACAGGCTACGGAACAATCGGCGGTCGTTTGGTTTATGTATTTGCACAAGACTTCACAGTCTTTGGCGGTTCATTAAGTGAAATGATGGCAAAAAAGATTTGCAAGGTAATGGATATGGCTATGAAAATGGGTGCTCCTGTCATTGGACTCAATGACTCGGGTGGTGCTCGTATTCAAGAAGGTATCGGTGCACTTTCAGGTTACGGCGAAATATTCGAACGCAACATTTTGGCTTCCGGCGTAATTCCTCAGATTTCAGGAATTTTCGGCCCTTGTGCCGGTGGTGCCGTTTATTCTCCAGCTCTAACTGACTTCACTTTGATGGTGGAAGGTATGTCTTACATGTTCCTTACCGGTCCTAAAGTTGTAAAAACCGTTACCGGTGAAGATGTTTCTTCTGAAGATTTGGGCGGTGCAAGAGTACATGCTACCAAATCCGGTGTAACTCATTTCACTACTGAAACAGGAAAAGAAGGCATCGAACTGATTCGCAAACTGTTAAGCTATATACCTCAGAACAATCTTGAGGAACCTCCTACGATTCCTTGCAATGACCCGATAGACCGTCTGGAAGATTCTTTGAACGAAATTATTCCTGATGATCCCAACAAGGCTTACAATATGTTTGATGTGATTGGTGCTGTTGTCGATAATGGAGAATTCTTTGAAATCCAGAAGGATTATGCAAAGAACATTATTATCGGTTTCGCCCGTTTCAATGGTCAGAGTGTAGGTTTGGTTGCCAATCAGCCTAACTGGATGGCAGGTGTATTGGACAGCAATGCATCACGCAAAGGCGCTCGTTTCGTACGTTTCTGCGATGCATTCAATATTCCATTGGTTACTTTGGTAGATGTTCCCGGATTCTTGCCAGGAACAGGACAGGAATACAACGGCGTCATCCTGCACGGAGCAAAATTGCTTTATGCTTACGGAGAAGCTACTGTGCCTAAAGTTACTGTTACATTGCGCAAGAGCTACGGCGGTTCTCACATCGTGATGAGTTGTAAACAACTTCGCGGTGACATGAACTATGCATGGCCTACTGCTCAAATTGCAGTAATGGGTGCTGCCGGTGCAGCTGAAGTACTTTACGCAAAAGAAGCTAAAGAACAGGCTGATCCAAAAGCATTCCTCGCTGAAAAAGAGGCAGAATATACCAAGCTATTTGCCAACCCCTATCAGGCTGCCAAATTTGGTTACATCGACGATGTCATCGAACCGCGTAACACCCGTTTCCGCATCATCCGTGCCTTGCAGCAACTGGCTACAAAGAAACAAACGGTTCCTGATAAGAAACATGGTAACATTCCATTATAATTGACAAATTATTATGAAGAAAAGAAATATAGGAATACTTGCCGTGTTGTTAATGATTGCCGCTCAATCTTTCGGTCAAACAAGCAGTCTTTGTATTAATGAGGTCATGCCCAACAACAAATCAGATGTTGTTGACGACTACGGGATGCACCACCCCTGGATTGAAATCCTCAATACCTCATTTGCTACTGTTGACATAAGGAGCTGTTTCTTAACAAACGACAAAAAAGTCTTGAATCCCAATCTTTCTGCATCGGAACGCATGAAAATGATGTATCCGATTCCAAAAGGAGATGTAAAGACTGCATTGGCACCACGCCAATATTTGATTTTTTATGCAGACGGTTTCCCCAAAAGAGGAAATTTCCATTTGAGTTTTACACTTGACTCCATCCATTCCAACTGGATAGCACTTTACGATGCCAACGGCTACACCTTGATTGATTCTCTCACGGTGCCTGCATTGCCCGCAAACTGTTCTTACGGTTTGAAAGAAGACGGTGTCAAGGCTGATGGCTGGGAAGTGAAGGGTATCAACGGAAAATACGTTACGCCTAACACAAACAACCGTACACTGGATGCCAACTTGAAAATCAACAAGTTCAAGGAAAGTGATCCTTATGGAATCAGTATGGCAATCATTGCTATGGGAGTCGTATTTTTCTCTTTAGTATTATTGTATATTGCATTTAAGATTACTGGTAAGATTGGAGCTGACTTGAATCGCAAGAATGCGATGAAAGCCAAAGGTATTACTGACAAGGCAGAAGCTATAGAAAAATCCATCGGTGATGAATCGGGCGACGTTTTTGCTGCTATGGCAATGGCTCTTCACGAATATCAGAATAACATCCATGATGTTGAAGACCTGCAATTGACCATCAGTAAAATCAAACGTAACTATTCACCATGGAGTTCCAAGATCTATATGTTGCGTCATAGACCTAAAAGCTAATATTAACATTAATTATTAATGAACAATGAAAGAATATAAATATAAAATTAATGGAAACCTCTATAAAGTTACCATTAAAGACGTTGAAGAAAATATTGCCCATCTTGAGGTAAACGGCACTCCTTATGAAGTTGAAATGGACAAACCGGCACCTAAAATGTCTGCAGCACCTGCACCTTCTGTAGCTCCTGCAAAGCAATCCCTGTCTAGACCAGCCGCTCCTTCTGTTGGACCTGCTGCACCTGCAGCATCGTCAAAAGGCTCTAGCGTTAAATCGCCGCTTCCTGGCATTATCAAAGACATCAAAGTGAAGGAAGGTGACGCAGTGAAACGCGGTCAGACCATTCTTATACTCGAAGCTATGAAAATGGAAAACAACATCAATGCCGACAAAGACGGTACAGTTGGTACTATTAAAGTTAACAAGGGTGATTCCGTTCTTGAAGGAACAGATTTAATTACAATTGAATAATTAAAATGGGAGAAAGTTTTACATCATTTATAGGTAATAATCTGGTCGACTTCTGGAATTTTACTGGCTTTGCAAATGCAACTTACTCGCATTTGATCATGATAGCAGTCGGTCTCCTTTTTATCTATCTGGCTATAAAAAAAGATTTTGAGCCGTTATTGCTTGTACCAATCGGCTTCGGTATCCTAATTGGAAACATTCCTTTCAAGACAGACGCCGGACTAGAGATTGGTATTTATGAAGAAGGTTCTGTACTTAATACTCTTTATCAAGGAGTTAGAGAAGGTTGGTATCCGCCACTTGTCTTTTTAGGTATCGGAGCTATGACAGATTTCTCTGCACTGATTTCCAATCCGAAGTTGATTTTGGTTGGAGCTGCAGCCCAATTTGGTATCTTTGGAGCATACATGATTGCCTTGCTGATAGGTTTCGAGCCTAACCAGGCAGCCGGTATCGCTATTATCGGTGGAGCCGATGGCCCTACAGCAATCTTCTTGTCATCCAAACTTTCACCAAACTTGTTGGGGGCTATTGCCGTATCGGCATACTCCTACATGGCGTGCGTACCGCTGATACAACCACCGGTAATGCGTCTGCTGACGACAAAGCAAGAACGTTTGATACGAATGAGACCTGCCCGTCAGGTATCTCATACAGAGAAAATTCTGTTCCCAATCATCGGTTTGTTGCTTACTTGCTTCGTAGTACCTTCAGGTCTTCCTCTTTTGGGTATGCTGTTCTTCGGTAATATCCTTAAGGAAAGCGGTTGTACAAGACGTTTGGCAGATACAGCTGCAGGTCCTCTGACTGATGTGATCATCACCTTGTTGGGTATGACGGTTGGTGCTTCAACTCAAGCATCCCAGTTCCTTACCCCAAGTACTTTGGGCGTATTCTTCTTAGGTTTCTGTGCATTCATTATCGCTACTGCTTCAGGAGTATTGTTTGTTAAGTTCTTCAACTTGTTCTTGAAGAAAGGCAACAAGATGAATCCTCTTATCGGTAATGCCGGAGTCTCTGCCGTGCCAATGTCAGCACGTATCTCGCAAAAAATCGGTTTGGAATATGATTCGACCAATTATTTGTTGATGCATGCTATGGGCCCGAACGTTGCCGGTGTAATCGGTTCTGCCGTTGCAGCAGGTGTTTTGCTTGGATTCCTTAACTAAAGGATAAAGACACTTCTTTACAGAATAATAAAAAAATAAGCCTGGATGATTCCAGGCTTATTTTTTGTTATATAAAGAAAATGAGAATTCACCAACAGACGCCCGCTTTCTTTGTTATTCTATAATTTTATTATTTTCATCAGGGAAAACCAGTGAAGGCTTGAACGCCTTGGCTTCTTCAAAATCCATCAATGCATATGACATGACAATAATAACGTCACCTACCTGCACCTTACGTGCAGCAGCTCCATTCAGGCAAATGCATCCGCTCCCTCTTTTACCCTTGATAATATACGTTTCGAACCGTTCCCCATTATTATTGTCGGCAATGTAGACCTTCTCTCCTGCTATCATATTAGCAGCATCCATCAAATCTTCATCAATTGTGATACTACCCATATAATTAAGATTGGCCTCCGTGACATGAGCACAATGTATCTTTGATTTTAGAACTTCTATCATCATGTTTCTATCGCTTATTCATCTTTATACTTTATATTGTCTATCAATCTCACCTCACCGCAGAAAACAGTAATGCAGCCAACAATACTCTTTGAATCATTCCAGTTCTGCACAGGCTGCAAGGAAACTCCATCTACAATTTCAAAATACTCCAAACGCAGACCATTCTTTGAACCAATGGATTCTTCCACAAATTTCAAAGTGTCGCCTACAGTATGGGCCGAAGCAAAATCTTTGCTGGCAAACAAGGTTTGGGAAATACCAAGGGCAGTCTTTCTGTCTTGAGCAGACAAACGCTGGTTTCGACTGCTCAAAGCCAGCCCGTCTTTCTCCCTTACGATAGGACAACCAACGATTTCAATGCCCAACTTTAAATCAGCTACCATTCTACGGATAATTGCCAACTGCTGATAATCCTTCTCACCAAAATAAGCCCTATCCGGCTTAACGATATAGAACAACTTCGAAACAATCTGACATACCCCATTGAAATGTCCGGGACGGAAACGTCCTTCCATCACAGTATCCAAAGGTGGATAACTGAAATGTCTTGTATCAGGTTCCGGATATATCTCGCTGACCTCAGGAGCAAAGACGTACGCTGCACCTATTGATTCCAATAGTTTGCAGTCGGCATCCAATGTATGAGGATACTTTTCCAAATCTTTTTTGTCATTGAACTGTGTAGGATTGACAAAGACACTGACAACCGCTACGTCATTTTCGAGCACACACTTTTTAACTAACGAAGCATGTCCTTCATGAAGTGCACCCATTGTAGGGACCAAACCGATTTTCTTTCCTTGCTGCTGCAATGGCTGTAACAAAGATTGTAACTTCTGAATTGTATTAACTACTTTCATTTTATTAATAAATTATTGCCTCTTTATGAAAAGACCTGCAAAATAAGTTATAATTTATCACATAAAGAAAAAATAAGATGAATTTGTGCAAACTTTATCTAATGTTAACGCCTTCATTAACTTCCCATAATATTTGATTTACAACGACTTAACATAACATAATAAATAATTAATCTTAACTTCTGACGTTTTATCCTGTATTTTTATTATCTTTGCAAAATAATTTATGAGAAAGGCTAAAACAAAATGAAGGCAAAAAAAGTTTTATTTATTACTCAAGAAATCACACCATACGTACCCGAAACAGAAATGTCGTTAGTCGGAAGATTTCTTCCGCAGGCCATTCAAGAGAAAGGGAGAGAAATAAGGACTTTTATGCCGAAGTGGGGATGCATAAACGAGCGTAGAAATCAGCTTCATGAGGTAATCAGATTGTCTGGAATGAACCTGATTATTGATGATACGGATCATCCGTTGATTATCAAAGTCGCTTCTATCCAATCAGCCAGAATGCAGGTATATTTTATTGACAATGATGATTATTTCCAACATCGTGAGATGGTTTGTGATGAGAACGGAAAGGAATACGAAGATAATGATGAACGTACTATCTTCTATGCCCGCGGTGTCTTGGAAACAGTAAAGAAATTACGCTGGACTCCGGATATTATTCATTGCCATGGATGGATCACCTCTCTGATTCCTCTCTACGTTAAAACCGCCTATAAGGAGGAACCTTCGTTCAGAGACTCAAAAATTGTTTACTCCGTTTACAATGATGATTTCAAATCAGAATATCCGGATGACTTTGTTCAAAGATTGAAAATCAAAAACATAAGTGACGAAGATGTGAAATCATTGGAATCGCCCATCAATTATGCAGAGATTCAAAAGCTTGCCATCAGATATTCTGACGGAATTATACAAAACAGCGAACATACTCTTCAGGAATTAACGGATTTTGCCAAAGAGTCCCAGATTCCGGTTTTGGATTTTCAGGCAGGTGACAATTATGCAGATGCTTTTGAGTCTTTCTACGACGAGATTATGGAAAAGTAATATTAACTTCATAGGATTAGTTTTTATATATGAAAATTATTAGTTATATCGGAACATTATTACTCGTTCTTCTAATGACGGGATGTGACGACTCTCTTGACAGCACAGGAAGCAGCATGATTCCTGATAAAGACAAGCTTACCATTTGGACAGACAGCGCAAATGTATCCGTCAATTCGTTAATTGTTGGAGACTCCATCTATGCAAGATCGTCTATAGCTTATCTCGGCAAATATACGGATCCTGATACAAATACCAAAATAGAATCGGATTTCCTTGCACAACTCCATTGCCGTGAAAATTTTGAGTTTCCTAATAACATTCAGAATAAAAAAGCCACCAAAGTCATTCTCAGACTATATTTCGATAAATTCTTTGGTGATTCACTCAATTCGTGCAAACTAAGTGTATACCCTTTGAATAAAGCAATGGACGATAATAAAAATCTCTATACGAACCTGAAACCGGAAGAGTATTATGACGTGACCCAGCAACCTCTTGCTACAAAGACATATACAGCGGCAGATTATTCCATAACGGATTCGGCTCGCTGGAGCAGCAGTTATTACAAAAATGTGGCCGTTACTTTACCGGTAGAAATAGGGACACAGATGATTCAGAAATTTTATGAAACCAATGCCCAAGGAGACAGCATAGGAAAAGAATATTTCAAGAATCCTTACAAATTTATCAATAACGTAAACAAAGGATATTACGTGAAATGCGAACGTGGAGACGGAACCATTCTCTATGTTAATCAGGCACAACTTGAAGTTTATTTCAATTATCTCGAAAAAAGTAAAACCGGTCTTAAAGACTCTTTAATTACAGCAGCCGGAATATTCGGTGCAACAAACGAGGTAGTACAAGCTAATAAATTCAAGACAACAGGATTAAAAGAATACGTTCAAAAACAAGATTCTGAAAACAATGGAGCGGCTATAAGAACTCCGGTGGGAGTATTTGCAGAAGTGACTCTTCCGGTAAAAAGTGTTTCCGAAAAAGATTCACTAAATTCAGCTCAACTGGTATTCAGACGTTACAATGACAATGGTACAGCCAAATATAAAATGAATGTACCTTCGACCTTATTGATGGTGAGGAAAAAAGATATGTACACATTCTTCGAAAAGGATAAAGTATATGATAATATCACATCTTATATAGGATCTTATGTTTCGAACACTAGTTCATCATCTTCATCGACTTATAATTCCTATGCTTTTAACAATATTGGAAACCTAATACACTATTGTCAAAGGGAAAGGAACCAGGGTCTTAAAACGGATCCCAATTGGGAAAGCAATAATCCTGACTGGAACAAAGTGGTTTTGATTCCTATCACCTATTCCACTGCAAATACAAGTAGCAGTACGACTATCATTACTTCAGTTAAACATGACTTACAGCCTGGCGCCACTTGTATAAAGAAAGATAATGTCAAATTAAAATTGATCTACAGTACATTCAATAAATAAAAAAAAGCTGCTTTACAAAGCAGCTTTTTTTATTCGTATCTCAATCTTACTTTTTTGTAGGTTCTTTTTTCTGGGCGGAAACAACTTTTTTAGATACAGCTTTCTTGGATGCTACCTTCTTAGGCGCTGTCTCTTTTTCAGAAACGGAAGCGATATTCTTTTTCTCAGTCTTAGCAAGTTTATCGTGTAATTTTTCAATTTCCTTGTTAAGAGCCGACAATTCTTCACCCTGATTCTTGATAGTTGTCAGTAAGGAATTCAACTCCTCGTTATCTATATCGGCCGGATAAAGTGAATTAACTCTATTAATAAAATCACCCAATATGTTCATATAGTTAGTGAATGCATCATAGGGAGAATCATAAATACCCCTGTCAAAGCCACAAGAACAATTCTTAGTAGTCATAAAGCGGAAATTATTACTTGCCTGCAGATAATCCCAGTCCTGTTTGATTCTACGATCCTGGCACAAAAGAACACGCTCCGCAACACTGTATAATTTATTGAAAGCCTCCCTCTGCATAATATTACCAAGCCAACTGCTGATGTCTCTTTCTTCATCGACCCATGACATAGGATAGGGTACATCCACCTGCCCCACTGATTTCAATTTTGAACAGATTTCCGTAGGAGTTGAAAAAGTAATACCTTTTGATTTGGCCTCTGCCGGCAAGGCTTTCATGAATTCAAGAATATTTGAGGATAAAGGCTGAGCAATGCCCAAAGCCGAAAGTTCCATAAAGACGTTAATAACTTGCTCCTCTTGAGGCAAAGATGCTATCCAGTCAATATAGGTGCTTGCAAACAACGGATACTCATTCCATTCTGAATTTGAAAAGCGAAGACTTATATCATCAGAGAGCTTAAAATCACGTAACAAAATTTTCAGGTTCGGATTCATACTGCAATGATACAAATAGTGGGGACTCTTCCAACCCAAAACATGCTTGGCTCCTTCAGTAAGCATCCCTTTGAATCCCATATCAGCAACTATACTGCCTATCTCGTCAGAATAAATCAAGCTTGAGTTACGACAAACCTTAGGAACCTGTCCAAACATTTGTTTGATTTTCTTTTTCATTCTATTCAGTTCCTCACGAAAGCATTCCTCATTGGCCAAAGAAGACAAGCCATGAGAATAAGGCTCGGCAAGGAATTCACAGCATCCCGTAGAATTCAGTTCCTGAAGAAGACTGACAACAGAAGGAGCATGCACTTCCAACTGTTCCAAAGCAACACCGGAGATTGACAAAGCTACCTTGAAAAACTGTCCGTTTTCCTTAGCCATCTGAATCAAAGTCTGCAAAGCAGGAATATATGAGCGTTCGGCTACTTCCGAGATTGTTTTCTCATTTTCATAATCATCATAATAATAATGGTCGGTACCAATATTAAAGAAACGGTATCTCTTTAAATGAATGATTTGATGTATTTCAAAATATAAGCAAATTGTTTTCATATCTAATGTATTTACGATTAACGATAATTCTTGATAACTTGTTCATAAATATTACGTATCTTCAGGCCTACCTTGTCCCACGTAATGCCATCCACCTCTTTTTTCCCTTCCACTTTAAGAAATTCATAAAGAGAAGGATTGGTACAAATGGAATAAATGGCATCAGCCATGGCATGTATGTCCCAATAGTCCAATTTGACGCATTTATCAAGTATTTCCGCACATCCCGACTGTTTTGAGATGATTGTCGGCACGCAGCATTGCATAGCTTCCAATGGGGATATACCAAAAGGTTCAGAAACGGAAGGCATGATATACACATCACTGGCTTTGAGAACCTCATAGACCTGTTTGCCTTTCATAAAACCTGGAAAATGAAAGCGATCAGCAATACCTCTTTGGGCAACCAGACGAATCATCGGTACCAGCATATCACCGTTTCCCGCCATAACAAAACGGATATGGCGTGTACGATTCAATACCAAAGCCGCAGCCTCAACAAAATATTCAGGTCCTTTTTGCATGGTGATTCGACCAAGGAAAGTAACTAGTTTTTCTTTAGGATTCTTCTGAGGAACAATGTCTTGAATTTCCTGTGACAAGGGTGAAACCGCATTGTGTACAGTAGAAACCTTATGAGGGTCCTGGAAATATTTGTGAATAACAGTCTGTCGAGTCAGTTCACTTACACACATAATGTGATCGGCATGATCCATTCCATTCTTTTCTATTGCATAGACACTAGGATTTACATTTCCCCTGCTTCTGTCGAAATCAGTGGCATGTACATGTAGGATCAAAGGTTTTCCGCTCACCTGCTTGGCATGAATGCCGGCAGGATAAGTCAACCAGTCATGGGAATGGATAATATCAAACTGCTGCTGGCGTGCAACAACTCCTGCCACAATAGAATAATTATTGATTTCCTCCTGCAGATTGTCCGGATAACGTCCTGAAAATTCCATACACCCCAAATCATTCGTATGCATATAATTAAAGTCCGCATAGATATGATCTCTCAAATCATAATACAATTGGGGATCCATATAACCGCCTACACGACTGTTCACATAATCCCATTGTACATCACGCCAAACAATAGGCACGCTGTTCATTCCAATAATTTTCAGAAAACTCTGATCTTCATCTCCCCAAGGTTTCGGAATGCAGAAAGTAATCTCCATATCATCCTGCTGAGACAGTCCCTTGGTCAGACCATAGCTTGCTGTCCCCAAACCTCCCAAAATATGAGGAGGAAATTCCCATCCAAACATTAATACTTTCATTTTCTATTCCTCCTGTTTATATTCATATTTATTCAACAACTTCAAGCTGCGAAGAATCTCGGCAATATTCATTGCAAATGATACTGCACCCCTACCTCGGAAAGGCGGATTCCCATCAAAAAGTTCAGGAATGGAACCAATACAGTGGGATGTCATTTCATCTTCATAACTTATTAACTGCCTTTCTACAAACGAAACACCGCTCATTTTGTATATTCTCAAATAGGCTTCAAAATAAAAGCCACACAACCATGGCCAGGCTGTACCTTGATGATAAGCATAATCACGCTGCGTCTGTGGTCCTTCATAATTCGGATTGTAACCTCCACTCTTTGGACTTAAAGAACGAAGTCCTTTTGGAGTAAGCAATTCCTTTGTTATAATATCCAAGACTCCTTTTCGCTGAGTTATATTCAACGGAGAGTAATCCAACGCTATGGCAAAAACCATATTGGGCCTTACACTCCAGTCTATCATCTTGCCATCAACATAATCATACAAATAACCGTATTCATTCAAGAAGGTTGAAACAAATGACGCTTTACTTATCTCAGCCAATTGTGACAGTTTATCCGCTTTTTCTATGTTTCCGCTTTCTTTAAGCATATCCGAGACAAAACACAAAGCATTATACCACAAAGCATTCACTTCGACTATATATCCTGAACGTGGAACAACCGGACGACCATTTATCGTGGAGTTCATCCATGTCACAGCTTTTTCTTTCCCGTTTGTGAATAAAAGACCGTTTTCATGAAGGAAAAGATTCTCGTGAGTTCCTTTGCATATAAAATCAACAATATCTTCTGACAATTTCAAATATCTGGAAAGAAATGCATTCTTAGAAACCATTCTGGAATACTGTTGCAAGCACCATACTGCCCACAGCAAAACATCCGGATGTTCCATCTCGTAAATTTTCAAATCGGATTGTTCTCCTTTAATAAAAGAATAGATAGCTTGTTCAGCCGTTTTCATTGCCGATTCAAATTCATCTTTTTCATCGATTGCCAAAGTCAGACCCGGCAAAGATATGAACATATCCCGGGCACGGCACTTAAACCAAGGATATCCTGCCAGAATATAATGATTTTGTCCTTGCTTGTTGTGGAACTGGTGAGCGGAATTTGTAAGACAATGCATAAAACTGTCTCGGGGAGTGCGATCATCTACTTCTTTCTGGAATACGCGCCGAAGAGTGTTTGTATTGCATTCCGATATTCCTCCTGAAAAGACCACCGATTCCCCTTTTTTGATTTCTACCTCAAAGTATCCGGGAACATACAAGTCTTCATTAAAAGCATAACCACGTTCCTGCTCTTTAGGATACTCGATTCCTCTGTACCAATCCGGTGTATAATGAAATTCATTTTTCTTGTTGAGCTGCATGAAAAGTTCGGGATAACCCGGATACATGCATGTTTTGATTCCATTAGAAACAGTATCATAATTTTTATTGGCCTGGGCATTTTCATGAGTATACTGACGCACACTTCTAAAAGCCAAAAAAGGCCTGAGTCTGAGTATGGTAGAAGAATGTGCATCCATTAACGTATAGCGGATAAGAATTCTATTCTCATGGTGAACAAAAACTTTTTCCTTCTTCAAGATGACTCCCCCCACACGATAGATGGTAGTAGGCACTTTATCACAATTGAACTCACGGATATACTTATGCCCTCTGGGACTGAAATTATTACCTTGATATTTGTGCAGACCCAGATTGAATTCCGCCCCATGCTGAATGACAGTTTCATCCAAAGAAGAAAGCAGCACATGGTTTTCATCATCTAATTGGGGAACAGGAATAACAAGTAATCCGTGATATTTTCTCGTATTACAGTCGACAATAGTCGTACAGTGATAAGCCCCTGAGCGGTTTGTCCGAAGAATTTCTTTTGGCAATGACTCTTCCAAATTAGTCATAAGAGTCTTATCAAATCGCAAATAACTCATAGTTTATATTTTTTAAGGTATATATTATCCATTCATTGTTATCCTCAAAAGTAATAAAAAGAATGGAAATAAAAAATGAATTGGCGTTTTTTTTCTTTTTCTCCTTTTTATTTAGTTGCTTTGCATAAGATTATAACAATAATTTTACAATGAAGCCAGAATTAAGAAGAATCTTATTAGCCTTTATTTTCCCTTTATTTCTACTATTCGTCCTATATATCATTAGATTTTTAGAATCCGGACTGGATTTGGACTTTACTCGTTGGGGTATCTATCCGAGAACATTAAAGGGGATATTTGGCATTTTGTCTCATCCGCTGGTTCATGCCAGTTGGGGACATTTGTTCGCAAACTCCCTGCCATTGTTATTTCTCACGTGGTGTTTATATTACTTCTATAGAGATCTGGGCTCGCTCATTCTTATGTTTGTATGGTTGGTTGGAGGACTGTTCACGTTTCTTATCGGTCAACCGGGATGGCATGTAGGAGCCAGCGGACTAATCTATTCCATAGCTTTCTTTCTCTTTTTCAGCGGGTTCATCCGCCGACATATTCCTCTCATTGCAGTATCTCTGCTGGTTACATTTCTGTATGGAGGTCTCGTTTGGAATATGTTCCCAGTCTTTGCAGCTGAAAACACATCATGGGAAGGTCACCTCAGCGGTGCTTTTGCCGGAATTCTGGCCGCCATTGTTTTCAGGAAAGAAGGCCCTCAGAAAAGAGATCCATTTGAAGATGAAGACGAAAATGAAGAAACGAAATACACCGATTATCAGGAAAACACCGATGAAGAAATGGATTCAGACTCTAAAAATCCGCTCACAGAATCATCTGAAAAGTTCGAAAGAGAAAGAACAGCCGACACTGCTGAATGACCCCTTTATGCAGTTGGCAAAAACCCCTAAATCAAAAATATGGGTTTCTATTCCATAACCCACTTCAATATAGGGTGTTAGTTTAGGAATACTCAACATGCTTAAATATAATCTTTCATGCTGTATCTTTCTGGTTATCTTACCTAATCTTGCAAATAACAAGAAAGGTGTTTCATAAGTGATGTGTCCCCGAATATAACTGCTTGAAGAATTGAACCATCTTCTGTCCAATAGCTGGAATGTACCGGAAACATCATCATCATTGTCCGAAATTAGATTCTGTTGATAAAAATTTGCGTAATCAACAAAATATAATTCTTCCTGATTGGTGTACATACCACATCCCAAACGGTAATAGAGCTTTTTCATGGAAGGATATGATATCTTATGTTGCATATCAACTTCGAACCGTTCATATTTCCCCTGACTTCCAAAAATACCGTTCAGTCCCCTCTCCCAATCAAATGAAAAAGATGGAAAAGGCGAACGCAGATTCATTTTGCGCTTTCTATTCATATAATAATACAAACCCGGTGTCCATTCTATGCGAACTCTGGGTGCAAAACTATCATAAGAAGACCTTACTTTATTCAAAATCTCCTGACCGGATTTATCCGTATGAGGAACAACATCCTTATTTGTCTTGGGGACATTAGTCTCTTCTATCCTGACATTCATAGGAATCCTGTGATGAGCCTCGAATCCAACTTGTACGTTCAAACCGTTCGTTATCTCTATTTCATGGCTGAATTTCACATAATTATCCTTGAAATAATCCAATTTCAGTTTATTGAAATCAAAAGTAGAATCAGGTGTCTGCTTGATGTCATCCAGGACGCTGCTGCTATATATTCGGTTACCGCCACCAACATCCAAATGGAAAATCCCTATTTTCTCGGGCCAATAGTTCCAATCCAAAACCATCCTCCAATAGAATTCCTTTCGAGTAAAATTATAGCCCAAATTAGGCCGTATACTAAGAATTCTATCAGAATCAAAGACTCTGTTATACTTAAAGACTTGCCTGTATGACAAGCCGTTTCCATGGCTATATTTAAACATTACCGGATTAATCAACGGTGACATGCGGACACTACCCACATTAGACAGATTTATTGTATAGTTTGAAATCAAGGCATCCCCAATTTGCCCCCAAAAAACAGAACTTTTACTTTTTACCTTTGATGGTATCTTATCTGCCTGAGTTTTTCTCAGAAGACTATTCATGTAAATAATATTCTCACTGTCGGAAAGCGGAACAGGCCTGTCAAAATTCATATAAAGATCCTTTGTCACATAACGTGTAGAATCACATACCAACCGGAAAGACTCACTCAAATCATGGCTGTGTTTTTTCCAAAGGGAACGTCGAGGTACATTGGAAGTCCTTATAAGATTATATCGGAAAAAAGCATTATATTCACCACCCAAACTATTACCTAAAAATCCGAAGAGCATTCTGACAAATACATGTTGCGGAAGGAAAATAGCATTTCCGTCTTTCCCCATTTTGATATGAGTAAAGAAATTAACCATATCAAACCTGCCTTTCAGTTCCATTTCGGAAAGAGTCCAATCTTTATTGCATACGACAATGTAACCCTCTATCAATTTATCGCTATTATACCTGGGAATCACATTTATTTTATAATATTTGCGGGTATCATGTTCTATCCATACGGAATCAAGACGATATAGATATTTTTTAAGTCCGGCCTCACTCAAGGGAGACAACAGTCTATCGGTCAGAAATGTTGATTTATAGACGTTCATATTAAAATATTGCATCACGTCGCCCAATTTTCCTCTATCATGACGAAATGTTCCTGTCATGGATTTCAGCTTCAAGTCATATATGTCGGGAGCAGTATAATGAACTTCATTCAAAGATTCTGTCATATAATCTTTTATACCCTTTTCAAAAGTAAACATAGAAGGTATATATCGAAGCAAATTGTTTCGTTTGAAAACTGAAACTTTTCCTTTGATATATAAATCAGCATTATATTCGTCTATCTTTTTGGAATATACTTCCACAGAATCAAGCACATGTCGGATAATTGTATCGGCCGGATCATTTTTTTGCGCAAAAAGCATTACTTCTTTCTTTTTTGCTTCACCAGACAATTGGAAAAAGAAAAGGAAGAATATACAGCATACATAAACTATCCGTTTTATTTTCATGACATAACTTTACTGTTGCAAATATAATGAAAAGAGTAAAATAATTCTCGGTGGATACAAAATATTAACACTACTGTATAAAAAACGTAACAAATTTTCTTTTTATAGATTACATTTCTTGTTTTTTTCTTTAAAGATTAAAATTAATTTATTATTTTTGTGCTCAATAACATCATTTCATGACAGGTTAAGATGGCAAAGAAAGAAATTACAGATGCAGAGATTATTAATAGTATCTCTGAAATGTGGGATCCTTTGAACGATGATCAAAGGGCTTCTTTAGCAAGAAATTTTACTATTCAGCGCTATAAAAAAAATGAAATGATATATTGTGAAGGTGATAAACCAACACATTTATTATGCCTACTGAATGGTAAAGTAAAAATCTACAAAGATGGCGTCGGCGGAAGGAGTCAAATTATCCGAGTAATAAAACCTGTAGAATATTTTGCTTATAGAGCATATTTTGCAGATGAAAACTTCGTGACTGCGGCTGCAGCTTTCGAGCCATCTACCATTTGCATGATACCAATGGATGTCATCCAAAAATTTGTCAATGAAAACAACCAGCTTGCTCTGTTCTTCATCAAACAGCTTTCCAGAGATTTGGGCGTTGCAGACGAACGAACAGTGAATCTGACCCAAAAGCACATCCGCGGTAGGTTGGCAGAATCTCTGCTTTTCCTTAAAGACAGTTATGGAATGGAAGAAGATGGATATACACTGAGCATATATCTGTCACGAGAAGATCTGGCAAACCTTTCCAATATGACTACATCAAATGCCATTCGAACTTTATCAAATTTTGCATCTGAAAAAATAATTGCCATCGACGGCCGAAAAATTAAAATCATCGATGAAGAAAAGCTAAAAAAAATAAGCAAAATAGGATAATGGCATTAACGGATAGCCTCCCTGATTCTTACCAATTTAGTCAACAAATCTTCAAGTAAATCCAATTTTAGCATATTAGCTCCATCACTCTTGGCGATACAAGGATTTTCATGAGTTTCTATGAACAAACCGTCAGCACCAACGGCAATGCCGGCCTTGGCTATAGTTTCTATCAATTGAGGCATTCCTCCCGTCACACCTGATGTCTGATTGGGACGCTGCAAAGAATGTGTTGCATCCAAAATAACAGGGAAACCGAAATTCTGCATCTCTGGGATACCCCGAAAATCTACAATTAAATCTTGATAACCGAATGTAGTACCGCGTTCGGTAAGCATGACATTCGTATTTCCAGCCTCAACGACCTTGTCCACCGCAAATTTCATTGCTTCAGGAGACAAGAACTGACCTTTTTTTATATTTACGACCTTTCCCGTACTTGCGGCTGCAACCAGCAAATCAGTCTGTCTGCAAAGAAATGCAGGAATTTGCAGAACATCCACATATTCAGCAGCCATGGCAGCTTCTGTAGCAGCATGAATGTCAGTAACTGTAGGAACACCAAATGTTTCGTGGACTTTCTCCAGAATTCTCAAAGCCTTTTCATCACCGATTCCTGTGAAAGAATCCAACCTTGAACGGTTAGCTTTTCTATAAGAACCTTTAAAGATATAAGGTATTTGAAGATTATCAGTGATTGTCACAACTTTCTCAGCAATACGCATGGCCATTTCTTCGCCTTCTATTACACAAGGTCCTGCCAAAAGAAAAAAATTGTCTGATTTTAAATAATCTAAAGTCATAATAATAATTTATTCAGGAATAATCAAATTAATTGCTTCGGGTTTAATCCCTATTCTGATGGGACAGTTCTCACGGAGTACTCTTCCGTCCAAGCTCACGGGAGCATTTTTTGCTCGTAAAAGTACTACCTTTTTTGTTCGGTAAGGTTTTACCATCTTATGATTCAAAATACGTTTCTGTACCAACAACCATAATCCGTAACACATCTGCATAAGTTCCGGCCTATAAATGATTGATACATCAAGCCAGCCGTTGTATGGTACTGCACTTGGAGTAAGTCCATATCCTCTTGCACTGCCTACACACACTGTCATAATTTTTCCGCGAATGTGTTCTCCGTTGATTTTCAAATGCATATTGTAAAGTTTGCGTTCAAATATCATCAAGAACATGGAAGTGAAAAAAGACAAAGTCCTTATTCCCCAAAAACGATAAGCACCATCGGAGATTTGAACAATACGTGCACCGAGTCCAATATTCACCGCATTCAAGAAATACCGATAGGTTTCTGTTCCCGATTCCTGATGAGAGCAATATCCCACATCCACTTTTCTTGTGCGATGATTGATAATTGTATCGACAGCTTCTCTATAATTATCCACCTCAAGTCCCCAGTACTTTGCAAAATCATTGCCAATACCGTTGGGAATGATTCCAAGAGCTATATTTTCTTTATCAGGAGCATTAGAGAGCATGATTCCATTAATAGCATCATTGGTAGCTCCATCACCACCTACTATGACGATAGTCCGATATCCGTTATTAGCCAACATACGCGTAAGGCGTTCAACAGAGCCAAAACCTTCCGACTGCAGATAATCAAAGGTCACGCCTTTACTTTCCATGTATTCACGGATTTTGTTCCAGCGTTTCTGCACCCTTCGGATTCCTGCTTTGGGATTATATACGATACCCCACCTTTCTGATTCAACCATAATAATATTTTAAATAGATTGATTGCTCTCCAATAATTCTTTTATTCTATCCAGTTTTTCTTTCATAGGCAGCGAATAATCCAGCCAGTGAATATTGAATCCTCTTCTTTCCATTCCCCTGAACCAGGTCATCTGCCGTTTGGCAAACTGATGGATAGCTATTTCCAACTGTCGGAACATATCCTCTTTTGTAATTCTTCCAATAACATACAATGTCAGATATTTATATTCCAGTCCATAATAAATCAAGTCATCCGGCGACAAGCCTTCATCAAGAAGCCGCCTCACTTCATCAATCATCCCTTCATCCAATCTTTGCCTGAGTCGGTCGGTTATTTTCTTTCTACGTACCTCTCGGTCGATATCGATCCCAATGATCAAACTACTTATGGTAGGAAAAGGACGTTCATCAACCGGATGTTCCAAATAAAATTCTTCTATCTCAATAGCCCTTATGGCTCTCTTTGCCGTATCTACATCCGTCGTATTGTGCATGACTTTGTATTTACTCAGGATGCCGGTCAATTCTACCAAAGACTTTCCTTCCAGAGTCTTTCTCAATTCCAAATTTTCCGGAACAGGAACTAACCGATAACCTTTTAGAACAGATTCCAGATACAATCCGGTTCCTCCACAAAGGATAGGAACGGCCTTCCTTGTTTTTACCGCTTCATAAGCCAAAAGAAAGTCACGCTGATATTCAAAGATATTATACTTGTACCCAGGTTCAACAATATCAATCAAATGGTAAGGAATAACGGTGCCATTCACGCTGTAATCAGCTAAATCCTTTCCTGTTCCCAAATCCATCCTTCGATATATTTGCCTGCTGTCCGCACTAATTATCTCAGCATTCAAGTCATAAGCCAATGTTGCAGCGAGAGTCGTCTTTCCAGAGGCCGTAGGACCCAAGATTGTTATCATATCATAACTTGCCATAAAGAAATATTGTTTCTTTCATGGTTACAAAGATAGTAAAGAAAACTAAATCATATAATTTTTAATGAGAAAAAGAATGGAACTGACGGTTCTTTTTTTAAAATGAAATAAGACAAGACATAGCTCCATATCGACCTCCTGCAATCGGAAGAAGTACAACCTCTGCTGATTTCACTTTTCGGTTGCTATTGCCTGGCACATGTATTCTCTTGTGAAGAACAGGGTACAACCAATATACAAGTTTTGCACTCAATATACCCAAACCTGCCCCTCCTATCACATCTGTCACCCAATGCCTTTTATCATGTATTCTTGAAAACCCGGTGCAGACTGCTACCGTGTATCCTCCGATTCCAATCCATGGAGAAACATCCTTATACTCTTTCCATAAAATCTCGGCCCCGGCAAAAGCAAATGCTGAATGTCCGGAAGGAAAAGAATTCCTTGTAGTATAGTCGGGACGCATTTCTCGAACTGTATTCTTTAACAAAGTCACCAGACCGGCTGTGATGACAAAGGTAGAACCGGTCATGATTGCCAAATCTGTTGTGGAATGAACAGACTTAATACCCAGCAAATTCAAGCCGACTGAAGAAGCCAAAGGCAAATACTGCATACCATCCCAAAAAGCCGTATTTTTTGGATATTTCCCTTTATCCTCAACATAATGTTTCGCTTCGAACCATTCAGTCTTGGCTCCTACGATTCCAACCCCAAACATCAGTGAAGGAAGAATAAAATCACGACCACTCACAGTAGCTGCTTTCACCGAATCCCCTGAAGATACATCAACATCAGTCAAAACAGCTGCTTTGACTGATGATGTATATATTATTCCACAAATGAATGACAGTAATGCAAGTAATCTCATTTCTATCCACATTATCTTTTTACGTACAAAAATACATAAATTAATAACAACGGAGAGAAAAAGAATGAATTGTTTGCCTAGAAGAATATAAGATGTATGACGGCACCCAGCAATCCACTCACAGGAATCGTCAATACCCATGCAACCATCAGTTCCTTAGTAATTCCCCAACGTACTGCCGAAAGTCGTTTCGTTGCTCCGACTCCGATGATTGCACCGGTTATAGTATGAGTGGTACTTACAGGAATCTTCAGCAATTCTGTCAGATAAAGGGTAAAAGCTCCAGCCGTTTCGGAAACGACACCTTCAAAGGGAGTCACTTTCGTTATCTTAGTTCCCATGGTCTTGACTATTTTCCAACCTCCCGACATGGTACCCAGTGATATGGCAAGAAAACAAGCAAAAGCCACCCAATCCGGGATATCGGCAACTGAATGTATACTCAATCCGGTTCCCAATGGATGAGCCGCAACCATTGCAGCAGCTATGATACCCATAACTTTCTGGGAATCATTCAACCCATGTCCGATACTAAACAATGCCGAAGAAACCAATTGCAATCTTTTGAACCAGACCTCTGCACGAAGATGGGATACATGCCTGCATCCGTACATTACGAGCAGGGAAAACAAGAAAGCTATAGCCATTCCGATGAAAGGAGCCAAAAATATGAAAGAAGCTATCTTAAGAATAACCGATCCGTGAATAGCTTGAAATCCGTTTGCCATAATGGCCGAACCGGCAAATCCTCCAATCAAAGTATGGGATGACGATGAAGGGATACCCTTCCACCAAGTAAACAAGTTCCAGATAATGGCAGCAATGACTCCTGCCAAAATAATGGGTAAAGTGATATAATGCTCATAAACAGTCTTGGAAACAGTATTTGCGATACCAAACTCACCTATTATATATTTAGAGATAAAAAAAGCGACAAAATTAAAAAATGCTGCCCAGAGAACAGCCTGAAAAGGTGTAAGCACCTTTGTCGTCACAATCGTGGCAATGGAATTGGCCGCATCATGGAAACCATTGATGTAATCAAAAATCAAGCCAAGAATGATGATGGAAATCAACATGACCATAAAGCGTAGTATTATGCGTATTTTACAATGATGGTCTTCAAACTCTTTCCTACCTTTTCGGCCGCATCTGTTGCCTTCTCCAATTCACCGAGAATTTCCTTGGTTTTAATCAATTCTATGCCGTCTTTTTCATTTTCAAACAAATCGATGATGGCCAATTCGTAAACATCATCTCCTTCATTTTCCAAATCATGAAGCTTTTTATAAATATCCTTCAACTGAGATGCATTCTTACGTAAAGATTCCAGCTCCTTCATCGCTTCACGGATACTGTCGGCATCCTGTTTAACGATTTTCCCCAGTTTTAAAGTGGAAGCTACATTCTTTTTAGGATTATAGATTGCAATGCGTTTAGCACAACTGTTGATGCGATCCAGCACATCATCCAAAGAATCTGCCAGCAAATGAATATCTTCTCTGTCAAATGGTGTTATAAAAGAAGTACTCAACTCCTCAAAAATCTCATGCGACAATTTATCACCCTTGCGTTCTTCATCCTTTATCAAATGGTAGAAGTCCATCCTTTTTTCCTTCCCTTCACATTGCAACATTTCAATCAAAAGATCCGAAGCTTTAACCAAGACTTCCGAAGTCTGCTGTAAATAAGAAAAGAACTTGGGTTCTTTAGGAGTAAAACGGCTAAATAACGAGTTGTTCATATTCATTCTTTTTAAATTATTATTTCCGCGTACAAAAATAAAAAATAGTTGTTACAGAACTATTACAAACTCTTATTATTTATGTTACATATTCAAATTAATCCGGCGTCTATCAGAAAAAACATTATAAATGGATTTACACTTTGACGTTAAACAATTCTAAAAAGTCTACATATTATTGTAAACATTCCCATATTTAAGGTAATATTGTAATCTGTTTTACCTTATTCTGGGAATGATGTTATTATCGCACATCATTTATTACTAAATTATATAACTATGAAAATGAAATCATTTTTATTGTCAGCTCTGGTATTGGCCGGAGGTTTGTCTGCATTTGCCCAAACCACTCCCAAGCTGACGCTGCAATTAGGTAAAGCCGAAAAGACTGTAAGCCCAATGCTTTACGGCCTGATGACTGAAGAAATCAACTACTCCTACGAAGGAGGATTGTACGCCCAACTGGTCCGTAATCCATCTTTCAAGGAATTTGTAACAAACAACCGGCGGAATTGGTCTCCTGCAAGATCTGTAAAACCCGCTTTCTGGACAATGACAGATTCTCTCTCCGCTACCATGTCTGTGGACAAAAAGGAATTTATCAACGAAGCAAACAATGCGTCATTACGCTTGGAAATAAAGGAATCCGGAAAAGATATCGGTCTGACCAATGAAGGATATTGGGGGTATCCCATCCGTCCGCTCACTACCTATAATGGCAGTCTGTTCATAAAGACAAAGCCCGGATCCTCCCCTTCCATTAAAATCAGCTTGGCTAGTAAAGACGGTAAAACCATTTTCGCTTCTACCCAGATTTCAAACATTACTGATCAATGGAAAAAATACGACTATCAGCTAAAGACATCGGATAAGACCACTATTACGAGTGATGCTTGCCTGACCATCACTACCAATGAGGCCGGCACATATTGGCTGTCAAGGATAACTCTCTTTCCCCCAACCTACAACAACAGAGGAAACGGACTTCGCCCTGATCTCATGACCATGATGAAGAACATGAATCCTAAATTTCTTCGCTTCCCCGGAGGAAACTATGTGGAAGGTAATACTTTTGCCGATCGCTTTGACTGGAAATCCACTATCGGTAATCCCGATGAACGTCCGGGACATAACAGTCCTTGGGGATACCGTTCGAATGACGGACTCGGACTTCTGGAATACCTTGAATGGATTGAAGATCTGGGAGGAGAACCTGTACTTGCTGTTTTCGCAGGATACACTCTGAACGGCGACCATCTAACGGGTGAATACCTCAAGCCTTTCGTACAAGATGCACTTGACGAAATAGAATATGTCATCGGCGGACCCGATACAAAATGGGGCGCACAAAGAGTAAAGGACGGACATCCGCAACCTTTCAAACTTAAATATATTGAAATAGGTAATGAAGATTTCTTCGACCGTACAGGAAGCTATACAGAACGTTACCAGCAATTCTATGATGCTATAAAAGCCCAATATCCTCAACTGGAATTGATTTCCACGATGACCACACAGTTCAATTGGTACGAAACCAACATGAATAAAGTCAAAATAGATATTATGGATGAACATTTCTACAGAAGTGCCATCGATATGTACAGGAATGCGTTCCAATATGATTCGTATGACAGAAAAGGACCTAAGATATTCTGCGGTGAATGGGCTACCAGAGAAGGTGATCCCACTACTAATATGAATGCTGCACTTGGCGATGCCGTATGGATGGCATGCATGGAACGCAATTCCGATCTGGTCATCATGTCGTGTTATGCGCCTATGATGGTCAATGTGAATCCCGGTGGCATGCAATGGAAATCTGATTTGATTGGCTACAACACTCTGAATTCATACGGTTCTCCATCCTACTATGCACAATGCATGTTCGGGAATTATCTCGGCGATAAGATTATTCCGATAAAAGGAGAAAACATCCCGACTTTCAAGACCCCATTGAGCCAGCGTGATTCTTTGATGAAAGTAGAACCAATCGATATTCCTGAAATCTATTATGTAGCCACGAAAGACTCACATACGGGCAATGTATTTCTCAAAGTAATCAATGTGGTTGGAAAGAGTCAAACCGTTGATTTCAATATAGAAGGTGCCTCTGGTATACAAAGCAAAGCCATAAAAGTAGAATTGAAGTCGGCTCATCCCGAAGATACGAATACGATAGACCAACCTAAGAATATCGTTCCTGTCACTTCAAAAGCTAAAGTATCCAAAGCATTCAAATGCACTTTGGCACCCTACTCCATTACCGTATTGAAGATATCTACCAAATAATCACGTTATCAGGCAATAAAAAAGGCTGTCCCAATGGAACAGCCTTTTTTATTTATATGAATAAGATAACGATTATCCGTTAACTTTAGCCATGTGAGCGATCAACTCAAGAACTTTGTTTGAGTAACCGATTTCGTTGTCGTACCAAGAGATAACCTTAACGAAAGTATCAGTCAAATAAACTCCTGCGTTAGCATCGAAGATAGAAGTCAAAGTGCAACCTAAGAAATCAGAAGAAACAACTGCATCTTCAGTATAGCCAAGAACACCTTTCAATTCACCTTCTGCAGCTTCTTTCATAGCAGCACAGATGTCAGCCTTTGTTGCAGGTTTAGCCAAGTTAGCTGTCAAGTCAACAACAGAAACATCCAAAGTCGGAACACGCATTGAGATACCGGTCAATTTACCGTTCAATTCAGGGATAACTTTACCAACAGCCTTAGCAGCACCGGTTGAAGAAGGGATAATGTTGCCAGAAGCAGCACGACCACCACGCCAATCCTTCATAGAAGGACCATCAACAGTCTTCTGAGTAGCAGTAGTAGAGTGAACAGTTGTCATCAAACCGTCTACAATACCGAATTTATCATTCAAAACCTTAGCGATAGGAGCCAAGCAGTTAGTAGTACAAGAAGCGTTAGAAACGAACTGAGTACCCTTAACATATTTGTCGAAGTTAACGCCGCAAACGAACATAGGAGTATCATCCTTTGAAGGAGCTGACATAACAACATATTTTGCACCGGCATTGATGTGAGCCTGAGCTTTTTCCTTAGTAAGGAACAAACCTGTTGATTCAACAACATATTCAGCACCTACCTTGTCCCATGCCAATTCATTAGGATCTTTGCAAGCTGTTACGCGGATAGCCTTACCGTTAACGATCAGCTGGCTCTTTTCAACATCTGCTTCGATAGTTCCTTCAAACTGTCCGTGCATTGTATCATACTTCAACATGTAAGCCAAGTAATCTACTGGGCACAAGTCATTAATACCAACGACCTGAATGTCGTTTCTTGTCTGAGCTGCACGGAAAACAAAACGTCCGATACGGCCAAATCCGTTAATACCTACTTTAATCATTTTGTTTAATTTTTAAAGGTTATACTTAAAAATATTTATTCTCAAAATCTACGTTTAACGCCCTCAAAAATTGAATTTCTATCAATATTCATTCTTTTTTCTCAAACGCGGTGCAAAATTAAGAAAATCTTTTTATATTCGCACAAAATTTTAATTATTATTCTTTAAAAATATGGCAAAAAGTAATTTTATCCAGGAGTTCAAGGACTTTGCTATGAAAGGCAATGTCATTGATATGGCTGTCGGTGTAATTATTGGCGGCGCTTTCGGCAAAATAGTGTCATCTCTAGTAGCAGATGTCGTGATGCCTTTCATCGGACTGCTTTTGGGCGGTTTCGATTTCAACAGTTTGAAATGGGTAATGAAACCTGCCTCCACAGCTGCCGACGGGACAGCTATAGAAGCTGTAACTCTCAACTACGGGACTTTCATTCAGAACACAGTTGATTTTCTGATTATTGCATTTTCAATTTTCTTGGTAATCAAAGGAATAAGCAAATTGCACAAGAAAAAGGAAGAAACCCCGGCCCCTGCAGCTCCTGCTCCTACCAAAGAAGAAACATTATTAACAGAGATCCGTGATTTATTGAAAGAAAACGCGGGAAAATAACTAGTATATGCAAGAGAAAATTATCATTCTTGATTTCGGTTCACAAACCACCCAGCTCATCGGACGACGCATCCGTGAATTGGACACTTACTGCGAAATCATCCCTTACAACAAGTTCCCCTTCGACGATCCGTCTGTCATAGGCGTCGTATTGTCCGGAAGCCCCTTTTCAGTTTATGATGAGAGTGCTTTCAAAATGGACATCAGCAAGTTGAGAGGAAAATATCCAATTTTGGGAATCTGCTACGGAGCACAATTCATGTCCTACGAATTCGGAGGAAAAGTGGAAGCTGCCAACACTCGTGAATACGGACGTGCCCGCCTCACAAAATTCGACAGTTCAAATCCGTTATTAAAGAATGTAAGAGAAAATTCGCAGGTATGGATGAGCCATGGAGATACAATCACAGCTCTTCCTGAGAATTTCAAGATAATCGCTTCTACTGAAAAAGTAGCAATTGCTGCCTATCAGGCAGAAGGAGAAAAGCTTTGGGGCGTTCAATTTCATCCGGAAGTATTCCATACGGAAGACGGGACCCAGCTTCTGAAGAATTTCGTTGTGGACATTTGTGGAAGCAAACAGGATTGGAATGCAGCCTCTTTCATAGAAACTACGGTAACAGCTCTCAAGAAACAGATCGGGGACGACAAGGTAGTTTTAGGACTAAGCGGCGGAGTCGATTCCTCCGTCACAGCCGTTCTGCTCAATAAAGCCATCGGCAAAAACCTTACCTGCATCTTTGTGGATCATGGAATGCTCCGCAAGAACGAATTCAAGAATGTAATGCACGATTACGAATGCCTGGGACTGAATGTCATCGGAGTGGATGCAAGCGAGAAATTCTTCAACGAACTGAAAGGTATAACCGAACCGGAACGCAAGCGCAAGATCATCGGTAAGGGTTTCATTGATGTATTCGATGAAGAAGCACATAAGATAAAGGACGTGAAATTCCTTGCCCAAGGAACTATCTATCCGGACTGCATCGAATCTTTGTCCATCACAGGAATGACCATCAAGAGTCATCACAATGTAGGCGGTCTACCAAAGAATATGGACTTGAAGCTTTGCGAGCCTCTCCGTCTTTTGTTTAAGGATGAAGTACGCCGTGTAGGTCGTGAATTGGGTATGCCTGAACATCTCATCACCCGCCATCCTTTCCCGGGCCCTGGATTGGCTGTCCGCATTTTAGGAGATATTACGGCTGAAAAAGTTCATATCCTCCAGGAAGCTGATGATATCTTCATTCAAGGACTCCGTGATTGGGATCTATACGACAAAGTTTGGCAGGCAGGCGTGATCCTCCTACCGGTACAGAGTGTAGGGGTCATGGGTGATGAACGCACTTATGAACGTGCCGTAGCCCTGAGAGCCGTAACCAGTTCGGATGCTATGACAGCCGATTGGGCACATCTGCCTTACGAATTTCTGGCAAAGGTTTCCAACGATATTATTAATAAGGTGAAAGGGGTTAACAGAGTAACCTACGACATCTCGTCCAAACCGCCTTCTACCATTGAATGGGAATAAACAAATATTCTGAAAGCCGGTCCTTATCGAGCCGGCTTTCTTTTTAATTCATCAAATAGCACACCAATTATGAAAACACTTTTATCAACACTAAGCATTTGTATTTTCTTTAGTATCTGTGCCTTCGGACAAGGAAAGTTTCCCGACGGGACACCTGTTCCGAAATGGTTCAGTGAAAACAAGATTGTCAGTATCGACACTCTCGGCACCAAATATATCATTACGGACTACGGCGTGTCCAAAGACAGTATGACCATCCAGACTCAGAAAATACAAGCTGTTATCGACAAAGCTTCACAAAACGGCGGAGGTGTAATTGTCATTCCCCAAGGCACCTACTTGTCAGGCGCACTCTTTTTTAAACCCCAAACCCATCTCTATCTGGAAGAAGGAGCCGTTCTCAAGGGTTCGGATGATATTAGCAACTTCCCTGCCGTCACAACACGCATGGAAGGTCAGACTCTGAAATACTTCTCTGCACTGATTAATGCCGATGGACTCGACGGCTTCACCATCTCAGGGAAAGGAACCCTCAACGGAAACGGTGAACGTTATTGGCGTTCATTCTGGATCAGACGTTCGGTTATTCCGAAATGTACCAACATGGACGAACTCCGCCCCCGTTTGGTCTATCTGTCCAATTGCAAGAATGTACAGCTCTCCGGAGTTCATTTCATGAATTCTCCGTTTTGGACTACTCATCTGTACAAGTGTGACCATGTGAAACTTCTTGGCTTGAGAATTACTTCCGTAGTAGACGGCCCGGTAAAAGGTCCGAGTACGGATGCTGTCGACATCGACGTCTGCAATAACATTCTAGTCAAGGGATGCTATATGTCGGTCAATGATGATGCAGTAGTTCTTAAAGGCGGAAAAGGCCCTACTGCCGACAAAGATCCTAACAATGGAAGCAATGCCAACATTATCGTAGAAGATTGCGAATATGGATTTTGTCACGGCGGACTCACTTGCGGAAGCGAATCCCTTCATGACCGCAACATCATTCTGCGCAATTGCAAGGTCAACGGCCTGAACCGTCTGCTTTGGCTGAAGATGCGCCCCGATACGCCTCAGCTTTACGAATACATCACAGTGGAAGGCATAACAGGAAATGTTGACAGAGTACTTTACATCAAACCTTGGACTCAGTTTTTTGATTTAAAAGGAGCCAAAGAAATTCCTCTGTCCTATTCCAACCACGTTACTTTACGGAATCTTCAGTTGGATTGCGATATCTTTTTCGATGTTGAAAAATCCGATCAATATATTTTATCGGACTTTAAATTCGAGAATCTTACCATCAAAGCAAAAAATGGCAATATAGACAAAAGCCTGATAAAGGACATTGAATGTAAAAACGTAAAAATCAATCAATAACCAATATGGCAGAAACTTTAATTATCACAGCTCACAGTAAAGAAGACAAGTATAAGGAAATTCTTCCTCAGATAATCTCCCTGCTTGAAGGGGAAAAAGACCTGGTTGCCAATATGGCAAACATGGCTGCAGCCTTGAAGGAAGCATTTGATTTCTTTTGGGTAGGATTCTACACGGTAAAAGAAGAACAGCTGGTACTATCCCCTTTTCAAGGACCCATTGCCTGTACCCGCATCCGCTTTGGCAAAGGAGTCTGTGGCACGGCTTGGAAAGAGCGCCGCACACTCATTGTTCCCGATGTCGACCGGTTTCCGGGACATATCGCCTGCAGTTCGGCTTCACGTTCGGAAATCGTCGTACCGATATTTCATGAAGAAACCCTCATCGGGGTACTCGATATTGACAGTGACCACCTTGATGCTTTTGACGAGACAGACCGTCTTTATCTGGAAAAAATCGTACAATATTTATAAAAGAAAAGTAGGCTAGCTTTCGCTAACCTACATTCTTTTTCATCTCTTCAACCATTTTCTTTATGCGATCCATCTGTTCCGGTATATGAATACGCTGAGGGCAGTGAGGAACACAATGATTGCAATGAGCGCAATGATATGCCTGCTCTTCATCAGGAACCGCTTTGGCATAACCATCCAGGAAGGCCTTTGCCATTTCCTTATATTTCGGATCGTTCGGGTCTGTCGGAGGCATTGTACCGTCATTCACACATTTATTGTAATATGCAAAATTGGCAGGAATATCCAGATTGAACGGACAAGGCATACAATACTTGCAACCTGTGCATGGAATCATCGGATAACTGCTATATATTTTTGCCACTTCTTCCAGCAGAGCCATTTCTGATGCGGTGCAAGGATCCAACGGTGAATACAATTTAATATCTTCTTCCAGATGATCCATTCTGTTAATACCGCTGAGAACTGTCAACGTATTTGACAATGTGCCGGCATAACGGAAAGCCCATGATGCAGTAGAACTATCCGGTCTTTTAGCCTTCAGCTTTCCGGATAAATTATCATTTAGATTTGCAAGACGTCCACCCAGCATCGGTTCCATGATAACAGCCTGTATGCCTCTTTTTTCAAGTTCATTATATAGATATTCCGCATTGTAATTGCGAGGATTCATCTGCTGTGCATATTTCCAATCCACATAATTGAGTTCAATCTGAGCAAAATCCCATTTAATGTCTTGTGCAAGCAAATAGTTATAGACTTCAATATCTCCATGATAGGAAAATCCTAAATTACGGATTCTGCCTTCCTTTCGTTCATTCAAGAGGAAATCAAGAATTCCATTGTCTATAAAACGGGCTTTAAAGGCTTCCATTCCTCCGCCTCCTATCGAATGGAGCAGATAATAATCGAAATAATCCACTTTAATTCTCTTCATGGAATTGTGATACATGGCAATAGAGGCCTCACGTGACTGATCCGAAGGATTGAAGTTGGACATTTTGGTTGCTATCATATACTTTTCTCTCGGATACTTGTGAATGGCATTGCCGAGAGCAATTTCAGAAGCTCCGTAAGCCGGTGCAGTATCATAATAATTAACCCCATGAGCCATTGCATAATCAACCAGTTGATTGATTTTATCCTGATCAAGCTCCTTAGTTCCGGGTTTGCTAGGCCATCGCATACAGCCATATCCCAAAAGGGATACCTTGTCTCCCGTATGACGGTTGATACGATATGTCATGGTATCGGTAGAGTCCGCCATCGAACCAAAGGCGGGTTTCACACCCTTTCGTTCCTCCTCGGTAGTCAAACTCCATACCGGCCCTGCTGCCATAGCGGCAGCCGTTGTCACGGCACCTATTCCAAGTTTCTTTAAAAAGTCCCTGCGATTAATCATTTTGTTTTTTTTCATAATATGCCTCCTTGTCGTTTTTATAACTTGACAAATATATATTATTTCTTCTAATAATCGTATTATTTTTAACGAATTTCAGTAATTTGTATAATAATTGCTGTAAAATATATAAAGGTGCTTTTTTTGCGGAACTAGCAAAATTGTCAGATATTATCATTAATTTTGTGGGAAATATAAAGATTGAGTTATAATGGATTGGATTATTTTGGTAATTGCCGGTTTTTTTGAGACAGGATTTACTTTTTGTTTAGGTAAGATGAAAGAAGTCAGCGGGACAGAATATTATCTTTGGGGCATCGGCTTTCTGATTTCCGTAATCCTGAGTATGACTCTTCTGGCAAAGGCATCCCACACTCTTCCCCTAGGAACCGCCTATCCGATTTGGACGGGTATAGGAGCTGTAGGTACAGTTCTGGTAGGAATTTTTTTCTTTCATGAGCCGGCTACTCTTGGAAGAATTTTCTTTATTTCAACATTGATAATATCCATCATTGGTTTAAAGATTGTATAATTTCAACGAGCGAAACTTATGTTTAGAGAAATGCGCAGAAAAAGGCAACTACTCAGCAAGGAAAAGAGCCTTGCCATATTGGAGAAAATGACATGCGGAGTTCTTGCCCTCCACGGTGACGACGGCTATCCTTATGCCGTACCCATCAGTTATGTTCTTCATGAAGACAGAATTTATTTCCACAGTGCTCTTTCGGGGCATAAGATAGATGCAATCAACGGCAATGAAAAGGCATCCTTTTGTGTTATCGAAAAAGACGAAATCATTCCTGAAAAATATACTACTTATTTCCGCAGCGTTATTGTTTTCGGGAAAATACATATTCTGCAAAATGAAGATGAAAAAAGAGAAGCAATTGAAATTCTAGCTGCAAAATATTCTCCTTCTCAGGTTGAAGGACGAAAAATGGAAATAGACAAGGAATTCAAGCGGCTGTGCATCATCGAATTGACGATAGAACATATCACCGGAAAGGAATCCATCGAATTGGTTCGTAGCCGGGAATCCCAACCACAAGAATAACATCATCAGGCCTATGATAATCTATATATCCTGTGCAAAAATAATGACAGGCAACAATACTCAAGCCCTGTCTTTCGCTACTGAGCCCAAGTTCCAGCTCCAAGCCAACGAGAATGCCGTGCAGATGGCAGCTTACTCTCCTACTCAGTTAAAAGAACTGCTGAAAACGAATGCTGACATCGCTCAGGAAAACTGGTCGCGTTACCAGCATTTCTTCGATCATGAAAACAAACGCGAACCAGCCGTATTTTCTTATGATGGCATGGTATTCCAAAAGCTTGCCCCCGAAAGCTTCTCAAAAGAAGAACTCCTCTACACCAACCAACATCTGCTTATTGCGTCCTTTCTGTATGGCCTGCTCCGTCCGCTGGACTTGATAAAGAAATACAGACTAGAAGGCAACGTGCTGCTTCCCGAGAATAAAGGGGAAAGCATGTTCGACTATTGGAAGCCAATACTGACAGATTATTTCATCGAACAGATAAAAGCCGATGACGGCATTCTGGTGAATCTTGCCAGCGATGAAATGAAGAATCTGGTGGACTGGAAAAAAGTCGCCAAAGAAGTAAAAATAGTAACTCCTGAATTTCACATCATAAAAGACGGGAAAAAGAAAACCATCGTCATCTATACCAAGATGTGCCGGGGTGCCATGACACGTTACATTCTGAAGAACCGCATCACCAATCCCGAGGAATTGAAGACTTTCGAGTTTGAAGGATTCCGTTGGAATCCCGAATCCAAAGGATTTGAGTTCTTGCTGGAAGCATAAAAATGCTCCATAAACAAAGATTGTTGCGAAGTCGACATTCCGTCATCCTGCGCAGTTGATTATATACAAAAAGCATTCTCTGCCTGAGAGAAAGTTCTTTTCTCTGGCAGAAAAACTTGTTTTTTATTATTTGAACTGCTATATTTGGAGAAAATATATATATGAGTATAAAAGCTGCTATATACACATTTATCGGTTTCTTGTTGAACTTTGCATTGTTTATTCTCGTAATAAATCACAGCAAAGGATGGAGTCTTTTCTTCTTCCTTATGTCAGGTGTCTTCTTTTACGTCATGATGAATATTCTTTTTAGTACAGACTATTACGAAAAAGCAGAACGTAAAAAACGTGAAGAAAATGCTAAGAGACCAATCATTATAAAAGGGGAAATAACGATAACCACTTCTACGAATCCTAAGATTAATCCAAACAAAAAGGGCAAGATTCTCACTAAAAGGTTTTAAATGCCTGTTTTTTCCTTTTGGAACATTTGTTATAAAAATTCATTCACTGTATATTTGTTTGAAAATATAATTCAATGAGATATTTTATCCGCCTTCCTCTTCCGATGATTCAGACGAAGAGTTGTTTTGATGCGTCTTAGAGCCTTTCCAAGTAAAAAAACGACTCAGGAAGAAACAATATCAGGAAGTAATATTGAGTGTAACGACACCATGCCGGCGATGTAGATTGTGATGAGTGTCGTCATATCAATATTTTTTGCTTTTATTTGTTGTTTCAATTTTAATTTATATATTTGCAATGGATTTGGTCATTACGTAAGTTTTGACCGGAACCTCCCTGAAGCCGTGTTATAACGGCTTCTTTACTTATTGCTATATTAATCGTTTACTTTTTATGAAAAAGGATATGATTGAGATTCTGCTTATAATGATGTCGTGGCCGCTTGCCAATCTTATACTGGCATTCCTCCTCATTCCCCCCTCATGGCATGGTGACAAAGCAAAGCAAGCCTATTGGATGTCGGCATTCATGACCCCGTTCTTTGCTATTCCATTCGTCTATTTCCTTTGGAAGTGCTAAAATCGTTTTGAAATTTTAATATTTCTTTGCGGCGATTAATTTTACGACAAAAGTAAAAAAATATTGACATACCAAAAGCTGTAACATTCTCACTAGAACGTTACAGCTTTCAAAACATATAACTAATAACAAAACTATCCCTATCGAAAACACTGTTGACTAATAAACTATTTCAGAATTTGATTTTTATAGGATTTCCTCCGCCACCATTAATGGTAGCATCAGCATTTTTTAAATAATATACTACCGTATTGTTGTCTGTTGCAGAATACATCTTCTTCAACCCCGGCATGGTATCCAGCATACTCTGCTTGGCCTCCACCCTATTATCCTCTACCAGTTCCGCATTGATTCGAATCCACTGGTTGCCGTTGATAGCACAAATGCATACTTTAGGATTGACGTTTATCTGCTTTGCCACGTTTTTCTTTCTTCCTGTCTGAATGTAGAGGTTCCCGTCGTAAATATTAAGGGAACCGAATGGACGAGCCTGAGGTCTGTCACCATCTACCGTAGCAAGGAAATAGCAGGGACACTTCTTCAGAAAGTCAAACACTGTCTTGATGGATTCTGCCCTATTCTCTGAAGGAGTTGATGATGTCTGTGCATAAATGAGCGTACCGCTTAAAACGAACAGCAGCAATATGAATATTTTTTTCATGACACTAATTTTTTATTTAAATAATCTTTGGGCAAACATGGTGAGATAAACTCTCCAATTACGCCAAATGTGACCGCCATCACTCTCATAATATTCATACTTATAACCTTGCTTGTCGAGATACTTGCGATAGTCGGCATTGGCTTTATACAAGAAGTCGGCATTACCGATTGCTATCCAATAGAGTTTCGGATTACCTGCAAACAAGGCCTTGAGCTGCTTTGCCACAACCGGGTCGGCATCAGCTTGAGGGGTATTGGCATCAGAAAGCTGGAAGTTATTCTTCAATGACACGGCTGCAGAGAACAAGCCTACATAATCGAACTTGTCAGGATACAGTTTGGAAATACTGAAGGAATGACCGCCTCCCATGGAAAGGCCACAGATGGCACGGTTCTTCTTGTCTTTCAAGACATTGTAATGACTCTCCACATATTTGATGATGTCCGGAAAACTAGCTTCCATAGAGGCTACCGGTTTGGATGTGGCATGTCCCATGAACGAAGGCTTGTACATACCCTTTGACCATTCACCCGGAGCCGCTTCGCAGTTAGGATTACCGTTAGGCATTACCACAATCATCGGCTTTGCCTTACCTGCTGCAATCAGATTATCAAGAACTTGAGCGGCACGACCCAATGTAGGCCAGGCCTCTTCGTCACCTCCCGCTCCATGAAGCAGATAAAGAACCGGATATTTGCCGCCTTTATCATAGCCTGCAGGAATGTAGACCGTCATTCTTCTCTTCATTTTGAGCGTAGGACTGTCATACCATACCTTCGACATATTTCCATGCTTCACTGCATTTACGCTGTAAAGGTCGCCTTTATCGCCTTTATCTTTTGTTATAATGAAAATGTTCATATAAGTGGCAATATCCCTGCACATATACACATTGGATGGATCCAGATAATCCATGCCGTTCACCTTGAACTTATAGGAATAAAGTTCGGGGGCCAGAGACTCACTGGTATAGGTCCACACTCCATTCTTATCCTCTGTCAAATCCACGAGTCCGGGTTGGTCCGTTTCACCTCGGGGAGTCTGTACCTTCACATTGGGAAGAAAATCACCCGTTATCTGAACCCTCACTGCTTTGGGAGCAAGGAGACGGAAAGTAACTGTACCGTCATTGTTCACTTCAGGAGAAACAATGTCATTTCCCGAGAAAAGTGCCTGCTGAGCGAATGCTACTGTTGCCAGCAACACTGCTATAGCCATACTAAATAATCTTTTGTTCATAGTAATATCGATTTTAATTTATATATGATTGTCGCTGCGTCAAAAAGTTTAAAACGATTAATCATTTTACACCTTCTTTGCTATTATAGTTAATTCGAACTCCGAAATCATTGACAATTGTATCAAGACCTATCATGCCATGAGGATTCTTCTCTCCTACACGTTTTCCCGAAAGGATGTCATTGCAGAGACCTATCATATCTTTCAACCGCTGGAGAGTTTCAGGATTCTTGCCCATATAATGTCCCGGATACATAAATTTAATGTTTTCCTTTTCCATGATACTGCTAATACGCTGGCAAGTGCTGAGTACCGTGGATATATTGGTTGTAACCAACAGATTGCCACTTCCGAAAGCATCTCCACTGAAACCATATCCAGCCGCCTTGTCAAAGAAAACAGTAGAGCCTGGAGTATGTCCGGGAGCAAAGCGTACTTCTATCTGACGACCACCCAAATCTATCACCTCACCGTCTTTCAGATAGCAAATTTCTCCTTTGTATTGAGGCATCATCTGAGGAATATTCACTACATCGGCAGCATTGAGATATAATTTAGGGAAATACTTGATGGCTTCACCGGTATGGTCAGGATGTACATGAGTAGCAATTAATGTGACAGGTTTGGTTGTCAGTTTGGCTACAATATTGTCCAAATCAGCAATCTTGGTTCCGGCATCCAAAAGGATGGCACGGTCGTTTCCTTCAATAAGATAGAGACTTTCATTGGCCATGAGATGACCGTTTCCTTCCCATGTGTGGGCATCAATCTGACGGAACACTACATCATCATTCTTGAATACTTCTTTTTCCTGATAGGTCGAGGTATAGGGTTGCTGCGCCAAAGCAGCAAGGCCGGTGGTCAATAATACCGCCAGCAGAATCATTTTTCTGTTTTTCATTTTAGACTTATGTTTATTTATTCAATTCCATATCTAGTTTCAAAGTATCATAGTCAAGTAAGTAGCAAGAGAATATATGTTTTCATGTTCATATTCTACAGGAAAACAATACAATTGCAAAATTAAAAGAATATTCAAGAAAAACATCACAACCCAAACAAATATTAATCATTGCAAGTTTATAAGGCTTGGTGTACATCCGTTAATACGTTTTTCATTTATGGTCCCCAAGTGTACGCATTCCCCATCGCAGCGCAGAAAGTAAAAGGTAAACACTATGCGAAAGGCATTGAGATGCCATCCGAGCCATACACATTATTCTTATAGCGCTCTATAAAAGACAATAATGCATTGTCCATATCTGTATATATTTATATAATCGGCTCAAATTGATCTAATAATTATATTTTTTTACGTAATTATCTTTAAAGATTTCTTCGGCTTGCGTAGCTAATTCTCTCACCACAAGTGCGAGAATTCGTATTTTTGCTCCAGCTAATTCTCGCAGCAGTGTTGAGAGTTTTTTATTTCCAGCATAAGTCTCATAGAATCGTTTCATGAGGCTGTGTTTTGCCTTCCATCGCACCTTACTGAGTGGTTATTTCCATTTTGGAAACAGTCGTATCTCGATTGAGCTCACACCTGCTTATTAGGTCAGAGAAATAGCAAAATCCATCTTCATTTATACTGTTCCCATCGCATCCAACAGATCCTGATAGGAGGTCACATTCCAGTACTTCACGTGACTGGTGGAAATGTCATTGAACAATTTCTTTGCACATGCTATCTTTGCTTTTTCCACGCCACGCAGATCCATGGAGTCCAGTGAGCCTTTAGTTTCTGCTATAAAGAAGATGTGCTTCACCGTTCCCTGCTTAAAGGCGATAGCCCAGTCAGGAGAATAGTGCCCCACCGGTGTCGGTATCTGAAATGAGCGTGGAAGCTTTGCATATACACTTACCTCTTCGGCTTCGTCCAAAGCTTCAGCAAACTTCTTCTCCGTACTTTCTTTTGCCAGTCCGTCAGTAAAAACATAGTCTAGAATATGTTTCTTGGCTGGATAAGCTTTTTCAACACCTTGACTATGCTTTCCTTCCGTGAAGATATTCGTATCGTAAGTGTTCTCAGTCTTGTTATAACTGATATGCTCCACAATCATCGTAGCCTTCTGTTCCTTGATGAGTTTAATGACATTACGGATAAACTCTTCCGGATTGTTTTTGAAACAATAAAGTTTCGATGTACTGATACCTTTTAGTATCTTCACCACTGTACGACGTGTCAGCGTGGCTCCGCGTGCTATTTCACCTACCAAATCATATTTCACTGTCGATGTGCATACTTCATTCAGTTGTTTGGTAGCTGTAGTCTTATCACCCGTAAACTCCAGTTCCGCGTCTCCTTGTGTTCCTGTGGTCACCACATATTTCAGTGTTTTTACCATCAGCTCCTTATTAATACTGTCAATGACTTTTTTAATCAGTTCGTCACTGTCATAGTGAACCGTATAAACATAGTGATGGTTAATCTCATTCCATAACCTTTTGAACTCCTCCTTATTTGCATTCTCATTGAGATGTTCATTCGGAACTTCGGCAGAAGCATTACCATTTTCCACCATACCTTCCAGTACAGAGGGATCGTAAATACTCTGAATCAGTCGTTTTATTTCTTCCTGCATGGGCTGCAATTTCTTGCCTACAGGCACAAGTGTACCCACCTCAAGGTCGTCTCGATAAGATTGCAGAATGTTTCCCTTCTGGTCTATATAGTCATTGTCGAAAAGCCATGCCACGATGCTCACAGCCTCCTGATTACTGATGACGTGCTGTCCGCCCTCTATCTTTACCAACCTGCCTTCAAAGTATGCAATATTGGCCATTGTAGGACGTTCGCGCAAAGCCTCCTTCGTTTCCTTCTGGAGTGCATCTACGAAAGTACTATAGTTCTCATTGGCAATAACAGTCAGTTTATTGATATTGTGAACAACATCACCCAGTCGCTCATAATCCATGCGGTTACCGTTCTGGTCCACACAGATACGAAGTCCGCGCCCAACCTCTTGTCGTTTGGCTGTCGCAGAATTAGCGTGTCTGAGCGTACAGATCTGGAATACATTGGGATTATCCCATCCTTCGCGCAGCGCTGAATGCGAGAATATAAAGCGGGTAGGTTCATCAAAGCTCAGCAGTCGTTCCTTATTCTTGAGAATCAAGTCGTAAGCCGAAATATCGTTTGAGGTATCGTCACCGCGGCTTGTAGATGAGTTGACAGCATGTCCCTTCTTGTCGATAGAAAAATATCCGTTATGTACCTGAGTCACAGAGTCCCTACGAAGATATTTCTGATAATCATCTTCAAAGAGAGATAAGTTCTCATTCAGATAATGGGTATATTCTTCCTCGAACATCTTCCATAAGGGTCCATGTACCTCTTCATTATTTTCATCATAGCTCTTGTAGTTCGCCACTTCATCAATGAAGAACAACGATAGCGTCTTGATGCCCTGCTGAAACAAGGTCCGTTCTTTCTCGAAATGAGATTTCACGGTCTCTCTGATTTGTACGCGTTGTATGGTCTGTTCACTTACATCCCCCATCACTTCGCCCTTCTTCAGTGAATCACCATTTAGGAAGGTGATGGTATTGTTATAGGCATTGATGCTGCTGATGGTGAAATCCTTATATACGGGCAGTTGAGAAATATCAAACAGCGAATCACCCTGCTCGAATTGATGTGTTTCGCGTCGCGTGCTCTGTGCGCCCTTCACCTCCAGTTCCAGACGTACTACAGGGGCATGGTTCTTAGACAGAATGATATTGTCAAAATAGATATAACTGTTGGAGCCCAGCAGATTCTGCAGGGTGATGCCTTTCACCTGAATTTTCTTCACCAGTTTCTTCTTGTAGGCATCCAGGGCATCTAGGGCATAAATACAATTGTGTGCCGTCTTGTGGGTAGCCGAGTAGTTGAGCACAAACAGCGGCCTGAAGTTTTTCAGCGCTTTTTGTGTGGCAGCACCTTCCATCTTCTGTGGTTCATCCATCATAATGATGGGATGATTGGCTGCAATCACATCGATAGGTCTGCGACTTTGGAAATCGTCACGTTTGCTGTAGATGATACGGGCATCCTTGTTTTTGGCATCTTCCTTGAAAGATGTATTGAAAGCCTGAACATTGATAATCATCACATTGATGTTGGCATCGGCAGAGAAACTGTCTATCTGTTGCAGGTTGCTGCTGTTATAGATGAAATAACGGGGCTTCTTACCGTATTGTTCCATGAAGTGCTCTTCCAGCATATTGAAACTTTTGAGCACACCCTCACGAATGGCTATACTCGGAACTACCACGATGAATTTAGACCATCCATAGAGTTTGTTCAGTTCAAACATGGTCTTGATATAGACGTAAGTTTTACCGGTACCCGTCTCCATTTCTATATCGAGAGAGCAGGCGCCCAATCCGTCCTGACGGACAAGATCCTTACTCTGAGGCACCTCGCTTGCCGCCTGAATGCTGCGGATATTGTCAAGCAGATGCTGGGCATCCAGTTCCACGTCCTGATTTCTGTAGCCCACGTATTCCTCTTCGTATAAAGTGTCCGATTCGCGTTTGCCCAAGTCACGGCGATAGGAAGAATCCTTCTTCGAAGGTTGCCCGTTGAATACATTGACCGTATTCTCCACAGCGTCCGTTTGGTATTGTTGTATTTTGAATTTAAATTTCATTTCTTTGGTAGATTTACAGAATTCGTCTGATGGTATCTTTACTGTATTCATCAAAAATCTGGTCGAAGTTGTCCGCCACGTTGTCCTGTGCCAGCGAGCTGTCACGCATCACGAAGTAATAGGGTTTCTGCTGGGCTATCTCTTTGATGACCTCTTCATTCACTTTCTCATCGAAGCAAGCTATCAAATAACCGTCGCTCACCACATAAACGTCTTTTCCTGCTATCTGCTTCTTGTCTATTTGGGCAGAGAGTTCTATGCCCAGTTCAAGCATGGTTTGGAAAAGCAAATCCTCGTCTGTACGGTCTTCCTTAATGTTTTCATCGAACAGAGACTTCTCATCAAATTCCACGGGCGTGTAATATACATCATTCATATTACTGCTGTCGAGTTTAAGGACACGGAAACCTGTGTCGAGTTTGGCCGCTTTATCTTCTTTATCATCAAACAAACCCGCCTCTTGCTGCTTGGCTGTCAGTTCTTCCTTGATTTTCTTTCCTGCTCGACGAATGCGCTCCTTGCCGATTTCGCAGATGTTCTTATAGCCGGCTTTATAAGCTTCGCTTTTTTCATCTGTTTGTTCAGGGAGTTGCACCATGATGAATTTACGTTTGCCACCGTCTTCGGAATTGAGCTGCATTACGGCATGGGCTGTTGTGGCAGAACCGGAAAAGAAATCAAGTACTATTGATTCCTTATCAAGATTTGCTATAGTCAATAATAATCTTATAAGACGAACCGGTTTTGGACCATCAAAAACGCCAATACCATCAAATAGAGCTTTAGTTTCTTGTTTCCCTTCTTGATTATGTCCCCCTTCTGTATGAAAAATAATTGAATTAGGTCTTAATCCATCTTGAACTTCTGATAAAAAAGTTTTTAACCGAGGTGTGCCATCACCATTTTTTCCGAACCAAATGCGGTTATCCTCAACAAGTTCCGCAAATTTCGTCTCATTTACACTCCAAAATCTACCACTTGGTGGAGCTACAATTCTACCACTTGGAGTTGTTATATTATATAATAAACTATTTGAACCTGACTTAGCAGATAACACAACCGAAGCCCATGCACCTCTTGCATCTTTATCTGGATTAGAGTATCCATCTGGGATTTCTTCTATACGTGGCAATAATCCAATCTTCCAACCTTTATCATTTTTAAGTATCGAATTTTTTGCATAGCATAAGATATGATCATGCATAGTAGAAAAGTACTTGGCATCATTGGCTCTTGAAAATTTTTTTTGCCATATAATATTCGAAACAAAATTGTCTTCACCAAAAACTTCATCACAAACCTTTCTCAAATTTTCGACCTCATTATCATCAATAGAAATAAACATCACTCCATCGTCTGTGAGCAAGTCTCTTGCCACTTTCAGTCGTGGATAAATCATATTGAGCCAATCAGTATGGAAACGTCCATTACTCTCAGCATTCGTTACAAGTCGATTACCTTCCTCATCCTCTTGTCCACTATTATGGACATATTCATCTGACTTTTGTGCGAAGTTATCATTATATACAAAGTCATTACCCGTGTTATAGGGTGGGTCAATATAAATCATCTTCACCTTGCCGAGATAATCCTCGCGCAACAGTTTCAGAACTTCGAGATTATCACCCTCAATATAGAGATTCTGTGTATTGTCGAAGTCCACACTTTCCTCACGGCAAGGACGCAGCGTATCGGTAGTCGGTGTATTGGCTAAACGGATGGCATTGCGCTTATCCGGCCAGGTGAACTGGTAGCGCTCCTCAGGTCCTTCCACAATATCTTTGGATAGTTCCTGCCGCAACTGGTCGAAATCGATTTTATAGGTGGTTTTACCCCCCCCCCATTAACATTTCTTTGCATTCCGTAACACAATTGGGGAATAGTTTAGCTATCTTACTTATGTTATTTTGAACGCCATCCATTGTCTGCATTTTAAGTTGTTCCATATCAATCTGTATTATTATCTAATTTTTGTTTATTTCCACCTTTATTCTTTGCCTTCTTTTCAAGCTGTTTGATGGTATCAAGGTATGCCTGCTCTACAGGAGAGACCGTCTTCACCTGATACTTTCTGTATTCCTTTAAAGCCTTGTCCATTGCTTCCTGATGACTCACGCCGCCTGCATCCGCCAACAGCTCCTCACCAGTTGAAGACAGAATATTATCCAACTGCTGAATATAATCATTCATATACATGGGTTTATGCCGCATAGCCTGTATTTCGGCAAAGTCAAAATATCCCGATACGAGATTATTCAGGATTTTCAGTTCATCCGCCGAAAGGTAATTCTTGGCTATCTTGATATCATTGATGGTAGGTATATCACCTTTGAATGTCGTTAGTCCCATAAAAGGCTTGTCTGAGTCAGCACGCTCATAGATGATTTCGGCAGCAGTATGACCGTGTGCAGCATAGTGCAATTTGTTCTGGACTATCTTGAAGAACTTGACGGATAAAGCGGATTTGGGGTCATAGTCAGTACTGGTGGCATATAGGTCGAGTACTTGACGATAAAGCACTTTCTCCGATGACCGAATATCTCTGATGCGGTCGAGCAGTTCTTTCCAATACGCACCACCTCCCAGATTTTTCAACCGTTCATCATCCATCGTAAAGCCTTTGACAATGTATTCGTGCAACCGTGAGGTAGCCCATTGCCGGAAGCGAGTGCCTTGAATGGACTTCACCCTATAACCAACAGAGATAATTACATCCAGATTATAGAAATTGGTAGGCTTGGTAGAAAAATCGGAATTTCCGATTTTTCTTTTTGTCTTGTCCTCTTCAAGTTCCTTTTCTTCATAAATATTAAGGACATGCTCGTTGATTGTAGATTTTGATTTGCCAAACAATACAGCCATCTGATCCAATGAGAGCCAAACAGTTTCGTTTTCCAGTCGAACATCCAATCGAATCTTTCCATCTTCTGATTGGTATATGATGATATCGTTATTATTTTCTTCCATAAAACTCTATTTCAATAATTTTTTTAGTTCTATAATCTGTTGATGCAGCTCATATTTCTTACGGGTCTGCTTCTCTGTCCTGCAGCGTTTCTCCAATGCCTCTATCTGCTTTTGCAGTTGCACCATCTCCTTGCGGTCTGCTGCAGCCTGTTCATACTCACTTTCTTCATGGGTATTCAACCCAGATATCTGTCCGAGCAGACTTCCATAGATATGGTCCATCGTCTGACCATCCAATTGCAGATGCACCTCAGACAGTTTCACATCCCTCTGCCACTCACTTACACCTCGCGTCCATTTCTCTTCACCCTTCACCATCGTCATTGTCTTATGATGCATGAGCAAATCAATGTGCCCGCTATATTCTATGATGAACAGGGTATGACGTGGTAATAAACCATCCATCCCACAGAACGGATTGATACTATAATGGTTCATCTTCATTCGGCAGAGAAATACATCTATCTCGTGAACTTTCTCTCCATCGGCTACATTCATCGTAGCCGACGTGAGCTTATATAACCACGTAATGGTATCAAACTCGTTAGTAAGCAAATCCTTCATCCATGACTGTTCTTTGCTTCGCCCATAGAATGCTTTCTTAGGCACATTCTTATCAACGATCGTCGATTGTGGGAAGTTTAATATATTCTCCATCAGCTATTTAATCACTAAGAATGTTATCAACTCAAAGTCATCCAGCCCTCTAATATCACCTTGCAAGGCAGTTGTCTCTCCTGAAGAGAAAAGACTATCAATATCTCTTTCTTCCTTGACGGAGATGATGCTGCTGATAGCTTGCTGCAGCAAGTCACTGTAATGACGCATATCCTTGCCGTCCTTTGTTTCGCGATTGAACTGACGGCAGAGCTCCTTAATGGGCTGAGATTTACCTTTACATACATGGCGCATGATGTCAAGCAACTTTTTGGGCGACAGATGGTCGCACAACACTTCACCCTCATCTGACAGATAGACCATATAAAAAGGATGTATTTGATTGGTCTTGCCGATGTTGACTGAATTGTCGCGATTTTTCAGAATATAAATTATACCAGACTTCACTTCTTCACTATGTGGCACCACAGCACTCATACCATGTGGGGTATGTTCTATGTCGTGATTTTCTTTCATATAAGCTAACAGATCGAGGCGAAACTCATTCAGTCCCAAATCCATGATATTCACGCTGGTGTCCATATCCTCCATATCCACTACCTCTTCCTGCAGTCGCCGGAGTTGGTTCTTGCGATATTCCAAATCTCCCTTTTCATTGGCAGACAATAGATTGTCATCACCCGTAGAGGTAAGGATCGTAGCTTTCATGCGCGATTCCACACGACCCTTCAGCTGAATGTAGTCATCCAGTTCCATATCAGGCCAGTAGTTCACTAACTGTATCACTGCATTTTTGGAACCGATACGGTCTATACGTCCGAAGCGCTGAATGATGCGCACTGGATTCCAATGGATATCATAGTTGATGAGATAATCACAATCTTGAAGGTTCTGTCCCTCAGATATACAGTCGGTTCCTATCAAGACATCTATATCTTCTTTTGCATCTGGATATAGAGCGTCTCGGTCTTTTGATTGAGGTGAAAAGTAAGTCAGCACTTCATTGAAACCGAGGTGGAATTTCGGGATAGTACATTTACCATCTGTACTGCCTGTAATCAGTGCCACGTGCATTCCGCAATCACGATGTATCTGTTCTGTCAACTGTTCATAAAGATAATCAGCCGTATCAGAGAAGGCAGTGAAGATAAGCACCTTCTTATTGTTACCATTGATGGGATGTTGGAACTTATCTTTCAGGTCTGCAATCAGTTGCTGCAGTTTGGAGTCATGTTCGGGCGTGATATCCTTCAGCATCAGCAGCAGAAGTCCCAGTATATCCAAATCGGCTTTCAAGTCCCTGCGCCAGGAAACATAGTCCATATCGTGAAGATTGATTTTCGACTTTCGCCCTACAAAAGGGTCATTGTCGCTATCTTCATTATCAAAATCAAAATCGCTGAACTCAGCTATTCTTACGGTTTCACCTGTATGAGTCTTCTCATAATTGTCAATGGCCTCGACAGAATCATTAAGGAAAGTCTTGATACGAGATAAGGTGAGACGGAATGAATTGACACTGCTCTCCAATCGTTTCAGTAGATTCGTGGCCATCAACTGGCGCATTCCCTTCTCACGACCATAAATGCTGATACCGGAGCCCTCAAAATCCAACTCGTATTTCGACTTCTTGGACGGAAGAATATATAGCGAGGGCGTATAAATAGACAGATTCAGCAGATTCAATTGCTCGGAAATCTCTGAAAATGTGATGGAGTCGTTCAGGTCAGTCAACTTCGGACGACGGGATATAGGCGGTAGACGTTTAGGGAACTGACCGATGTCTGTAGTATCATAATATTTCATGATGTGACTACGACTTCTGGCAATAGTCACCGCATCCAACACCTGGAAAAAATCAAAATTCAAACTGTCCAATAATCGTTCTGTGGTTCTCATTACCGGTTCAAGACGCGACCATCGCGTATAAGCTATTTGAGCATCACGAAATATCTGATTAATGTCTTTGGTAGTATCTAGTTGAGCATTGATAGCTTCTGCCTGTCCCTCGTATGCCAGTTGCACTTGGTTCTTCAGATCGTTAAAACGGTTGTTTACAGGAGTGGCGCTCAGCATCAGCACCTTTGTTCTGACACCGGCACGAATCACCTTGTTCATCAGTTTGGCATATCTATTTTCCTTGAAATCATCCACATCATCATCGCTATCATATTTTCCGCCATTGCGGAAGTTATGGCTCTCATCTATCACGATCAAGTCATAGTTACCCCAATTGATATGCGCCAAATCCAGACCATTGCTCAATCCCCTTTCTCGGGAAAGGTCAGAATGAAACAGAATATCATAGCGCAATCGGTCTGCAGCAATCGGATTATTCTTATAATTGCTGCGAAACGTCATCCAATTATCATTCAGCTTTTTCGGACAGAGCACCAATACACTCTTGTTGCGATTCTCGTAATACTTGATGACCGCAAGAGCCGTGAAAGTCTTACCAAGACCTACGCTGTCAGCTAGGATACAACCATTGTATTTCTCTAGTTTGTTGATAATGGCAAGTGCGGCATCACGCTGGAAATTATAGAGCTTCTTCCAGATAACACTGCTATGAAATCCCGTCTTCTCATTGGGCAACACATCTTCTGAAACATCTTCCAGAAACTCATTGAATATATTGTAGAGTGCTACAAAGTATATAAACTCTGGAGTGTTTTCTTTATATACAGTCTCGATATTCTCAAGAACTATATCCGTTACATCAGAAAATTTTTCTTTATCATTCCATAACTGATTGAACCCACGAAGGAAACTGTCCGTTGCCTTTGTGGAAGGAAAGCCCATACTCATAGGGCAGATATTATTACCACGCTCACAACCCAGTTCGGTAGTTGTAAACTCATTGAAAGGCATGTAAGTGTAGGTATCGTCGTCTTCACTCATATTCATAAAATTGTTGAGCATGCCCTCTGATACATTGGTCTTAAATTGAACCTTACGACGAATCCAGTCGGCACATTCACGGGCAACAGCACGTTGGGAAAGCTGGTTACGCAGTCGGATTTCGAACTCAGAGCCGTAAAGGTTGCGCTCACGATTGAGCTTCGGAATATAAAACTCCCGCTGTTGCTTGGCGGCCTTTCCTTGATTGAAAGTAGGAGAAGTAAAGATGAAACGCAGTTCATTAATTTGCTCCAATTCATCTTTCAATGCTTCGTAAGCATATATGGAGAAACTGGCAGCGGCTATGGAAAGCTTGCTCTTTGAGGTTAAAGAGACTTTCAAATCATCGATGACCCTTTCCGTAATATTATTGAACTGTTTAGGATTTCTCATCTTTTTATTATTTATTCTGGTTTAGCCATTTCCTGCTATTTGTCATTTCTGTCATTCTTTAATTGCAAATATAGGTATTTTTTCCTAACTATTCTCACGTATTGATGGATTGTTTCAGTCAAAAATCAAAAAGTCAAAGCTCATACCATCATCTTATCGTCATGCAACATCGATAATAAGCAAAAAAGAGAAACGCCCTACTAAAAATTCACTTTGTTTCTCCCCAACAAAAAAAATGAAAAAGCATTCCAACCATTCTAACTTTTCTCTCCATCCATCTACAAATCAATAAGATACGAGTTAGAATGCTACCCAAAACACATTCTAACTCATTCCAACCATTCTAACTCCTTCCGGGATTTGCATAATTGGATTTTTTTCCGTATCTTTACGACATAAAAGTCATCTGCTGCATAGCAGACAAATATCCGATTACCAGCGGATAATAGTCTGCTATGCAGCAGATGATTATCTGATAATAAGCAGATGAAAAATTAATAATATAAATCTTAAAAACAAATTGCCAATGGCGAAATATCAGCTTTATGAGAGTGCTGCATTTTCTGCAGCAAGTGACAAAGGAGAAAAATGCATCTATGCACGTCCGGTAAACAGTGTAACTTACACCACAGAAGATGCCATCCAAGCCATTCAGGAAAGATGTACACTCACTTCTACAGATGTAGTTGCAGTAGTGGAAGCTCTTCGTGAATATATACAAAAAGTGTTGAAGAACGGAGACCGGATGAAACTGGACGGATTGGGAACGTTCTCAGTCTCGCTATCCTGCAAGAAAGAGGAGTCGAAGAAAAAAATACGTGCAAAAGACGTACATTTTGCACAAGTGAATTTCCAGGCTGCCACATCCATGAATCAAGAGCTAAAAAAAATGCAGCTGGAGCATAGCGAAAAATCACCGAAACAGACTACATCCATCGACGAACGTTGGAATGCTGTCACACAATTTCTTTCCTACAATACGGTAATCACCTCAACCGATTATCTGAAATTTTCCTTTGTCACACGTTATCGGAGCTACGAAGATTTGAAACAATGGGTCGAAGAAGGAAAACTCACGTGCAAAGGCTCCTCACACAGCAAATACTATGTACTCACAAAAAAATCTGATGAACAATGAATAATGAAACAACCCACATCATGCAAGGATTCGAAAGAAGCCGTGCCCTCTCCCTCATGTTCGAAGCTTGCCTCAATGCCGCTATGAAAGACGGTTTTGATGATACAACAGAAGACGGAATCAAATTACTGCTTGTAAATGTAGGCAAACGCTGTTACGATAGTGAAATACCTGAAGAAGAAGCCATCAAATGGGCCATGATTCACCTCATGGATCTCCAAAGAAAAGAAGATATTGAAAGTACCATCCACAATACCTATTCCCTACGCACAGGAAAATACGGCAAAGGAGTAGGATTTCCGAGAGAGCAACAACTTGCCTACCAGACAGAAGAATTCCTGAACCGAAGATATGTATTCCGCTACAACACCATGCGTATGGGCAACGAATGCCGTGAGTTACGCTCTGCAAAATTGGATTTCCAACCTCTCACGGAGCGCATGATAAACGGAATGGCTATCCGCGCACATAAGGAAGGCATTCCTGTATGGGACAAGGACATCAACCGCTTTCTGAAGTCAGACTTCATCAAATCTTTCTCTCCTTTGGAAGATTATCTCAGTCATTTGCCCAAATGGGACGGACGCGACCGCATCCATGCATTGGCAGCCACCATTCCTACACGACATCCTCTATGGGAAAATCTGTTCTATAAATGGTTCCTTTCCATGGTTGCCCATTGGCGCGAAGACAATCAAAAATATGCCAACAGCATCTCTCCCTTGCTCATCGGTCCCCAAGGTTGTGGAAAAAGTACCTGGTGTGCCAATCTGCTCCCTCCTCAACTTCGGGATTATTACACGGACAGCCTCGACCTCAGCAGCAAACGAAAAGCTGAACTTTGCCTAACCCGTTTCGGTCTCATCAACTTCGATGAGTTCGATTCAATTTCCCTCAATCAGCAAGCCTATCTGAAACACATCCTGCAGAAAGCTGTGATAAAAACGGCAGCCCCTTATCAAAGTACCGTACAGAGCATGCGTCGTTATGCATCCTTCATCGGTACCAGCAACAATTCCGATCTGCTAAGCGACCCGACAGGAAGCCGCCGTTTCATCTGTGTTGAAATTGAAGATGCCATCAAAACAGAGAAACCCATCAATTACGAACAACTCTATGCCCAGGCTGTTCATGCTTTAGTGAACGAAGAAAAATACTGGTTCACACCCGAAGAAGAAAAGCTCACCATGGAACAAAATGAATCTTTTCATAAACAAGATGTGGAAGAACAACTGTTCCTGCAATACTTTGACACCCCAAGAATGAACGAGCCCGGAGAATGGATGCTGGCAGTACAGATTTTCAGCACCCTCCGCTCCCTCTCCAAAATGAACTTGGGCAACAAGCGTTGCAACATGTTCGGACGCATACTAAAAAAACACTGCAAAGCTACCAAACAATGCAGCCAAGGCATACTTTACTGGGTGCAAGAAAGAGAAAAATAAAGCACAAAAAAAGTTGGAATGCTCTATCACGCTGAGCATTCTAACTTTTTATATATCTGACATACAGATGATTGATGCAAAAAGTTGGAATGAGAATGTGTTTTTACAAAATAATGTTGCGGAACAATTCACTATTTATTCACAACAAAATCCCGAATCTGGCACTCTCCCTTTTCCATGCGCACTGTAAGCGTATGCTGCTTGTCCGATAATTCCGTTGCAAACATATATACCCAAGGAAGATACAGACTTTTGCTCCAAGCCGTATAGGTGTTCAGCTTTTTAAAAGACTCCCCATCTATACTGTATTGCAAGGTTGCCGCCTGAGGTCCGGCAACACAAAAGATGCCGACAGCTTGCCCTTTGAAACTGAATTGAAATGATGAACCGGCTTTGTTGGCTTCCAACATAGGCACATGAACAAAACCGCCACGAGTCCCGACCTTGGCATCAGCAGGAGTCCAATCGGTAACCAACCTGAAACCTTTCAGATTCTTTGCTTCCTTAATGCTGCGGAGTTCTCCTTTCTCATAATTGGATTCATCCAAAGGATACTGGGGAACCGCATGTTTAACAGACAAGAGTTTTTCTACCGATTTCGTTTCTTCATCGAACAAGCGGTTGATTGTTGCAGTATAATATTTATGCCCGTTCCAAACCGGATGGGTTCCTCCGAATTCTTTCCAGGTAAATTCTCCGGCACTCATCCGTTCGGCTATCTCTTGAGCCAAATTGATGGAAGTGATATGATAATGATTTGCCACGCGTTCATGATTCATAATGACATCCGGTTGTTGCTTCTCCTGAAATAGCGGAATGAAAGGGTCGTAAATAAAATGAAGCATCACAACATCCATATTCGGATTTGCTTGCAGGGCATGGCGCACAATTCCTTCCATCCCTCTGACTTGCTCTTTGGGCTTGAAACCGTTTGTGTCATCATTGACAGCAGCTTCCACAAACAGAAGATCGGGCGTTCCTTTGGACAACACGTCTTTCTCGAAACGGAAGGCATGAGGGGTGGATCCTGTCGATGAAATACCGGCATCGATAAATGTGAAGTGAGTATAAGGAAATCTCTGCTGCAAATCTTCCTTTATCATGTCTCTCCATCCTTTCATCTCGGTGATGGAACCTCCCAAAAATGCCACGCATCCTTGTTTCTCCTTGATGAACCGATAGAACGCATTGGTCAGACTTCCGCGGTAATTGATATGCTGCATTGCCGTATAACCTTCCTGATAGCGGATAATGAAATCTACAATAGGTTCCGGATTCTCCAGACTATGAGGGTGATGTCCACATCCTTTTTTCAAAATCAACTCTACTACCCCGCCCATTTCCTGGTAGGCATCACGAATCTTTTTCATATTTTCTTCATACGGAACATCCGTATCGCTATCGCCACATACCGCGATGATAGGTATATGAGCATCCTTCAACTTTTCCAGCTTATAAATAGCATTCCCTTGGAAATGACTGTCGACCTCATTGTCCTTCAAATTCCATTCTTTCAAAAATCCATTCCAAAGAGTGGTATCCTTACGACTGGGCCAACTCTGTATGTCGCATACCGGAGCGTCCACATACATACATGCAATCTTATCCGCATTCTGAGCTGCCCAATTGAAAGCAAAATATCCGCCTCGGCTGAAACCTTCCAGAGTAACCTTTGGAGAAAGATGATAATACCGACACATCACATTGTAAAAATCGGTTCCCAACCTCACAGCACGAGGACTTCCATATAAATGAGTCAAATCATAATAAGCCACATGAAATCCTTTTTCCAGCAAAGCCTTATCAACAGAAGCAAATGCACCGAAAAATGCAGGACGCCAAATCCATGGACGTCCAGACGCTTCTTTTTGAGGGGCGACAACTATAGCATCGCGTCCGTTGTAAGTAAAATCATAACGGTCAAAACCTTCCCAAGTAGTTTTTTTCCCGGGAAAAGCCTGCTGGGAATTATATGTATCAGCTTTTTTACCCGTCAGAACATGATAGATGACGCCGGCAATCTTTATAGCCCCTTCTTCATTAGGATGTACATGATCAGGAAAATCCTGAGGATAAGGAAATAAATCAGTATGTAAATCTATTATATGAGTTTTCTTTTCTTTTGCAACCTTACGGATTATAGGAATAATATAGTGTGTAATTACACTGTCATTGATACCCCATTGTATCTTTGTGGCCGGGACCGGTAAACAAAGATAAATCTTCGGCTTGGAAGGCAAAGCCTGGAAAGCATCGACCATTTCCTCCAGATTTTCTTTAAATTCTTTTCCGTATCTCCAGTTCTGCGGCTTACTATCATTGGTCCCGAGTTTTATTGTAACGATATCCGGAAGAAAATTCTGGGCATCTCGATACATTCTCTCATGCATATAAGGATAATCTCCTCTATTCAGCAAAGTACGTCCACTCACTCCGAAATTACGAACATCATAATCTTTCCCCAGAAGTTGCTGTAATACTCCCGGATAACTGTTCTGGAACTCATTTTTGACACCGATACCCTGCGTGATACTGTTCCCAATACATGCCACTCGTATCGCCTTTTTTTCTTGTGCCGATACTGATATACAGATAAAAAAGAGACTAAGTAATAAGAATTGAATGCGTTTCATATTGTATTAATAAATATATGTTTAAAGTTACTACAATAGATTATTAAACAATCTATTTTCTCTATTACAAAAACATTATTTAACCATCTCATTCTATTCAATGCAATATGCACCAAATTCTATGATATCGGGAGTGGCCAGTGATTGTATGACCGACAGGCGAAGCCTATCTGTTGTTACCGTTTTAAATCTTTCTATGCGTTTGTGGCCTACTGATTCTCCTTTACAAAGTAGCTGCCATTTTCCTCCAACCAAAGCTTCCACCTTATATTGACGAATTCGTTCTCCCTTTGCAATGTTTTCTTGAATAACACAGCAATCGATTCCGCTCTTCCTGCCCAAATTCAATGTCAGCACTTTCTTTTGTCCGGATGTTTGTGCCAAAGGGTTTGAATATTCTTTTCGAATCTCATCTCCCCATTCTTGTAATCTCCGGACATCACCATCGGGTATCAATCCTGAAGGATCGGGAGTGAGCCCCATGATCAATGTAGCATTCCGTCCAATGGATTTATCGTATATGCTCATTAACTTATCAAGAGAAAGAATATTATTTTCATCTCCTGGTTCCCAAAACCATTCATGGCGGCTGTTGGAACCTCTCAGAGGCGTATCGGCCATAGCCGGTACCCAATACTTTCCGTCCTTGTCTCCATGTTTCAGAAGTTCGATTTGTGCCTCATTGGATTCCAATGTTTTATCATGCGAAGCAGGAACAGGAAATGTAGACCAGCAGGGATATCCCACCGTGCCTGACTCAGAACCGCCCCAACGCAAGTCGGCGCGTTTCACGTTATGATAAAACAGACATTCCGGCTGATACTTATTGACAATAGGTTCCACATCCGGTCCGTCTCCTTCGGGATCATCGGCACCACCATCAAACCAAATCATAAAAAGTTTTCCATAGCGTGTGCAAAGCTCCGTGACCATCTTCTCACAATAGCGTTTATACCAAGCCTGTCGGTTGCGGGCAAAATCTGTTCCGCCTTCTGCCTTGAAATTATGAATACCCAAAAGAGAATTCCACCGTATACCGACATAGATGCCGGGCTGCAAACCGTATTTTCTGCATGAATTGACAAAATCCCTGACAATATCCCCTTTCCCTTCACGCCACTTCACGGCTTTCAGACAATAGGGATTCACATCACTTTGCCAAAGGCCAAATCCTGTTTCGTGTGTGGCCGTGAGAATTGCAAACTTGGCACCGGCAGTTTTCGCAGCTTGAATCCATTGGTCCGTATTCAATTTCATAGGATTGAATATATTATAATCTTCAATGGGTTCTATCCTATTTTTTGCCTGATTATAGCGTTCTCCATCGAAGACATGAAGATCATAATGAAAAACAACCCCCATCTCAGCATCATGCCATTTCAACTGATGCGGTTTGGGAACCGTAATATTCTGGGCAATAACGAAAGGAAAAAACAAACATGACAATGCAATAATTAAAAGTTTTCTTTTCATTCTGTTCTATATGGAATTATTCATTAAGTAAACCGCAACAAAAATAATATATAAAAAATAAAACAGACAATAATTTCATGAAAAGTTCATACATTTGCAGACAAATTACAACAATAAGAACCTTAAAGAATAATATGAGAAAAAAACTACTATACCTTTTGTTCGCGGTACTGGCCTTTTCGGCTTGTAACAAAGAGAATGAAGCCAATGATAATTCGGATAACACTCAGACCGTCAACCCTGTAAATTACAGCGAACTTTTTCAAGATGCTTTATGCACCAAGTTGAAATCAGGGATAAATGAAAAAACAATTGCTGCATGCAGTGATACTACTTTCAGGAAAGCAGCGATGGAAATGCTAAAAGGTACCTACCAGACCGAATATCGTATTGCCGAATTCAAAGCTTATCCCAATCCACAATTGCAAGCCAGCAGTAATAAAACGACACCTTACAGTTTGCTGGACAATCCTACAGGAATATCCGTATCAACCGGCAGCAACCTTATCGTAATGGTCGACAATACGTATGGATACAAAATAAACTTGCGAATACAAAATTTGAACAGCGAAAAGGATGGTTACGGAGGTGATTCATATCCATTATCAGCCGGCCTCAATAGAATTTCCGTAAAAAAAGGCGGATTGGTTTATGTCATCTACCAGACATCAACCCTGGATGATTCCAATGCATTACCCGTAAAAATGCATTTTGTATCGGCCAATGTCAACGGATATTACGAGCTGAACAAGGACAGAGGAAATTGGAATGCAAAAATAAACAAAGCAACAGACAAATATTTTGATGTAGTGGGCAATTATGCTCATCTTACTTTCGAGACAGCCGATCTCAAAAAATACGATGGAGAACAATTAATACAGGCTTTTGACAGCATTGTCCATCACGAACAAATCTTTCTGGGACTGAAAAAGTACAATAAGATGTTCCGAAACCGTATGTACTTGAACGTAATGTATACCGATGGTGCCTGGATGTATTCCACCAGCTATCATACGGCATATCATAAAAACACAATGACGGCCTTGTGTAATCCGACAAAATTACTCACAAGCGACTGCTGGGGACCGGCCCATGAAATCGGGCATTCCAACCAGACCCGTCCCGGATTGAAATGGCTGGGAACCACAGAGGTCACGACCAACATCATGTCGGAATACATCCAAACTACCGTTTTCGGACAACCATCACGCATCCAGACTGAAGATATGGGTAAAAACTACCGTAACCGTTACTCAAAAGCATGGAACAGCATCGTAGTAGCTCAAAGTCCTATTTCGCGTTTTCAAAGTATTGGCGACGGAGCCGAAGTCTATAGTAGCGATGTATTTTGCAAACTGGTCCCATTCTGGCAATTACAGCTATACTTCGGCAATGCACTGGAAAAGACTCCTTTACAGACAAAAGATTTTGGAGGATTCTATCCGGATGTTTACGAATACATCCGTACTCATGCCAATTTAAGTACACCGGGAGAACAACAAACGGAATTTGTCTATATCTGTAGTTTGATTTCGGGATATAATCTGATAGATTTCTTCACGAAATGGGGCTTCCTTACCCCCATCAACATAACAGTCAATGATTATGGTACGGGAACGATGGAAGTAACACAAACCCGAATTGATGAAATAAAAAACAGAATAAACGCCTTGATTCTACCCAAGCCGGATGTTGCGCTTGAATACATTTCGGATGCTACATGGAAACTATATCAAAAAAAGCCTGAAGTTATCAAGGGATCATCATCAAGAAACGGTAACAGAATAACCCTCAGCGGATGGCAAAATGCTGTAGCTTATGAAATAACCGATGCAAACAAGAAACTGTTATTCGTATCCTCCGGGATAAATACAGCCTCATCAACCGCCTGGTTTGAGCTACCTTTCGAATGGAACAACACATACAAGATATTTGCTGTAGCAGCCAATGGTAATAGAACAGAAATAGTTCTCAATTAAAAAGACTACTGACAGCATTGAAAAAATGGCATTCCTTCGAATCTGTAATCGGAAGAATGCCATTAATTTTTACAATTTATTTCTGAGGGTTCATCCCTATGTTATACATAATAAAGGAATAAATATCTGCCTGTTCCTCAAGCATCTTACCCATCGGCTTCCCGCTGCCGTGCCCGGCTTTGCTGTCAATACGGATGAGAGTCGGGTTAGGACCCGCATTGCATTCCTGCAATCGTGCGGCAAATTTGAATGAATGAGCAGGTACAACACGGTCATCATGATCGGCCGTAGTTACCAAAGTTGCCGGATAACGCGTCCCAGGCTTCAAATTGTGTAAAGGCGAATAACCTTTCAAATATTCGAACATTTCCTTGCTATCGGCGCTTGTTCCATAATCGCTTGCCCAGTTCCAACCAATGGTGAACTTGTGATAACGCAACATATCCATCACACCAACTTGTGCAATAGCTACTTTATATAAATCCGGACGTTGAGTGAGACATGCACCTACCAACAATCCTCCATTGGAACCTCCCATAATAGCCGTTTTAGTCTTGTTAGTGTACTTGTTGGCTATGAGATATTCGGCCGCTGCAATGAAATCATCAAATACGTTCTGCTTGTTCATTTTTGTTCCAGCCTGATGCCAAGCTTCACCGTATTCGTTGCCACCACGAAGATTGACCATTACATAAATACCTCCATTGTCAATAAAAGGAAGTCTTGAAGAAGAAAAATATGGAGACATACTGATGGCAAAGCCTCCGTAACCATAAATCAAAACAGGATTCTTTCCATCTCTTTTCATTCCTTTTTTATAAGTAAGAAACATAGGAATCTTTGTTCCATCCTTGCTTGTATAGAAGACTTGTTCGGTTACATAATCCTCTGGACGAAAAGCTGTTTTTGGTGAGCGATACAGATTGCTGGTATTGCTATCAATATCATATTTATAAATTAATCCGGGAATGGTAAAAGAATCGAAACTATAGAAACAATCTTTCTCGTCTTTTTCTCCGCTGAAAGCAACAGAACCCAAAGACGGGAGCTTTATCTCTGTTTGCAACTTTCCTTCCAATGAATAAACGAAAGCATGATCGGCTGCATCCTTGCTGTATGTCAGGAACAGTTTTCCACCGATGACTGCTGAACCCGACAAAACATTTTGTGTCTCAGGAACAAGCATCTGCCAGTTTTTTATATCAGGCTGATTGATATCGGCAACCATAATACAACCTTTGGGGGCTTTATAATTTGTAGACAGATAGATTTTTGATCCGATTGCTTCTATCGGAGCATACAAGTGATTCATATCAGATGTCATGGGTTGAAATTCCGAATCCGGCTTTGTCAAATCCTTAATGTAAAGGTTGTTGCCACTACCTTCTCCGCTTTCAGTAAGAAACATGACTGTTTCTTCCTTATTCAAATCCACTCCGTAGAAACGCTTGGGATGTTCAGCGTTTTGATAAATCAGCTTGTCTTCAGATTGTGGAGTACCAATTTTATGATAATAGATCTTATGACCTTCGTTTACATTGGAAAACTCTTTCCCTTTTACAGGAGCATCATAAGCACTGTAATAAAATCCGTCACCGTGCCAAGATGCACCGGTAAATTTAGCCCACAGGATATGGTCATTGAGCAACTTGTTCGATGATAAATCAATGACATAAATCTCCTGCCAATCGGAACCGCTTCGCGAAATGGTGTAGGCAGCATATTTGCCATTCCTTGAGAAACTCAAACCTGTCAAAGCAACCGTACCATCAGATGAAAGCGTATTGGGATCCAAAAAGACACGAGATTCTCCATCAAGAGCATCTTGAACATAAATCACACTTTGATTCTGAAGTCCGTCATTTTTATAGTAATAATATTTCCCGTTTTTCTTGAAAGGGGCTCTGATCTTTTCATAATTTGCCACTTCCGTAAGACGTTTCAGGAGATTGCTCCTGAAGGGGATTCGACCAAGATAATCATTGGTCAGCTTGTTTTCCGTTTTCACCCATTGAGCGGTAGCCGCACTTGTATCATTTTCCAACCAACGATAAGGATCGGACACTTTCACGCCAAAATACTCATCTACTGTATTTCCCTTCACAGTCTTGGGATATTTCAACTTGGATGTCTGAGCCAAACAATTCATGGCTGCCAAACTTAGAGTGATAGTCATTAATAAAATTTTCATTTTGTTTCATTTAGATTTACTTGTGACAAAAATAAGAAAAAAGACTCGGTTTATCACAATAAACATACATGAATTTATTATTCTTCAAAAGTCGAAAGAGATGAGATGTCTATTGACACAACTGCTTTTGTATTTCTTTAAGGATACATCTTTATCGCTTTTTCATAAATTGTAATATATTTGTAGAATTGTTGAACAATTAAAGAATTATCAATGCTCAGAGTATCGACAAAAATAAAAGTTGCCTGCGGATATATTCTGCTTACCCTGTTATTGTTTTTCTCTATTCAGTATATCTATCGAAAGATACAGCTTCTCACACAGGAAAATACTTTTGAACAAAAGCTGATACAACAACGCCGTGTGACAAACCAAATCATACTAGACCTTTATCAGGCGGAAATCGTGTCTCATTCTTTCAGTATAGGTCAACTCAACCAGCTCAACCAATATAATAGATTAATAAAAGCAGCCTATTGGGGAATAGACTCCCTGCGTTCCATGGTTACTGACCCTACACAGCAAGCACGACTGGATTCAGTTTCTTTTCTTTTAAAGAAAAAGGAAGAAAATACCAGGTTCTTCCTGCAAACTCTGCAAAAAAATTCGACAGATAAAATATACCAACAATACATTGAAAAACTGGAGAAAAAACAAGATTCATTCGTTCATAAACAACCTGTCTACAAAACAATGGTCATCCACTCCAATACGTACACAATCCGTAAAAAGCCAAAAAACTTTTTCAAACGTATTGCAGAAGTGTTCTCTCCTGAAAAAGGGGACACCATCAAAATGGAACATGTCACAAAAGAAGAGACAACAGATACAATCAAAAAGATAACAAATCCATCTGATTCTGTCGTCAAACTGCTAAAGAACGTACAATCCAATGTTTCGGACAACAAGCAGAAATCAATACAGAATGTCAAAAAAAGCACTGATAACCTGCGAACAAACGGAATACGGATAAGCCGACAAATCAACAAGATATTAATCAGTATAGACCAAAACGAACAATGGCTGGCTGAAAACAAGGCCAACCATCAAAAAGAAATCAGACAGAACGCAGCAAACAGCATTAAGGTTATTTCCATTGCAGCTATCCTGCTAGCCACAATATTCCTCACCTTTATATGGAGAGACATTACCCGAAGCAACCATTATCGGCACGAACTTGAAAAAGCCAAGCGATATGCTGAAAACCTTCTGATAGCAAGAGAAAAACTGATGCTGACAATCACCCATGATATAAAAGCACCTGCAGGAACCATTTTGGGTTATATCGAGCTATTGTCAAGAATGATTACCGACGGACGTCAGGCATTCTATCTTAATAACATGAAAAATGCAACTCAGCATTTGTTGGACCTCATCAAATCTTTGCTCGATTTTTATCGTCTGGAATCCAACAAAATGGATATCAACAATGTGTCATTCAATCCAAGCCAGTTATTCAACGAAATCTATTTATCATTCAAGCCATTGGCCGAAGCTAAAAGATTAGAATTTATATACAAATTGGAAATAGATTCTTCCGACATTTACACAGGCGATCCTTTCCGTATCAGGCAAATTGCAGAAAATCTATTATCCAACAGCATCAAGTTCACAAAAGAAGGTTCCATCGAACTTCGTATCAGCGGAAACGATAAACAATTTGTTTTTTCAGTCAGTGACACAGGCTGTGGCATATCAAAAGAAGAACAGAAACATATATTTGAAGAGTTCACTCGTTTGTCCGGAGCTCAAGGAGAAGAAGGTTTTGGATTGGGACTATCTATAGTTATGAAAATCATTCAATTAATGAAAGGGAACATTGAAATAAAAAGTAACCCGGGTAGTGGCAGTGCTTTCACTGTAACCTTACCAATAAAACATGCAACTGTAACAAAAGAAGAAAAGAGAATTAACGAGCCATGTAAAATTATACTTATTGACGATGATCCGATTCAACTCCAACTGACGATGTCAATGCTGGATCATCCCGATGTAAAAGTGGTATGCTGTGAAAAGCCCGAAGACTTACTCGGAGAACTGGAAGGTAATCATTTCGATTTGATGATGACTGATATACAAATGCCGGCCATGAATGGCTTTGACATTATAAAAAAAGTCCGTCAGACTCCATCTGCCAATAATCGAATTCCTATTATAGCCATTACAGCCAGAAGTGACATGAGCAAAGAATTCTTTCGTTCAGAAGGTTTTGCAAATAGTTTATTGAAGCCCTTTAATTCGGCAGAACTTCATCAGGTTATTGCAGAAACATTGCAAATGAAAACATTTGAAAAGCCATACGAATCACAAAAAGACATTCAAAAAAGTCCTTTTTCCATGTTGACGGCCTTTTCAGACCAAGATACCAATGAAGCGATAAAGATTATGAATACATTCATTTCTGAGACAGAAAAAGACATGGAATCTCTCATACAAGCCGGGCGCGATAACAATTTACAAGCCGTGAAACGGTTTTCACACAAAATGCTTCCCCGATTCAAATTGTTGGAAGCAAATACATGTACAGACATACTGAGAGCAATGGAAACATGCAAAGAAGACTCGGAGACTACTAATGGACTAAAAGAGTCTTTGAACATTCTGTCAAAGGAAATTCAGAACATAATTGAAGAAGCAAAAAAATACAGAGATTCCTTTTGTTAAAAGGTCTTAGAAATAAAACATAATTTTGTATTAAATCATCCGAAACACTTATTTTTGTTTCGGGTAAATAGAATTTGAACCAATGGGAATAAACATACTGATAGTAGAAGATGATATAACATTCTCAACCATGCTAGCTTCATGGCTGAAAAAGAAAGGCTTTTCGGTAAATGCCGCAAGTAAATGCCTGCATGCCCGTAAACTTCTTCATAATAATAAATATGATTTAATCTTGTCCGATTACCGTTTACCTGATGAAGACGGAGTCTATCTGTTAACCTGGATGAAAGAGAATGATTTGAATATTCCTTTTATCATGATGACCAACTATGCGGACATTCCAACAGCTGTGCAAACCATGAAAACCGGAGCATCCGATTTCCTTTCAAAACCTATAAGACCCGATGATTTATTAAAAAAGATTGATGAAGCATTACACAAGAATCCTCTCTCAACAGCCCCTGTCAAAGACCTTCAGCAGAATTCACAGAATTTTTCATCAACATACATTGAGGGCAGAAGTGAAGCAATCAGGCAACTATATAATTATGTGGATCTGGTTGCTCCGACTCCCATGTCCGTTCTCATTTTCGGATCCAGCGGAACAGGAAAAGAATACATAGCGCACCGTATTCATCAACACAGCAAAAGGATGGACAAACCGTTTTTAGCTCTCGACTGCGGATCCATACCCAAAGACCTGGCAGCATCTGAATTTTTCGGTCATACAAAAGGTTCCTTTACAGGGGCTGCAACCGACAAAACAGGTGCATTCGAGCAAGCAAATGGAGGGACTCTCTTCCTTGACGAAATAGGAAATCTGAGCTATGATATTCAAGTCCAATTATTAAGGGCTCTTCAGGAAAGACGTATCAGAAAGGTCGGTTCGAATGAAGAAATTGATGTCGATATCAGATTTATTTGCGCCACGAACGAAGATCTGTCTGCGGCTATTGAGAATGGAACATTCCGCGAAGACCTTTACCATCGCATCAACGAATTCACTCTGAAAATGCCTACTCTCAGTGAATGTCGTGAAGATATCATGATCTATGCGAATTTCTTTTTGGACCAGGCCAACAAAGATCTCGACCGACATCTTATCGGATTTGATACCGGTTCCATAACTTCCTTGCAGACATATTCATGGCCAGGCAATCTCCGTCAATTGAAAAATACAATCAGACGTGCTGCCCTTTTAGCAAAAACTGACTTTATATCCCAATCCGATCTCGATCCGGATGTTCTCCAAATATACTGCCCTCCTACCGACAATGCAATCTCTCTAAAGGATGAAAAGACTGAAAAGGAACGTATTCTAGCTGCATTAAAACAATGCAACTACAATAAATCCAAAGCTGCCCACATTCTGGGTATTGATAGAAAAACTCTGTACAACAAACTAAAGCTCCATAACATTGATTTGTAACCCAAAGTGTGGAATTATTCCACAGTCCTCTCCACACTTTACCCATAATTCCACAACCACAGTTTTATATTATTTTCTCGTTACCATCTGATAATCTGCATATTAAATAAATCCTCCAGACTTTGGCACCGGGTTTGTGTTTATATTAGTGAGAGTAACATCATATTAATATAAACCATTTAAAACAATTAGATTATGAAAAAGTTATTATTTGCATTAGCATTGTGTTTGGGATTAGGAACATCGTTTGCATCAGCTTCGATCATTTCCAACTTGTCCTCATCAGAAACAGTTCTTGTTTCACAAGATTTGACTCCTATTGAAGTGAAAGACCTTCCGGAAGCCGTACAAAAGACCATCGCAGAAAAATTTGCTGAGTCCACAATCAAGGCAGCTTTTCTTGATGCAAAGGAAGACGGCTCTAAGTTCTACAAGGTTGTCCTGGTAGATAAAGAAAGCAAAGAATTCGAAGCGTTCTTTAACGAAAAAGGTGAAATAGTTGAACCTGCAAAGAACTAAACCATTCTAAAACTGCAAATCGTTCTTTCTTCATCAAACTCTACTGGTATTCTTAAACATCACTATATAAAGGACGATAAATTCCAACTTCTCTTTTTTATTATATCCCGGTGAGGTCGCATCCATACAGAATGCGACCTCACTCCTTTTACATAATAATATATCATCTCATTAATTGCCTCATCTGCCGCGACAAGTCTTGTCCGAAGTTATTTGATCCAATACGGACTATTATTCCCCCAATAAACACAGATGTTCGACAGATACCAGGTCTTTCCATTATCAAACCCCGGGATGTCCTGATTCATAATTTTGGAAAAAGGAGAAGAGATAAAAGCTTTTAAATTCGCTACTCTGAAGCCATTATGGACATTCCTGAAAGGACCGGGCATCAGTTCTTGTTGCAGTTCACTGCTCACATTATTATACGATTCAGTTTTAATCAATTTATTTCCCAATGAAATGCTGTCAACCTGATACAGCATTTTATCTTCTAAAATAGCTTTCTGGAACAGGCTTAGATCTCACCATTTGTCAAGGCATAATCAAAATCTTAGAAGAAAAGGGATGGGTCGAATCAGATTTAGGTAAAGGCTCAACATTCAGATTCACATTGCCTCTCTATGACTTGCAATGTGTTACAGACAACGAGATCATTGAATCAGACATTTTAAATAATGAGTTATTTGACAACAGAAAATTCTTGATTGTAGACGATAATACATTTATTTTATCTTATTACAACAGGATCTTTGACAGTACACAAGCTACAGTTTTTTATTGATTCAGATGCCAAAGTGAAAGCACAAACCAATTATTCCATCACAGGAGAGAAAACGACTTTACTGGAGGAAGTTTTTTTCATATTTGACAAAAACCATAAAAAAAAAGAAATACTTTTTCAGGGAATCAGTAAATTACTATATACTGATTATTCTTCTCTAAACCAATAATAACGCCAAATCTATTAATTGACAAAAACGTTTCCGTAAAAAAATAGAAAATATATCTTTTATTAAAGATTTAAAGCTTTCATATTCTGTTTTTTTTTACGATAATTGTAAAAAATTATTTATGAAAATAATTAAAGCATCTTTGAACATTATCTTATGCTTACTCATCGCAATAAATGTGCAAGCCAAAGAAAACAAATATATCCAAACGAACAAGCAGCAGGCATTAATCTGGGAACAACTCCCCTATCAATGGAATGAAGGGGCCTTCTTGGAAAACGGCATTGTGGGCATGGTAGTTTCTGTGGATTCCCTGGACAAAGATAGAGCAAAACTATCAGGAGAACCCGCATCCCGTTTTAAGAAAACGGCAGAGGGAGGCATGGACAATTCTTTCATACAGATTATCAATCAGATATCGGCACAAAAGGCAGGTGATTATGGTTGGGTACTTTATGACTATTTTCAACAACAAATTTATACATTATGAATTACAATTTTATCAAAAAAATCAGTTTAGGAATGTTATTCCTATTAATCACGGCCGGTTATTCCACGGCTAATGCTCAAACGTATCAACCTTCTCCGGATAACCTGAAAGCCCGTCAGACATTTCAAGACAACAAATTCGGTATCTTTCTTCATTGGGGACTTTACAGCATGATGGCACAAGGCGAATGGTACATGCAGGTGAAGAATGTGGACAGTCACATATATGCCAAATATGCAGCTGGTTTCTACCCTTCCAAGTTCAATGCGGCAGAATGGATTAGCGCCATTAAAAACGGAGGAGCCAAATACATTTGCTTCACAAGTCGTCATCACGAAGGTTTTTCAATGTTTCATACAAAATGGTCACCGTACAACATTGTGGACGCAACTCCATTCAAAAGAGATATTGTAAAAGAATTGGCCGACGAGTGCCACAAACAAGGGGTCAAGCTGTTCTTCTACTATTCTTTGTTGGACTGGACCCGCGAAGATTATTATCCATTGGGTAATACAGGTCATGGCACCGGAAGAACACAACACGGAGAATGGAGTTCTTATTTTCAGTTCATGAAGAACCAGCTCACCGAACTGCTGACGAATTATGGAAATGTGGACGGTATCTGGTTCGACGGGTATTGGGACCAGCCTAAAGGTTTCGACTGGAAAATGCCGGAACTTTATGAGTTGATTCACAAACTCCAACCGGCATGTCTCGTAGGTAACAATCACCATCTGTCACCTATTGAAGGTGAAGACTTCCAGATGTTCGAAAGAGACATCCCCGGTGAAAACAAAGCCGGACTATCAGGACAAGAAATAAGCCCATTGCCTTTGGAAACATGCGAAACCATGAATGGCATGTGGGGTTACAAGATTGAAGACCAGAACTACAAAACTCCCAAAGAACTGATTCACTATTTGGTAAAAGCAGCCGGCAACAATGCCAACCTGCTCATGAATATCGGTCCGATGGCAAGCGGAGAACTTCCAAGCGTGGCATTGGAAAGACTGAAAGAAGTAGGCGAATGGATGAACAAATATGGTGAGACTATCTATGGGACACGCATCGGCGATGTAAAACCTCACGACTGGGGTGTTACCACACGCAAAGGAAATAAATTATTTGTCCATATACTGAATTTGAATGACAAGGCACTTTATCTTCCACTCAAAGCTACTGTAAAGCAAGTGGTTGAATTCGGGAACTTCGGCAAGATACGTTATTCTCAAGACAAGGATGGTGTTTTAATCCGTTTAAATAAAGTACCTTCTGAAATAGACTACATATTGGAAATTACTACGAAATAATTCATGATAAAGATTATCGTTTCTTAGCATCAGCTCCATCAAAGGAGCTGATGTTTTAACAAGGCTGAACGCCTTCAGGGCAAAGGCGGATGGAAAGTAGACCATCAGTTTATGAACATTATGGGCTCTCCTTACCTTATTTAGGTATTGCCGTGAAAGATGCACAACAAGAGATATCATTTCCTAAAAAAGGGTTATATCACATGTATGTGCGGACATTCAACTGGACTTTGCCATGGAAAGAAGGCAAAGGCCCCGGACAATTACTGTCAGCATCCATGGAAAGCAACTTCCAAGCATTGCAGGTTGCCAAGAAAACAAATGGATGTGGCAATACATTGGAAAAATTACCTTTCGGAAATTGACAAGTTCTGCCTTCCAAAGGTTCTTCCTTCAATAGTAAAGTTAGGACAAAATTGCAATGCAATGCTCATAAGCCGATACTTGAAGTCCGGTGTGAAAGTTGAAAAAGTGACTTTGAAATGCCTGTCACAAGAAGTGGTTGTAGGCATGATGGGAATCTCTATCGGGAACTAAACGATGTTGCCGGAAATTTAAATTTTCTCCAACAAATCCTTCAACAGAAATGTTGCATTTAAATTTCTGGCAACACCTTCTCTTATCTTATACGTATATTTTATCTCCTTACCCAATTCAATCTCAAAGCTGTAATTATGGCAAATATCATTCTGCTCTCCCATTTTGGCAAGCTCCAAATCATGAGTAGCAACTATGACTGTGACAGGAAGCGATTGTATCTTCTCCAGGAACAAAACAGAACCTTGCAGTTTATCTTTTGAATTGGTGCCTTTCAATATCTCATCCAAAATAATCAAGGTATGCTCCTTGTTCTTGCAAAAGTTAATCAACTGCTCCAAACGGAGCAATTCTGCATTAAAATAGGAAATGTTTTCCGACAAATCATCGGAAGTACGCATACTGGAAAAAAGGGAAACTATTGAGAACTGAAACAAACGGGCACACACGGTCACACCATTTACGGCTAAAAGATAATTAACCCCAATCGTCCTCAAAAACGTACTTTTACCAGCCATATTGGCTCCGGTGATGATGTAAATATTCTTTTGGGAAAGAATGAAATCATTGGCTACAGCTTTTCCTTTTTGCAAAAAAGGATGATAAAAATCCCTGGCCACGAGGAGTTCCGATGAATCATCGGCAAGCATTTCCGGCATAACATTTTCCGGATGATTATAACAGTACATAGCCAATGACACGGAGGCATCCCATTCAGCAATGATTCGGGTCCATCGAGAAAGACTGTCACCATATCGTTTCATCCATGTTCCATACTTACTAACAGCACGGACGTCGGACAAAATAAATCCGTTGAAGAGCATGTAACTCATACCGTTTCGTTGGTCGAACAAGCTTACAATAGATTTCAATTGTTTCAAAGCTTCCATACAGTCATCCTCACCCTCAAACAAAGATGCCTTGAGACGGCATAATTTTTTTGATTCAAAAGAAGATTCTTTCATGCATTGCAACAAAGATAAGTAATCCCGAATTTCCTTATTCAATTTTTCTATTTGGCGAATAGAAAGATTGGTAGGTTTCAGCTGACTGATTGTCAAAAGAATCTGAATGATATACATTGTACCCAGCAAGATCCCTGCCCAGGAGAAAAAAGGCAATAACAGTACTGACAACCCTGTCAACGCCAAAATAGGATAAACCACATAGCCATAAAGACGTGTTCTGAAAAAGCGGAACGGCTGAAGGATGGTTTTATCAATCTTATCAAACCGACATGTAATAGGCCCGCTAGAAAGAAAATTCAAATTAAAATCCATTTTATCGGACAACTCGTGCAAGGCTTCCTGATCTTCCAGAATGACTGTTTTATTTTGTGGTATGTTTTGGAACTTTGCAGCAAGGCAATCACTACCTTCTTCCGTAATCGTTCGATTGATTCTCTGAAACAAGGAATTGCGACCGAAAATATCCAAATCATAAGTATATTCATGATGGGGATTGATATATCTTTCTCCATCGGAAAAAGCAGAAAAGTTGCCTTCCAAAGCAGACTGCTCATCCAAACAAAT
>DAIRSI010000006.1:0-133838 GCA_036804505.1 Bacteroidaceae bacterium
TGTACAACTTTTTATACATCATTCTTTTATCTTTTTAATTCCGCCAACGGGTTATTGCAATATAAATAAAGCAAAAAGCATATTGTTACGTAAAATATCATTTTCAAAAAGCCATAGATATAGTGGAAAACTTGAAGATTTTTTTGATTTCGTTGCAAACCATATATTACCTAAAGACATTCTGGTTTGGTGCAATACAAGCATCAATGATTATTCACTTATAAAGCAAATAGGTGGTTTCGTTGAGCCATTATATCCATTTCCCAATAAAACAATTAGATTATTTTCAATAGACTTATAATCATTTTTAATTACAAGTACGTTTAATTTGTTATTTGGACTCTGATATAGAGTTACCTTAATTTTATTCTAATTTTTGTATATATAATTCTATCTTAGTGGTACAATTGGGGATAATCATATTTTTTATCCTTGTGAAATTCAAGTAAAATTCGTAGGAAAAACTTCGTTATACGTAATCCTTTAAAATATAGTGGAATTCAACTATCTGATATATCTTAACGTGAGTTCGATGAATTAGAGTTAGAATAGAGAAGAAATACACATTTTTCAGATGAAGCTTACAATCTATACCTCAGACATCAAATGGAGAAACTACTACTTACCGCATGATGAAATAGTTTAAGGTTTGTTAGTACTTTTATCATCACACGGAACTACTTTTAATGCCTTTTACTTTGCATAATTTCAATCGTTTGAGCATAGGCATTCAAATACAATCCCTATTTGTTACCTTTTTTGGCAAACAAATATAACATTTTTTATTATTAATATTATACCAACTAAAATAAATGGAATACTCAATAATTGCCCCATATTGAGAGATAAAGAATCTTCGAAATTTTTTTGATTTTCTTTAGTGAATTCTAAAAGGAAGCGCATGAAAAAAATGGCAAAAACACTTAAACCAAAATAGAAATAGCTCCCTATTTTAAACAACTTTCCTTTATATTTGTACAGGAAATAAGCAACTAGAAAAATAAAGAAATAACTTAATGACTCATATAGCTGTGATGGATGTCTTGGTAAACCGTCAACTTGCTTAAATATAAAAGCCCAAGGCAAATTTGTTGGACGTCCAATTATTTCAGAATTCATTAAATTTGAAATTCTAATAAAAGCCCCTTCTAAAGGAGCTAAAATAGCTATGATATCTATAACCTTTGGGAAAGGAATGTGAACTTTTCGCGAGTATAATAACATGGAAATAAACAAACCAATTGCTCCCCCGTGGCTTGCTAACCCTTTGTATCCTATATATTCATAAACTCCTTTAGCATTTTCTCTAAAGGGAATAAATATTTCAATTATATGAGAAGAAAAATATTCAAAATCATAAAATAGACAGTGTCCAAGTCTTGCACCTCCCCAAATACCAAGAACACCGTATATAAAAAGTTTCTCCATTGCATTAGGAGTATAAATATTCTCCTTTTTATATATAAAACCAATTATGTAGTAACATAAGACAAGTCCAGTAACAAAAATCAAACCATAATATTGAAACTTAACTGGACCAATACTAAATATTTCAGGGTCTATATCCCAATTTATGTATAATATGCTATTCATTTCATTATCAAATAATATATGCAACTATAGATTATCTTTTGAAAAAGCGCAATCGTTTAATCGTTTTGCAACAAAAGTTAACAATTCTGTCTTTGGGGTAAATACTCAGTGAATATACACAGAAGCAATACAACAAATTTATGGCCATTGACGACTACTGGAATAATGGACAAAACAGAGGTTGTCGGGAATTACGGCTGTTTCAGTGGAGAAGTGATTACTAGTAGAATAGGGGTATGTCTTATACTGAAATGGCTATACACAAAGTAAAACGCCAAAAATGAATAAAGATGAAAAAAGAAGAATTACCAAAGAAGCGTTATTATCCTGAAGAATTAAAGTTAAGTGTTCTTCGGGATTATTACGAAAGTGGAAGTTCCTTGAACTCTACGGCAAAGAAATGGGGTTTGAGCAGTAATAGTCTGATAAGATTATGGAAAGATCGTTATCCGATTGATTCAAAATCACTATCTTTATCGCGTAAAAAATAGATGAAATAATAAAGACCCGAACACCCAAGACCAAGGAAGGGGAGTTGAGCGCTCGTATTAAGAAGCTGGAAAAGACAACTGAACGTGTATTTTTTATGTTCGCCCGTAGCCAGACAATCATCTGCCGCATAGCAGACAATTATCTGCTACGTACCAGATGATTATCTGCCATGCGGCAGATGATTTCTATCTGATTATGTGCTGAAAATCCGTTGAATAGTAGCTTGATGAAAAGTTAGAATGTAAATACATAGCATTCTAACTTATATCATCTTGATTAACAATATGATAGCTCAAAGAAGTTAGAATGTAAAATCTTAGCATTCCAACTCATATCATGCTGATTTATAATATAATAGTTCGAAAAGTTAGAATGGTTGGAATGCTTTTTACAAAAAAATCTTGGTAAACGAGATTGAGGCGATCCTTCGAACATTCTTTTTGTATAATGCTTTTGTAATGTTCATTCGTTTTCTTTACCAACTCCGAGCAGTGCGGCTGGCTCTTAGCCAGTGCCTTGTACGTTTCAATTCTCTGCTCATTGTCATATCCTATCGTTCTTTCTACGTCTTACGCATCTTTTTGAACAATTTTCTTCTTTTTCCTCACAATTTATAACAACAATTTAACCTGATGTTCTTTTTTTATATACATTTGTCCCATGAATCTTAATTACAAAATTTATGTTTAAAGCGATTGTCAAATTTTCAGTCCAAAAGAAGCTTTTTGTTGCTCTGATGACATTAATGCTCCTTGCCGGCGGTATCTATGCAATGCTCACTTTGCCTATAGACGCCGTCCCCGACATCACTAACAATCAAGTGCAAATTGTGACGGTATCGCCTACCTTGGCTCCCCAGGAAGTGGAACAGCTCATAACATCACCTATTGAAATAGCGATGAGGAATATTATGAACGTAAAGGAAATCCGTTCCGTATCAAGATTCGGTCTATCTCTTGTCACCGTTGTTTTCGACGAGAAGGTTCCGACGCTGGATGCACGACAGTTAATCAACGAACAAATACAAGCCGTCTCGGGAGAAATTCCACCAGAATTAGGTCAACCACAAATGATGCCTATTACGACAGGTCTGGGTGAAATCTATCAATACAGGCTGAAAGTGGCTCCGGCATATCGTGAAAAATACAATGCCATGGAGCTGCGTACCATACAGGACTGGATTGTAAAACGACAGCTTTCGGGTATACCGGGCATCGTGGAGATAAACAGTTTCGGCGGTTATCTGAAGCAGTATGAAGTGGCTGTGAATCCTGAGGTCCTCTATTCCCTGGGTATCACGATCGGTGATGTATTCTCCGCCCTGAGCAAGAACAACCAAAACACCGGTGGCAGCTACATCGAAAAAATCAATAAAGCTTATTACATCCGTTCGGAGGGTATGATACATTCCCTTGATGATATAGGAAACATTGTTATTGCCAATCGAGGTGGAATACCAATCCACGTGAGCGATGTGGGCAAAGTCCGTCTGGGTTCAGCCAAGCGTTTTGGTGCCATGACCATCGACGGTACGGGTGAATGCGTAGGTGGCATCGCCATGATGCTGAAGGGCGCCAATGCCAATGTGGTAACAAAAGAACTTGAAAAGAGAGTGGAGAAAGTACAGAAAATGCTTCCCGAAGGTGTTTCCGTGGAACCTTATCTGAACCGTTCCCAGCTGGTTAACCGAAACATATCGACCGTTGTCCGCAACCTGATAGAAGGAGCCATCATTGTCTTCTTGGTACTGATTATTTTCTTGGGCGATTTCCGTGCCGGACTGATTGTAGCCTCCGTCATACCGCTGGCCATGTTGTTCGGCTTCATCATGATGCGGCTCTTTGGGGTCACAGCCAATCTAATGAGTTTGGGAGCAATCGACTTCGGTATTGTGGTGGACGGTTCCATCGTGATTCTGGAAGGAATCATGGCGCACGTCTACGCAAGGAAAGACAGTTCACAAAAGCTTACTTCCAAGAAAATGAACGAGGAAGTGATAACCGGTGCCGGCAATGTAGTGAGAAGTGCTACTTTTGCCGTACTTATCATTCTACTTGTATTCTTCCCTATCCTCACATTGTCGGGCATTGAAGGAAAATATTTCACTCCTATGGCAAAGACATTGGTCTTCTGTATCATCGGGGCCCTGATTCTATCACTCACATACGTGCCGATGATGGCTTCGCTGTTCCTGAAGAAAACAGTCAGTACAAAAAAGAGCTTTGCCGACCGCTTCTTCCTGAAATTGAACAAATATTATAAGGTATGCTTGGACTTCTGCATGAAGCATATAACCGGCACTCTGGCTTCCGCCTTTGCCTTGTTGATAGCATCCTTATTTCTTTTCACACAATTGGGTGCCGAATTCATCCCGACTATGGATGAAGGAGATTTTGCCCTGCAGATGACTCTTCCAGCGGGTAGTTCATTGACACAAAGTCTGGAACAGTCGCGCTTGGTGGAAAAGACCTTAAAGGAAAAATTCCCGGAAGTGAAACACGTAGTGGCAAAAATCGGTACAGCAGAAGTTCCTACAGATCCTATGGCCGTGGAAGATGCCGATGTCATGATTATCATGAAGCCGTTCAAGGAATGGACTTCGGCAAAAAGCCGCGATGAGATGGTAGAAAAGATGAAACAGGCACTGGAGCCGGTCAAAGGAGCGGAATATAATTTCAGTCAGCCTATCCAACTACGCTTCAACGAATTGATGACCGGTTCGAAAGCCGATATCGCTATCAAACTCTTCGGTGAAGACACCAAAGAACTTTATTCCAAAGCCAAAGAATGTGCCAAATATATAAGAAAGGTACCCGGAGCAGCCGATGTCATTGTAGATCAGACCATGGGACTTCCGCAATTGGTGGTAAAATATGACCGAAGAAAGATTGCCCGCTACGGAATGAACATTGAAGAACTCAACTCTATCATTAGAACGGCTTATGCAGGTGAGACTGCAGGAGTCGTATTCGAAAATGAGCGCCGCTTCGATCTCGTACTCCGGCTCGATAAAGACAAAGTGCCTGATTTCGACATCAACCGCCTATTTGTACGTACGGAAGATGGCATGCAGATTCCGGTGAGCGAGGTAGCTTCCGTAGATCTTATTAACGGACCGCTGCAAATAAACCGTGACGAAACGAAACGCCGTATTGTTATCGGAGTAAATGTGCGCAATGCCGACATACAGCAAGTGGTACAAGAAATCCAAAGCACCCTCGACAAGAACGTCAAGTTGAAACCCGGATATTATTTCGAGTACGGCGGACAGTTCGAGAACTTGCAGAATGCCATCCACACGCTGTTGATAGTCATTCCTGTTGCTTTGATTCTCATTCTTCTACTACTGTTCTTTGCATTTAAGAGCCTAACGTACACCTTCGTGGTGTTCTCTACCATCCCACTGTCTCTGATTGGTGGCATCGTAGCCCTTTGGTTGCGAGGATTACCTTTCAGCATCTCTGCGGGTGTAGGTTTCATAGCCCTGTTTGGTGTGTCGGTTCTTAACGGCATCCTGATGATCAATCATTTTAATGACTTAAGAAAACAAAACAAATATTTCATGTGCACCAATCGAATCATCCATTTGGGATGTCCGCATTTACTTCGTCCGGTATTCCTGACGGGGTTAGTTGCCTCTCTGGGCTTTGTTCCTATGGCCATAGCCAAATCGGCAGGAGCCGAAGTTCAGCGTCCCTTGGCAACGGTTGTGATAGGCGGACTTATCGTTTCGACTATTTTGACCTTGATTGTCATTCCGACGACTTACCGCTTGGTCAACGCTTTTCCTTTCTTGTGGAAAAAAACTTTCAAGAAAAAAAGTATAACAGTTGTACCTGCCATAGTTTTATTGGCCTTATTCGTTGTTCCAGGCTTGGCAAAAGCACAAGATTCTTCGTCAGCAGCCACATCCGTCAGTCTGGAAGAAGCCATTAATACGGCTATGCAAAACAATCCACGACTGAAGACCGCAGCGGCCTCCATCCAGAAGTTGCATGCCTCGAAAGGTGAAAACTGGGATCCGGGAATGACTTCCGTAAACTATTCCTGGGGGCAGATTAACGGCGAAACCCGCAAAGACAACCAGGTGGCAGTCACTCAATCTTTGGGTTCCCTGCTCACCCCATTCTATAAGAACGCTTTGGTGAACAAGCAGATCGCTACAGGCGAACATTACAGAGACATGGTGAAAAAAGAAATCATAGCCGAAGTGAAACGGGCCTGGGCCTATTATCAGTATGCCTACAACCTTTGCTCTCTTTACAAAACTCAAGATGTACTGGCCGATCGTCTGCAAAAAGCAGGTCAGCTGCGCTATGAACAGGGAGACATTACCTTGCTGGAACGCAACATGACAACCTCACTGGCCACTAGCATCCGTGCCAAGCAATTGCAGGCAGAGCAGGAACTAAGTCTTGCCAAACGGCGTTTCACATGGGCTTGTTACTCACAGACATCCATTATTCCTGCAGACACAACCCTTTCCATGTTCCCTGCCAAGATGGCAACGGGACTTTCCAATCCCCACTTGCTGTATTTCCGGAGCCAGGCCGATGAGAAAGGCGCTATGCTGAAACTGGAAAGAAGCCGTTTCTTTCCGGAATTCTCGGTTGGCTATGTACGTCAGAAAATAGCTCCTCTATCAGGATTGGATTCATGGATGGTGGGAGTATCTTTCCCCTTGCTTTTCCATCCGCAGTATAGCAGGACACGACAAGCTAAGTTCGACGTATTTATCGCAAAAATCGAAGCCGATAACAATGTACGCCTGCTTAACAACCAAGTGGAAGAGCTCCTGACCAAGCTTCGGCAAGAAGATGAAAGCATACGCTATTATACCAAGGCAGCCCTTCCCGAAGCGGAAGCACTGCTGAAAAGTGCCCAGATTCAATTCAAGGAAAGCGAAACGGACATCACGCAGTTTGTACAAAGCATAACCAATGCCAGCGATATAGAACGCGGATATATAGAAACCGTATATTCCTATAATATCTCGGCACTCGAGCTGGAATTATATTCAGAATAACCTCATCAATAAAGAATATCATGAAAAAGTTATTATTCATACTGACATCCATAGCATTAGTTGCTTGCGGAAAATCATCGCAAGAACAGCCGGCAGCTACCGAAACAGCCAATACAAGTACCGATACAACAGCCGTAGCCGAGAGCCCCGCCCCGACAACAGATTCAACTAAAGTCGATGGCGTGACATCCGCAACAGCCTTACCTAACCATACTTCCTACAACGGAACGCTGTTCATCTCGCCTCAAAAACATGCAACCGTATCCTTGACCATGGGAGGAAAAGTTCATTCTCTGGCTCTCACTCCAGGCACTTTTGTAGGCAGAGGAGCAGTCATTGCTACCTTGGAGAATCCTGCATTCATCGAACTCCAAAGAGACTATCTGGATGCACATGCACAATTGAGTTTTCTGGAGACAGAGTATTACCGTCAGGACAGACTGAGAACCGAAGAAGCCGCATCACAAAAGAGATTTCAGCAAAGCAAAGCTGACTATCTTTCCATGAAGAGCCGTCTGGCAGCAGCTTCTGCAGAACTTACAAACCTGGGAGTTTCTCCTGCAGCAATTCTGAAAAGCGGAATAAAACCCTACTTGCCTGTACACGCTCCCATCAGTGGCTACGTAGGGAGTATCAATGTCAATCTAGGCAAGTATCTGCACGAAGGCGACCCCATCTGTGACCTCATAGACAAAAGTTCACCTATGCTTTGCCTCACGGCCTATGAAAAAGACTTAGGCGACATTGCTGTGGGAAACCGAGTTCTGTTCCGCGTCAACGGTATGGGCGAAAAGACATTCAATGCCGTACTTACAGCCATCAGTCAGGAAGTGGATGATACCAACCGCTCCATTAAGATTTATGCCAAGATAATAGGCAACAATACTCGCTTTAGGCCAGGCATGTATGTTACTGCACGTGTAGAAAAGAAATGAAATACATCACATCCAATCCTGCTTTATTATTCATAAGCAGTTTCTTTCTGGTCATTTTGCTGGGGAGCCTTTTACTAATGCTCCCGCAAGCCACCCAACACGGAAGCAACTACATTGATGCCTTGTTCATCTCAACCAGTGCGGTTTGTGTTACAGGGCTTTCAACCGTAGATACATCCAGTTTCTACACCCCATTCGGACAAGTCATCATCATGTGTCTTATCCAAATAGGAGGCTTGGGCATTCTGACCTTCATCAGTTACTTCAGCTATTTTTTCAAAGGGAGCGCATCCTACAAAAGCCAGGAGATGATGGGGCAAATGAGCAATGTAGAAAAACTTCCAGATGTTTACCGGACATTAAGAAACATCTTGATTGTCACGTTTAGCATCGAAACATTTGGTGCCATTTTGATTTATTTCAGTATAGAAGAGTCTGCCGTTCCGTCCTTGTACGACCGCATTTTCTTCTCGTTCTTCCATGCCATATCCGGATTCTGCAACGCCGGTTTCTCTCTGATGAAGAACGGGCTTTACGAACAACCGTTCCGATTCAACTATTGTTTCCAGCTATCCATTGCCTTGATGATTATTCTAGGTGGAATCGGATTCCCCATTATCTTCAATATCAGGAAATACATAGTCAACAAAACAGGAAACTTCTTCAGGAGATTATTCAAACAAAAAGAGACAATCTATAAAAGACGCCTCATCAGTTTAGACTCCTATCTTGCCATAGTAACCACATTCATCCTGCTGGTAGTTGGTACCGTTCTGATACTGGCATTCGAGTACAAAGGCGTTCTGTCCGAGCATGGCACATTTGGGAAAATAGTAATTGCCTTTTGTACTGCGGTCACACCTCGAACGGCGGGATTCAATTCTGTCGATATGGCTGCCTTGTCTCTTCCCGTTACTCTCACCATTATTTTTCTGATGTGGATTGGAGCCTCACCGGCTTCAACCGGAGGCGGTATCAAGACAAATACTTTCGCCATTGCATGTTTGAACATTGCCAGTATGGTTAAAGGGAAAAGGCACGTGGAAGTTTTCCACAGAGAAATATCCCACTACTCCATCAATCAAGCTTTTGTGGTGATTATGCTATCCATTTTTGTCATCTCACTAATCATATTCGGAATGACTCTTACCGATGGAGACAAAGGCTTGCTAAGTATCCTTTTCGAAACGGTATCAGCCTACGGTACTGTCGGGCTCAGCCGAGGCATCACACCTACATTGAGCAATCCGGGAAAAATTCTCATCATTACAACAATGTTTTTAGGAAGAATGAGTACTTTCACGGTAATAGTAGCCTTCGTCAAAAGGGCTAGGGCTATGAAATATCATTATCCGAAAGAAAATGTATTAATCAATTAAAAGAAGAAATATATGAAATTCATCGTTATCGGCTTAGGACAATTCGGCTTATCTTTAGCCGTCAAACTAGCCCAATATGGGCATGAAGTCATCGGTGTAGACAAGAACATGCGAAAGGTCGAAGAAATAAAAGACAAGATATCCTATTCCATTTGCCTGGATAGCAAAGAAGCATCGGCATTGGAAAGTCTGCCCTTGGAAAATACCGATGTAGTCGTAGTGTGCATAGCCAATGAAGGCGACAATATCCTTACAACAGCCCTATTAAAAAAAGCCAATGTGAAGCGGGTTATCAGCAGATCAGTTTCCTCTCTGCAGGACAATGTGCTCGAAGCTATGGGAATAACAGAGATATTCAAGCCGGAAAAGGAATCGGCCGAACGCTGGGCATTCAAACTTTCGACTACCAACTATATCAACTTGTTCGAAGTAACAAAATCATACAGCATTGCCGAAATAAAAGTTCCGACTCCCTTCGTAGGGAAAACCGTCAGAGAGATAGGAATGAACAAAAAATATAACATTATCTTATTGACAAAACTGACACCCATTGAAAACCAGAACCATTTGGGAATCAAAACACAAGACCTCATGTCCGGCGAAGCTATCACCGCCGATACTATTTTGGAGAAAAATGACATTATTGTTCTCTATGGACATAAAAAAGATATCAGCAAGATAATTGAACATTGTTAAATCTTTCATTTCGCTTTTTAACAATAAAGATAACAAGGAAATCTTCAATTTTCGGAATAATGTAATAGACAAAAAAGCCTGTAGAATGAAATCCAGACACCTTATAATCTTTATCATCCTTCTTTTTACCTGAATGAAGGTCTTCAGGCAAAAAAGAAAGAAGAGCCTGCTAAGGAAAACAAAGAGCAGGTTATGGATGGCCTGTACGGGATCTACAAAGCAAATTTTGTTACCAATACTGAACACAATTAATGTTTAAACAGCCTTTTATTAATGTTTAAACAAGCAGAAATTAATCCTTATATCTGCAGACATTAATTATATCATTGCAGTGCTAGAACTATCGCATTGCAGTGCTATAGTTATCGCATTGCAATGATAGAGTTATCGCATTGCATTGCGATAACTAATTATTACACATTAAAGGGATAATTATTAAGCACAAAAGGATTAATTAGAAAGCAATATTCACACAAGTAACCGGATTATTTCCCCATTACATTGAATTAGTTAATAAGCTTCGATTTGCCCAATAAATAAAATGATATAACTTTGCATCATTATGTTGGAAATAAGAAAAGCCGGTATCGGCTATGACAGTAAAATCATATTCAGTGATGTGGACTTTCTTCTCGAGGAAGGAAAATTAGGATGCATTATAGGGAAGTCGGGGAGTGGAAAGACATCCTTGCTACGTGCCATATTAGGCTTTGTACCTTTGCTTTCCGGCGAGATCCTTTTCAATGGAAGTGTGTTGACTCCACAATCTGCCGAAACCTTGCGAAAGGACATGGCTTATTTACCCCAAGAACTTGCCCTGCCAGCGGAATGGGTAAAGGAGATGGCGGATATACCTTTCTTATTAAAAGCAAATAAAAAGCTCCATAGCCGAATGGAAAAAGAATTGCCTCAGGTATTGGAGTCGTTAGGTCTGGAGGATGACATTTTGCAAAAGCGTGCTCGTGAGATTTCGGGAGGCCAAAGGCAAAGAGTAATGCTGGCCATAAGCATGCTGCTCGGGAAAAAACTGATTTTAGTTGATGAACCGACATCCGCTCTCGATGCCGATGCGTGCGGAAAGGTTCTGAACTTGTTTAGAACGACATGCAAACAAGGAACCATGGTACTTGCCGTGACGCACGATCCAGAGTTTGCACATTCTTGTGATAAAATACTTCAAATAGATTAGAACGATGGGAACAATGGATATTGACTACTTGAGCCTTGCCGTCGGTTTTCTGCTGATGGGTATTCCTCTCTTCTATCTTTGGAAGTTCAAGACAGGATTGGTGAAAGCCACCTTGATTGGAGCCGGCAGAATGATTGTGCAACTATTCCTCATTGGGCTCTACCTGAAATACTTGTTTTTCTGGGACAACCCGTTCATCAATTTCGCCTGGGTACTCATCATGGTTGCTGTGGCTTCGGAAACCGCTCTGAGCAGGACCCACCTGAAACGACGACTACTGATGATGCCCGTCGCCTTGGGATTCTTGATCAGTTCCATACTTATCGGATTTTATTTCCTAGGGATGGTACTTCATCTGAACAATGTGTTCAGTGCCCAATACTTCATTCCCATCTTCGGAATCATCATGGGAAATATGCTGGGCTCCAATGTCATCGCCCTCAACACCTTTTATGACGGAGTCCGACGCGAACGGCAACTGTACTATTATCTGCTGGGCAACGGGGCAACACGGCTGGAAGCTCTCGCTCCGTTCATCAGGAATGCTCTTGTCAAATCCTTTAGCCCTACGATTGCCAACATGGCTGTCATGGGACTCGTAGCACTACCGGGCACCATGATCGGACAGATACTGGGAGGAAGCAGTCCGAATGTGGCCATCAAATATCAGATGATGATTATCGTGATAACCGTTTCGGCAAGCATGTTATCACTCATGATTTGCATTTCGCTTTCCATCCGGAGGTCATTCGATGCATACGGGAACCTAAAATCGGTATTCATGGAAGAAAAGATAAAATAATATTATTTATAAATACAAAAAGTTTTAAAATTTATACTATCTTTGCAGAGAAAGTTGCTCGAATTTAACAATAGTAATGACTGACTGGCTAGAAATTTTTTATTTAGGCTTTGCATTCGTCTGGATTGTACTCACCGTTCTCGCTCTGCAGATAGGGAAAGGTATCCAAGATAAGATTTTTTTTCGGACAAAAATTTGTCTGACGGCTCTTTTTATGCTTACCGCCATTACAGCCATAGCATCTCTCCTTTTCGGGAAAATAAAGGACGGACACATTGAAATACTCAATACAGCCACACTCTTATTATATTATATTGGTATACAAATCATTCTCTTTGAACTACAAGTGTTGTACCGATCAAAATATCTGAACTATCACTACATCATCTTGCCGAATATACCGGTTGCCACCCTGATTATTCCCTATATGCTTTTTCATTTCGAAGGTCACTTTGCTTCCTACTATTCGCTATCGCAATTTAAATATGCGCTACTGAACATGGATGAATACGTCATATTCCGACTATATATACTACTCACCATGGGCATCAGTCTGGGATACGTAGTAGTCCTCGTAGTTAGGGCCCGAAAGGAATTTCTTCTCCTTATCAACAATAATTACACGGAAATAGACATTATGTGTGTTAAAGAGAGTAAGAAAATTGCATTGTGGGCAATAGCGGCCTGTATTCCTATTTTCCTGAGCAACATCTTTGTCTCGCCATACCTGGAAGTCCTGATATTCAGCGTTCTCACCGTTCTTTACTGTTATCTGGTACAAGGATTCCATAAATACACTACCACATTGAAGCAGACAAGCGAATTCATGGAAAGCGAACAGAACGACGAACTGGAAGCACAAACCAGTACTTTCAATATTCAAGAACTGGAAGGAATGATTGCCCCTATGGTGGAAGCCTGGACAAAGTTGGATACCAAACCTTTCCTACGCAATGGTATCACCCTGCAGGAAGCCGCCGAAATGATGGATGTACCCAGAAAAGATCTCTCTGCCTACATACGAAAAATATTAAACGTGAACTTTTTCTACTGGATTAATTCGCTCCGAATAGAAGAATGCAAGCGCCTGATAAAGGAACAAAAGCTAAATTTTACTGAAATTGCCGATGAATGCGGGTTCGCGGACCTGGCAACCATGAGCAAAGCATTCAAGAAAATCTGCGGCGTTTCACCCAGCGCATATAAAAAAGAAATCAAATTGTCATGAAAATAAAAAGATTATACCTTCCGGTTATTTTCTGCTTTATTCTCATCCCGTTCTGTTCTGCGCAAAAGAGCAAGACGGAACTGAGCATGGAAAAAGCAGGATTTGAAAATATCCGGGAAAAAGACCCGAATATCAAAGTGAGCCTGATGTACGGACGTCCCGACAACTTTACCGGGAAATTGCTTTACACGGACCTCCATCAAGCCTATCTGCACCCGAAAGCTCTTGCAGCCCTCATCAAAGCCCAAAAGATTTTGAAAAAATATAATACGGATTTCTCACTCATTGTTTTCGATGCCGCCAGACCCATGAGCATACAACAAAGAATGTGGGATGCAGTGAAAGGAACATCGAAATCACCTTATGTCTCAAATCCTTCACATGGCGGAGGGCTTCACAATTACGGCCTCGCAGTGGATATTTCCATTGCGAACGAAAAGGGAGATACGATTGATATGGGTACTAAAGTTGACTATCTGGGTAAAAGAGCGCACATTGACAACGAAGCCCTCATGGTAAAGAAAGGCTGGATGAGCAACAAAGCACGGGAGAACCGGTTGCTGCTGCGCAAAGTGATGAGAGAAGCCGGTTTCCATGCATTACGCTCGGAATGGTGGCATTTCAATTACTGCAGTCGTGCTACAGCCAAAGCTCATTACAAAGTGATACATTGAAAAAGATATGGTTGAACTATCGGAAAAAGAACGCGCTTTCATCGAGAAAAACAGAGGTTACGAAATTAGGAAACTGGCTCTGCAAATGGATAATGGACGAATGGAAAGACCTTCTTTCGTTCTTGACCAAATTGCCGGTTGGCAAACAGCCGTAGAGAAGTTGCCTTCATGGGCCGCCTGTCCCGATGTTCTGTATCCTGCACACCTCAGTATGGAGCAATGCTCCAGTGAAGCGACTGCTGCCTACAAGGCGCAGCTAATATCTTCGACAGGAGATATGAACAGCCTCGTCGACTTGACAGCAGGTTTCGGGGTGGACTTTACGATTATTGCCCGCCTATTCAAAGAATCGACCTTTGTAGAAAGACAAAAGGAATTATCCGGAATAGTCAGTCACAATCTTCCTTTGCTCGGTATAAAGAATGCCAAAACCATCCATGGCGACGGGATGGAATATCTGAAAAATATGAATCCAGTGGATTGGATTTTCATAGACCCTGCACGGAGAAACGAACACGGAGGCAAATGTGTTGCTATAAGTGACTGTGAACCCGATATCACAAGATGGGCATCTGTTCTTAGAATGAAAAGCAAGCACACTTTGGTCAAACTATCCCCCATGCTCGACATCAGCATGGCCATAAAAGAGCTGGATGGAATCAGTCAGGTACACGTGGTATCCGTAGACAATGAATGCAAAGAACTGCTCCTTGTCGTTGACGGGACAAAAAAAGAACCTGTTCTAAGCACTGTGAACCTCATCGGCAAAGAATCCCAGATTTTCCAATTCACACAAAGTTCCGAAGCGGATTCTCCTTGCCGTTTTTGCGATGAATTGAGTGAATATCTTTACGAGCCAAATGCTTCCTTGCTGAAAGCAGGCGCTTTCCGGAGTCTCTCTTCCCACTTTCACATAGAGAAGTTACATCCTAACAGCCATCTCTACACATCTTCCGTTCTGAACAAAGATTTTCCCGGACGCATTTTCCATATAGAAAGTTTTTGCCACTTTGGGAAAAAAGAGATGAAAGCCGGTCTGTCAGGGATAGAAAAAGCAAATATTGCTATCAGAAATTTCCCTTTGAGCGTGCAGGAAATACGCAAGCGGACCAAAATTTCGGACGGTGGCGAATGGTATCTGTTTGCCACGACATTGAAACAGGAAGAGAAAGTACTCATCAAATGCAAAAAAGCGTAAAAGGAGAGATTGTCTGATATTTTATAATTATTTTTGCACTCAAATTATTAATTTAACTTTATGCTGAATTCATTATTCCTGATTATTGGGCTCGTTCTGATTCTGTGGGGAGCCAATGCGCTGACTGACGGAGCTTCCTCTGTTGCCAAACGCTTCAATGTGTCCGATTTGGTTATCGGACTTACTATCGTAGCATTCGGAACATCAGCCCCAGAGTTTATTATCAGCCTTTTGGCTGCTATCAAGGGAAGCAGTGACATAGCCATAGGAAATATCGTGGGAAGCAATATCTTCAATGTCCTCATCATTTTGGGCATTACTGCCATGATCATTCCCCTTCGAGTTGCCAAGAGCACGCTCTACAAAGAAATACCTTTTGCTCTTCTAGCCTCCATCGTACTGTATATCTGTGCCAGTGACAAACTGATAAACAACGACCCCGTGAATATAATCAGCAGATCCGACGGATTTATTTTCCTTGGCTTCTTCATTATTTTCATTGCCTACACCATGGCCATAGCACACAATAAGGAAGAAGGTGCGGAAGATTCCGTGACTAAAGAAATGCCGGGATGGAAATCGGGGCTGTTCATTCTTTTGGGATTAGCTGCCTTGATTGGTGGAGGAAACCTGTTCGTTGACGGGGCATCGGGAATTGCACGTGATTTGGGAGTCAGAGAATCCGTTATCGGTCTTACTCTGGTTGCCGGTGGAACGTCACTGCCGGAACTGGCAACGTCACTGACTGCCGCACTCAAGAAGAAGCCGGGCATGGCCATTGGCAATGTGGTGGGAAGCAACCTGTTCAATATATTTTTCGTTCTAGGCTGCAGCGCAAGCATACGTCCGCTTCCTGTTGGAAACATCACGCCGTTGGATTTTTATGTTCTCATAGGTTCCAGTCTTTTGCTTTGGATTACAGGCAAATTCTTTGGAAAGAAAACCATCAACAGAACAGAAGGAGCCTTTATGGTGGTTTGTTTCGTCGCTTACACCACTTATCTCATTATTAAGCAGTAGATTTGCAGTATTTTTCATAAAAAAATTGTATCTTTACTGCCAAATCCATTTAATAAAAAAAGACCGAATATGGCAATCACCGTTAAAGAAGTTTCAAACTCCAAGGAGTTAAAGACATTCATAAGATTCAATTACAAACTTTACAAAAAGAATCCTTATTCCGTTCCTGACTTATTTGATGACATGTTGAACACATTCAATCCCAAGAAGAATGCGGCATTTGAATTCTGTGAAGCCAAATACTTCCTGGCATATAATGAAAAGGGAGAAGTTGTGGGACGCGTTGCAGGCATCATCAATCACAAGGCCAACAAGACGTGGGAAAAGAAAGAAATCCGATTCGGATGGATTGATTTTCTAGATGATATAAATATATCGAAAGCCCTCATAGAGACGGTGGAAGAATGGGGACGAAGCAAAGGAATGGAAAACTTGGTAGGCCCACTGGGATTCACAGATATGGATGCCGAAGGAATGCTGGTGGAAGGATATGACAAACTCAGTACCATGGCTACCATATATAACTACCCCTATTATCCGGAGCATATGCAGAAACTAGGTTTTCAGAAAGATGCCGACTGGGTGGAATTCCAGATTATGATTCCAAAGGAAGAACCGGAAAAGATGAAACGAATCACGAATATCGTGAAACAGAAATATGGATTGAAAATCAAAAAATATACTTCCTCACGCAAGATATCAAAGGATTACGGACAAAAAATCTTCGAACTCATCAATGAATCCTACGCAAAGTTATACGGATTCTCGGCCTTGTCACAAGGCCAGATTGACCAGTATGTAAAGATGTATCTGCCTATCGTGGATTTGAGGATGATTACCCTTATCACTGATGCCAGTGATGAATTAGTCGGCGTGGGTATTTCAATGCCTTCCTTGAGCAGAGCCCTGCAAAAGGGCAAAGGCCGTCTGCTTCCTTTCGGATGGTACTATCTGGCTAAAGCCTTGTGGCTGAAAAGGGCAGACAATCTGGACCTACTGCTTGTAGCTGTCAAACCTGAATTCCAAAACAAAGGAGTCAACGCACTGCTGTTTTCAGATTTGATTCCCGTCTATCAGCAAATGGGATTCAAGTTTGCCGAAAGCAATCCCGAGCTGGAAGTCAATTCGGCAGTCCAGAAACAGTGGGAATATTTCGAGACTTATCAACATAAACGCCGCCGCTCTTTCGTACGGCCCATCGAATATACTGATTAAAAATACGTAAGAAGAATGAGTGAAGATAAAGAATTATCCTTTCAAGAAACTCCCGAAAAATCCAACGCGAACGTTGAATATACCGAAGATAATATCCGGCATCTGAGTGATATGGAACACGTCAGGATTCGTCCCGGCATGTACATCGGAAAACTTGGTGACGGTTCCTATCCGGAAGACGGAATATATGTCTTGCTGAAAGAAATCATCGATAATTCCATCGACGAATTCAAAATGGATGTAGGAAAGAGGATTGAGGTAGATGTTGAAGATAACCTGCGCGTCAGTGTCCGTGACTACGGACGCGGAATTCCTTTGGGTAAACTGATTGAAGCTGTAAGCAAACTGAATACCGGAGGAAAATATGACAGTAAAGCTTTCAAGAAAAGCGTCGGTCTGAACGGTGTGGGTGCAAAAGCAGTCAATGCATTGAGCAGCCATTTTGTAGTAAGCAGCTTCCGTGAAGGAAAAGTACGCACTGCAACATTTGAAGAAGGAATTCTTAAATCGGACGTTACGGAAAATACTCAGGACGAAAACGGTACATACATATTCTTCGAACCGGACAACAAGCTGTTCGTAAACTATAGCTTCCGCAACGAATATATCGAAACCATGTTGCGCAACTATACATATCTTAATACGGGATTGTCCATTATCTTCAACGGACAGAGAATAGCCAGCCGCAACGGTCTTTCCGACCTTCTCAACGACACAATGACGGCTCAGAGCCTTTATCCGATTATCCATTTGAAAGGAGAAGACATCGAAATAGCATTTACTCACACCGGACAATATGGTGAAGAATACCACAGCTTTGTAAACGGACAGCACACTACACAGGGAGGAACGCATCAAAGCGCTTTCAAGGAACATATCGCACGTACCATCAAGGAGTATTTCAACAAGAACCTCGATTACAACGATATCCGTAATGGAATGGTTGCAGCCATTGCCATCAATGTGGAAGAGCCCATGTTCGAGAGCCAGACAAAAATCAAACTGGGGTCTACCGTCATGTATCAAGGAGGCCCGTCAGTGAACAAATACATCGGAGACTTCATCAAAACGGAAGTAGATAACTTCCTGCATAAGAATACTGACATCGCAGATGTCATGCTGCAAAAGATACAAGACTCCGAAAAAGAACGGAAAGCCATTGCCGGAATCACCAAACTGGCAAGAGACCGGGCCAAGAAAGCCAATCTTCACAACAGGAAACTTCGCGACTGCCGCATCCATCTCAGCGATACCAAAGGCGACAATTTAGAAGAAAGTTCCATCTTCATCACTGAGGGAGATTCTGCATCAGGCTCCATCACAAAGAGCCGTGATGTCAATACCCAAGCTGTTTTTTCTTTACGTGGAAAACCTCTCAATTCCTACGGACTGACCAAGAAAGTAGTTTATGAGAATGAGGAATTCAACCTTCTGCAAGCCGCCCTCAACATAGAAGACGGACTCGAAGGATTACGATACAACAAAGTGATCGTAGCTACCGATGCCGATGTCGATGGAATGCACATCCGCTTGCTTATGATTACCTTTTTCCTGCAATTCTTCCCCGACCTTATTAAGAAAGGTCATGTGTACATTCTGCAAACACCGCTTTTCAGAGTAAGGAACAAGAAAAAAAGCATCAAGGGATATAAAGAACCGGCAAACGTAACGGAAACCAAAAAATCGGATTTCGTCACACGATACTGCTACTCGGATGAAGAAAGACAAAAGGCTATTGCCGACTTGGGACCGAATCCGGAAATAACCCGATTCAAAGGATTGGGTGAAATATCCCCGGATGAATTCAAGTATTTCATCGGCAGTGACATGAGACTAGAACAAGTGACTCTGCGTAAAACCGATGCAGTGAAAGAACTGCTTGGTTTCTTTATGGGAAAAAACACGATGGAAAGACAGACCTTCATCATCAACAATCTTGTTGTTGAAGAAGACAAAGTAGACAGAGACGTATGAAAAGAATCGGCATATTTCCCGGATCGTTCGATCCCTTTACCAAAGGACATTATTCCATTGTAGAGAGAGCCTTATCCTTCATGGACGAAATCATCATCGGCGTAGCTGTCAACAACGACAAGCACACCATGTTCTCGAAAGAAAAAAGGGTGCAAATGATTCAGGAGTTGTATAAGGATAACCCACGAGTCAGTGTAGAAGCTTTCGAAGAAATCACCACGGACTTTGCCAAAAAGAAAAATGCAGGGTTCATCATCCGAGGGATTCGTACGGCAGATGATTTTCAATATGAAGATACGGTGGCTTATGTCTATCGTCAAATCAGTGGAATAGAAACTATTCTGTTGTTTACAGAGCCTGATCTCATCCATGTCAGTTCCACCATTGTCCGCGAATTGCTGCGTTACCACAAAGATGTTTCCCAATTCCTTCCGGAAGGCATGAAAATAGATTAAAACAAATTGCAAATACTTTTATAATGACAAAAAAAATCATTGCTGTCGCACTTTTGCTTTTATTGACCGGATATGCGACGGCCCAAAACAATCGATTAAGTGATTCTCCCATAAGAAAACTTCAGATGGCTGAATTCGCAATCAGCAATCTGTATGTAGATACAGTAAATGAAAAGAAACTGGTAGAAGATGCCATTGAAGGAATGTTGGGACAACTCGATCCGCATTCCACATACTCAACGGCAGAAGAAGTTAAAAAATTAAACGAGCCCTTGCAAGGAAACTTTGAAGGCATTGGCGTCCAGTTCAATATGTCTCAGGATACTTTGCTCATCATTCAACCTGTAAGCAACGGTCCTTCGGAGAAAGTCGGTATTATGGCAGGAGATCGTATCATCACCGTCAATGATTCTACTATAGCCGGAGTCAAGATGAGCACAGAAGAAATTATGCGCCGTCTTCGTGGAGCCAAGGGTACAAAAGTAAAACTGGGAATCATCAGAAGAGGAATCAAAGACCTTCTTTTCTTCACGGTGGTTCGAGACAAAATTCCTGTACACAGTATAGATGCTTCTTACATTATCAGACCGGGAATAGGATATATCCGGGTAAATAGTTTTGGAGCAACAACATCGAATGAATTCAATCAGGCCGTTTTTCTATTGCAGAAAAAAGGCATGAATGATTTGATTCTTGACTTACAGGGCAATGGCGGCGGCTATCTGAATGCAGCTATTGATCTGGCAAATGAATTTCTACCCCAACATTCCCTGATTGTCTACACAGAAGGTTCGAAAAGTCCGAGAAGCGAGTTCTTCGCTCAAGGTAATGGGCATTTGCTGAAAGGCAGAGTAATTGTATTAGCTGATGACTACACAGCTTCGGCTGCAGAAATCGTTACCGGAGCCATACAAGACTGGGACAGAGGATTGGTTGTCGGACGCAGAACATTTGGAAAAGGTCTCGTACAGCGTCCTATCGACTTGCCTGACGGCTCCATGATACGACTGACGGTAGCCCGCTATTATACACCTAGCGGTCGCTGCATTCAAAAGCCCTACGTAAAAGGAAAGGAACGAGATTATGAAATGGACCTCATCAACCGTTACAACAGTGGCCAGATGATTCATGCAGACAGTATACATTTTCCCGATTCATTGAAATATACCACCAAGCGCCTTCACAGAAGCGTATATGGCGGAGGAGGTATCATGCCCGACTACTTTGTTCCCTTGGATACCACCCGATACAGTGATTACCATCGCCAGCTTGTAGCAAAAGGTGCAGTCATACAAACCAATCTGAAGTATGTAGATGCTCATCGCAAACAACTGAAAGAAAAATACAATAGTTTCGACAGTTTCTACAAGAACTTCACGGTTCCGGAAGAAATGATGAAACAACTCGTAAAAAGTGGGGAGGAAAGCGGAGTAAAATATAATGAAAAAGAATTCAACTCATCGAAAAAAATGCTTGAAGTCCAATTGAAAGGTTTAGTTGCCAGGGATTTGTGGGATATGAGTGAATACTTCCAAATCATTAATGAAGAAGACCCTAGCATCCAGAAAGCCCTCGAGCTGATTCAGCGGAACGACTTTGACAAACTAGGTACAAAAGCAAAATAGGAAAAGAAATCTCAACTTGTAAAAAAGATAAAAAGTAAAGAAGATTTAGCCATTTTTTAAATGTCCGTTATTTGTTTTTCAAAGAAAGATGTCATATCTTAGCCGACGTAGATTTCAGAGGAATAATAACAAATTTATTAAACTTTGAGTTATGAGAGCAAAAGAACAAAACCCAAACGCTCATTGGCTATCTGACGAAGATCTTGCATCTCCGTCATGCGCGAAACCGGAAGAGGTGGGAAAAAAGCCAAAGGGAAAAGATCCTCTAATAATTCTGGCGTGGAATATCTTGGATGATTTACGTGAAAAAGTCAAGATGGTGAACAAAATGTCAAAAGAAGACACGGGGGATTTCTGGTATTAATGATTCTATACAATATAGGGGTTGCCTGCAAACGGCAACCCTTTTTGTTTATTTACGCAAAGCTAATGCCTTGTTCTCTGCATCTTCCATTCCGGCTCTTTCCCCCGGTCCCTTATCATTCAGTCCGCAAAGATGAAGAATGCCATGTATAATAACGCGATGTAATTCATCATCATAGTTCAGGCCAAGTTGCTGAGCATTGCTTTTTACCGTATCCAAACTGATGAAGATGTCACCGCTTATCGTACTTTCTTCACTGTAATCGAAAGTGATGATATCCGTAAAGTAGTCATGATGAAGATACTGCTTGTTTACTTCCAATATTTTCTCGTCATTGCAAAATATATAGGCTATTTCACCTATTTTCTTGGAATATTGGGCCGCAACTTCCTTTATCCAACCATTGTTTTCACGATGCTTCAATGTCGGTAATTTCACTCCTTCTGTCTGATAACTAATCATAGGCTTCTAAATTTATTAATACAAAGATAGTTCTATTTCATTAGAAAATTGTAATTTTGCTCTGAAAAATTATTGGAGCATGGTTCTGAACTACATTTGGATAGCTTTCTTTATCATCGCCTTTATCGTGGCTTTGGTAAAATTAATATTTTGGGGTGACATACAAGTGTTTCCTGATATGATGAATTCCACATTTTCATCGGCTAAAACAGCCTTCGAGATTTCTTTAGGACTTACCGGAGTCCTCTCGCTTTGGCTTGGTGTCATGAAAATAGGAGAAAAAGGAGGAGTAGTCAATGCCTTGGGACGTTTTCTGAGTCCATTGTTCAGCAAGCTGTTCCCTGACATACCCAAAGGCCATCCGGTTATGGGCAATATTTTCATGAATATCGCCGCCAACATGTTAGGATTGGATAATGCAGCCACTCCACTGGGATTGAAAGCCATGGAAGGACTACAGGAACTGAATGTAAAAAAGGATACGGCAACCAATCCCATGATTATGTTTCTTGTACTGAATACTTCGGGTCTTACCATTATCCCTATCAGCATTATGGTATACCGTGCACAATTAGGAGCCGCACAACCTACCGATATATTTGTACCTATATTGCTTGCCACATTCTTTTCTACTTTGGCGGGAATCATTTGCGTAAGCCTTTATCAGAAAATCAATTTGTTCAACCGTGTCATTCTGTTTACTTTAGGAGGGATGTGCCTTTTTACCGCTGCCATCATCTGGGGGTGCAGCCAAATGGACAAAGACACACTGAACACCCTAAGCACCTCAGTAGCCAATATACTTCTGTTTCTCATCATTATAGCCTTTATCATCGCCGGATTCAGAAAGAAAATCAATGTCTACGACAGCTTCATCGAAGGAGCAAAAGAAGGCTTCACCACTGCAGTGAGAATCATCCCCTACCTTGTAGCCATACTAGTGGCAATAGGAGTGTTCAGAGCCTCGGGTGCAATGGATTTGATGATTGATGGAGTAAGCCGGTCTTTTTCCTGGATGGGATTCAACACCGACTTCATCGGAGCCCTGCCGACAGCTTTCATGAAACCTTTGAGTGGCAGCGGTGCCAGAGGCCTTATGGTAGACGCCATGACAACATACGGAGCCGATTCATTTATCGGACGGCTCTCTTGCGTATTCCAAGGTTCTACCGATACGACATTCTACATATTGGCTGTATATTTCGGTTCTGTAGGCATTAAAAACACACGTCATGCCATCCCTTGTGGTTTGCTGGCCGATCTTGCCGGTGTGATTGCAGCTATCTTTATTTGTTATCTTTTTTTCCATTAATAAGCCGATAAAATTAGTTAATTAATGGATAATATGGGAATAACAATCATTATTTGAGTATTTTTGCAAGAAATTTTCTTAATAACGTTATAAAATGACATCGCATATGGTGAAACTGCTGTTTTATATTAAATATTCCATTCTTTTATGTCTTCCTCTTTTAATCTTTACTTCATGCAACAAAGATGACGAAGACATTGTATATACTTATAACTTGACCGCCAGCGTTCCATCCATAAATGGTGTTTCGGGAACCGGCGATATTCTTTCAGGCACTTGGGAAAGCGGGACTGAAGTGGCGTCACTGAATCTTACAACGGCGAAAAAGAAAGTCATATATACCAATTCATCTACCGGCTCGACTAGTTTCAATAGCTCGTCCACAGCATCTTACGCCAACAGTTCCAAGGTATCATTCTTTTACCCTGCTTCTGCTCTGACCATGGCAACGAGTGATACCATCACACAGGTGCTCACTGTATCGGGACAAGATGGAACAATTAAAAATGCGGCTAAGTTCGCATATGCATGCGGGGCAGATACGGTAGCTGCAAGCAACAACAACAGGTCTTCCGTTGTGAAAATGTCTCAGCTAATGGCGTTGGGGAAATTCTCTTTCATTACAAACGGCAGCCCCTTGCAGAATATTATCAAAATAGCAGTTTCGGCCACAGAAGGATCTTTCTACTCAGAGAGAGTCTATAACCTGAAAAAACAATATTTTACCAGCGACTACGTCGGTTCGAATATGGTTATCAGTAACACATCCGGACTTTCAGGCTCAGCTACAGTAGCTCTATTTCCTTGCAACGATGTCAAACTCAGATTTCTTGTCACGACTCAAAGCGGAAAGGTCTATGAATCTGAATCCAACAGTACTCTCACATTCTCTGCCGGTCAATATACAGATGCCGGATCATTCAACTGCACGGAAATAAATACATTGGCCAAGATTGGAGACTATTTTTACGATGATGATACGTGGAGCAGCACCTACGATTCAAGTCGCAAGTGCGTAGGTATTATCTTTGCCCTTTGCAATTCAAAAGGTGATGTAGACAAATCTCTTTCGTCATCAGCATTTGGTAAAGTCATCGGCATTTATGACGCCAACAGCAGCAATACAGTTTCCTGGTCATCAGTCAGTGAAGCCGTTACAGGCAGAGACTCCATCCAGACAGTAGATGGAAGTGGCACTCAAGCAAATCTAATTTATGGCACCGAATCCAAATACCTGACAACAGCCACGATTGACAAAACAAGCGGACAGATCACTGCCTGGCCATCTTCAGGTGCTCTTTCCGATTTCAAAGGTTTACCCATAGATTCCAGATATATTTCGACTTATTACAAAGCATCTCACGCCTGCTACTATTATCGGATTGGAAAAGTAGGATATGGGAGATGGAGATTACCCTCAGCCGGTGAATTGGCAATGGTTTTCGAACTGTACAAGTCAGGCTTTATGAATGCCGACAAGCACAAGACTTTCAACAATTTCATAGCTGGCGCCTATTGGAGTTCAACGATTTACGGCTACCACAAGGCTTGGGCCATCAATTTCATAAGCGGTGCAATTTTTGCAAACAGTAAGGCTAGTTCATACTATGTCCGTCCTATTACAACATTCTAAGGAAACAGAAATTGGAAAATGAATGAGGATTTCGATATACGGGAGCAGCAATTCAACAAAGAAAGTGATTTCGACAATGCCTTAAGACCTCTTCGGTTCGAAGACTTCAAAGGACAAGAAAAAGTCGTTGAAAATTTACGTATTTTTGTAAAAGCTGCAAGTTTGCGAGGAGAATCCTTGGATCATACCCTCCTTCACGGACCTCCCGGATTAGGAAAGACCACCCTTAGCAATATCATAGCCAATGAATTGGGAGTCGGATTCAAAATCACATCAGGTCCGGTACTTGACAAGCCGGGCGACTTGGCCGGTCTGTTAACTTCCCTTGAGCCCAATGATGTTCTTTTCATCGATGAAATTCATCGACTAAGTCCCGTTGTGGAAGAATACCTTTATTCGGCCATGGAAGACTTCCGAATTGATATCATGATAGACAAAGGCCCTTCGGCCCGCAGCATACAATTGGACTTAAATCCATTCACATTGATTGGTGCCACTACTCGAAGCGGTATGCTGACAGCACCTTTGAGAGCACGATTCGGAATAAATCTTCATTTGGAATACTACGATGAGGATGTTCTCGCAAGCATCATCTGCCGTTCCGCCAATATACTCCATATAGCGTGTGATGCCAAAGCTGCCGGTGAAATAGCTCGCCGAAGCCGCGGTACGCCGCGAATAGCCAATGCATTGCTCAGAAGAGTCCGTGACTTTGCCCAAGTGAAAGGTTCTGGAAAAATTGATACCGAAATCGCTCGATTTGCATTGGAAGCACTCAATATAGATAAATACGGTCTTGACGAGATAGACAATAAGATTCTTTGCACCATTATAGACAAATTCAAGGGAGGTCCTGTAGGACTCTCGACAATTGCGACTGCCATCAGTGAAGATACCGGAACGATAGAAGAAGTCTATGAGCCGTTCCTCATCAAGGAAGGATTCATTAAAAGAACTCCGCGGGGACGTGAGGTCACAGAATTAGCTTATAAGCATTTGGGAAAGAATAAATACGACAGCAACCAGCAACGGTCGCTTTTTGACAATTAAGTAAGAGACAGATAAAATGACCAATCTGAAATCGTTAGCCAAAGACACGGCTATTTATGGGATGAGCAGTATTATCGGGCGATTCCTGAATTATTTGTTAGTACCGCTTTATACAGCAAAACTCAGTGCTGCATCAGGAGGATATGGAATCATTACAAACGTATATGCCTATACAGCCCTTTTATTGGTTCTGCTTACATACGGAATGGAAACGACATTCTTCCGCTATGCCAATAAAGAAGAGGAAAAGCCCATGCAGGTATATTCTACAACCCTCATCATGGTGGGATTCACCTCCCTGCTGTTTATCGCCTGTGTACTTGGTTTCTTATCGCCGATTGCTTCATTTTTAGGGTATAGCCAGCACCCCGAATACATTGGCATTATGGCCGTTTGCGTTGCCATCGATGCTTTTCAATGCATCCCTTTTGCGTACTTGAGATACAAGAAGAGACCCATCAAGTTTGCTTCACTGAAAATTCTGTTCATTGTAATGAACATATTCCTGAATGTACTCTATTTTGTATGGCTCCCGGCCCTCTATAAGAGTTATCCGGATATTATCGGACACTTTTACAATCCACAAGTAGGAGTAGGTTATGCATTCGGTCTTAATCTGGTATGTACAGCCAGCATCACTGTTTTCTTCTGGCCGGAACTTACAGGATTCAAATATGTATTCGACAAACAATTGATGAAAAGAATGCTCAGCTACAGCTGGCCCATTCTCGTCCTCGGTATAGCCGGCATCCTAAACCAAACCATTGATAAGATTATTTTTCCGTTAGTCTATCAAGGTGATCCCACAGGACTCAACAGCGCCCAGGGACAATTAGGAATATATGGTGCATGTGTGAAAGTCGCTATGATTATGGCTATGATTACTCAGGCATTCAGATATGCTTACGAGCCGTTCGTCTTCGGTAAAAGCAAGGATAAAGACAGTAAGCAGACTTACGCCGTAGCCATGAAATACTTTGTTATCTTCACCCTTTTTGCATTTTTGATTGTAATGTTCTACATAGACCTGCTAAAAATAGTGATTATCCGCGACCCGGATTATTGGGTAGGCCTACGAGTAGTACCTATTGTCATGGCTGCTGAAATCATGATGGGTATCTATTTCAATCTTTCTTTCTGGTACAAACTTATCGACAAAACCATTTGGGGAGCATGGTTCTCCGGAGCTGGCTGTCTGGTATTGATTACCATCAATCTTTTGTTCATTCCGCGTTTCAGCTATATGGCATGCGCATGGGCAGGATTTGCGGGTTATGCCACAGCAATGCTTCTATCATATTTCGTCGGTCAGAAAAAATTTCCAATTCATTATGATTTGGCAGGCATTGGGAAATATATCTTATTGGCCGGAATTCTATATGCCTTATCCTGCAACGTTCCTAACTGGGGTTTAGCAGTTAGACTAGGCATTAATACTATCCTTCTGTTTGTATTCATGGCCTACATCATAAAAAAAGACTTTCCATTGAGTCAGATACCTGTTATCGGACGATATTTCAACAAAAGAAAATAAACTGTGCAATGAAGAACAAACTGTTTTTACTTATCGCTCTGATATTGACTCTCGGAAAAATTTCCGTCCATGCAGGAGAAGGAATGTGGATTTTAGGTAATTTGGATAAAAGAACAATCCTGCAAATGAAGGCATTAGGTCTTGAATTAACTTCCAAAGAGTTATACAATACGAATGGTAATTCTCTCAAGGATGCGGTTGTCAGTTTCGGAGGCTTTTGCACAGGAGTAGTCGTATCACCTGACGGACTTGTTTTTACCAACCATCATTGCGGATTCGAAAGCATACAGTCACACAGCACTGTAAAAAATGATTATATTAAAAACGGCTTTTTTGCTGCCTCACGTAAAGAAGAACTTCCCAATCCTGAATTGTACGTCAGTTTCCTTCTACGTACCGAAAACGTAACAAAAAAAGTCTTCTCTGCCGTCAAGGAAAAGATGAGTGAAACCGAACGTAAAAATGCCATTGATTCCATCTGTTCTTTGATAGAAAACAAGACAGTAAAAAAAGACTCTACGCTGACAGCCATTGTCTCCCCCTATGCCGGCGGAAACGAATACTATTTGTCTATATATCGTGATTACAAAGATGTAAGACTCGTGTTTGCGCCTCCTTCTTCTATAGGCAAATTCGGAGGAGAGACCGATAATTGGGTTTGGCCACGCCACACAGGTGATTTTTCCGTTTTCAGGATCTACGCAGGTAAAGACAATCTTCCTGCAGCATATTCGGAAGATAATGTGCCCTACCACCCTACCAAATATGCCCCTATTTCCTTGCAAGGATATCAGGAAGGTTCTTTCTGTATGACCATCGGTTATCCGGGAGAAACGGAACGCTTCCTTTCATCGTATGGCATTGAAGAAAGAATCCATACGTCAAATGAAGCAATGATACAAGTGCGTGCCATCAAACAAAGAATATGGAAAGAAGCCATGAATGCCAATGACTCCATTCGGATTAAATATGCCGCTAAATACGATGAAAGCGCCAATTATTACAAAAACAGTATGGGAATGAACGAGTCCGTAAAGCGACTCGACATTCTTAATCGTAAAAAAGAATTGGAGAACAAAGTTGTAAACTGGGCCAAGGCTGACCTGAAAAACAGGTCACAATACATTCATCTCTTCACTGATTTGGAACTCGCCTACAAAAACCGCTTCCCTGAAAAAAGAGCTTTTTCTTATTTGGCAGAATCTTTTGCTTATTCTTCTGACTTGCTTAAACTTGCGCTTACACTGCTGAATACAGACTTTTCCAAGGAAAATTCCAATTTGGACAAGACCATGAAAGATATTGTAGATACCTATGCAAATACAGATATGGACTTGGACAAGAAAGTTTTCACTGCCATGTTGGATAATTACAAAAAAGAGGTTCCCGATTCAGCCTTTCAACCCGAATTCTATCGTACGATAAAAGAAAAATACCATAACGACATCACTGAATTTGCAGACTCCATCTATAAGCGAACACAGATAAAGACGCCTAAGGAACTGATGACATTATTAAAGAATGATTCCACTCAAATCATATTTCAGGACCCGGCCATCTCTATGGCAGTCGATATTATGACAAAACTGTACGAGCTGCAAACTGCCAAAGGAGATGATTCATCAATCATCGAGCGCAATGAGCGCATGCTGACAGAAGCTGTTAAGGAAATGGAACAAGACCAACCCTTCTATTCAGATGCCAATAGTACCCAACGCTTGAGCTTTGGGAATATATGCAATTACGAACCCAAGGATGGTATTCGATTCAACTATTTTACCACAACAAAAGGTATTCTTGAGAAGATGAATGAAAATAAAGACAACCGGGACTTCGAAATACCTCAAAAAGTCAAGGACATACTCCAGAATAAAGACTTCGGCAAATACGGCGATAGGAATGGTGATATGCATACATGTTTCATTTCTAATAATGATATAACGGGAGGAAATTCAGGTAGTCCTATGTTCAACGGCAAAGGTGAACTCTTAGGTCTGGCCTTCGACGGTAATTGGGAAGCAATGAGCAGTGATTTGTCTTTTGAACCAAACCTCCAACGTTGCATCGGTGTGGATATCCGTTATGTGCTATACGTCATTGAAAAATTAAGCGGTAGCAACAGACTTACTGAAGAGGTTACAATGCACTAATACTCAGTTTCCTCCAAATCTACACAAGATGGAAAGAAGTCTATTTTATGTTAAATGACTTTGTATTAATTAATGTAGGATAGTATATTTGCACATTCAAAATGATTTTTAAAGAAAGAATAAAAATGAGATGGAATTTAGGTAAACACAAGAGAATCATCACCGGCACACTGATGATGAGCTGTCTTTGCATATTGTTATGCAGCGCTACAAAAGTGAAATGGGGAAATGGAGTCTGGGAAGGTGAAGGAAAAGGTTTTCAAGGTCCAGTTCACGTAGCGGTAACAGTCAAAAAACATGCTATTACCAAAATAAAAATCGTTGATTCTAAAGACGATCAGCCTTATTTTGGAAAAGCGATTAAAATAATTCCTGAAATAATTAAAAGCCAAAGTACAGATGTTGATGGCATCACGGGTGCCACATTCAGTTCAAAAGGAATTAAAAAAGCGGTTGCTGACGCTTTGAAGAAAGCGGAGAAATAATAACATGACAGGCAAATAAAAAGAAACCGGACAAATACTTGCCCGGTTTCTTTTTTGTAATTATTTTAAAGTGAGTTTGTCTAATTGTTTGTCAGGAGCCATTACATTATGGCATGCTACCTTATTTTTGGAAACCTTGAAAGGCACAGTCAGTTTGATTTCATCGACAGAGGTCCCGAATTTCGCCTGATAAGTTCCCGCATCAGTAACCCATGCTTGCTGAGCTTCATCATAAGAAGCCAAGTCATAGTTAGAAAAAGATAGCTTCAGTGTCTGCATCTCTCCAGGTTGCAATTCTTTTGTCTTGGCAAAAGCCTTCAATTCACAAACCGGTTTTTCGAGAGCTCCTTTTGGAGCAGTCACATAAAGCTCTATCACCTCTTTGCCAACCGTACTGCCTGTATTCTTTACCGTTACCGTTGCGATAAAATTCTTTCCGCTTCCGGATATTTTTGCCTTCAAATAATCGAAAGCCGTATATGACAAACCATAACCAAATGGATAGGATACAGCTTTATTGGCACTTTCAAAATAACGATAACCTACATAAATACCCTCATTGTAAAGTGTGGTACCTACATTCGGCATGACATCCTTTTCCGCCTGTTTCATCGTCCAGTCATTCTCGAAACTATAATTCGTAGGGAAATTGGCTGAAGAAGGATGATCGGCAAAATGAACAGGGAATGTCATCGGAAGTTTTCCTGATGGATAAGCCGTACCTTTCAGAACGTCTGCTACAGAATTACCACCTTCCTGACCGGGCTGCCAGACTAATAAAATGGCGTCCGGTTGTGCTTTCCAAGAAGCTGTTTCTATCACACCGCCGATATTCAAGATGACAATCACTTTCTTATTGACTGCATGAAAAGCGTCACAAGTCCTCTTTATCATGTTTTGCTCTTGCTCCGTGAGATTGAAGTCACCATCTACCACCCGATCTGCTCCTTCACCTGAAATACGCCCGATAGTAATGACTGCGATATCCTCCTGAGCTGCCATTTTCTTATACAACTTATCTGACAAATCAGGTTCTGTTATGCATGGCTTGCAATAAAAATCTAAATCTGCAAGTTTCCCTAATTCTACATTACGTGCTGCAACACCGAATGTTGCATACTTCGTATAAAGATCGGTAAGCTTTGGATTCAATTCATAACCTGCGTTTGTCAATCCATCCTTCAAATCCACCACATAGGCTTTGTTCACATCGCCAGATCCGCCTCCTCCTGCAATGAAACTATATGAAGTAACACCAAACAAAGCCACTTTCTTGACTGATGCCATAGGTAAGGTTTGTCCCTCGTTCTTCAACAGCACCATTCCTTCCGTCGCGGATTTACGGGTCACTAGTGCATGGGCTTTCAAATCAGGTTGGTTCGAAAACTTATAGCCCTTAAAATGCGGTGTCTTGACAATATATTCCAAAATCCGTTTTGCACAAAGATTTACATCACTTTCTGCCAATTCGCCACCCTTCACCTTGGAAATGATTTCATCTATCTGTGCCTTTCTACCCGGCATCATCAAATCATTTCCGGCATGTACTTGAGCCTTTGTATTGCGGGTATCCGTCCAGTCTGTCATTACAATTCCCTTGAATCCCCATTCGTCACGCAAAATTGTTGTTAGTAAATCACGGTTCTCCTGAGTAAAAGGACCATTCAGTCTGTTATAAGATGACATTATGGTCCATGGATTTGCTTCGCGCACTGCTATCTCAAAGCCTTTCAAGTATATTTCACGAAGGGCGCGCTGGCTGATTACAGCATCATCTCCTATTCGGTTGCTTTCCTGGTTATTGGCTGCAAAGTGTTTTACACTTACTCCAACCCCGTTGCTTTGAACTCCTTTGACATAGGCTGCCGATATTTTTCCTGCCAGAACAGGATCCTCAGAAAAATATTCAAAGTTACGGCCGCAAAGCGGATTCCGATGAATGTTCATTCCCGGAGCAAGAAGGACGTCAATGCCATATTCCAAAACTTCATTACCTATGGCAGCTCCTACATGATGGACCAAATCCGTGTTCCAGGAAGAAGCCAGACATGTACCAACCGGAAAACCCGTGCAATAATAGGTATGACTATCCCCTTTGCGCTTAGGCTGGATTCTCACTCCGGCCGGACCATCGGAAAGGACTGTACGAGGAATCCCCAAACGGGCAATCGGCGTTGTTTGTCCTGCGGCTCCAGACACCAATTCATTAGTATTCTGTGACGCTGCAGAAGGCAAGCCGAAATAAGCATTGTCTTGAAGGAATCCTACCAGCAAGGCTGCTTTTTCTTCCAATGTCATCGCCTTGATTATGGCATCTGTATTATTTGACTGCAACTTTGGTTGCGCACTTATCGTGGCTGATAGGAACAAAAATCCAGCCAACAGCATAAGAGAAATCTCTTTTTTTCTCATAGTGATTAATTTAAAAGATTAAGTCAAGCGAAATTAAACAATACTCTTGAATGTTGCAACTTAATTTATAAAAAAATTCCGACGCCTGAATGGTGCCGGAATTTTTTAAATTTATAATATCTATAAAGATCAATCTTTCAGCTTAGCCGAAATATATTCACGATTCAGACGAGCTATGTTGCTTATCGAAACGCATTTCGGACATTCGGCTTCACAAGCGCGAGTATTGGTACAGTTACCGAATCCCAATTCATCCATTTTGGAGAGCATGGCTTTAGCACGACGGGCTGCCTCTACCTTACCTTGAGGAAGAAGAGCCAGCTGACTTACTTTAGCCGATACAAACAACATAGCCGATCCATTCTTGCAGGCAGCAACGCAAGCGCCACAGCCGATGCAGGATGCAGCATCCATAGCCTCATCAGCATCTTTCTTAGGAATCAAAACATTATTGGCATCTTCAGCAGAACCTGTACGTACACTAACGTAACCTCCAGCCTGCATGATCTTGTCAAATGCACCACGGTCAACCATCAAATCCTTGAGAACCGGGAATGCGGCCGAACGCCATGGTTCAACAGTGATAGTCTCGCCATCATGAAAACGACGCATATACATCTGACAGGTTGTAGCACTTGTTGCAGGTCCGTGTGGATGACCATTGATATATAACGAACACATACCACAGATACCTTCGCGACAGTCATGGTCGAATACGACAGGCTCTTTGCCCTCTTCAATAAGCTGTTCGTTCAGAATATCCAACATTTCCAGAAAAGAAGTATCACCAGGGATATCCTTCATCTGGAACGTATCGAAATGACCTTTTTCTTTAGGTCCGTTCTGACGCCAAATCTTCAGCGTAAAACTTATATTTTTATCCATTTTCGTAATTCTTTAATTGTTTAACTTCACGATTAGCTCTTGTAGTTACGAGTCTGTACCTTGATAGCCTCATAATGCAACGGTTCCTTGATTAATTCAGGTTCCTTCTCGTCTGCACCTTGGTACTTCCAGCATCCTACATAGAAGAAGTTCTCGTCATCACGTTTTGCTTCTCCTTCTTCCGTCTGATATTCTTCACGGAAGTGACCGCCGCAGCTTTCGTTACGACTTAAAGCATCATGAGCAATCAGTTCACCCATTGTAAGGAAATCTTTCAAGCGAAGAGCTTTGTCGAGTTCAACATTCATACCTTCCTTGCTTCCAGGGATAAAGAGGTTGGATTCAAATTCCTTACGGAGTTTGCCTATTTCCTCAATACCTTGCTTCAAGCCTTCAGCTGTACGTCCCATACCGACATATTCCCACATCAAGCGGCCCAGTTTCTTATGGATGGAATCAACCGATTCCTTACCTTTGATGTTCATAAGTTGATCTATCTTGTCGCTTACAGCCTTCTCTGCTTCTGCAAATTCAGGAAGATCCGTTGAAAAACGAGGAACTGTAATCTGATCTGACAAATAGTTCTGGATTGTGTAAGGCAATACGAAATAACCGTCGGCCAAACCCTGCATTAATGCAGAAGCTCCCAAGCGATTGGCTCCGTGGTCGGAGAAATTACATTCACCGATGGCAAACAAACCGCGAATGGATGTCTGAAGTTCATAATCAACCCAAATACCACCCATCGTATAGTGAATGGCCGGATAAATCATCATCGGGTTCTCGTATGGATTCACGTCAGTGATTTCCTCATACATATCAAACAAGTTGCCATAGCGTGCGCGAACTACATCTTCACCCAAACGGTTGATGGCTTCACTGAAATCCAAGAATACGGCAAGACCTGTATTGTTCACACCGAAACCTTTGTCGCAACGTTCCTTAGCTGCACGAGAAGCAACATCGCGAGGAACCAAGTTACCAAATGCCGGATAACGACGTTCCAAATAATAATCACGGTCAGCCTCAGGAATATCCTTTCCTTTAAGAGTACCGGCCTGAAGTTTCTTTGCATCTTCCAGATTCTTGGGAACCCAGATACGTCCGTCATTACGAAGAGACTCTGACATCAAAGTCAGCTTGCTCTGCTTGTCACCGTGAACCGGAATACAAGTCGGGTGAATCTGTACATAAGAAGGATTTGCAAAGTAAGCACCCTTGCGATAGCACTGCATAGCTGCTGAACAGTTACAAGCCATGGCATTGGTTGAAAGGAAGTATGTATTTCCATAACCGCCTGTTGCAATAACCACTGCATGAGCAGCGAAACGCTCCAGCTTGCCTGTTACCAAATTCTTGGCGATAATACCGCGTGCACGACCGTCGATAAGAACCACATCTTCCATTTCATAACGGGTGAACAGTTTCACGGTACCGGCCTGAACCTGACGGCTCAATGCAGAATAAGCTCCGAGCAAAAGCTGCTGACCTGTCTGGCCTTTAGCATAAAATGTACGGCTCACCTGAGCGCCTCCGAAAGAACGGTTGGCCAGTGTACCTCCGTATTCACGTGCAAACGGAACACCTTGAGCAACGCACTGGTCTATAATATTGTTGGAGACTTCTGCCAAACGATATACGTTAGCTTCGCGGGCACGGTAGTCACCACCTTTGACTGTATCATAAAACAAACGATAAACAGAGTCACCGTCATTCTGATAATTCTTTGCTGCATTGATACCTCCCTGTGCAGCAATGGAATGAGCACGACGAGGAGAATCCTGAATACAGAAATTCAATACACGGAAACCCATCTCACCGAGAGAAGCAGCAGCAGAAGCACCTGCAAGTCCTGTTCCTACAACGATGATATCCAAACGGCGTTTGTTGGCCGGGTTCACCAGTTTCTGGTGAGCTTTATAATTGGTCCATTTCTCAGCTACTGGGCCTTCAGGAATTTTAGAATCTATAGTTGCCATAATTTTTTTACTTTAATGATTACACACTTATCTTTCAGCAAACACCGCTGCAGAAAGAAAACTTCAAAACTACAACCAAGAATGCCAGAATCAGAAGAGTAGCATAAGCAATGCCAATCACTCTCCAACGGCAGAACCAGATTTTATTGTCCCAACCCAATGTCTGGAAAGCACTCCAGAATCCGTGAGTCAAATGGAACCATAAAGCAACCAGCCAGATAACATAAAGAACCGAGAATACCGGATTGCTGAAAGTCTGCTGTATGTAGCCGAAACCATCAGCTGCATCCAAACCTCCCATCATAGGATTTCCTATCAACTCGGCAAACATCATGTTATACCAGAAATTGAAAAAGTGAAGAAGCAAGCCCAGAATAACAATGAGTCCCAGAACGAACATGTTCTGTGAAGCCCATTCCACACCCTGAGGTTTTGCACTCACTGCATAACGTTCGTTGCCGCGGGCCTTACGATTCTGAATCGTCAGGATAAATGCGTAAACGAAGTGAAGCACTGCCAAGGCTGCCAAGGCAATGGTTGCCACCACAGCATACCAATTGGCGCCAAGAAACTCGCAAATCATGTTGTAGCCGTCACCTGAGAACAAGGCTACCACATTCATTGACGCATGAAACGTCAAGAACAGAATCAAGGCAAGTCCTGTAACGGACATTATCACCTTTCTTCCAATTGATGAATTACATAACCACATAAATGATTGAATTTAAATTATTTAATTGTTAGTGTCTATAAACTGTCCAATATCAATCTTTAAAACTGCAAAAGTAGCTGAAATGGTTTGAATTTACAAGGAATTATGGAAATAATTCTTTAATCATGGAAACATTAACGTAAAAATCGTGAGATGGTGAGCAGAATCGCTTCTCAAAGTAAGGGTACCTCCGCTCAAACGCATAATCTGGCGGGAAATGGAAAGACCGATTCCACTTCCATTTTCTTTTGTGGTGAAAAAGGGAACGAATATATGTTCTGCTTCTTCCGGAGGAATCATAGGCCCGTTATTGCTAATTTCTATAAGCACAGCTTCCTCCTCATTGCAAAAGGCTTTAATGAGAACCCGTCCTCCTTTTCTTTCTGACTCTATGGCCTGCATGGCATTTTTCAGAAGATTCAAGACCACATGTGTAATCAAGTTTTCATCAGCATATACAATCAAGTCCGCAGGTTGGACATCAATTTCCACTTGGATCGCGGAAGTTTCGAACTGATGCATGGCCAATTGTCTCATTTTTTCTACAAAGTCCTTGACGTAAAAAAGTTCGGGTTGAGGCGACGGTATATGTGTAAATTTCCGGTAATTTTCCACAAAATCTATCAATCCCTTTCCGGTAGTTCTGATTACTTCCAAGCCACGGCGAATCTCAGGATCCGTATTTTCTTCTTTTGAAAGCAGTGTATCACTGAGAGATGTGATTGGAGTAACGGAATTCATGATTTCATGAGTCAGCACTCTCGTCAGGCGAATCCAGGAATCAAGTTCCTTTTCATCCATTTCATTGTTAATATCATTCAGGGCCAGAATACGCAAAACCTTGCCTTTCAGTTTCACTCCGGATGCACGGACGGAAAGATTCACCGTCCCTCTTTCATTCTGAAAGCTTGTCTGATGTTTTCCTCTGGGAGGGATTGTCAAAAATAATTGTTGTACAGATTCACTTACTTTGGTCAGCTGACTGATGTGGGTGAAAGTTTCCAGGCCCAACAACCTGAGAGCTTCTCGGTTAGTCTGGTAAATATTACCTTTTTCATCGATAACAACAATGCCTGTAGTTACGGAGTTCAAAATAAGCTCATAATATTTCTCCCGTTGCTGTGCTTCTTCGCGAGCACGAAAAAGAATCTGTGTAATGCGGTTCAGTGACTCATTGACCAAGCGATCATCGGTAGAGCAATTCTCAGTAGCATATTTGAAAGCATAGTCGGCATTGTCAATAGCGTCAAACATAAATGTCACCTTATCCACATTCTTCCGATAGGACTTATAGAGCAAAAATAAAAGATAAATCCATAAAAGAAGAATAAACGAAGCTTCTCCCCAGTATCCGCAATAAAAAAGCAAAGTCATGGCTATCGTGAGTATCCCCCATCCCGACAAGAGTGACAGAATGTGGAAAGATCTGATTTTCCGAAAAGTCATCATAGACCGTACCTTTTAATCTTGTTGTATAGAGTCTGACGTGATATACCCAGCTGACTGGCTACCATGGAAAGATTGCCTTCATATTTTTCAATGGTGGACTTGATGAGATTATATTCCATCTCCTCCAAAGTCGTAACTTCTTCCAGAGGAACTGTCTGTTTAGGGCGGGGACAGTCGAAATCGTCAGCTGTCAGCGAACGGCTTTCACTCATGATAACCGTCTTTTCGACCACATGTTCCAATTCGCGGATATTCCCCAGCCACGGCTGCCCTTTCAGTTTTTCCTGTGCATCGGGTTTCAGTGAGAAATCCGGTTTGCCATAAACATCGGCATATTTTCTCAGAAACAGTTCAGTAAGTGCCACAATGTCTTCTTTTCTTTTCCGCAGGGGAGGTATCTCCACATGAATGGTATTGATGCGGTAGAGCAGGTCCTCGCGGAACTGTTCCTTGTCCACCATCACTCCGAGATTCTTGTTCGTAGCACAAATCAGGCGGATATTCACAGGAATAGATTTATTGCTACCCACTCTGACAACACTTCGGCTTTGCAAAGCCGTAAGCAGCTTTGCCTGCAGATGATAGGAAAGATTCCCGATTTCATCAAGAAAGAGTGTCCCGCCTTCAGCCGTTTCGAATTTTCCTGGACGATCTGTCTGGGCGTCCGTAAAAGCACCTTTCACATGGCCGAACAATTCGCTTTCGAACAAAGTTTCCGAAATGGCACCCATATCCACCGGAACCATCGGAGCCCCATGACGGGGCGACAAACGGTGAATTTCTCTTGCCAGCATTTCTTTTCCTGTTCCATTTTCACCTGTAATCAGGATGTTGGCATCCGTCAAGGCGACCTTTTCAATGAGCATTCGGAGTTGTTGCATGTCTTGGCTCTCACCCCAAAACATCCTGCTTTCACCAATGGAATCTTGGTTTTCCTTCGACCTGACATGTGAACTCTGACTGTAGGCAGATTGTAGTGTTTCTATCAGTTTTGCATTATTCCACGGTTTCACTACAAAATCCGAAGCCCCCTCCTTGATACCGTTCACAGCAAGATCTATATCGGCATAAGCAGTAAAAAGGACCACTTGAACATCAGAATTCAGCTTCTTTATTTCATGAAGCCAAAACAAGCCTTCGTTTCCGCTGTTTATTCCACTGCTGAAATTCATGTCCAGCAGCACCACATCCACTTTATTCTGCCGAAGGGTAGAAGGAATCTGATTGGGATTTCCCAACGTGATGATTTCCTTGAACGTACTCTCCAACAACATCTTTACTGCTGTAAGAATGCTACGGTTGTCGTCTACCACTAATAATATGCCTTGCCTGCCTGCCATACTTCATTATTCTGTACAAATGCAAAATTAAAGGTTCTTTCCTGTAAATCCTAATGTCTGTCTAATATTTAGACAATCTTTTTTTCAAGGTAAGCCGGTGTCCAATATTTGGACACAACTGTCCAAACTTTAGACAAGTTCGTATCTAATAGTATAAAGTTATTATTCTGATAAACAATAACTTGATTAGTTTGGCACGGCACTTGCCTCCTTCCTGACAGAATAAAAAAGATTTTATGAGAAATTATATAACAATCATCTTTTTCGGCTTTGCATTCCTTCCGGGAAGCGCCCAAAATATTCCATCCGTTTGGAACATGGACGATTGCATGGACTATGCGGTGAAACACAGCAACACTGTCAAGAAACAGGAATACGGTTTGTCCAGTGCAAAAGCTGACTTGCAGGCAGCCGCTGCTTCTTTCCTTCCCAGTGTGAATGCTTCGGCCGCCGCACAGTACAATTGGGGACGTAATATCGACCCGAGCACCAATACTTACAACAACGTTACAACTTTCAACAATTACTACGATATATACGCTTCCATTTATCTTTTTGACGGCGGACAAGTCATCAATTCCTGGAAACAAGCCAAGATTGCCCGTCAGCAAGGAATGAACAACGTGCAGAAAGCCCGGGACGACAAGGCCATCGAAATTATGCAGGACTTTGTGGATGTAGTTTATTGCCACGGTTGTACAAAATTTGCAACTCAAAAACTGAACGACAGCCGCCGCACCTTGCACAAAACGGAAAGACAAGAAGAACTGGGAATGAAAGGCAAACCGGATGTAGCCCAAATAAAGGCCCAGGTTGCCGAAGACGACTACAATCTGACCCATCAGCAGAATCTTTACAACACGGCCCTGCTGAAACTCAAGTCGGACATGAATCTGCCGGCAAGCGATTCCTTAACCATCGATACCCTATTGCTGGATATCACCCCAGATTTCCGTATGGAAAGTACGGACGAAATCTATGCATATGCCTCCACCAATAATCCGGCAGCTCTCGCAGCCAAACTAAATGTAAAAAACTTGAAATTGCAATATAACATCAATAAAGGAAAGCTGATGCCGTCTATCTCTCTCGCGGCAGGTGTCTCCACATCTTACTATCGTAATTTTTCCGGAAGCACCTCTCCGCTTTCCTTTAGCAATCAATTCAAGAACAATCGGGGCGAATATGTAGGAGCCACCCTGAAGATTCCTATCTTCAACCAACTCTCGGGAGTTCGCGATTTAAGAAAAGCCCGAAACAACTTGCGCATCGCCCAAGCCGACGAAGATGAAGCCCTGCGAAAACTTCGGACAGACATTGAACAATCCGTCATGGACCGTAACGGATATGCCAAAGAGGTGGTGCAGATGATCAGTAAAGTGGATGCCGATGCATGGGCCTATCACATTACCCAACGAAAATTCGAAGAAGGCTTGATGAATGCCATCGACCTACAAACCAGTGCCAATACTCTGCTGCAATCACGAATCAGTTTGCTGCAGAAGCGGATGCTTTATATAATGAAAGACCGGCTGGTCACTTATTATAAAGGAAACGGATTAATCACAGAAAACAAATGACAAACATCATGGATATACAGATTGAAAAGAAAAAAGGAAGAATTCCAAAAAAATACCGGCCATACCTCATTGGCGGTTCCATCGTGGTTATTCTGCTATGCTGGTTGGCTTTGGGGAACTTTGCCAACACACTGAAAGTGGAAAAGAGCGGCCTCAACATCGGAGATGTACGGAAAGGACAATTCGATGACTTTGTCCGAGTAGACGGACAAGTGGAACCCATCAGCATCGTGCAGATAAGCCCCGAAGAAGGAGGTATCGTCATGGAAAAGGTGGTCGATGAGGGTTCGCAGGTGAAAAAAGGCGATGTGATGGTCCGTCTGAGCAACTCCAATCTTGATCTCCAGATATTGAATGCCGAATCGGAACTTGCCGAAAAGCAGAATATGCTCCGCAATACGCAAATCAGCATGGAACAGGACCGTCTTAACAACAAGAATGAGAAACTGCAACTCGATCTGGATATCATCCGCAAGCGCCGTATCTTCCTGCAGCAGGAAAAGCTCTACAAGGAAGAGTTGAACAGCCGCGAGGAATATCTGCAGGCGAAGGAAGATTACGAACTGACAGCCAAAAAACACAAACTCATCATGCAGCGTCTTCGTCAAGACAGCATTTTCCGTCTGGCACAGGTAAACCAAATGTCCGAGAACCTCGACAATATGCGCAAGAATGTACTTCTCATTCGTGCACGCAAAGAAAACCTAAGCATCCGCAGCGCCATCAACGGCGAAGTGGGATTACTGGATGTGGAACTGGGACAGAATATCAATTCCGGCCAGAAAATAGGACAGATAAACGATTTGAGTGACTACAAAGTACAAGCCGATATTGATGAGGTCTACATCGACCGTGTACATGCCGGGCTTGCCGCCACCTTCGAACGGGGTGACAAGCAATACGGACTGAAGTTGCGCAAGGTTTATCCCGAAGTGCGCGAAGGGAAATTCCGCACTGATTTTGTCTTTACAGGAGTACGCCCCGACAACATTCGCAGCGGACAGACCTACTACATCAACCTCCAGTTGGGTCAATCGGCACAAGCCGTACTCATCCCCAAAGGTACCTTCTTCCAGGCAACCGGAGGAAACTGGATATTCGTTCTTGATAAAAACGGAAAGAAGGCTTATCGGCGCAACATCCGCATCGGACGCCAGAACCCGCAATATTACGAAATTCTCGAGGGACTGGAACCGGGGGAGAAAGTCATCATCAGCGGTTATGAGGCTTATAAAAACAACACCGTTCTGGTTCTACAATAACGATAATTCAGAGTTGGCAGGCAGCTAATGCCAATCCTATAAACAGCATCAAACATAATTAAAAATATGAATTTCATCATTAATCTAAAGAACGCCGTTCGCAACCTGAATCGTCGCGGACAGCACAACACAGTCAAGATTCTCTGTCTTGGAGTGGGACTGGCTATTGGTAGTGTCATCATAGCCAAAGTGTATTTCGAACAAAGCTATGACTCGTTTTTCCCGAACATAGACCGTACTTATCTAATCAACGAGAAATACATCCGAGAAGGGGAACTGAAAGAATACCAGCAAACCAGCGGAGCCATCGCTCCGGGAATGAAGCGCTATGCACCCCAGATAGAAGCTGCCACGCGTTATACCTACGTAAGCAATGAAACGACCTGCATCGCCGAGAACAAGAACAAATACAGTGTCAAAAGCGTTATTCTGGCAGACAGCTGCTTCTTCGATGTGCTGAGCCGCCGCATCCTTGCAGGCGATCCAAAGAAAGCGCTGAGCAATCCTGAATCCGGCATGATAAGCCGAAGTCTGGCCGAAAAGATCGGTCCCAATGCTTTAGGGAGTAAAATCACTTTCCCGGCATTGAATATCACAGTCACCGTGGGAGGCATCTACGAGGATATTCCGCAGAACTCCTATCTGAAAGACGTGGATGCCATCGGTTCTTTGAATGCCTATTCCAGGCTATCTACCGAAAACTGGGTAGGCAATGACCGCTACATTTCCTACATTCGTCTGGTTCCGGGGACAACGACATCCGCTCTTACTCCATCCATTGAAAAGATGATGAAAGAGAACATGGATCTCGCAAGCATGCAGAAATCCGGAGTGACGCTCAGCTTCTCTTTCACCCCCGTCACCAAGCTTCACACGGACGATCCTACCGTGAAGCGCATGACGTGGATTCTTTCCCTGCTCGCCTTCATCCTCATTTTCTCATCCATCATGAACTATCTGCTCATCGTCATCGGCAACATGATAGGCCGCGCCAAGGAAATGGCCGTACACAAAAGTTATGGTGCCGAGCCGCGAAACATCCATGCCATCGTCTTCACCGAAAGCCTTGTGCATCTCGTGCTGGCCATCATTCTGGCAGCCCTGCTCATCTTCATCTGCAAAGGGACCGTTGAGGACCTGCTGGACGCACCGCTCTCGGCATTGCTCCTCAACAAGGGAAGCTGGATAATCGGTGCCGTGTGCCTGCTTATCCTGTTTATCACGGGGTATCTTCCGGGCGTGCTTTATTCACGCATTCCGGTATCGGCAGCCTTTCGCGGATATTCCGAAAACCGCCGCCGCTGGAAGCTCTCTTTGCTTGCCATCCAATTTGTCGCCGCAGGATTCCTTTTCAGTCTGCTCTTCGTCATCAACCGGCAGTACAATCTTATGGTGAATGACAAAACAGGTTATGACTATGAGAATCTTGCCTACATAGACATGAGCGGCGCCAAGAAGAAGGACCGCATCAAAGCCGTAGGCGAATTGCAGAAATCATCGAAGGTAGAGAACATTTCGGCTTCGTATGAACTCCCCACCATCGGGGGAGCGAGCGGAAACAATGTATCTCTGCCCGGAGAAGATACAGAACTGTTCAACGGACTGGACCTCTACTACGTATCAGACAATTACATCAAAACCCTGGGTATGAAAATCATCGCCGGAAGGAATTTCACCGAACATGCCGACAGCTTGAGCGAGGTAATGGTGAGCCGTGCTTTCGTGGAAAAGATGGATTCCCTGAAGCACTGGAACGGACAAGCCGTCGGTCATCAGGTTTTTATCACAGGTCATGGAGAAATAAACCATGGAGTATTTACCATTTGCGGAGTATATGAAAACGTGCGCAACCAAAGTCTGAACTCCAACGATGTGCGTCCTTCTTTTCTGTTCTATACCAAGGTACCTCCCTACTACATCCTTATCCGCTTCCACAAGTTGGATGAAGAGTCCATGACCGAAGCACAGAACACCATAAAGCGACTGTTCCCCGACAAAGACTTCACCCTTCGTTCCTACCGCACGGATATGATCAATCTCTACCGGGATTCCTTCAAATTCCGCAATGCTGTGATGATAAGCAGCATCGTCACCCTCATCATTGCCCTCATCGGCCTCATCGGATATTCCAATGACGAAGTGAACCGCCGCCGCAAAGAAATAGCCATCCGCAAGGTGAACGGAGCGCAAGTGAGCGACATCTTGAAGATTTTCCTGAAAGATATCCTGCGCATTGCCCTTCCTTCCATCCTCGTCGGCGAAATCTGTTCCGCCTGGGTAGGGGTGAAATGGCTGCAGCAGTTTGCCGAAAAGGCACCTCTCAACACAGGAATCTTCATCGGTTGCGGTGTGGCGATACTTGCCATCATTCTGGCAGCGGTGAACTTCAACTGCTACCGCGTGGCAAACAGCAACCCTGTGGATTATCTGAAAGGAGAATAATAACAAAACAAAAAACATACATATTATGATCAAGATTGAAAACTTATGCAAATCGTTTCGCACGGAAGAAGTGGAAACCATTGCACTGAACAATGTATCTCTCGAAGTAAAAGACAATGAATTCGCAGCCATCATGGGTCCGTCGGGTTGCGGAAAGTCCACCTTGCTGAATATTCTGGGACTCCTGGACAATCCCACAAGCGGCTCGTATTGGCTCGACGGCAAAGAAGTGGGCACCTTGAAAGAGCGTGACCGCACCCTCGTGCGCAAAGGTCAGATAGGCTTTGTGTTCCAGAGCTTCAACCTCATCGACGAACTGAACGTAGCCGAAAATGTGGAGCTTCCCCTCACCTACCTCAATGTGAAAGCCTCCGAGCGCAAGGAACGCGTAAAGGAAATTCTCAAGCGTATGAACATCAGTCATCGTGCCTCGCACTTTCCTCAGCAGCTCAGTGGCGGACAGCAGCAACGTGTGGCCATTGCCCGTGCAGTGATTTCAAATCCCAAGATGATTCTGGCCGATGAACCTACCGGAAACCTCGACAGCAAGAACGGCGAAGAGGTGATGAATCTGCTCACGGAACTCAACCGCGAAGGCACCACCATTGTGATGGTCACCCACAACAAGCATGATGCCACCTTTGCCCATCGCACCATCAACCTCTTCGATGGTCAGATTGTGGAATCGGTAGGCGATTTCATTTAGCGGCAGAAATTCCAACTACAAAAAGTTTGCCTTATGCTCCTGTCACCACAATCTTCTGTGAATGAACAGATTGTGGTGACAGGACGAAATCAGGCAGCTTGAACCCGGTACAAAGCTCCGTACTTATTCTTTACCTTTTCCACTCCCATCATGGCAAGATGTTTGCCGAAAACGGCAATATTCACCTCCCGCATGGTGGAATGACTCTTTCTCCTCAGCGTTTCGTAGATTTCCGTGATGGAAAGAAGACGGGCCTTCTCGTCCTTCCCGGGAATGGTGAAGCAGCTGAAGAAGAGTGTTTCTTCCAAAGGACGACGCGTGAAGACCAAATTCCTTTTCATCAAGCGGGTTTCTTCCGTAGTTGTCAGCCAATAGCGCTTGCCGTGTTCCAGTTCTTCCTTCAGCTGGGCATAAATCTGTACATAATCCAAGTTGCCCAACCGGATGGCACGCGTCACTTCCACTGGGAAAAAACGGCGGCTTCCGGTGGAATCGGTGAGGATTTCGCGGAAATTGCTGGTTCCGATGAACGAAGCCCTTCGAGGCATACGGCTGTAGTTCTTCTGATAAGGCTTGCAGATGTTCACATCCGCCATCTGGAGAATGTTTTTCAGACGCGCCATCTTCACTTCCGTCATGCGGTTTATCTCATCAATGTTGATGAGGGCAAAGGAGGACAACTTCTTCACACAGTTACTCTCAGCCGTCACATCAAACTCATCGGTGTAGAGCTCGCGGAGTTCCGGAGGAAGTAGCGTGCGGCAGAAGGTGGATTTCCTGATTCCCTGACGGGCATTGTAGAGCACCGGAGTGAGGCAGTTGCCGTGCATCTCGCTACGTCCCTGCCATTGGGCCACCATGCCCAGCATCCAGCGGTGGAACACACTCATCCACATCCTTTCGGTACTCACTTTCTGTGCCAAAGGACGGATGCGGTCCTTGCCGTCCCACTTCGGAAGGGTGTCCAAATAGTCCTTGAGCGGTTCGTAAACGGGAATCAGGGAGGAATTCAGATAGCGCTTCACATCCCGATCCAGGCAGTCGATGTTTGCCTCGATAGCTGCCATAATCACGGCATTCATTTCCCTCGCGCCGATGGGCCTGAAAGGTCCACCCTCCTTGCGGCTGCGGTATTCACACTGTTCGCTCAGGGCACTGTAGCGAATTTCATAATTCTCTGCGAAAAACTCATGCAATTGACGCATGACGGTTTTCAGTTTTGTTTGTTCTGTTTTCATACTCATTTTTATCGGTTTTTCCACAAAGATAATACGGGCAATATAGGGTTTCCAAATCTTTTGTTGCACTTTTGTAAAATATGTATAGCTTACCCTGACATACCTATAAAACCTTCCTTCAGAGACTATGAAACCATACTCAGATGCCTGGAAAAGTATCGTCTCACGAGCGTGGTACGCACGAGCCACGGACGTGGTACGTGCGTACCACATAGGTGAGACGCACGTACCACGTTTGTGGGACGATAGAATTCCACTTGAATAAGGATAAAAACAACGTGAAATAAGGGTAAAAAAGGGGGTATTTAGGGAAACCTCTAGATTCATTGCGAAAGATTATTATATTCATAATGGAAAGAGCATCCAGGTTTTCTGTCAAAAATATAATTTCAAAGATGGTGAAAATTCTTGTCAAGGAATCGCCAAAATATTTGAGGACGGGCAAAGTTTTTTCGCTCGTGTCACCACAAAACGCTGAAAACCAACAAATACTGGTGACGGGAGCTTAGGGCAAACTGTTTGTAATGATAGTTTTTTATATTTGACAATATTCTTATTAATATGTTATATAACATTCGGCTTTTGTGATTAGTTAATCATTTGACTTACTAACTTTGTTAATCAAAAAAAACAAATGAGCAGAAACCGACCTTTATGAAAAGTTTATATATATAAAAGAGAAAATGGGACTGTCAACATTAGATTACATAGTTTTTCTTATTTTTATAATAGGTACAATAATCTTTGGATGTTCTTTTTTTTCTAACAAAAGGAACTCGAAAGAATACACCTCTGCAGGAGGAAAACTTTCGGCATGGGTAGTCGGGATGTCGATTTTTGCTACGTACGTAAGCAGCATAAGTTTTCTAGCCTTGCCGGGAAATGCATACATGGGGAATTGGAATCCTTTCGTATTTAGTTTATCCATTCCACTGGCTTCCTGGGTAGCAGCACGTTATTTTGTGCCATTTTATAGGAAAAACGATTGTATTTCTGCGTATGGATTTTTGGAAGAAAGGTTCGGATATTGGGCCAGGGTTTATGCTTCCTGTTGTTATCTTCTGACACAAATTGCTCGAATAGGATCTGTTTTGTACTTGATGGCACTGCCATTACATGTCATGCTGGGTTGGAGTGTACCTTCCATTATAATATTAACAGGCTTATGTGTTATTATCTATTCAGTATTAGGTGGAATTTCGGCAGTGATATGGACTGATGCAATACAAGGCATTATTCTTATAACAGGAGCATTGGCTTGTGCATTGATTTTATTGTTTTCCATACCTGGCGGTCCAAGCCAACTCTTTAGTATAGCCATAAAATATCATAAGTTTTCATTAGGGAGCTTTGGTATCGAACTGAATGACACGACATTTTGGGTAACTCTCCTCTATGGCATCTTTATTAATCTGCAAAATTATGGAATAGATCAAAATTATGTACAACGGTATAAAACGGCAAAAGATGATAGAAGCGCACGTTCTGCGGCTCTATTTGGCGGATTGCTGTATGTACCTGTCAGCATGTTTTTCTTTTTTATAGGAACAGCTCTATTTGTTTATTATAAGGTATATCCAGACCTACTCCCTGCAGGGACACCGAATGATGGTGTTTTCCCGTATTTTATTGTAAATGGTCTTCCTACAGGAATTACAGGTTTACTGATTGCCGCAATTTGTGCTGCCGGGATGAGTACAGTTTCCACAAGCATTAACAGTTCCGCAACAATTATTCTAACAGATTTTTTTCAGCACAAAAAATTATTATCAGAAAAAAAGAAAATGAAGATTCTATATGCATCATCATTTATCCTTGGATTCTTGGGAGTCGGCCTCGGCGTTGCTCTCATGTCTGTTCAAAGTGCTCTGGAAGCTTGGTGGAGTTTGGCAGCCATTTTTAGCGGCGGCATGCTGGGATTGTTCCTCCTGGGCTATTTAACCAAGCGTGTTAAGAGCATTCATGCAAGTATCGGTGTTACTTGTGGAGTAATCCTTATAGCCTGGATGAGTTCAAATGAAAATATATATTTCCATAAATATTTAACGATCGTATTTGGTACAATAGCAATATTCCTTATCGGTTTTCTTTCAGCAATCATATTACGCAGACATTCTGAAAAAGCCAGAACACAATAAATAAAATTTTTCTCTCCTCCATGCAAGGTTTCATCATTACGGGATTTATATAGTAGAAACCCATTAAAAACGTTACAATGATGAAAACTTTAAGAATGACTTTATTATCGATGACGATCTTGATTACGTCAATTAGCTTGCAATCATGTCTGGATGATGATGACGATTATCCGGCATCCGTGAGATACCCGAATGCTCTTGTCACCGTAAAGACAGGTAATGCCGACAGCTGTTATTTTCAGTTGGATGACAAGACGACATTATTTCCTACCAATCTAAGCAAACATCCCTATGGCAAAAAAGAAGTACGGGCCTTGGTAAATTTTTCTGAGACAAATGAAAACAGCCATGGATATTCGAAAGCCGTTCACGTGAATTGGATTGACAGCATCCTAACCAAACCTGCCATTCCGAGCTTAGGCGTTGAATCTGACAAGAAGTATGGAAAAGACCCCGTAGAGATAATCAATGACTGGGTAACCATTGCCGAAGACGGCTACCTAACACTTCGCTTCCGCTCCATCTGGAGCACCGGCAGAACACATTGGGTAAATCTTCTTACAAACGTAAACGCCGAGAATCCGTACGAAGTTGAATTCCGCCATAATGCCGAGGGAGACACCAACGGAAGATGGGGGGATGCCCTGGTTGCATTCAATCTGAAAGACCTTCCGGACACACAAGGAAAGACCGTGAAACTGAAACTGCGGTGGAATTCTTTCAGCGGAGAAAAAACAGCAGAATTCAATTATTGCAGCCAAAAAGGGACAAAAGGCTCCTTGCAAGTTGAAAACTTGAAAATTACTACAAATCTAAAATAAATTGAAAATAAATCCGATACCATGCAAGATATCGCAAAAATCGGATTCTTATATATGAGTACTCAGGATATATTATTGTTTAATTTAAAAAGAAAGAAAATGAAATCTAACAAATTATTTAAAAGTTTATTATTTATGTTCTGTTGTTTGAGTACCCTTGCTTTGGTGTCTTGTGACAATGATGATAACGATCCGGTGCCAAGCAACGCAAAAGAGGTATTAGGGGACTATACAGGTACTATTACCGTAAACAGCAACAAAGAGTCAGTAGGTGTAAACATCAATAAGACAGTAGCGATTAGTGCTTTCCCTATAAAAGAGATTGTTACTGCTGTAGTTGACAAGACTCATCAGGAAGAGGCTCTGAAATCACTGAAGGAAACACCCTATTCGATGGATTATAATGCTTCGGCTACCGACAAAGCCATCGCGCTTTCTCTTACGCCAAAAGAGCTCGACTTCGATATGACAGTAGGCGGAAAAAGCCAGAAAGTAAAAGTAACTTTCGCTTCATCGGCTACAGGATCTTATGTGATTGCAGACAAAGCTCTTGCCCTCACACTCAAAGCGGAGAGCATAAGCATAGACGGAACGAAAGTAAGCCCGTTCACTGCCATCGACTTCGTTCTTGCAGCAAAAAAGAAATAAATTTATTCTAACCCATTTCAAAAAAAGGAGGAGCACTCTGAGTAAAAGTGTTCCTCCTTTCTACCACTATGATGTATATCGGCAACATGAAAGAGACGGACCTTGTCCTGCTCATCCGGAAGAAAGATGCCCGCGCGATGAAGACCCTTTACGGTCGTTACATCGGGTATCTCACGGCTACGTGCTCCCGTTACATCGTTCGTGAAGATGACGTAAAAGACATCCTGCAGGAGAGTTTCATCAAGATATTCACGTCTCTGGATAAATTTGAATACCGCGGTGAAGGTTCCTTGAAAGCCTGGATGACACGCATCGTAGTAAATGAATCGTTGAAATTTCTCAAGAAAAGCAAAGAAGTGGATCTCATCCAATACACATGGGACTTACCTGAAACAGAAGATATGGAAGAACCTGATATAAACGAAGTCCCTACATCAGTGATACAGGAAATGATACAGGATTTGCCCGTCGGCTATAGAACCGTTTTCAACCTTTATGTATTCGAACAGAAGACTCATAAAGAAATTGCCGAATTGCTGAATATCAGAGAAGATTCATCAGCCTCTCAATTGCACAGGGCTAAAAGCATTCTGGCAAAAAAGATTAAGGAATATACCTCAGTAAAACAAGATTGTCTATGAATGAAAAGTGGATAAATGATATACGCGAAAGGCTCATCGATTACAAGAAGCCTGCTCCGGATGGCTTATGGGAAGATATCGAAAGAGCCATAGAGGAAAAAAATATCTCTTCATCAAAAAAGACAGGTAAAAAAGTTTTTTTGTGGAGTGGACGCATTGCGGCAGTTGCAGCGATGGTGGCACTGTTATTCCTTATTGTAAAGAAAGAACCGGAGAATAATCCTACTGCATTTAAAGAATCCTGTCCGCAGATGATTCCTGCTCCCGACAAATCCGACTTGTACCGGATAGTAAAAGAAAGCAAGAATAAAATAGCCATGAATGGCAACGCAATCCGAAAGCCTTTACAACAAGAAGTATCTCTGGCCGAAGTGCTTGCAAATGATACATCGCTGATTGCCGAGGGCAAAGAGACATCCCCTAAGGAAGAGGATTCCAAACCTACAAAGAAAAAACAAGTAACCGCCAATGTTCCCTTTGGTGATGAACCACAAGTCGGGATATTCCGGAAATCAAGCAGGTCTGGAAAACTGACAACAGATTTTTATGTCTCCAATTCTTCCAATGCAACGAAGTCCAGCAATCTGTATGGAGACATGATGACTTGCAACAGTCCTCATGTCCGGACTGCAGCCATGGAAGATGTCTTGCATTACAATATAGACAAAGATGTCCAAACGAAAGTAAAGCATGAGCAACCTATAAGATTGGGGCTGAATCTTCGATACCACCTCAATGATGATATCAGCATAAAGGGAGGTATCTCCTATTCCAGACTCGTGTCGCACATCACTTCGGGCAGTGAAGAATACAGATATGAGACCAAGCAGACGCTGCATTTCGTGGGTATACCTCTAGGAATAAACTACAGTCTCTTTCAGAACAAGAGCATCAATGTTTATGCTTCTGCTGGAGGGATGGTAGAGAAATGCGTTTCGGGACACTCCGTAACAGATTATGTCATCAAGGATCATCTGACCGAAACGGAGAGATCCGATGTCAAAGTACACCCCTTGCAATGGTCGGTTAATGCTTCTGCAGGCTTGCAATACAATGTCTCACCCCAGATGGGGCTATATGCCGAACCGGGAGTGAATTATTATTTCAACAATGGCAGTCCCGTCAATACCATCTATGGAGAAAAACCTCTGAACTTTAATTTAGAAATCGGATTGAGATTTTCAATCAAATAAATAATTACTTTTGCATACGTATAATAAAAAATCATCATGAAAAAGTTTAACATTTTTATGTTCCTGTCAGCCGCTTTGCTGCTGACTGCCTGTCACAACAGCGGATTAGCTCGAAAAGCTTCTTCCTCTGACATTCCCTACACCCTTGCCGAAAGATATTTTCAGAACAATGATGTAAAAACACTTCCCACAAACAAAGTCACGACAGAAAAGGATTTCGAGAATCTGTTTGGCGCAGCACCCGTCATGGGAAAAAACGGAATGCCTACACCTATCGACTTCTCGAAGGAATACGTGATTGCCGTGAGCAAACCCGAAACATATTATTCAACAGAACTTATGCCCGTAAGTCTGAAAAGAGATACTTCAAACAATATTATCTTTACTTACAAAGTTGTAACGAAAGGAGGAAAGCAAACTTATTCCATAGTGCCCTGCCTCCTCATTATTGTCAACAACAAGGAGCAAGGCAAAATAACTGTAAGAGAAATTCAATGAACTTCACTGATTTGTCCGGAAGGCTGAAGCTGATAGTCAGTACAATCTTTCAAAACAAACTGACCGATTTTCTTGGAATAATAACTTAAAATAAATTTCCAGGTCTCTTTCCCATACGTTGCCCGAGAAAGAAAATCGTCATAATTTTTTCACCCTTTTCGGTACATTATCATAAATAACATCTCTATTTCGTTTATTGTCAAATGAGAAGTAGTCACATCACTCTGTCACAGTCTGATGCCTATTTCGTGAGTGACGGTGATGATGGCAAATTTACATCCGGCAATAGCTGCCTTCACCCATTGATTGGTATTCTGTTGTGTTGGATGGAAATGTTGTAGTCTTCTATCAGATTGATTCGATTATCAGATTGATTGTATCATTTTGCGTCAAAGACATGAAGGTCATAATGAAATCCAACTCCGATTTTTAACTTCGTGCCCACTTTATTTGAAAATGCTTGGGAGTAACAATCTCATGTAAGAAAGCAGAACTCGCTGAAACTCCGATGGATACAAGATTATCTGGCTTATTACATCACCAAAAAGTAACTTAGGACCGATAGATATGGTAATTTTGTACAAAAAAGAGGAATTTAGTATTGTTTCGGTAATTTAGAAGACACAATTCTTGTTCTATTTTTATGAATGCTGTACATTTGTTAGAATCTAAAATATTTATATATGTTTAAACGCATTCAGATTTTTACCTTTATATTCTTTCTTTGTCAGATATCATGGTCTTCTGTCGATGTATCTTCACGATTCTTGACAATGAATGACGGTTTGTCAAGCAATTCCGTTCTTTCAATTATTCAGGACAATAAAGGATTTATGTGGATAGGTACATCTAATGGGCTTAACCGTTATGACGGATACAATTTCGTCTCTTACTTTCCGGAGAAAGGAAAAATATCATTGATTGATAATAGAATTAAAAAAATAAGTGAAAACAAAAATGGATTCTTGTGGATATATTCTAATTCGGAGAATTTTAGTTGTTATGACTTGGAAAAGGGATGTTTTGTAGATTATACAGGGTGTGGAAAATATGCCGATAAATATAATCATATGATGGGAACTAAAGTCGGTGATGTTTGGTTATGGCATGAAAATAATGGTTGCCAGAGAATCATTTATAAAAATGGAAAATTTCGTTCTCAGTTATATAAATCGGCCAACGGATTGCTTCCTTCAAACAAAGTAAAAAATATTGTTGATGATAGCCAAGGGAATATATGGATTATCACAGATAAAGGTGCTGTAAAAGTGAGTCAGAGAAGCATTAAAAAAATTGGACTTGGCATTTCATTCGTATCTGTACACCCATATCGGCAAGGATGTTTTTTGCTCTCGTCGGATGGTTGTGTGTATGATTATAAAGAAAGGTCCGGGTTGAATTTTATCACCCGACTGATAAAAAAAGTAGGTGAGTTCGGTTATACTGACAGCTTTATATATCTGAATAAATGGATTATTATGACGCGGCGGAAAAGTTATGTTTTTGATTTTGAAAGCCATTTATTTGTAAAAGATGAATTTTGGGAACATGTTACAGGAAGATTCGTTACAGATAATGCAGGTAATTATTTGGTCTACAACGGAACCGGCTTTGTTTATTATATCAATGAAAAGACAAGAAAAACAAAAAAAATTCAGCTAATACCTGGCAATCTTGTAAAATCAATAGCCTTTGAACGTTATCATATACTTCAAGATAATAAAGGCTTAATATGGATTTCAACATATGGCAACGGTTTGTTTGTCTTTAATCCTGAGACAGATGATTTAACTCATTACAATTACCGGCGTGGATTCTTAAATAGCATAAGTTCAAATTATATTATATCTATCTTTAAAGACCGTGAGGAAAATATATGGATAGCAAATGAGAATTCTGGACTTTCGTTATTGTCTGTAATTAATGAAGGCGCTTCACACCTATATTTGGATGAAAGTAGCGTAGTAGATCGAACAAATGAAGTCCGAATGATCAATCGAATGAAAAACGGGGACTATTGTATTGCAAATCGTAACGGAGGATTGTATTATTTCGATAAAAAATTTTTTTATAAAAGCAAAACCGAATTCCCCTTTAGCATATTTGCTATTCTTGAGGATCAAAAAGGTCATACTTGGCTAGGCAGCCGGGGAGATGGTTTGAGTGTTGACGGAAAATGGTATAGAAATAATCCAATGGATTCACAATCGATATCTTGGAATCATATTTATGACTTGGTTCAGGATAATAAAGGAAGGATGTGGATTGCCACGTTGGGTGGAGGGTTGAATGTAGCGATAAAGAATGGCAATGGTTATAAATTTTCTTCTTTTCTTATGGATACACAAAATAGTCGTTGTTTGCGTACATTTGTCAAAGATCATAATGGCTGGATATGGGTCGGAGGAAATAATGGAGTCTATATTTTTAATCCGGATACCTTATTGACCAAAAAGAGACTCTATTTATATAATAAAGAAAATGGTAAGTTAGGAGAAAATGAAGTCCATTGTCTTTTTCAAGATAAGAGAGGCAGAATGTGGATTGGTACTTCTGGAGATGGTGTTTTTGTTTGCTCTCCCAATATAGATTATTCAAACCTAATCTTTAGACATTATGGATACAGTGATGGTTTGGTTAACAATTCAGTACAATCTATTATTGAAGATAAGGACGGCAAAATCTGGATTGCGACGGAATGTGGAATCTCACGCCTAGACAGCCAACGCGGATCTTTTGATAATTTCTTTTTTTCACCAACTATTCAAGGAAACTTTTATTCGGAGAGCTGTGCTTATTTAAGAAATGACGGAATTTTGCTTTTTGGTTCCCGTGATGGACTTGTCGTGATAGACCCTAAAAAAGTTGTGAAAAAGTCTTTTCCTTTGCCAGTAGTTCTTACAAATCTTAAAATAAACGGAATTACAAATTCACCTAGGGATATAGATTCACCGTTATTGAATAATCTGAGTTATACGAGAAAAATACAATTAAAATACTCCCAAAATTCATTTATTGTGGAATTCTCAACATTAGATTATTTTTCTGAAAAAGGAGTAAAATATTCATATAGAATGGATAACTACGATAAAGAATGGTCTGAGCCTTCTTCATTGAATTTCGCAGCTTATAAAAATATGGAACCAGGAAAATATATTTTACATATTAAAGCATGTAATGCTAGTGGATTATGGACTAAACAAGAAACAAAGTTGGAAATAGTTGTTTTACTGCCTTTTTGGAAAACAAAATGGGCTTTTCTTTTTTATTTTATAATATTTGTATTGTCTCTTTATGTATCTTTTCGATTGATAACCAAATATACATTATTAAATAATCGTTTGCAGTTTGAAAAGCAATTGACTGATTTTAAACTCAGTTTTTTTACAAATGTAGCACATGAATTTCGTGCACCTCTAACTCTGATTCAAGGAGGATTAAATAGTTTAGAAAAGACTAAAGATGTGTCTGAAAATGTATCCTTTTCAATATCTATCATTAAGAAAAGTTCTCAAAGATTAATGCGTCTAATCGAGCAAATCTTGACTTTTAGAAAATTACAAAATAATAAACTGACAATAAGTATTAGAGAAACTGATATAATCTCGTTTGCAAAAGATATTTACGCTGTCTTTTATGAATCTGCTCATTCAAAAAATATAGAATTTCGTTTTATTCCATTTGCAAAATCCTATAAAATGTATATAGATACAGAATTTGTGGATAAGATATTGTATAATTTATTATCCAATGCGTTGAAATTTACACCTGAAAATGGGTCTGTGACGCTTTATATATCTAAAAATGACATTGAGAATAAACTACTTATATCTGTGGCTGATACAGGATTGGGGATTCCAAAGGATAAGCAAACTGATCTTTTTAAGTGCTTTGCCAAAATTAATGATAATCCCGATTATAAAAGTTTCGGAATAGGTTTGAATTTAGTTTCAGGATTGGTAACTATTCATCATGGAACTATTAGCTATCAGGAGAATCAACCTCAAGGTTCAATTTTTAAGGTGGAATTACCTTTAAGTAAGGATGTATATTCAGAAAGTGAATTTGCAAGCACTAATAATGAAAAGATTCAGGTTAAAGAATCTGCTAATTCATATATAGTAGATATAGGAAGCACTTTTCACAAGCCATTGAATAATATACGTCTTTTAATTATAGATGATGATGAAGATATTCGTGAATATATTAGAAATGTTATGAGTGTATATTTTGTTACCGATGTTGCTTTCGATGCCTTGAGTGGTATAAAGAAGACCGAGATTTTTGATCCGAATATTATTTTATGCGATGTTTTGATGCCTGGCATGTCTGGTTATGAGTTCACTAAGCATTTAAAGAAAGATAAAAAGACAAATCATATACCTATTGTTTTACTTACTTCATTATCAGATGAGGAAGAAAAGGTGAAAGGCTATGAAAGTGGGGCCGATGCTTTTATATCAAAACCATTTAGTGTTAAACTACTATTGGCAAGGATTATCAACATCATTGAACAAAGACAAGAATTAAAAGAAAAATTTGCTCAAGATGATGCAAGTATAAAAAAAATGATGATTATGTCTAGTGAACAAGATAAGAAATTTATAGACCGAATGAATTTAATAATAGAGCATAATATGACAGACCCGGCATTCAGTATGGATGATTTTGCTGCAGCAATGGGATACAAACGTACGTTATTTTTTCAGAAAGTAAGTAACATTACAGGAATTACGCCTAATGAATATTTACGTGACAAACGTATGAAGAAAGCTGCAGAGATGCTTTTAGATGATAGATTGACTGTTGCTGAAGTTGCATATCAAATAGGATTCTCCGATCCTTCTTATTTTGGTAAAAACTTTCGTGCATATTATGGTATGTCACCTTCACAATTCCAAAACAAAAAACCTATCGAGTAGTTCGATATTAGTTTTATGGTAAAATAATTCAGAAGTCGGTTAATTTATTCTTTTTAAGTCCACTACTAATAATTGAACGATATTTCTATTTATAGTTGAATCAAGAATTTACTTTAGCACAAAATTTATTGTAATAGTAATTCTTAATGATTCTTCCTATGAGAAAATTATTTTTTTTATTCTTTTATTTTATCTTCATTTGTGTCTACGCACAAGAGAAAATTCAATTGAATGGTACATGGAAATTTGCATTGGCACGTACTGAACAAGAGGCAAACAGCTTAAGTAAATTCTATTCTTCAGATTTCTTTAATAATAGATTTAAAGAAATTCCTGTTCCATCTAACTGGGCTGTTTTGGGATATGAAGAACCTGTATATAGAGGATTTAATAATAATAAAGCAAGTGAAGGCTTTTACATTCGTAAGTTTAATGTTTCTCGAAATGTCAGCAGTGAACGTGTCTTGTTGCATTTCGGAGGTGTCTGGTCTTCTGCTGAGGTTTGGTTGAATGGTAAACCTATAGGACGTCATGATAGCGGGTATACATCTTTTGCATTTGATGTCTCCAAGGAGATAAACAAAGGGGAAAATATCTTGGCCGTTCGGGTAAGGCAGGTAACTAATGAGTATAAGATTGATGTATATGACGACTGGACACTAGGTGGTATATATAGAGATGTAGTGCTCGAGTTCATGCCCCGAAAGAGATATATAGATAAAGTCTCTTTTAAAACGAGATTTGATTCTTTATATAAAAATGCAAATTTAGATATTAAAGTAATGGTTGCAGACAGACAAAAAAACACTTTGCCTGGAAATTATCCTAGTCCTGGAGAACCCTATATACTTGGCTTTAATTTAGAAGATGATAAGGGACGATTAGTTGCTTCGGAGAAAATTTCTGTCCCTGCACATATCTCGACCGGACGCGAAACCGAACTTTCATTACGTGTAAATGAACCCCATCAATGGAATGCTGAAAATCCTTATTTGTATACTCTTCATGTTGATTTAATCGAAAAAGAAGGAGTTGCACATTCATATACAGAAAAAGTGGGCTTCCGTCAAATATCAACCGAAGGTGGAATATTTAGAATTAATGGTCAGGCAGTAAAACTTCGGGGAGTAAATAGACATGATGAATATCCAACTGTAGGACGCGCAACAACAGAAGAAAATTGGTTGAAAGATTTAACTTTAATGAAAGAAGCCAACATTAATTATATACGCCTTTCTCATTATGCTCCAGCCAAAGGATTTATTGAGTTGTGCGATAAAATAGGTATTTACGTGGGTGAAGAAGTTTCTTTAGGCGGAGCCGGGAATATGATGAACAATCCATCGAATAACGGCCCGATATTACAGCGTGCTTATGAGACGGTTATTCGTGATATAAATAACCCTTCTATCATTTATTGGTCAGTAGGAAATGAGGATGCTTTGACTTCCTTACATATAGCTGCAATAAAATTAGTAAAAGCTTTAGATCCGACTCGCCCAGTCTTATTGCCTTGGCGTGCAGAAGGATGGCTTCCCAACGAAGTCGATATATTGGCACCACACTATTGGAAGCCTCAAGAATATGATAGATTGGCAGGGAATTCTACACGTCCTATTATTTCAACAGAATATACTCATGCGTATGGTGTAGATGGATTTGGTGGTTTAGAAGCTCGATGGAAGGCTTTGACTAAGCATCCTTCAGGAGCTGGCGCTGCTATTTGGATGTGGGCTGATCAGGGCATTTGGACGCCAACAAAGAAGCCGAGTAATATAAATGATGAAATAAAGCAAGGTGATGAACATCTGAGAATTGATTATGCAGGATGGGACGGTATTGTGGATTCATATCGAAATCCAACTCGTGACTATTGGGAGGCTAAAGCGGTCTATGCTCAGGTTTACCCGACCATAAGCTCTTTACCTTTTGTAGAAGAACAAGATACAATAAATGTGCCCATACAAAATGATTTTGATTTTACAAATCTTAGAGCCATTAAAATTGATTGGTCTATATGGGCTGACGATGATAAAATTTCATCAGGAATTGATTCGATCGACGGGCAACCTCATTCGGCATCGACATTTAAAATACATACAACTGCATTGAAGAACATAAATCCTGACAAAACTTATTTCATTCGCTTTAGATTCAAAAACGATAAGGGTAAGGAAATAAACTGCAAGACGGTCGAATTGTGTTTGCAAAATACAGTTAAGACAAGACAGAGAAAGAATTCACCAATAAAGGTGATTGACGGAAAAAATGTAATTGTCGAAGTAGGAGAAACAAACTTTATATTTAATTCTCAAACAGGACTCTTAACTTCTGCAAATATTTCAAATAGAAATTTCATTGTTGGGTTGCGTCCAATTATTTGGCGCCCGCTCGATTTGTGTGAAAAGGCTGCTTTTGGGAAAGATAATTTACGTAAGGCCGTTGATTTAAATCATTATAAAGAATCTATTGAATATTGGATTGTCAAGAAGTTTGATTCGTGCATTGAAATTAATGCTATAGTCAATTATACAGTTGATTCTCTTAATCGATTCCATGTATCATATCGTTATATTATTTCGACTGATGGTAGTTTAAATGTACATTATCAAATAAAACCTAATGTCAATATACCATGGTTACCCATTGTTGGGATGTCACTTCAAACTGCACCTGAGTTAAATCGGATAAAATGGTTAGGCTTAGGACCATATGATGCCTATCCTAATAAGAAATCGGCTCCAGTATTAGGACTTTGGAAAGGTAGTGCAGGAACTCCAGAGGTTTCCGGAATAAAGGAAACCAGATGGATTGAGCGAGACGGATCAATAGGTAGATTACATATTTCCAGTATCGGCTATATGGAGCATGATACAATTACTCCGGACATTATACATATTCTGTCCGGAGTATTTCCCAGACCTGAAAAGGGACGTATGGCTGACGATTCAACGCCCCAGCTTGCTACAAATGGCAATAACTCTTTTGTTGGTGAGTTTAGTCTTATTTTAGATAAAGATATGTGATAGTTAGATTATTTTATTTCTTAATAAACAAAATCATGAAAAACAAAAAATCAAAAAAAAGTATTTATGTTAAGTTTCTTTTCCTACTTTTATTATTGGGAACTGCAACTTTGTCAAATGCGCAAATCAAAATTCAAGGACAAGTGTTTGACACATCCGGTGAGTCAATAATCGGCGCAAATGTAGTTGTCCAAGGTACTACAAACGGAACAATTACTGATTTTAATGGTAAGTTTCAACTCTCTAATGTTCCTGATAAAGGAATCTTGATATTCTCTTATGTCGGATATAAAAACCAGCAAGTTCATGTAAATGGAAAATCAATTTTTAAAATTGTTTTGGAAGAAGACTCCAAAACATTGGAAGACGTCGTTGTTGTCGGATATGGAACACAAAAGAAAACAGATTTAACAGGTTCTGTTATGCAGGTGAAATCTAGGGATATTACCGCTGTTACAGCTAATAACCCTATTCAATCTCTGCAAGGAAGGGTAACAGGTGTGTCTGTAGTAACAGATAGTCGTCCGGGGGAGTCCCCTACCATACGTATTCGAGGTAATGGTTCAATAAGTGCAGGTAACGATCCTTTGTATGTAGTAGACGGTTTCCCATTAATGAATGGCTCGTTAAATGAACTTAATGCTAATGATATAGCTTCTATTGAAGTTTTGAAAGATGCTTCTTCAACTGCAATTTACGGTTCACGTGGTTCAAACGGTGTAATCATGATTACGACTAAATCAGGTACTAAAGATTCCAAAACTCTTTCATTCAATGCGAATTATGGATTCCAGACTCCTGGGCGCCTTGTTAAAACAATGACACATAACCAATTCATCGATTATATCAATTCTGCATATATGAATTCAAAGGGAACAACGATATACAATGATGAGAATCCGGCTCCCAGTACTCATACAGATTGGCAGAAAGAGACACTTTACGGTTGCAGGCCTGTTCAGGACTATAGTTTATCATTGGATGGAACTTCAGGTGATACTCAATACATGATGTCGGGAGGATTGTATCTTCAAGATGGTTTATTGCCTAACTCAGAGTATAATAAATACACTTTCAGAACCAATTTGCAGCATAAATTCAACAATCTCATTAAATTGGGTACACATATGCAGTATACTTATTCCGATGCAAATATGGCTGAACTTAGCAATTATCAGGGTGCTTTAGATGATATTTGGCGTGATGGTTGGCCAACATTGTCAGTCTATCGTGAAGATGGTACTTTTGCTGTCCCACATGATAATTCGTCTATTTCCAGTTATTTTGGTGATGCTGCATATTGGAATCCTGTAGCTAACTATAGGGAAGTTACAACAAAATCTAGCGTAAGTCGTCTCTTTGGAGATGTTTACGCAGAATTGCAGTTGGCTAAGGGATTGACATTAAAATCTAATTTTGGCCTGGATATATCTAATGAACGAGATTATAACTACACTACGTCTAAGATTACTACATCAACAGGATCCGGGAAGGGTGGTGATGGTTATATTAAGAAAATGAGCAGAATCAATGAAAATATTCTTACGTATACGAACACCTGGGGCCCTCATCGTTTAACTGCTACGGGTGTTTATTCATGGCAGGATTATACATATGAAAATCTGTCAGTATCAGGGAGTGGATTTGCCAACGATGAAACCGGGGCTTGGGATATGAGTCAGGCAACACGCGAGACAGTGGATTATTCAAGTAATAAGTATGAAAATTCATTGATTTCATGGACAAGCAGATTTTCATATGCATTCAAGGATCGTTATTTATTGACAGCAACGGCCAGATATGATGGTTCTTCTAGATTTGGCGAAAACAATAAATGGGGATTTTTCCCATCAGTCGGTTTGGCATGGCGTGCAAGTGAAGAACCTTTTTTGGCAGGAAATAAGATTATTACGAATTTAAAATTCCGTGGAAGCTTTGGTGTTACAGGTAATCAAGAAATTGGTAATTATAAATCATTGGCACAGTTGAAATCGGATAATTATATTTACAACGATACTGAAATGCAAGGTTACTACGAAACCATAGGAAATCCAGACTTGAAGTGGGAGCGTGCTAATCAGTTTGATTTTGGAGTTGACCTATCCTTGTGGAATCGCATAAATATAACAGCTGATTATTATCATCGTAAGACTTCCGATTTGTTATATGAAGTCCCTATTCCTTCTACCTCGGGTTTTTCTTCAATTTTAAGTAATGTCGGTTCTGTTTTAAATCAAGGTCTTGAGATTTCTATTAATACCAATATAATTGACACGAAAGACTTTAAAATTGATGCAACAATTAACTTAAGTCGCAATAGAAACAAGATTAAAGAGTTATACAATGGAGTTAAATCCATTACCCTAAGTTCTGGTCTTAGTTTAAGCCGTTACTTGAAGGTAGGAGAGTCAATCAATTCTCGTTATGCACTTCTTTCTGACGGTATTATCAAAACTGAAGAACAATTAGAAACTTACAAAAAAATAGAAGGGACTGCAAAATTAGGAGATGAAATGTATAAGGATTTGGATGGAGACAGTCAAATAACTGTAAAAGATCAGATTAATATTGGAACAACAGATCCCAAATTAATTTATGGGATAGGACTTAATCTTCAGTATAAGAAATTAAGTTTGAATATTTTAGGCAATGGAGCAGATGATTTCGTGGGAGGCTCATCCTATTTGCAAATAGCAGAGAATCAATTAAATGCAAGTACTATAGGTGTCCCTTCGAGATACGCTTATGAACATATGTGGAGTGCGTCTAATCCAAATGGAACTTATCCTTCAGCTGGAGCAAGTAATACACACGAGAGCGACAGAATAAATTCCGGTTGGTATTATTTTATTTTGAAAAGTATTGCCTTGAATTATGATTTTGGGAAAAGCCCCTTTAAATCTATTAAAGGAATCAAGGGATTAAGTGCTTCACTAAATTTTCAGAATTTTGTTACATTCTCCAATCAACGTGGTTATAATCCTGAAAATGGAGATACAACATATCCTTGGATTAAGACTGTAAGCGTTAGTATAAGTGCTAAATTTTAAAATATAAAAAATAAGAATTATGAAATCAATTATATATTGCATAAGAAATACAAAAAAAATGTATGTGAAATCAAAATTATTGGCATTGTTGATTTTGCTTATTTCTTTTTCCAATTGTTCTGATTTAACAGAAACGCCATATACATTTATCAATCCTGGCAACTATTATAATAATAAAGAAGAATTAGAAAGTGCATTAACTTCAGTCTATTCTGATTTTCGTAGTTTTGCCGCTAATTATAAAACAATAATGACTTTGGAACTCGTGACCGAACATGCTATGCCTGCACATTCATCTAAAGATGGAGTAAAAAATTTCAACTGTTGGCAAGGTGTAAATCAGTCTACTACATATAATATTCAAATATGGGATAATGGTTATGAGTTAATTAATAGATGCAATGTCGTACTAGGTCGTGGTGACGGTGTAGATATAACCGAAAAAGAACGTAGTCAAATTTATGGTCAGGCACGTTTCTTTAGGGCATATACAATGTTTGTTCTTCTTCGTCTATATGGCGGATTGGCTATACCCGAATCATATACATCAGGACTTAGCGGACTAGAGATACCTCGAAAAACTACTGATGAAACATATGATTATATCATTGAGGATTTAAAGTATTGTATTGATAATCTCCCGACACGCTCACAATGGGGAAACAGTGCGTATTATAAGGCAAGCAAAGGAGCTGCTCAAGCTTTGCTCGGAGATGTTTATCTCACAAGAGGTTGTATGGAAAATTATAATACAACATATTTTCAAGAAGCTAAAAAATATTTGGGAGATGTGATAACATCAAATGAATATGATTTGTTGCCCGATTACAAATCATTATGGTACTGGTTCGTAGAAGAGGCAGCAAAAAATACAAAAGAATCGTTGCTTGAAGTACAATTTGGCCCTACCCAAGTAAGCAACCTACATTGTTATTTTGGAATTAATACTACAGATCAAAGCTTAGGAGGGAAAATGTTTGCGCGTGCTGGCGTTTCACATAAGGATTATGCTTCTTACCAAGATAATGATATAAGAAAGCAATGTTTTTTGGCAGAATATACAATCACAGGAACAACGACCAGGCGTTATTTCCAACCTGAATATAAAGGTTTTTCAGGAAAAGGTGATGGGAAATGGCCTTCTACATCTCCAGGCAATATGAAATTTTATGACAGAACAGCATCCTGTTATGAGACAGGGGGGTCTAAAGCAGATTTCATTGTAATGAGATATTCCGATGTTTTGTTGAATTATGCCGAAGTTGAAAATTATCTAAATGGTCCTACTGCTGATGCATACAATAAACTTAATGCAGTACATAACCGTTCAAATTCGAATGCGATTGCATCAGGCCTATCCAAATTAGCGCTTGATAATGCAATCTTTCAAGAAAGAGTATGGGAAGAAATAGGTGAAGGTTATTTGTATTTTGACGAACTCCGTACAAACCGTTTGGGAAAGAACGTTTATGAATACAAAACATATATGTATAATAACGGTTATTATAATTGTCAGAAATTGCAATTTGTTCCACAACGTGATTTCTTATGGAAGATACCACAGACATCTTTGGATTCTAATCCGGCTTTGGAACAAAATCCTGATAATGTATCAGATCCGAATTATCCTATTGAATAGTACTATATGAATTCCTTATTAGTTTGTTACTTATTTTTGTCAAGTTTTTTCTTTGTACATGATAACAAAGAAGAAACTTTGACAGAAACAGTGGAAAGAGGACTACAAGTATCTACCGAACAATCTTATATTCTAGCTAAACAATTAAAGGATTCTGAGAATCTATTGCCTAGGACATTTGAAGGCGGTAAATTGAAAACAACTGATTATAAATCTTGGGTTTCTGGCTTTTTCCCAGGGTTACTTTGGTATCTTTATGAAAATAATACGTCAGGAAATATGAAAACTTTAGCTTATAATTTCACAAACCGATTAGAATTGGCCAAAGATATGAAAGGAACACATGATTTAGGATTTATCCTTTATTGCAGTTATGGAAATGGATACAGATTGACAGGTAACGCAACATTCTTGAAAATATTAGAAGAGGGTTCTAAAACATTGTCAATGCGTTTTAATAAAAAAGTTGGAGCAATAAAATCATGGGAATCGACGAAAAAATGGCAATTCCCTGTAATCATAGATAATATGATGAATTTGCAGTTATTGACCTTTACGGGAAAATTAGTAAACAACTCCAACTGGATTAATATAGCTACAAAACATGCTCATACAACTCTTATAAATCATTTTCGTCCTGATAATAGTTGTTATCATGTTGTTACCTACGATTCAATCACAGGCAAAGCAGTGTCAAAGCAAACACATCAGGGATACTCTGATCATTCGTCATGGTCTCGAGGCCAAGCTTGGGCTTTATACGGATTTACAATGATGTATAAAGAAACTAAGAAAAAAGAATTTTTGGTACAAGCCCAAAAAATTGCTACTTTTATAAAAAACAATTCCAATTTACCTGAAGATAAAATACCTTATTGGGATTTTGATGCTCCTGACATTCCAAATACCCCACGCGATGCGTCGTCTGCAGCAATAATGGCATCAGCTTTTATAGAACTGAGTTTATTGGATAATAGTATTAAATCAAAAGATTGGCTTGATATAGCTATTAAGCAAATACGTTCATTGTCTTCTTCTCAGTATCTTGCAACTGTAGGGTCGAATGGTGGTTTTATTTTAAAACATAGTGTGGGAAATTATAATAAGAATTCTGAAATTGATGTTCCTCTGACATATGCAGATTATTATTACGTAGAAGCCTTAATCCGTCTGAAAAAATATATATTAAATAATAAATAAGATGAAAAGCATTAAGATTTTATTATGCTGTAGTTTGTTTTTCCTTTATATGGGAAAAAGTGTATTAGCACAATCATCCGAATATCAAGATAGACAGTATTGGATAGAAACGATGACAAAGATTGCTAACCCTGTACTAATTAATATGAGTCAGGGTACATTACGAAAAAATATGCCTACTGAGACTTTGTCTGTAGATCCTCTTAGAAAACAAGTTTGTTATTTGGAAGCTTTTGGAAGAACAGTCAATGGAATTGCTCCGTGGCTTGAATTGGGACCCGATAATAGTAGAGAAGGGAAATTGCGTATGCATTACATTGATATGGTAGTAAAAGGAATCAAAAATGCAGTCAATCCAAAATCAACTGATTATTTAATATTTGATGGCAGACATTTTCAGCCTTTGGTTGATACTGCTTTTTTATGCCAAGGATTATTACGCGCTCCAAAGCAACTATGGGGTAATCTAGATATTAATACAAAAAATAGTCTGGTTACAGAGTTGAAGAAAAGCCGTGTTATCAAGCCTAAAGAAAGCAATTGGTTGCTTTTTGCTTCAATGGTAGAGGCTACACTCCTTGAATTTACGAATGAATGTGATAGTGACAGATTGTTTTATAGTGTGAATCGCTTCCTAAATAATTGGTATAAAGGAGATGCATGGTATGGAGACGGAAAGGAATTACATCTGGATTATTATAATAGTTTGGTTATACATCCTATGCTAACCGACATATTGAAGATTATAAAAAAACATAATCTAAAATATTCTGAGTTTTTAGAAATACAAATTAACAGACAAAAAAGATTGTCGGCTCAATTGGAAAAACTAATATCACCTGAAGCAACATATCCTGTGATAGGACGCTCCATAACTTATCGTTTCGGTGTTTTTCATGCACTCGCACAATCATCTTTATATGGTATTTTGCCAAAAGACATATCAGTTTCTCAAGTCCGTTCAGCTCTTACTGCAATAATGAAACGACAATTGTCCGATCCTAACAATTTCGATGAAAATGGATGGTTGAGAATCGGGTTTAATGGTTCTCAAATTCAAATGTCAGAAGATTATATTAATACGGGAAGTTTGTATATGTGTACAGCTGTTTTTCTTCCTTTAGGATTACCAGAGAACAATCCATTCTGGACAGATCCATATTCTGAATGGACAAATCTTAAGGCATGGAAGGGTATTGACATAGGGAGAGATAAAGCTCTGAGAAATGGGTAAACTTTAAATTTTTTATTACATCCTTCTTTATTATTAATGATTTTCAATACAATTGTTGCGGCAGTCAGTTTTTCTGACTGCCGCAACTGATATAACAGGGCAATCACATTAGGTGTAAAAACTATATGCTGAATAAATAAAAACGCTCTCTGTTTCTATTATGGATTGTCATTCAGTTGCACTAGCTAACTACGTTGATTGCGATAGCCAACTTTGTGTCCTAGTAAGCTAACTTCGTTTTATAGTTATAATAGTAGAAGCCGTTCTTTCCCCAAAGAATATAGCCAGTCGAGGAAAAAGGCACAACCAGCCGTCTTCAGATTTTAATTTCACCAACGGGTGTTCAATGAACCTCACTGATTTGTCCGGAAGGCTGAAGCTGATAGTCAGTACAATCCTTCAAAACAAACTGACCGATTGTTTTCATTGCAGGCAAAGAACAATCCGATAAGGAAATACCGGATGCATCATCGAACACAAAGGCCGGTCGGAAGTCATCTTCATTGATAGACAAAGAGAGATTCTTCATTGTCAACCCCTTCACGTGCCGCACATAGAATCCCCATGAAGGCAATTCACCAAACATAGAGAACTCCGGATATTCCTTGATTTGCTCGGGGACCTGCCCGAGTCTGCTCAAAGCGACATAACCCATACCTCGTGTAGCTCTGCCTGGACAGGATATCTTTATATTCTCCAAATGAACATTCTCCACCTTATTCCCAGGGATGCCGCAGATGGAAGATGGGAACGAATTATGGAAGAAATCAACTTCGGGACCCCGCAAATCATAATTTATATCGGGACGACCGAAAGGAATCTCCACATCAACATTACTGATGAATACATTCCGTATGCTTCCGGGCCTGTTACCCGCCCGCTGTCCGAGACGGATAAAAATGGCATTTCCGGTATTACGGGCAACGATATTGCTCACTCTGATATTGTCAATCTGTCCGCCATCCACAGATTCTATGGCAATGGCAGAACGGAAAGTATCAAAAACCCGAATAGAATCAATCCTTACATTCTTGAATCCGCCGAAAGAAGCCGTTCCGAACTTCACGGCATTGGCACTGCTTCGAATTTCACAATTGGAGATGTAAATGGAATCATTGAAACTGTCGGCATGATAGGACTTCAGGCAAATGCCGTCATCGGCCGAATTAATATTGCATCCTGTGATCCGTACATTCCTGCAATCCGTCACATCGATACCGTCATTGTTCCAATAGGCACGATTGAAGATTCTCAAATTTTTGAGAACCATATCTGAACATAAATCAAAAGACAAGCCCCAGTTTGAACTATTTCTCATCTCAACAGATTCAATACAAACACCGTGGCAACTGTCAAAATAAAGGAGCTTTGGGCGTACCAACTCGCTCGGTCTCTTTCTTCGGTTATTATAGTTCTTATCCACATAGATTCCTGCATGATGCAGACTGTCGGCATTGAGCGCCAAAGCAAGCCCTTGTCCATCGATAGCACCTTCTCCCGTAATGGAGATTCTCTCTGCTTTATCGGCAACTATCAGTGCCAAAGATGAATTATCCTTTCTTTCCTGATTCTGAGTTCCTGTTGTCTGAAGTTCAAAATACTGGAAAGGATCCGTACTTCCAAGGATCACTGCATTTTTCTGCAAATGTAATTCAACCTTCGACTTCAGATGAAGACCGCCGGTGAGGTACTTGCCTTCGGGGAAAACAATCCTACCGCCTCCCTTGCTACTCACTTTATCAATAAGTGACTGGAGTGCTTTGGTATTTAAGGTTGTACCGTCGGGTTTTGCACCAAATTCTGTTACCTTGTAGTCCTTGGATTGGACTGGAAGCATTGTTGTACACAGTGCAACAGTCATATATATTATTTTTAGTGTATGTTTCATACTTTTTGTTTTTTCGTAAAGTTCATTATGCAAAAATATAAAAAAAAGACGCATAGACTACTGACAAAACAGGTCTACACGTCCTAAATAAAAATATTAACCTAATTTATATCACTCATTGAAGGAGGAATGGAACTATCGGATGTCCCCCAACTTTTGTTGGGAATGTCACCCATCTTAAATTCCAATGTCCCTCCTTTTAGAATCATATCATGTGTAATGTATGTCTTATCATATTCTTCACCGTTCCATAACACCTTTTGAATATAAATATTCTTAGAAGACGCTTCGGGTGTCAATATGATAAACTTCTTTCCGCTTTTCAGAGAAATGACAACCTTTCTAAAAAATGGTGTGCCTATTATGTAGTTGGGAGTACCGGGACAAACAGGATAGAATCCCAATGTAGAAAATATATACCAGGATGACATTTGCCCAGCATCATCATTGCCCGACAAACCTCCGGGATGATTCAGGTATTCTGTATCAACTATGTGGCGAACTTCCTTTTGTGTTTTCCACGGCATACCCATGTAATTATAGAGATACCCTATCTGATGGCAAGGCTCGTTTCCGTGCCAATATCGTTTTTCCGAGAACATGGAATCCAACCGTGCTACAAAGGCATCTTTACCTCCCATGCTTTTTGCTAGTCCCTGTACATCATGAGGAACATACCAAGTATAATGACAAGGTGTTCCCTCTGTTATGAAATGACAGAATTTCAGAGCGTTGAACTCATCGATAAATTTGCCATCCTTATGTCTTCCTTGGGCATATCCGGTACGGGGATCTATTACATTACGGTAGTTCAAGGCTCTTTTGGCTAAGATTTCCGCATCTTCCTCGTAATCCCATTTTTTTGCGAGGACGGAGAGCACATAGTCATCATAGGCATATTCCAGAGTTCTGGAGACCTGTTCCTCCCTATGAAAAGCTTCCTTCACAGAGTCCTCCAAGGGTATATATCCGTACTTGATATAAGAATCTAGTGCCCTGCGTCCAAGTCCGTCCTTGTAGTCTTCATATTTTTCAGGTGTTTCAAAGGCATTTTGCCTCATGGCCTTATAGGCTTTCTTTGTATCGAAATTGCGGATACCTTTCACATAGGCATCTCCGATGAGAGAAATGCAATGATCACCAATCATCTCCGAGGTGTAGCTGTTCCAACAAGGAAAAATGGGGAACCACCCGCCCTGGTCATATTTATCCAATAGAGAGCGAATCATTTCGGTAGATTTTCCCGGCTCTATGATGTTGAGCAAGGGATGAAGTGAACGATAGGTATCCCACATACTGAAGTCATCGTAATAGGCATAGCCTTCCGTACGTACAATTGGTTGCCCTTTCGAGAAAGAAGGATGACTCCCGTCCACATCACTCACTGCATGAGGAAGAAAAGATGCCCTATACATAGCACTATAAAATTGTTGTTTAGTATCCTCATTATTATCATCAATCTGAATGGCCGAAAGATGTATATTCCATTCCCTGTGCAGATTCTTCTTCACCTTATTGAAATCCCAGCCAGGCAATTCCTTGTTAAGATTATTTGCAGCGCCTTCCATACCTGTGAAGGAAGAGCCTACCTTTACCAAAACGGGGGAGTCCTTTTTTGTCTGGAACTTCACATACACACCGATACCCTTCGCCTTGCCGACGGACTTTACACCCTCGAATGTCTTGCTGTCCTTATATATTCCGTAGGAAGAAACTTTAGTGTTCAGTGCTATAATAAAATATCCGCTAAATCCTGCAGATTGTCCGAAACCTTGATATATGCGGTAAACAGGATTATACCCGCGAATCTCATTTTTGACCGGATCATACTCAATGTAGCCTTCACCCTCATCATTGTTGGGATTCACCACCAAGTAAGCATCTCCATCCTTCTGATAGGTAAAACGAAATATTCCTGCTCTTGAAGTACCGGTCATTTCAGCATTCACTCCATAATCTTCCAGTTGTACCGAATAATAGTAAGGGGTAGATATCTCCTTGGAATGAGAAAAGAGACTTGCTCGATCCTTGGGCTGGCATTTCAATTTCCCCGAAACCGGCATCAGGGTCACGGAGCCATAGTCCTGAGTGCATCCGCCGTTTATCCAATGCGAATTGCGAAACCCTTGAATACGGGTATTTTTATAATAATAAGGAGAAACACTCTTTAGTTCGGTATCTTCCGTCTGCGGAGTCCAGAAATTCATCCCGTAAGGAGAAAAAACTGCAGGTATTACCTGTCCTTTTTCCGCTACTCCTTTACCAAAAAGGGTTGCAGTCAAAGTCTTGCTGTTATCTGTCCCTATCATTGTCTGCACATAAGAAGCCCAGTCCTGCTGTGCCATTGCATAATAGCTATAGAAGAAAGATAGACAAAGAAATAATAAAGTCTTCTTTTTCATAAAACCGTTTTATTTGAATCAGGGGAAGAGAATACTCTTCCCCTGACAAATTATTATTCGTCGTAGCCTGGGTTCTGTTCCAGAGAATAGTTGGTTCTCTGGCGTTCAGTGAGAGGAATAGGACGCAGTTTATAGACAGCCTTCATTCCCGACAATCCGTTATCTTGGTTAAGTTGCACAAACTCATTGTACTTATAAGCTCTCTCAAACAATTTATCTGAACGCTTCAGATCCATCCATCGATTTGATTCTCCAAAAAGCTCGCGACCACTTTCATCAAGAATTACATCAATGTCTATTTTTGTCAAAGGATTCACACCTGCACGTGTACGAATATCATTAACTTCTTTCAAAGCCAATGATGATTGTTGGTTCTTTATATAAGCCTCCGCTAATAACAGTTTCGTCTCGGCGGTACGGAAAATATAGATTTCACGTGTTCCCTGAGGATCGGCACCATCACTGATACTTGCAGTATAGATTCCTGATTTTCCAATATATGAATCATAAAATTTATAAACCATAGGCCATGCAGTATCCATTCCTCCAAGAACTTGAGGTTTATGATAATCACTTGGATTAATTATCAAATATACAGTTGGATGTTCTGACATATAGGTTAGCATTTCTTCTTCAGTCATTGATGTCCTCGGGAAATAAATAACAGGATCATCCTTGCTAAATGTGATTTGTTTACCTGTTAACGAGTTAGTTGCTGTTCCAGCCTTTCCTGCAATAATTGAACGTTTCAGATAAGTTTCACTAACACGAATATCATTTTCATCAAAACTATTTATCCATCCTAATGTAGGTTTATAAGCAAAATCGTTTCGATAATAAGGGTAACCACGATGTGTATTACCTGGAAACATATATACATTAAAATGAAAATGTTGATATAGTCCACTTCCTATTGATTGTTCCGAATTTGTAGTATAGTTCCATAAATTATTCGTCCCTTGTCCAAACTGAATTGCAAATATCACTTCTGTGTTTGTAGGATTATAACCACCTCCATCTTGTGCATTAAAGAGTTCATTCCAAGAGCTAACCATTGGATGTAAAGAAATAACATCTTTAAAGTATGTTATGGCATCAGTAACGTCACTTGAATTTGCAAAGCTTTTGTAGCTACGAGTCAGCAATATTTTTCCAAGAAGATGCTCAGCAGTAGCTTTGTCCACACGTCCAAAATTTGCGGTAGTTAATGTTGAAGGAAGCGCACTAATAGCTTTTTTCAGATCATTAATTATCTGTGTATAAACTTCTTCATCTGAATTACGTATAAAGTTGTAAGAAGGAGTGGTGGATTCCTCAAGAACCAAAGGTACTCCACCGAAAGTTTCCACCAGATTGAAATAGCAATAAGCACGAAGCGTCAATAATTCTGCCGTACGTAAAGCCTCCGTAGAACTCTTCAGAGAAAGGTTTTTCCCACGAGTCATAGCAGTGTTACACTTATTGATCACGTCATAATTAGCGCACCAAAATTCATAGAAGGCATTTTCAGAAGAACTCACATAAAAGTAATCCTGAATGCCATCCTGACCTGTTAATTGGCCTTGAGTTTCATAGTCATCCGTTCCATACCACATACAGTTGGTTTTCTGACAAAGAGGACGCATATACATATATGCTGCCGCAACTAATTCTTCATACTGCGCTTCCCCTTTGATATAATTACTATCCGTCACGGCAGAATAATTGGTCTCATCCAAACTGCAAGAAAACAGAAGACCTGTAGTACATAACAATAATATGCTTTTATATATATTTTTCATATCGAGTAATCTCCTTTATTAAAATGTTAAGTTTAAACCAATCTCCATAGATCTTGTCATAAAATACATAGTATCGGTCCCGTTACTGGCAGCTTCAGGGTCCAATCCTTTATAATTAGTAAAAACAAACGGATTTTGACAAGATGCATAAGCATGCAACTTACTTAGACCTATTTTCTTGATAAATCCAGAAGGTGCGTCATAACCCAATGTTATATATCCAATTTTCACGAACGACGTTTTCTGCCATAATAAAGCTGTTATTTCTCCTGGGTTGCTCAATCCCGGACGGCACCATTCAATATCGTTATCGGCTGCATTGGATTCACTCCAGTATTTCAAATTCAAATGATTGAATAAACTGTTGTCATCACGAGCTGTAGTCCAATGGAATTGTGAATAGTTCCACTGCCCTTGGCGAGTATAAACATTTACAGCCAAACTCCAATTTTTGTAATTGAAAGTACTCGTAACCCCACCAGTCCATTTCGGATAACGAGAACCGAGAAATACTTTATCTGCTGTTGTGGTTGTCCAATTTCCGCTATAGCCATCATTTTCATATACTTTTATAGAACCTGGAGCTAGACCCAGTGACAATGCACGTTCATAACCCTCATCACCCTTGTTCCAATAACCTACTTTTTGATAATTCCAAACAGCACCTACCGACTGGCCCACAAACCATTCGTTTGCCTCATCTCTTTCTGCTCCTCCTGACAATTCAACAATCTCATTGTGATTTGATGTAAAATTCATGTTAAGATTCCAACTGAAATTCTTCATTTTTATGGGAACCAAGTTCAATCCAAGTTCGATTCCCTTGTTGTCAACTACCCCAACATTATCCATAACTGAAGCATATCCGGTCATTTCAGAAAGTACTCTATTCATCAAGATATTATCCGTACGTCTTCTGTAATAGTCGATCGTACCATTAATACGACCTTTTATAAATGAATAATCTAAACCGAAGTTCCATTCCTTGGTAGTTTCCCACGAAAGATTTGCATTAGCAAGATTTTTGATTATACTAGCTGTCTGGGCAGAACCGAAATTATATGAATAATTGATAATATTGGATTGTGTCTGATAAGGATTCACGTTATTATTATTACCTGATATACCATAACTAACACGAAGTTTCAAATTATCAATCCAGTTATATTTCTTCATAAAGTTTTCTTCAGTTATTCTCCAGCCTATTGCAGCGGAAGGGAAAAATTTCCAACGATGTCCTGCTGCAAGACGCGAAGAACCGTCATAACGCCCTGTGGCAGTCAGCAGATATTTACCTTTATAAGTGTAGTTGGCTCTGCTAAAAAAGGAAAACCATTGTTCCTGAGCATAAGATGAACCCACAACATCTGCAAGAGATTTGTTAGCTGCAGCGGCCAAATTATACCATTTATATAAATCTGTTGCAAAATTTTTCACATCTGTCGATATATTATCATTCTTAGACTTTACCCATTCAGAGCCAACCATTAGACCAAGAGAGTGGTCTCCAAATGATTTATCGGCATTAACAGTATTTGTCCAAGTGTATTTTAGTGAATTGGTAGAGACGGTCTTCGCCGTAGCATTCGCAGAATTACCCTTGCCATTCTTTGACTGTGCACCATAATACATACCGTATCTGCTGAAGTATGCATCAGGTGAAAACTGCGTCTTCATAGTCAGCCAGCCTAATGGTTTAAATTGAAGATATACATTACCGAATGCATGCAGACCTAATGTTTCAGTCATATCGTTTTTCTTCTCCACCAATGGATTGGACACATTTGTCAAGCCATCATCTGGGAATGTACGAAGGCTTCCGTCCTCATTGTACATATCTGTCAAAGGGTTCAGACGATATGCCTGACGTACTGTTTCGGGACTAGTGATAGTCTTTGTATAGGCGGTATAGATGCTGATTCCAGCCTTCAAAACCTTGCTCAAGTCCTTATCAACCGAAGTGCTGAAGTTGTATCGCTTGTAATTGTCTGTACCCGTCACACCGGATTCGTCCGTATAGCCTACACCGAATGAGTAGACAAGACCAGTTCCGCTTCCATACACTCGCAAGGAATGGTTCTGTGAAACTGCAGTCTTGAGCAGAGCATCCACCCAATCCACTTCTTTACCTGCCGTATAATTGTTGTAAGCCTGTGTGGTCAGAGCATTTTGGTAAGAGGCTCTTTGTCCATTGTATGTATAATTTTTCCAGTTGCTTCCCATGTATCGCTCCACCTTATAGTCAGCAAATTCAGAAGCGTTGAGCATATCAGGTAGATGAGTTGCTGTGGAAAAACTTACGAAACCGTTGTACTCCACGTTGCTCTTTTCCTTTATAGCAGAGCCTTTCTTGGTTGTAACAATAACCACACCGTTAGCACCACGCGAACCGTAAATAGCTGTGGATGATGCGTCCTTCAGCACATCGATGCGCTCAATGTCATCAGGAGCTATATCGTTCATATTGTCCATCATCATCCCGTCAATTACATACAAGGGAGTATTGATGCTGTTGGCATTGCCTGTACCGCTGTTGGAAATCGTATTTTGCCCACGCACCATAATGTTGAAACCGGAACCTGGATTGTTACCGTTCTTCACAATGTCCACACCAGCTATGGTTCCTTGCAATGCTGCTGCGGCACTCTGCTTGTGAGAATCAAGAATTTTATCGGAATTGACCGTTGTCAAAGAACCTGTGAAGTCACTTTTTTTGGCAACTCCATATCCTACTACAACCACTTCATCCAATGTTTTGGAATCTTCTTGAAGAACTATCGTAAGCGGACCATCCTTTCTTGGATCAACTTCCTGAGATACATATCCTATATAGGAAACGACCAATTTGGACTTTCCGGATATTGGCAAGGTAAAATTACCGTCAATATCTGTTATGGTTCCGTTTGTAGTTCCTTTTTCCAATATATTTACACCTATGATTGTTTCACCACTGGCATCCTTTACAACACCTTTGGCTACTTTAGCTTTAGATGGCTGAACTTTCTCTTTTGCAATAATGATATGATTATTATTGAACGTTGCACTGCATTCTGTTCCTTGCAGCAACTGTTCCATTACAGATTTTACATTATTATCTTTAGGAAGATTCTTAATCACTTTCGAATCATTTACCTCTTGAATATTATAGTCAACGAACATCTTTGTTTGCTGTTCAATCTGCTTAAAAGCTGACTTCAAGGTTACATTGTTCCCCGAAAGATGAACTTGCTGATGCTGGCTGTATGCCAAAACGCTGAAAGAAGATAAAGCCAATATTAAGAATAATTTGAAAAACTTTCTTCCTGTTTTTAATTGTACTAGATTCATTTTTTCTATATTTGTATGTTGAAATTTAAGTTATTGAATTAGACGTTTTTTTCGTCTTCGGATTAAAGTTATTAACTTGGTTTCAAACTCCGGAAAGAGGATCTTCGCAACTTCATCTTTCCGGTTTTCTTTTCTGCATAGTAATTCTCCTTTTTATGAATTAGTTTATAATAATTACATTCCCTTTTATCTTATATTGAATACCTATTAACTGCTGTACAACTCCCATTACATCGTGTATGGACTCCTGAGGACCGAATTTCACATTATAGTTTTCTTTCCCGTATTTCTGGGAATTATATTGAATGACTACGTTGAAACGGCGTTCCAAAGAAGACATCAATTGGTCGAAGGATACATGCTCAAATATCAGGAAGCCTTGCCGCTCCATGGCATACAATGCTGCATCTACTGTTTGTATGGTGGCGGTGTGATTCTTGTTTGAATAGACATATTGCTGATTGGGCTTGAGTACTGCCGGCTGCAAAAAACTTCCGTTCACACTCACTAGTACCTTTCCTTCTTCCAAAGTAGCTGTTGTGAAAGAGTCCGAAGGATAGGAATTGACCGTGAATACAGTTCCCAGGGCTTGGATTTGAAGACAATTTGTCTTGACGATGAAAGGTTGCTCCTTATTCTTTTTTACTTTGAACGATGCTCTTCCATTCAAATAAATTGGTCGGGTTTTCATGTTACTGAAATCCTTGGGATAAATCAAGACGGAACCGGCATCAACCCATACTCTGGAGCTATCGGGCAAAGTGAGGACCTTGCTTTCTCCATAAGGAACAAAGAATTCTGCCATTTCGGTGGATGAAGAAATAATAGTTTTATGTGTGAAATAAGTAGCTGTCACTGCCGATAAAATCATTAAAGCTATTACTGCTGCATATTTCATGAATTGCTTGCGGAATGGAGTCTTGTTCTTGTGAGCGGGAATGAAGTATAACCGTTTGTTGAGTTTTTCCCAATCCGTCTGTGTGGATTCATCACTCACGGCTGAATTCTGATTCCAAAGCTCCTGCATAGCTTCGCTTTTTTCCTCTTCGCCATCGGTTGCATTCAACCAACGACCGAATAGTTTTCTTGCCCTTTCGGAAAAATGTTTTCCGAAATATAGAGATATTATTTTCTTTGAAGAATCTTCCATCATACTGCTTTTTATCATGATGTAGGTTTTCTCCGAAAATACACACAATGAAAAATGATATTTTTTTGAAAAAGAATCAAATTCCTCCCGAAATATGTGCCAGAAGAAAAGCGTAAATTACTTTACGAAGTATGGCAAGGGCCGCCGTCAGATGATTCTCAACAGTTCGTTTGCTGACGCCGAGTTTCAAAGCAATCTGGTCATTGGTAAGACCTTCTTCGCGACTCATCCGGTAAACCAACTTCCGCTGAGGTGACATCTGTTCCACCGTATGATTGATTAATGCCTGTAACTCTTCTACAAACAGCTTTTCTTCTTCCGTTTCCGACAAATTGGGATTCGCAAGAAGCTCATCGGCATATTTCTCGGACACAGCCAACTTATCGAAGTAATCATACGATACATACCGGGCCATCTGAAACAAATAGGCCGAAAAGGATTTCACGGAAACGAGTTTTTCACGATCTCTCCACAGCATCAGGAAAATATCTTGAGACATATCGCGGCTCGTTTCCTTATCGTGCGTAAGTCCGGTAAGGAAACTGACTAGTCGAGGCTGGTACTGAAAAAACAAATTTTTAAAAGCATCCATATCCCCCGTTGCAATTCTCTGCAATTCGATATGTTCAAGCGACATTTCCATATTCTTTTCAAAGTAAAAAAGAATATCAGATATTTCAAAGCATCCTCGCTAAAAATATTTCATTTATACCTGATACTAATATTTTTTCTTCCGGGATGTAACCTCTCAATTGAGTAAGATTAATACGTTGGTCTGCAATATACAACGCGTCGCATTGCAGTCCGACGTGTTGCATATTGCAGAGCGACACGCGTCGGACTGCAGTCCGACGCATTAATCTTAGTTCTATATGTATTTAATATCACTGTTCGGGAGATTAAGCTTTGCCGTTTTATCAAAAAAAATCTTTATAAAGGCAATTGAAAGAATTCCGTCGATTTCTGAACATATAATGTCAATATGTGAACATCGAAAAAAAATAATATGCATACTTTTGCTTCAAACAATAATCCAAGTCACATGAAACACTTTCTATGTACATTAATTCTCTTCACTTTTGTTATTTCCGCATTTTCAAAAGTTGACTTGCAACCTGTAATAAAGGTAGCCAATCATATCTTGGAAAGCCAAAACCATTCATTGATTACCGACGAAAAAGGAAACGCATCCATTTCCAGTTACTATCAGGAATGGAGGTATGTAAACGGAGTCCTCGCACTTTCAATGTTCGAGTTGGCAGATGCAACAAAAGATTCACGTTATCTGAACTTTGTAAAGCAAAACTACGATTTCTTTTTCAATCAGGAAAACTGCAAGCGTCTCAAAGCTGATTATGATAAAGGCATCCGTAATACCGGATACTATCGTTTTTTCAGTATGAGCAGTTTGGATGATTGCGGAGCTATGGGGGCTGGTCTAGCAGAACTTGACAAAAGATTTCCTTCGAAGAATTATCAAGATTATCTCAAAAAAATAGTTAGTTATATTCTGAAAGGGCAAGAGAGACTTCCCGACGGAACATTCTGCCGAGGAGAAAAAGGTAAAGAAACCGTATGGGCAGATGACTTATATATGAGCCTGTCTTTCCTCACCCGCTACGGAGCGCTCCATAATAATAAGGAATGCATTGACTGCGCTGCCGAACAAGTTATCAGATTCGACAGTCTGCTGCTCGACAAAACCTCAGGATTGTACTATCACTGTTATTATAATGATACCCAACAACAAGGAGTGGCTCATTGGGGAAGAGCCAACGGGTGGACACTCATGGCTCAAGCCCTTCTTTTGGAATGCATGCCGGTCAATCATCCCCTCAGAAGCAAAGTCCTTGCGATATTCAAGAAACAGATTGACAATGTTGCCCGCTATCAATCGGCAAACGGTCTGTGGCACCAACTTCTTGACAAAAATGATTCTTATCTGGAGACCTCCTGCAGTGCCATGTTTGCATTTGCTGTTGCAAAAGGCGTGAATGAAAAATGGCTCAGCAAGGATTATTCCTCTATCTCTATAAAAGCATGGGAGGGAATCTGCTCCCTCATAACCGATGACGGACAAGTGAAAAATATCTGCATTGGCACAGGAATTTCCCGTGATTTACCTTTTTATTACCAGCGCCCCACTCCGCTCAATGATGCACATGGATTGGGTGCCATCATACTGGCCGGATTAGAAATAAACAAACTTAATTGATATTGCTATGAATAATTTTTTAATGAAATGTCTGCTGGCTGGCACTCTATGCCTGCTAACGCTTTTCGCAAATGCCGAAAAGCCATCCAATCCCGTCAAAGGGAAAGTTACTGATTCTTCCGGTGAAGCTCTTGTGGGAGTAAACATCCTGGTACAAGGAGCTTCAAAAAGTGGAACAATTACCGATGTTGACGGTAATTTCACTCTCAACACCCCGATGGGTTCAACTTTAGTCGTATCATACATTGGTTACGTAAGCCAGAAAGTAAAAGTAAACAGCACTTCCTTGAAAATCGTTATGCAAGAAGATTCAAAGATGCTCGATGAGGTGGTAGCCATCGGATATGGAACCATGAAAAGAAAAGACATCACAGGATCTGTAGGCTCTGTAGGGAACCAAGACCTTGTAGCCGTACCGGTTGCTTCTCCTGTTGAGGCTATGCAGGGGAAACTTGCAGGAGTCCGTGTGACAACTCCCGAAGGCAATCCGGATGCAGAGATCATCGTTCGTGTACGTGGCGGCGGTTCCATCACAAGAGACAACACACCTTTGTATATTGTGGACGGATTTCCGGTAAGCAGCATTTCGGATATTCCGAGTGCCGATATCGAATCCATTGATGTATTAAAGGACGCTTCTTCAACGGCCATCTACGGTTCAAGAGGATCAAACGGTATCGTGCTGGTTACGACCAAAAGCGGTAAATCCGGCAAAGTGCAGGTAAACTACAACGCTTACGTCGGCATGAAAAAAGCGGCAACCAAAATAAACACCTTAGGGGTTGAAGATTACCTGAAATGGCAATATGAAAACTTCGCCTTAGGCGGAAACCTCAATACTTTTACCAATCTTATCGGAACTTGGGATGCATTGCCTTCCATCGCAAAAACCATTCAGACAACCGACTGGCAAGATGAAGTTTACGGACGTACCGGCAACACATTCAGCCATAACCTCAGTTTGACAGGTGGCTCGGACAAACTGCGTTTTAACTTCGGATATGGACATATCAATGAGAAGGCTATTTTGGAGACATCCAAATTCCGTCGCGACAATCTAAGTCTGAAACTGAATTTCGATCCTAATGTAAAGACCAAACTTGAATTCTCCGTACGTTATGCACGCACCCAAGTTTTCGGTGACGGACAAAGTGATGCCACAGGAGACTCCAACTCCACGCCTTCGGGTTCCTTCGGTCGTATTCGACATTCCATCATACAGACTCCTTTGACATTGAACGGAACAGGCGATATCGTCCTTGATGACAACTCTGTGGATAGCGGTTTGGAAGACCCGATCACTGCTTTGAACGACAACTATAAGAAACGTCTGCGCCAGACTTTCAATATGAATGGTGCATTCACATGGAATGTATTCAAAAACTTCACGCTCCGTTCGGATGTAGGTTTGGATATTTACGACAATACTTTAAAGTATTTCTACGGCACATCGACATACGAATCACAAAACAACACACAGGCAAGCTACAAGAACATGCCTGTCACTCAAGACACAGATGTCAGCCGCCGTACTTTCCGCAACACCAATACGGCAACCTATGATTTCAAGAGCCTGATACCCAAAGACCACAATCTGAATGTCATGGTGGGAGAAGAGAATATCATAATTAAAGAAGAAAGAATTACTGCACGAGTAGAAGGCTTCCCCACATTCTATAATGCCGACATGGCTTTCAACTTCTCGGCACAAGGTACCCCAACAAAATATGATGATTACTTCTTCCCTGAAGATAAAATGGTATCATTCTTCGGCCGATTGAATTATGATTACAAAGGTCGTTATCTGCTCACTTCGACCCTTCGTGCCGATGGTTCAAGCAAATTTGCAGAAGGAAACCGATGGGGTTACTTCCCGTCAGTGGCAGCCGCATGGCGCATTACAGAAGAAAAATGGATGGAAAGTACCAAGAACTGGCTCAATAATCTGAAACTGCGTTTCAGTTACGGCGTCAGCGGCAACAACAATATCCCTTCCGGACAAACGACCAAGACATATTCCATGGCTCAAAGCAGTTGGCTGAATATTGCCAGTTCCTATTTGACTGCCGGGACAACCTTAAACAATAAGAATCTGAAATGGGAAACTACCCATTCTTTCAATATAGGTCTTGATTTCGGGCTGTTTAACAACCGGTTAAACGGTTCTTTAGAAGTCTATAAAAACAATGTAAAGAACCTGTTGATGGAAATGCAGGTAGCCGGTTGCGGTTACAACACTCAATACCAGAATGTGGGAGAAACCGAAAACAAAGGTTTCGAGGTCACCTTGAATTGTTCGGCTTTCAACAAAAAAGATTATGGTCTCGACTTTTCTTTTACCTTAGGTCATAATGTCAATAAGGTAAAGAGTCTCGGCAGTATGGAGTCCTATACCAAAGCTTCCTATTGGGCAAGTACTGAAGTGGGTAGTGATTACATCATCAAACCGGGTCTTCCAGTAGGTTCCATTTATGGATATCACACTGATGGCCGTTATGAGACAAGTGATTTTTCCGGATACAGCAATGGAAAATGGATTTTGAAAGATGGTGTCGCAGATGATTCCGGCGTTGCCGGCACGGTACGTCCGGGGACATTGAAATTGAAGGATGTTACCGGTGACGGAGTAGTAAATGATGACGACAAGGAAGTTATCGGCGATGCCAATGCCTGGGCTGTGGGAGGATTCAGTATCAACGGTCACCTCAAAGGTTTTGACTTGATGGCCAACTTCACCTATAGCATCGGAAACGATATTTACAACGCTGATAAAATAGATCAGACTTCCACACGAGGAAGCCAATGGAGAAACATGAAAGACATCATGGCTGCGGGCAAACGATGGACCAATATCGATACAAACGGAAACCTTGTGAACGATGCCGCATCTCTTGATGCACTCAATGCAAATACTACCATGTGGTCACCATACACAACCAAAGCCATCATTCATGATTGGGCTGTTGAAGACGGATCTTTCCTAAGACTGGCCGATTTGACTCTGGGTTATACTCTGCCTAAAAAACTTGTTAATAAAATCCATATAGAGAATCTCCGCTTCTATGCAACGGCATCCAATCTGTTCTGCCTGACCAATTACAGCGGAGCCGATCCTGAAGTAGACTGCAAACGCAACTATTTGATTTGTCCGGGTGTAGATTACTCGGCCTACCCAAAGAGTCGCCAATATGTTTTCGGTTTAAACTTAACTTTCTAAATTCCAAATAACTACAGATATGAAAAAAATATATACATATACATTAAGCTTTCTGATATCAAGCATGACTTTAACCTCATGTAACGATTATCTGAACACGGAAAGCAAATCGACATATTCCGACGACATAGTCTTTGCAAATGAGACCTTGGCTGAAGATGCAGTAATCAATATTTACAGTTTCTTTGCCCAGACCAATTCACACCGCGCCCGCTACATGCCTTACTACGGAATGAATACGGATGAGGAATACTACAATGACTTGAAAAGTCCTACCTCGGACGAGAAGACATCACTATGTTCTTATTCAGCGTTTGTAGCCAACGGATGGATGGGTTCAGGCAGCAGCTACAACGCCTATACTTGCTTCTTTAACGGCATAGAAGCTGCAAACTGTTGTATAGAAGGAATCAGAAAATACGGATCTCCTTCCACAAAGAATACGATGGGCTATCTATTGGGTGAAGCTCTGACTTTAAGAGCTCAATACTATTATGATTTAATACGAGGATGGGGAGATGTCCCCGCACGCTTTGAGCCGGTTTCTGAAAATACCGTTTATATGGCAAAAAGTGACAGGGATGTCATATACAAACAAATCATTTCCGACCTTACAGAGGCCGCCACTTATCTTCCATGGCCGGGAGCCTCAACGCGTACCTCAACTACCGAACGAGTAAACAAAGCTTACGCTCTTGGGCTGAAAGCCAGACTTATCTTAATGGCAAGCGGATACAGCGAGCGCCCCAAGGCTCTTGATGATGCATCCAACTATGAGATTCGTAAATCCAGTGATGCAGAACTTACCGGAACCACTTTATTGAAGGAAGCTTATACAGATTTGAAGAATATCATTGCAAATTCAGGATGCAAGCTCAATTCCACATATGAATCAATCTGGAACGAACTTGCACAGGATGTAGTTACATCCAATCGTGAATCCATATTCGAGATTCCTTTTGCAGCAGGCCGCGGACGTTTCTTCTACCATTTTGGCGTGTACCACAAAACAAGCAGCAGTCATATTTCAAAAAACGGATATGGAGGACAGAACTGTGTAACTCCTACTCTTTTTTATGAATATGATTCCTCTGATACACGAAGAGATGTCAACTGCGTTCCCTATAAATGGAATAACGGAAGCTACTCGATGGCCGATTTAGGTTCAGGAGCTGCAGCACCCAGCTTCAATTTCGGGAAATATGACTATGAGCGTATGAACCGTCAGGTAACCAGCAATGATGACGGAGTAAACTTACCGGTACTGCGTTATGCCGATATTCTGCTGATGGCTTCTGAAATTGCCAACAGCCTTGGAGAACTTGATAATGCAAAGAGCTATCTGAAGCAAGTCCGTCAAAGAGCATTCAATCAAAGCGATTGGAACACGGAGGTTACCGAATATATGAATAAAATAACGTCACAAGACCAAATGCTCAGTGCCATCCAGAAAGAACGCATGCTTGAATTCCCTGGTGAAATGCTGCGGAAACAAGATTTGATACGATGGAACATTTTAGGAAAAAATGTAAAGGAGACTGTAACCAAGATGAAGGCACTGCGTGACCGTACAGGTGATTATGCTGATGTTTCTAAAACGGTTTATACACGTACCGTAAATGGAAAGCTGGAAATATATGGACTGAATCACGGTGAAAACGGAACTCCTGAAGGCGAAGGATGGACAAAATTAGGTTATGACTTTATCACAACCGTGGTCAGAGACGACATGCTGAACAATTACTATGTAAATGATCCGGACAGTCACCAGTATTGGCCGTTGTTCCAAACAGACCTGGATAGTTCGAATGGTTATCTGATCAATAACTATGGTTATAAATAATAAATACAATATGAAGATAAAGCACTTGTTACTACCGTTTCTTTCTTTCGGATTATTGGGTTCCGTATTGGCCAATCCCTCTTTCACAACCCAAAACAACACGATTGTATTTCAATCGAACAAAGGAAATTTACGAGTAGAACTATGTACAAACAATATGTTTCGCGTAACAAAAAGTACAGGGACGTCTTTCCGGGAAAATGAATCCTGGATGGTGGTGAAATACAATTTCGACCGCGTAAATTATTCCATTCAGGATAACGATTCGGGAAACATCATTATGACACCCGAGCTTAAGATATACGTCAAGGCCAATCCTTGGCGTATATCTGTAAAAGACAAAAGAGGATTACTTTATGAAGAATTGTCATCAAATGCCTCAACGCCAACAAATGTGTGCACGTTGCGACCTGATGAACATTTCTTCGGATTCGGTGAAAGGATGGATTTCCTTGATCAAAGAGGACAGAAAATTCATCTTAACGTAGAATTAGGCCGCGGTACAAAACCGGCAGTAGGAGGAAAAGATATTCTCCGTGCCAACTATTGTCCTGTTCCCTATTTCATGAGCAATAAAGGTTACGCAATATTTTTCCATACGGCAGCACCTACCGATTGGGATATGGGATGGAGCAACTCTGACAACTACACCTATTCATCCGAAGCCGGAGAACTTGATTATTACTTCATTGCCGGGAAATCTATAGAAGAGATGCTGCAAAGCTACCAAGAACTCACAGGCGTCAGCCCACTTATGCCCCGTTCCACTTATGGTCTGCATATCGGTTCATATAGTGGCGGCACATGGAAATATGAATCTTGTGCCTCTGATAAATATCCGGTTAATCTGGTCCATCGCCTGCGTCAGGAAAAAATTCCGTTCGATATCTTATGGCTGGACTCTACTTGGCGTTTGTTCAACAAAAGATTCGGTAATGGAGGCTGTTGTTTTGAATTCAACAGTACATTCAAAAATCCACAAGCCATGATTGACTCCATTTACGCCAATCACGTAGATATGTTCGGATTGCACATAAGGGCCATTGTAGATGACGGAAATCATAATACACTATATCAAGATGCCAAAACTGCTGGAGCTACATTTATTAAATCGGACTGTGACGGAATTATCAATTTCTTTGATTCAAAATCGGCAGACTGGTGGTGGAACAATGGAGCTATGAGAGTAGCCTCCATGGGAGTGAAATTTGTAAAAACAGATTGTGGCGGAACGCTTCGGTTTCCGGACGGAACATCTTTTGAAAAAGGATTCAAAGTCCCCGGACTCGATAAAGAAACAAGTCCCGATGAACTTCATAACCTTTTTCCTATTGCCTACGCAAAAGTTCCGTATGAAAAGTTTGGAGCCTATAACAGACAAAGAGGTTTCAATCACACACGTGAAGGTTATGCAGGAATCCAGCGATATCCTTTTATCTGGGCCGGAGACTGGGGCACTGAATGGCAATGGTTCGAACCGGTTATCCGCGGAGGTCTTAATATCGGATTGTCAGGCGTCGGTTACTGGTCACATTGCATGGGAGGTTTCGAACAATACTCCCCTTATGATACTGACCTTTACTTACGCTGGTGCCAATTTGGCATGTTCAGTCCGGTGTCCATTCTATTTGGAATGGATCATCCCCGCTATCATGAACCATGGACATACGGCCCTGATGCAATGAAGATTTTCATTAAATACGATTCGCTCCGATATGCACATATACCCTATATATATAGCAATGCTTACCGGATGTACAAATCGACGAGACCTCTGATGACTCCTCTGGTATACGATTATCTGAATGATGAAAACGCCTACCAGATTTCGGATCAATACATGTTCGGGCCGTCCATGATGATATGTCCGGTAACGACCAAGGGTGCCCTGAGCCGTCCCGTTTATTTTCCGGGAGGAAAATGGGTGGATTTTTGGACAGGTGAGCGAATAGAAGGGCGTCAAAGGAAATCATTCCTCACCCCTATCGATATAATGCCTATCTTTATAAAGGCTGGAGCGATTATTCCCATGCAGCCGACACTACAATATCTCAAGGAAAAAACTATCGAAGAGATTTCATTAAGGATTTTCCCGGATGGAATCTCATCCTACGACCTTTATGAAGATGACGGCGAAAGTCTGGATTATCAGAAAGGAATCTTTGCCATCACACATATCGCAAGCAATATGGAAAATAATATATGGCAACTGACAATTAATAAGACAGTAGGTAAATATAAAGCACAAATACATAAATATAATGTGGAAGTTTATTTGAATAATAAACCAAAATTTGTATCTTTAAATGGAAAAACGATTCCTGAAAACAATTCTGTCCAGGGATGGAATTGGGATGTGACAAAGAAATGTGCTTATATTAGAACAAATGTCTCTAATAAGAACCAAATTGTATTAAATGTCAATTAAAAATATGAGATTAACAAGCTTTGCAAAATTAATTACATCGTTAGTCTTTTTGACGACGATACCGACCTCGGCACAGGTGTTCGGTGAACAGCCGACCTATCCGGGACGTCCTGACTACGGAGCACTCCGATGGAGTCAAAGCTCAGCCTACTATTCTTATCTGATGTATGACCTGCACTGCAGAGATCAAAAAAGACTTGATGAACTGCAAAAAGCATTTACTTCTAGGGAAAAAATGGAAAACTATATTGCAGAAGTCAAGAAAAGACTTAATGGAATCATAGGAACTTTTCCTGAACGCAGCAAAATAAACAGCCAAGTCGTTGGAAAAGTCTTAGGCGACGGCTTCACTGTTGAAAAGATAATTTTCCAAAGTATGCCAGGCAGATATGTGACCTGTCACCTTTATATGCCGATAGGAACGAAAAATCCGCTCCCTGCAGCAATCGAAATGTGCGGTCATGCATTAAATGGCAAGGGAAATGCTTCCCAATTGGCCATGCGTATGGCTATCAATGGCATCGCCACATTAGTAGTTGACCCCATAGCACAAGGAGAACGCCTCCAACTCATAGACGAAAAGGGAACCCCACTCACCCGAGGTGTCACCACAGAACATACCTTGCTCAATCCTCTATATAATCTGCTGGGAAGTAGTCTTGCAGCACAAGAATATTATGACAACAGTCGTGCAATCGATTATCTGATGTCAAGAAAAGACATCGATAGTAATCGTATAGGAGCCTATGGATTCTCAGGAGGAGGAACCCAAGCTACCTATCTCATTGCTTTAGATGAAAGAGTAAAAGTCGGATGTATCGGCTTGTTTTTCTCCAATCGTGCAAGGACCTTGGAAATCCAAGGACCTTCAGATGGTTGTCAACAAATACCCAATGAAGGAAAAGAAGGTATAGAAATAGCCGATTTTGCCATGATGATGGCTCCCAAGCCCTTGATTCTACTTGATGGGAAATATGATTTCGTTGATTATTGGGGCGCTTTACAAGGTTATGATGAATTGAAAAAATGCTATTCGATTTTAGGAAGTCCTGAAAAAATAAATCAATATTTTGCAGAAGACGGTCATGCAACTCCTTCAGATGTACAGACACATATGGTAAACTGGTTTAAGAAGTGGCTGTCAGGCAGTGATTACAAACTAACCGACGCAAAAAATCCGAACTGGCATGGAGATAATATGCTTTGTACAAAAAGCGGCCAGGTTAATCTGGAATATAAAGATGCATTAAGCACAATGGAAGAAGTTAAAAGGCAGACAGACCAGCTCGAAAACCAAAGAAAAGAATTTCTCAAAGGTGATAAGGCCATTATCCGGGAAAAAATATTTCAACTTCTGGGTTTGGAAAGCGGATTCTCAAAAAATGAAGTACAGGCTGTTATTACCGGACATTCCATTCAAAGGGAATACGAAGAATTTCGCTATCAAATCAATTGTAACGGTGAAATGCCTGTTCCTTGCGTTGTTTGGATTCCTTCAAAAGCAACTGCAAATTCAAAAATAGAAATACATCTTCACGAACAGGGTAAAGCAGATTATTTGACGGACTTGTCCAAGCGTGATGATATCTCCGACGGAAACATTATTGTAGCGGCTGATTTCAGAGGACTAGGCGAAACAGAAGATCCTTACATCTATAATTATACCAAATACTGGAACAAAGAATATCGTTGCTCAGCCACAAGCATGCACATAGGTCGACCGATTATGGGACAGCGTGTTGCCGACATGCACACCCTGCTCGATTTCTGCTCTTCCAATGAAAAGCTGAAGAATCATTCCATAGAAGTTTTTGCCGACGGCTTGTATGGGCCGGTTGTCATACATGCTACCATACTGGATAATCGCATTGAAAAAGCAACTTTGTACCGCTGTCTTAAATCCTGGAAAGAATATATTTCCAATCCATTACAAAGGGATATGTACTCCAATATTCTTTATGGAGTTTTGAATTACTATGACCTTTCGGATCTGATTAATTTATCTGCAAACAGAATTAGAATAATAGATTAGAATTCCTATTAATCTTAAGATTAGCCATGTTCAAAAAACTTGCAACTATAGTATGCCTACTTGTACAAATAATTTGTATACCAACAATTTTTGCTGATTCAAGGAACTCATACTCCGGGAGCAACACAGATGTCATCAAAGGGTTACCTCCAAACACGCAATGCGTGTTCAGTCATTATTCCACAGAAAATGGTCTTTCTCAAAACAAAATCATGTACATGCTACAAGACCACCAAGGATTCATGTGGTTTGCTACCTGGGATGGATTAAGCCGCTTTGACGGATATGATTTTATTACTTACAAAGCAAGTCCCAACAACAATGTTTGTCTGACGAGTAACCGTATTGACTGGATAGGAGAAGACAAACAAGGCTATATTTGGCTTCTGTCATTTGACAAACGCCCATTTCGCTTTAACCCTAAAAGAGGTTCTTTTGAAAATGTAATGCCAAAAGGAGTTGAAGATGCAAACATAAAACAAATAAAAATATTAAACAACAATATCATTTGGCTCCTTTCAAATAATAGTGCATATAGAATCATTTTAAGAAACAAAGGTAAATTCGAAGTAATATGGCACGAAAATAAAAAAGTCCAGTCAGTTTGTCTGGATTCAAAACAGAATGAATGGGTCTTGACTGATAATGGAATAAGTTTATTCCATCCTCATAGCCATTCACCTCAAGATTTCTTCATAAACAAAAAAGATCCTAAAGAAAATCTAGAGTTTTTTTCTATTTGTGAACGAAACAGCCATGTTTATATCAGCTCAAACAAAGGCCTACTATGGAAATATGATGAAAATAGCAAACGTTTCACTCCGATTAAGCTACCTACTTCAGAAACAATTAATGATGTGGGTGCTTTAGGCAAATATCTGATTGTAGCAACAACAGCTAAAAAAGGTTTTTACATTTATGATACTCGCTCAGGCCATATCTTTTCATATACCGAAAAACAAATAGGAGAATTAAAAGACCTTGATATAAAATCTGTATATGTGGACAGAAAAGACTTGATCTGGTTTAATGTACAAAATCTCAACACAGTATGTCGCTTTAATTTCTTAAATGGTCAATTCAACAAAGATATTCTTAAGAATGAGCTGGGTGAATCCGTAAATTCAAATCCTAACTTCCACATTCATGAAGATATTTATGGAAATCTTTGGATTCAGCCACGTAATGGTAATTTTTCATTGTATGACAGAAAAAACAATTGTCTGGTTCCTTTTTTCAATGACTATGATTCACCTTCCTGGCGTTTTTCAGATAAACTTCATGCAGCAATGAGTGACCGTCAGGGAAATTTATGGCTTTGTACACATTCAAAAGGACTTGAAAAAATTTCATTTATTCATAAACAATTCGAGTTCAAGATAATCAGTAATTTGAAAAAAGGAGCATTGGCAAATTCCGTGAGAACGATGTATCAAGATCAGAAAGGGAATTTCTGGTTTGGCTTGAAAAACGGTCAAATTTCCGTCTTTGACATTCATTGGAGTTACCTTGGATATTTGACGGAACAAGGAACCATTTCAAAACAAGGAGTTCCCATTGACGGAGTTGCTTACAGCATCATGCAAGACCACCGCGGTATTATGTGGATTGGCACTCGTGGTAAAGGGCTCTTGCAAATGAACGAAAAAAGCCCTTTTCATTATGAAATAAAACGCTACATTCATAAAGAAAATGATATCTACAGCATCAGCGACAACAGTATATACAGTCTTTATGAAGACCGTTTCGGACATGTTTGGGTAGGGACCTTCGGTGGAGGCCTCAACTATATAGACCAAGAGACCGAAGCAAGAGACACAAACGACCGACTGCGTTTTATCCACTATCATAATAATTTAAAAAACTTCCCTTCTTCTTGCATAGAAATACGGCAGATATGTCCTGATAAAGCCGGTAATATATGGTTGGGAACAACACAAGGAGCAGTTTGTTTCAAGTCGCAGTTTAAGATTCCGGAGAACATCTATTTTCAACGATACAAAAGGCGTCCCGGAAATAACAATACTTTAGCAAACAATGATATATTTGATGTGGTTTGTACAAAAAAAGGGGAAATATTCTTTGCAACATTCGGTGGGGGGTTGAGTCGGCTTATACATTATCCAAACGGGAAAGTGTCATTCAAGTCATATACAAGACGAAATGATATTCCCAGTGATGTATTAATCTCTGCAGTGGAGGATAACGAAGGCTTTTTATGGATTGCAAGTGATAACGGGCTTTGCCGGTTTGATCCAATCAACAACCATTGCGAAAACTTCAGCGGTTTCACTCTCGGACAGACGGATATACAATATGACGAATCATCAGCAATGAAAGATCGCTCCGGACGTCTCTATTTTGGAACAGGACGCGGCTACATTTCATTTTCCCCGAAGCAAATCAAAAAAAGTTCCTTTATTCCTCCTATCGTTTTTTCACATCTGTACGTGCAACAATCAGAAGCGGAACCCGACAAGGATGATTCACCACTATCAGAAAACATAAATTATTCAGACAAAGTCACACTGAAACCGTCAGATAAGATTTTTTCCATTGTATTTTCCGCCTTGGATTTATCCGATAATACAAACATAAAATATATGTATATGCTGGATGGGTTCGACAAGAACTGGCAATTGGCCGCAAACGGACAACACCAGGCAACATACACTAATTTGCCAAAAGGAACATATACGTTCCGAGTTCGTTCTACTAATGCAGACGGAATCTGGATTCCCAATGAAAGAGCACTTTCCATCACAATGAAACCTACCTTTTGGGAAACTTATTGGGCTTATGGTCTTTATTTTCTTATTTTGACAGCCATTACATGCATAATCGCTTACATACTATTTATTATTTATCGATTGAAACATGAAGTGAGCATTGAAAAACAGATTGCTGAAATCAAATTACGTTTTTTCACAAACATATCCCATGAACTGCGCACACCTCTCACCCTGATTTCCGCCCCTCTCGAATGTGCCATAGACGATAAGCAACTCACTCCTCTGACAAAGCAACACCTTATGACGGTGAAACAAAATACATCACGCATGCTTAATTTAGTAGATCAGATTCTTGACTTCAGAAAAATACAAAATCATAAAATGAAGCTATGCGTACAAAGAACTGACATTGTTACCTATGTCCGTAACATTACTGAAAACTTTCAAGCGCTTGCCGATGAACATCATATTGACCTGATTTTCGAAAGTGAAAAAGACAGTATTTTCATCTGGGTTGATACTGACAAACTGGAAAAAATCATTTTCAATCTTATTTCAAATGCTTTTAAATATACACTTGATGGAAAGACAATACAAATATTTATCTATGAAAATGAACAAAATGTATCTATAGAAGTGAAAGATAACGGAATCGGGATTCCGGAAAATAAGAAGAATTTCTTATTCAAGAGATTTGAAAATCATCTAAACGGCGATTACTTTACCACACAAAGTACAGGTATTGGACTATCTCTCGTGAAAGAGTTGGCAGATTTGCACAAAGCATCTATCAGTTTCGAAAGCAGACAAGGACAAGGATCTACATTTACAGTTAGTTTTAAAAAAGGAAAAGATTATTTTGATGATACTGTGGAATATATACTAAATGACGGAATCGGAGATAAAGAAGAAAAAGAATCTGCCATAAAAACAGAAAATACAGACGACGAAACCAAAAACAGGTTTTTACTGATTGTCGAAGATGACAGCGAATTACGCAAATTCTTGAAAAGTCTCTTTTCCTCATCCTTCAAAGTTTATGAGGCTTCCAATGGAGAGGAGGGATTGGAACAGGCCCAACAAATAATCCCTGATATCATAATCAGCGATGTCATGATGACTAAAATGGACGGACTGGAGATGACAAAGCGACTTAGAACAGACATCAGCACCAGCCATATTCCTGTTATTCTGCTGACAGCCAAAGCTATGATTGAAAACAAACTGGAAGGACTTGAAACCGGGGCTGACGATTATATCACAAAACCATTCAGTGCATCCTATCTTAAAGCAAGAGTAGAAAATCTTTTATTGCAACGTATCAAATTACGGAACTTGTTTACAGCAAACTTGCTGAATCTGAACAAAAATGAAAAGCCAGTAATGACTACCGGCATTACGCAAAATGACCAAGACTTTATAGCTAAAGTAACGGATGCTATCGAGAAAAACATAGATAACAGCGGATTCACAGTTGAAGATTTAGTTAAAGGATTCGCCATGAGTCGTACCGTCTTTTTTAAAAAGCTCAAAGTCTTAACAGGATTATCTCCTATCGAATTTATCCGTACCATGCGAATCAGGCGGGCAGCCCAGCTTATTGAAACATCAGATTTCAATATGTCACAAATATCTTACATGGTTGGTATAAACGGCAGCAGGTATTTCAGCCGATGCTTTAAACAAATGTACGGGCTTTCACCAACTGAATATAAAGATAAATTAAAAAGGGAAACCGAATAAATATGGATTTCCCCACTCTATATCAGAATGTTTGCGATATCTCGTTTACCTTTACATTTTCCATCTTTGAATTCAAGAAAGCATCCTTATCCCAAGACGGGTTTTCTGTCTTTACAACAATGTCTTTGAATTGGAAACCCGATAGATCATACTCCTTATCATTTCTTGAGGCATCAATAAATCTATCGCATTCAAGATGCAAATCACGTAAGGTTATACCGGTCCCATATGATTTCGGGATTTCGGTTTTTCCTTTCAAGTCGAAAAACTGTTTCCATGAAGTAACACTGAACATAGCTCTACAAAAGCCTTTGACCCTCTCTACCGTAATATTCTCATAATGCTGGGGAGTATCAGGTCTCATCTTCAACAGCAATAAAGAACTTCCCCCGTTTACCTGGCAATCGCGCATCAGCACATTGGAAACTCTTACCGATTCACTGCCACAAGTCATACATGAACCCGAGGTATGATCGAAAATACAATTTTCTACCAATATATTCGTATTAGGCCCATTATTAGGATCCTTATCGGCTTCAGGTCCCTTCCCTCCTTTGAAACAGATAGCATCATCATTGACTGTAATCCTGCAACCTTTAATCAAAAAGTTAGAACATACATCCATATCTATGCCATCGGCACTTGCTGACGCAATGGGTCTGACTGGAGAATATATTCTGAGATTTATCAATTTCACATGATCACAACGGTAGTAATGACTTGTCCAAAAGGGAGAGTTCTGCAAAGTCACATCTGCTATCTGCACATTCTTGCAATTGGACACATATAGAAGACGCGGACGCATTTCGTCCTTATTCGTACATTGCGGATTCCATTGGCGGCGAAGACGGAACGCTTTCCAATAAGGAGTTCCGTTACCATCAATCGTCCCACTCCCACTGATAGTAAAGCCATTCAGTTTCTCGGCATTAATCAGTGCACCAAAATACTTGCAGTACTGTCCTTCTATCCGCGTCATAATTAGAGGAAAATCCAAGATACTTTCACTACCGAGAAGAACAGCCCCTCGAGTCAGATACAAATGTGTGCCTTGCTTAAAGAATAATGATCCACTTTTGTAAATACCTTCCGGAATGAAAATTACTCCGCCTCCCGAAGCAGCAGCCTTATCAATAACAGACTGTATCAATGCTGTCTGAACGATGTTCGGATCACTTATCGCTCCGAAATCAGCAATATTATAAACTTTACCCAACGAATCCAACGGAATGGCTTTATCTTGAATAAACCATTCTGCAACAGGTTCACCATTAGGAAAAACATCTTGTCTGATTTTCTTATTCTTTGCCTCCGATGGTAATAAAATACTTAATCCAAGCAATAAAAGCAATAAATTTTTCATGATTTGATTTGTTATGTAGTATTCTTTATTTCTCCAGCATTTCATTGATTTTTTTTACCAGAGAAGAAAATTCTTCTTCATTGTAAAGACGGGTAAGCTTCACTATTTTTCCTTCTTTATCAATCAGTACATTACGTGTAACTCCCGCGCCACGGTCAGCAAATTTTGCAAAAATATTTGAATCCGGATCTAGTCCCATCGGATAAGTTATTTGCGTCTGCTTAATAAAAAGTTTAACTTGTTCCAGCGGCTCATTCCGATCTATCCCTATCAACACAAAATCTGCATTATCCTTATGAGCCTGCCAGATATCCCGTTCGATAAAGGGCATCTCTTTTCGGCAGACGCTACACCAACTGGCAGTAAACTGAAGCATGACAATCTTTCCTTTTAACTCTGATAAAGTTATAACTCTCCCATCCGTTAATTTGACAGTAAAATCAGGAGCTTTATCACCGACTTTTACTAAATACCCCCTGTCTTCCACAGGCGATGATAATACTGTATCAGGTTCATTACCATAGACTTTGATGAATGCAAAAACCGATAATAGTATATACAACAAGATAAACTTTTTCATATTCTTTATTTTATTTATTTAAAGGTAACCAGACCCAAAAAGTAGATCCTACGCCAATTTCGGACACCACACCTATTTTACCGCCACATCTTTCTACTATAGCCTTACATATAGGCAACCCCAATCCTACTCCTTGCTTGAATGAGTTTAATTTTTCAAAGCGTTCAAACACCTTGCTTTGATAAGCTTCAGGAATGCCGGCCCCTGTGTCTTCCACCGACAACTTTATTCCATCACAAACACAACGATAACTCATTTTTACGTATCCTTTATCAGTATACTTGAAAGCATTCGTTACAAAATTAGTCAAAATCTGCATAATTCGATTATAATCCGTTTGAACTATACAAGGATTGGCAGGCACATCGCAAATAAACTCCACGTTGGAATTCCGGGACAACTTCATAAGAGAAGAGTGAGACACCTTGAATAAGTCCGTCAGATTCACCTCCGTAACATGAAAATCCATCGAACCCGATTCCATCTTTGAAAAATCAAGAATATCACTAATCAGGTTCAAAAGCACATCGCTGTTTCTGTCAATCAAATCCTTGCATTCTTCCCTTTCGGATTTATCCTCGATTTCATCAATTAAGCGGGAGAAACCAACAATGGCATTCAAAGGTGTCCGTATCTCATGACTCATATTCGCTAGGAATTCCGATTTTAATCGATCAGACTCCTGTGCCTTTATTTTTTCCTGTTCCAGTCTATGCTGAATTCTTATTAAATCCGTATTATCTTTTCTCATCCCGACATACTTGATTACAAGGCCTGTCTTTTTATCAATTTCGAAAGGAGTACATGTTGTATTGAAATAATGCCAATCTTCATCACTAGGAAGCTTGGCTCTGAAATTTACTGCAAAAGATTTGTTCTCTCCTTTGAGAATATACCTTGCTTGATCGATGAATTGTTGAATATCATCCGGATGGATAAAACTCTTTAGTTTGAATGCATCCATCAGGTTTGATGTATTATAATTATTAAACCGGTCATTATATGATTTAAAAAGTTGGGTTTTAACATCAAATTCCCAAAAAGACAAATCAGCTGATTTCATGGCATATTCAGCTTTTTCAACAGCTTCTTGCTCTCTTCTCTGACTGATTATCAAATCCGTTACATCACGATGTGTACCAATAATACTAATTACATCTCCATTTCCATTACGAGCCACCGTTATTATTTTTTCGATGTATCTCCAATTATCTGTTTTTGTATAATCAATACGGAAACATACCGGTCTTTCAGGCAAAATTCCGACAGAAGCCTTGAGAATAAGTTCACGATAAGCTTGTTGGTCATCAGGATGAAACATGGCCACTTCATCTTCAAAAGCACGCCCTTCCGGAGGAAACATATCACAATCTATATTATAATATTTTTTATGTATGACATCAAATCCCCACACGATAATTCCACCGGCACTTAATACCAATTTCAACCGGTTGTTTTGATTCAACAACTGTTTTTTTGCATTATAAATTTTCTTTCTGAGCAAATAGGCCACCACATACAAAATAAGTACTACTACAAGTAGTAAGAACACTATAAAATAGATGATATATGATAATTGGGTCGGCCCGTATTCATTGAACCATTTGTTATAAATTCTATCATAACTCCCGTCTTTGCGTATCATATAAAACACTTTGGCGATACAGTCAAGCATCTGTTCGTCATTTCCGGCAAAGCAGAGTTCAATAGGAGTGATACCGATATCTTTTACCATCAGGTTAAGAAGTCCATATTTATTAATGTAGTATTTGGCAGCATCACCTTCACAAAGCATGACATCAAAATGTCCCTTGGATAACAGAATCAACCCTTCGCTCAAATTCTGCACATAACTTATGCCGGAATATATACCTTCTCTTAAAACCAGTTCATTGGAATAAGTCCCTTTTTCAAGAACAAGTTTTCTCCCCTTAATATCTTGAATTGTATTAATTGCACTGCGATTCTTTATGTATACCGCGCACAAGGTAGTATACTTTATGGTAGGACCGAACTTATATTTCTTTGCCCGGACATTACTGTACATCAGACTTACTACATCTGCTTTATGGTTTATTAAATCAGAAAGAGACGATGACCAGTTCTTTAGCTCAATGCTATACTGAACACCCATCCTTTCAAAAATGTACTTGATAAGATCCACATTAAAACCGTCCGGCTCACCCTTATCATTAATAAATTCATACGGAGGAAAATTCCGATTACCCTTATAAATTATTCTACGAATTTGAGCCGATTTCTTGATTGTGCAATTCTGGGATACACTGCCGGCCGATAAGGAATCTTCTTGATAGTGGCCTGCCCTAATGGGAATGCCCGCAATCAGAAACAATAATATGCACATCCATTTTCTTCTCATATTATCAACAGGTCAAAAGGTTGAAATAAAGTTGCATTCCCACATAATAAATTCTTATTATGCCTAATAAGAATTTCGTTATGATATCCAACTCACCACTCTTTTGCAAAAGTAAAAAAAAATCAATATACTATATCATTATCTCCGAAAATTATTAATAAAACTATATAAGGATAAATATACCGGACATTTTGCATACATTTGCCATCAGAAAAAGTCATTCATTAAATATACATCTATATGAAAACAATTAAAACAGGATTGGCGGCTTTCGGAATGTCGGGACAGGTTTTTCATGCCCCCTTCATTGAAGCCAATCCAAACTTTGAATTGTCCGTAATCACAGAACGCAGCAAGAATCTTTCTCAAGAATTGTATCCTAATGCACATATCGTGCGTAGTTTTGATGAATTACTCGCATCGGATGTGGAACTTGTTATTGTCAACACTCCTGACATAACCCATTTTGATTTTGCCAAGAAAGCTCTGGAAGCCGGTAAGCATGTCATTGTTGAAAAACCTTTTACTACAACGGAATACCAAGCAAAAGAGCTGATAGATCTTGCCAAGAAAAAAAGACTGATGCTGAGTGTTTTTCAAAACAGGAGATTAGATTCTGATTTTCTGACTGTAAAGCAGATTATCGATTACGATGTCTTGGGCAGATTGGTTGAATTCGAATCTACTTTTTCACGATACCGCAACTACATAAAACCAGATACCTGGAAAGAAACCGGCAAGGTGGGTGAAGGTCTTATCTATAATTTAGGATCACATATCATTGACCAGGCGCTCCAGCTTTTTGGAATGCCCGAAGCAATTTTTGCCGATATATCGACTTTGCGCACGAATGGCAACGTAGATGATTATTTTATCATACATCTCCTGCATCCCATCAATGCCCCAGAGGTCAAAATCACTTTAAAGTCAAGCTATCTGATGTGTGAAGCCGAACCGCGCTTTGTACTTCACGGCACTGAAGGTTCTTACGTAAAATACGGGACAGACCGACAGGAAGCTAACCTTACAGCAGGAATGAAACCTTATTCTCCCGATTGGGGAAAAGAAGAGGAAAGCACATGGGGACTTTTGCACACAGAAAAAGACGGATTGACTGTTAAGGGAAAATATCCTTCTTTACCCGGTAATTACGGAGATTTTTATGACAATGTTTTTCTGCATTTACGTTGTGACGGAATTCTCCTGAGCGATGCCGAAGGTGTTTTGCCTGTTATCCGACTGATTGAAGCGGCAGTGAAAAGCAGCCGCGAGCAAATCATCGTCCAACTATAGGCTGACTACTCTTTGCGCATATCCTTGCCAATACCTACAGCTCTTGTTGTTCCTTTATTGCCTTTTTCCTTATAAAGGTAACCACGAAACATGCCGGTACTATTAAATGGCATGGTAAAACTACCATTCTTGTCTACGGCAATCAGGCCTCCATTGCCTGCATTGGCATTTAGTTCCGTGTGAATGATATAATCAGCCGCCTGGGAAATCGGTTGATGCAGCAGTTTCACTCGCAACGACAAAGTCCCGGCCACCAAATGACGAATGAAATATTCTCCATGCCCAGTACAGGAAACGGCACATCCTTCATTGTCGGCATAAGTACCGGCTCCTATAATAGGAGAATCCCCAACTCTTCCCCATTGTTTCTTGAACATACCTCCCGTACTGGTCCCCGCTGTAAGATTACCCTTCTTATCAAGAACTACACATCCCACGGTACCATTCTTTTTACTTGCTTGTTTAAATTCCTCCACCCATTTCATAGTCTTGGGAGTAGCAAAGTACATATTGTCAGTCACAGTTTCCAAACCCTGAGCCTTTGCAAATTGATCAGCTCCTTCACCTGCAAGAAGCACATGAGGAGTATTTGTCTTCACCGCCCAAGCTGCATCGATAGGATGTTTCACAAACTTTACACCTGCAACGGCTCCGGCTGATAAATCCTTCCCTTCCATTATGGATGCATCAAGCTCAAAAGTACCGGCATTGGTACAAGTAGCTCCCTTCCCGGCATTAAAAAGAGGATTGTTTTCAAAAAAATTGATAACTGCCCGTACAGCCAATTGTCCGTCAGCACCCGTTGAAAGTATTTTATCACCTATTGTCAATGCGGAATCAAGAGCCGCATAATATTTGGCGGATTCTTCAGAATTACCTTCCAGTCTTGTCATGTCACCGGCACCTCCATGCACTAGAATCACATATTCCCTCTGTGCCGAAACTTCAGCAACAAAGCCAAACATCAAAAGAACTAACAAAACTGATTTTTTCATATTCCTAAGCATTAATTTGTATATATAGAAAAAGGGCAACTTTTAAGTTACCCTTTTTATGTTGTCCTACGAAGACTCGAACTTCGTCAAACAGAACCAAAAACTGTTGTGCTACCATTACACCATAGGACAATACCTCATGCTTCTTTTACGAAAGCGTTTGCAAAGATATAGGTTTCACCCTAAATTTGCAAATATTTGCTCAAATTTTTATTTCGCAATCAGCAAGTAATAGTTTTTCTTGCCTTTCTGCACCAATAAATATTTGCCGTTCAATAAGTCATTAACCGTAATTTCCTGATCAAATGAATCAAGCTTTTCCTTATTCACAGAAACGCCTCCACTCTGAACCAACTTACGCATTTCACCTTTAGATGCGAATACAGGGGCCTGCTCCGTAAACAAATCAACAGCTTTCAAACCTCCACTGACAGCATCTCTCGAAATTTCAAACTGAGGAACTCCTTCAAATACAGAAAGCAACGTATCTTCATCCAATCTCAGCAAAGATTCGTGAGTGCTCTTTCCAAAAAGAATATTCGAAGCATCCACTGCAGCGTTATAATCATCTTCGGAATGTACCATAATGGTTGTTTCCTTGGCGAGGCGCTTTTGAAGGATGCGCTGACCAGGATCCTGTTTATGTTCTGCAACAAGACCATCAATGGTATCCTTGTCCAAACTGGTGAATATCTTAATATAACGTTCTGCATCATCATCGCTCACATTCAACCAGAACTGATAGAATTTATAAGGACTGGTACGTTTCGGATCCAACCAGATATTACCACTTTCCGTTTTCCCGAATTTCTTTCCATCAGCCTTTGTTATCAAAGGACAAGTAAGGGCAAAAGCCTCAGCCTCCGTACCCAAAGTTCTGCGGATGAGTTCCGTTCCTGTAGTCATATTTCCCCATTGGTCATTACCACCCATCTGGAGTTTGCATCCCTTGCTCTGATACAGATGCAGAAAATCATATCCTTGGAGAAGCTGATAGGTAAACTCTGTGAAAGATAGTCCATCACGAGCTTCACCATTCAAACGTTGCTGAACGCTTTCCTTTGCCATCATATAGTTGACGGTGATGTGCTTGCCTATCGTACGGGCAAAATCAAGGAAAGTCATATCCTTCATCCAATCGTAGTTGTTTACCAACTCGGCCTTGTTAGGAGCATCACTTTCAAAATCAAGAAACTTTCCAAGTTGTTTCTTGATACATTCCTGATTGTGATGAAGAGTCTCTTCATCCAAAAGATTGCGCTCCAAACTTTTACCTGAAGGATCTCCGATCATTCCAGTCGCACCACCTACGAGTGCCAATGGCTTGTGACCGCAACGCTGGAAATGACGAAGCATCATGACACCACACAGATGACCGATATGTAAAGAATCTGCAGTAGGGTCAGTTCCCAAATATGCCGTTACCATTTCTTTTTGTAAAAGTTCCTCGGTACCTGGCATAATTTGAGCCAGCAATCCACGCCATTTCAATTCTTCAACAAAGTTTTTATTCATCGAATGATTTATTATTTAAATAGTTGATTTTATTTGATTTAATAATGTGATGCAAAAGTACGACCTTTCGCTTGAAAGAACAAATTTTTCAGTTTAAAATGCACTATTTCCAAAAAAGGGAACTGTTTTCCTCGATTCTCTTCTCCAAAATATCACTTGTAATAGACAGACCTTCTGCAACCTTGGAATAAATGCCTTCAATTGGAAGCAAACTTTCGTCCGTTTCTATGAAAAGCCTGTCAAGAGGAATTGTGTGAAGGGATTCCAAAGAAAAATGCTCACCAAACGAAAGATAGAATCCGACTCTCAGCAGTTGAGCAGCAATCTCCGCCTTTCCTCTAAATCCATGTATAATCCATGGTTGACGAGGTTTCATTTCCTTACGCAAGCGAATTATCTCATTATAGGCATGCACAACATGAAGAATCATTGGTTTTTGTATCTCTTCCGACAGCTCAATCTGTCTTTCAAAAACTATTGCCTGCAAATCCATATCCGTCTCACTGCGTTTATCCAATCCGCATTCTCCCAAAGCCAATACCTGCGGATGACAGGCACACTCCTTCAATTTTTCAAAATCATCAGTCAATGATGCACCCGACACATACCAGGGATGGATTCCTACAGAATACCACCGTCCATCCTTAGGACAAAATTCATGAGGGTAACAATTCAAAATTGTCTTGCCCTCCTTTTCTTGATGTGTATGAATATCTACGTAGTCCATATAATTACGGAACAGGATCATAGCCGGACCCTCCGAAGGGATGACAGCGAAGAAGTCTTCTGATTGCCAGATACAGGCCCTTTATAGGTCCATGCTTAATGATGGCCTCCTTGGCATATTGCGAACAAGTAGGAACAAAACGGCAAGATGGCGGTGTCATAGGAGATATGAACTTCTGATAAAAGATAATTGGTAAAAGCAGTATTTGGATCAGGATTTTTCGCATGACTGGAATTTTTCTGTCATTCTTAACAACAAGTTACGGACTTTATTCTCGACGTCCTGTGCTGTACACAAGTCTTTGGACAACCAGATAAAACCTATAGCCACACCATAATCCTTATCGGACAAATAATCGAGAAGAATATGCTTGTTTTTCCGATAGGCTTCACGAAGTTCACGCTTCACAAAATTTCTGTCGACAGCATGATGAAAATACTTTTTGGGAACACTAGTCAAAATAGAAGCCGAAGCTTCTTCATTTTTGGGAGACGAAGTAAACACGATACGCAGGGGAAAAGCCACGAGAGATTTGCTTCCTCCGGAAAAAAGCCTGTCAATCTGAATCTTACTACTCAGTCGTTCCGCTTTCTTTAGTGTGTTCCTTTGCTCCAATTTATTCATAAAAAAAGCATTGTTCCGCAAAGATACGATTCTTTACCGAAACAATGCTATATTGTTCTAGTTAAAACGATTACTTATTATGCTTTTTCAGATACATCTCCAAAGCAGCAGTCATGGAAGGAGCTTCCTTGGTAGGAGCTTCCAGATCAAGGCGCAAACCCGAATCCTTAACAGCCTTGGCAGTAGCAGCACCGAAAGAAGCAATTGCTATATCACCCTGCTCGAATTCAGGAAAATTCTTCAATAAAGATCCTATTCCTGAAGGACTGAAAAATACCAGCATGTCATAATCAAAAGCTTCGCCTTCCGCAAAGTCATTGCTGATTGTACGGTACATTACCGCTTCCGAATGATCTACGCCACTCTTATCGAGTAAATTTTTAATTTCATCTGTATGAACATCCGACATCGGAACCAGATATTTCTCTGTCTTATGTTTCACAATAGCAGGCAGCAAATCATCTATTTTGCCGGTTGCTCCAAAGAACACCTTGCGCTTTCTGTACTGAACATATTTCTGAATATAGAGAGCTACACTCTCAGTGATGCAGAAATACTTCATGGTTTCGGGTATTGTTACACGCAACTCTTCACAAAGATGAAAGAAATGGTCAATAGCATGGCGCGACGTAAAGATAACGGCCGTATGTTCAGCTACTGAAATTTTTTCCTGTCTGAATTCTCTGGCAGTAAGTCCTTCAACCTTTATGAAAGGACGAAACACGATTTCAACCCCAAATTTCTGAGCAATATCAAAATAAGGAGACTTCTCCGAAGTCGGCTTGGGTTGGGATACAAGTATTTTATTTACTTTCATTTAAAAAATCAATAAAGTATTACTCAAAACAAGTGCTTGCCATATAAAAAGACAAGGCATCAATTCGAGGGTGCAAAAGTACACAATTAAATAGAAAAAACCATATTTTTCTTTGAAAAAGATACTAAAACATTTATAAATCAATGATATTTCACTCAAAAGCACAATAAAAATGAAAAATAAGGAAGATTCATTGAAGTTTAAATTAAAATAGTTGGCCAGCAATACCACCGGGAAACAACAGAGGCCCATCAATGCAATTATTAGAAAATAAGATTCATGCCACAGTTGCCTTTGATCTTTTGTAAAGAAAACCCAATTGACAAACCTATATAAGAAAGCCTTGATTATGAAAAACAAAAACAAAATCGAAGTATAGACAGCCAGTGAAATCACTGGTAGTGTGTGATATACTGAATCCGGATTGATGGTTTGAGTGAAATACAGGAAGCCAAGCCCAAGCATAACGCATGTCTGGACCACTAAAGCCACCTTATAACGGAATTCCGAACTTGTTTCTACAGAAAACACATTATCAAGATTTCGTGCAAAAAAGAAACTCTTGATCTGTTGCAGAAAGAAATGCTTGCCGAATGTCAGCACATAACAAGTCACAAAAAAGCAGAATAAAAGAACCCCAGCCACTGCATTGTCGTTGCTGATATTATAGGGAACCTGCAGCCCCTCCTTTCCCCAGTGGGACGTTGATTTCACAGAAGTAAACATGGATTCCATTGACGGATACTCCATCTTATAATATAGCGGAAGCGTATCAGTAGGTGCAGCCTGTGTCACTGTATCCTTCAACATGCAATACGTCATAGTATCGGCCGAAAGCGTATCAACCCGAACCGTATCTGCAGAAGCAAGATGCTTGTAGTGATGGCTGAATGTTTGATTGCTATCAGGCTGAACCATGTTCATATTTCCGCAAATTTCCTAATTTCCTTATTCCAAAGAGGCGTAGAAAGGACCTGCTCTATGGCTTCTTTCGGCGTCTGCGCTACTTTCCAAATAGAACTATGCTGCTCTCGCATGAAATTCTCATCTATTGCTTTCTGAAGCATAGCCAGCAATGGATCATAAAAACCATTGATATTCAAGATGACAACAGGTTTCAGATACAGCCCCAACTGCTTCCAGGTAATCACTTCAAGCAGTTCTTCCAAGGTACCGCATCCTCCCGGCAAAGCGATGACTGCATCAGATATTTCGCTCATCTTCTGTTTTCGCTCATGCATCGTTTCAGTCACAATCATTTCAGATAGTCCGTCATACTGCCACCCCTGTTCAACCATAAACTGTGGGATGACACCTGTCACTTTACCTCCGGCATTCAGCACTCCGTCGGCACATGCTCTCATAAGCCCAATGCGTCCGGCTCCATTGACAAGCCCGATACCTTTTTCGGCCATCAGTCTTCCCAAATCATCGGCAGCCTCAAAATAGGCCTTATCAACTTTAGTGCTTGAAGCACTAAATACACATATACGTCGGATTGTATTCATTGTCGTTTCAATATTTTCTGCAAAGTTACAAAAATCTCCGCTTTCCCATAACGGGTAAGCGGAGATTTCCTATATTCATCTTTATTTTTTAAGATAAGTGAAAAGCTTCTTTTATTTTATCCACATAATCCAACTTTTCCCAAGTGAAAAGTTCTACTTCCAGACGTTTTTCCGCTTGATAACGTGATGTAAACACTTTGGTAACCATCTGAGGCTCACGACCCATATGGCCGTAGGCAGCTGTTTCGCTATAAATAGGATTGCGCAGTTTCAATCTGTCCTCAATGGCTTTCGGTCTCAAATCGAAGAGTTTGTCTATTTTTTTTGCTATCTCGCCATCGGTCATATTTACATGACTGCGTCCGTAGGTATTCACATAAATGTTGATAGGACGTGCAACCCCGATTGCATATGATACTTGAACCAGAATTTCATCAGCAACACCTGCTGCCACTAGATTCTTGGCAATATGACGAGCGGCATAAGCTGCACTTCTGTCCACCTTGCTAGGATCCTTTCCCGAGAAAGCGCCTCCTCCGTGGGCTCCTTTGCCTCCGTAAGTATCCACAATGATTTTTCTTCCCGTCAAGCCTGTATCTCCGTGAGGTCCGCCGATGACGAACTTTCCAGTCGGATTAACGAAGTATTTGATATCTGCATTAAACAAAGCCAAGACAGCCTCGTTATGAATTTCAGAGATAACGCGTGGCATCAGGATTTCGATAACATCCTTACGTATAGCAGCGAGCATCTCTTCATCAGCCTTTTGCTGAGCCTCAACGGATTCATTCTTTGGAAGCACAAATTCATCGTGCTGAGTGGAAACCACAATCGTATCAATTCTTATAGGACAACCGTTGTCATCGTATTCAATTGTTACCTGGCTTTTGGCATCAGGGCGAAGGTAAGTCATCTCCTTGCCTTCTTTTCTTATTTCTGCAAGAACCATTAGAATCTTGTGTGCCAAATCCAATGAAAGAGGCATGTAGTTTTCTGTTTCGTTAGTAGCATAGCCAAACATCATACCCTGGTCACCGGCACCTTGTTCCATAGGATCACTGCGCTCTACACCACGATTAATGTCGGCACTCTGTTCGTGGATTGCCGAAAATACTCCGCAGGAATTTCCTTCGAACATATACTCGCCTTTGGTATAACCAATACGGTTAATCACACGACGTGCTATTTCCTGAAGATCTACATAAGCTTCTGATTTCACTTCTCCGGCAAGAACAACCTGTCCGGTAGTAACGAGAGTTTCGCAAGCGACTTTTGAATTGGGGTCGAATGCCAATAATTCATCAAGAACTGCGTCCGATATCTGATCGGCCACTTTGTCTGGGTGTCCTTCAGACACCGATTCGGAAGTAAATAAATATCCCATTTTATTTAAACTATTAAGTTAATAAAAAGGAATGATTTGGAGAGGAAATGCGAAAAACAGTGCTAAAGCCTGTTTGTTTTATTTAGCATTTTTTTCTGTGGTTGCAAGCTGCCCAAATCTTTCCACAATTAAATTCGGGTGCAAAGATAAGTCTTTTATCTTGAATACATGCATATTTCATCAAAATTTTTGAATGCTGGAAACAAACGTGCCTTCATTCTTTGTGACTGCAAAGAATTTTCCTTGTAGGAGAGAAGGCAAAAGAGCAAATAATACGTCTTTACCTGTTTTATCTCAATGTATAACGACCTGCCTTATGAAAAATAATTGATTGATGTCTTGAATTCGATATATAATTTACTATACAATGCTCGGGTATCTGAATTATTCCCGAACCATCAGCATGAAGTTCTATGTCAATAAAACCTTCTTTAACGGGAACTCTTGTTTTAATCCATTTCAAGTGAAGCAGATTGGGTTTTATGACGTATTCCCCGTTTTTTTGATCGGAAGAGGAAAAACCTATCAACCCGTTTAATATTCCAACTACCACCGGCACTCCATTCGCCCCATGACAAAGGCTCAAGCCGTAAGGCCGATGATAAAATTCAAGCTGTTTCGCCCTTGAAGTTCCCGGTAGAAAATTCTCCGGGAAACGGCTATACCCTTGCTTCATCCAGTCGCCCCAAACTCTATCTATATAAGACCAAAGGTCCTTCACACGTCCGGCTTTGGCATAAGCCAGAAATTCATAACCTTTTTCATAACTCACTGCCGTATAATAGTAAGGAAGATTTGGCAAAATATTATCAAACAGATTGGCATAGCAATCAGTAGGAAATAGATCTGCCAGGATTGCCCAATACTGGGCATGATGAGATATTCTATCATCTGTCTCCCCATTATTTAATGTCCCGTTTTTAAATGCTTTTCGTTCTTTGTCCCAGAACTTTTCCATTATTCTCTTTTTTAGTTGGGAAGCCAGCCGATCGTATTTCTCAGAAAGTTTTGTATCCTTCCATAATCTGGCAAAATAGGCACCGGCCTTATAATTATAATAGAGCATGATTTGGGCATAGGAAGCCACTCCCTTTCGCGCAGGGCCATTTTGGGTTGACCAACCCGGGGTATAACCAAAATGGTCATCGCCATAATTGCCATGCACAAAACCATCTTTATCGGCTATGGAAGTATAAAAGTCCAATAACTCCTTTATACGGTCCTTATAGCGTAAAGAAACAGACAAATCACCATAGCGCAAATAGTTTTGTTTCAATCCGAACAGGGCATGTAAAGGATAATCGGGTATTCCCAAATCCGTCATTTTCGGATGCAGAGGCATCAAGGCAATGGAAATACCATTTGCAGAAACCTGCTTGTCGCCGAAAAGATAGTCTCCGCCTAAAGTACTAATCAATGCGTCCATTGACCAAGGGAGGAAATCGCGTTTTATTCCATCGAGATAAAAGCCATGCATACTGGAATGAAGTGTAGCACAACTCATCTTAAACAGATTGTTTATGTAATCATCATCCGAATCAAACTGCATCTGATAATCAACCGGCCACATCGATGCTTCAAACTTAATATCCGATATAACAGCACCTTTATCACATTCCAGCGATACGTATCGGAGTGCACGCCGGGATATACGAATCAAGCGGCTCTTATCAGACAGTTCAACGGATTTCAAAGGATATTGTTCGAATTTCTTTTCGTCATGTTCCAATGCCTCCTCCGGTGTTTCACCCACCCGAACAGTCACAGTACCACTTCCTTTTGCAGAAAAAGTCAAATAACCCACTTCCTGATAAAAGAAATCAATCAAAGCACAACCTTGTTGCCCAATTTGTATTCCATTCGTTCCGATTGTCTCTGAATTACGCAAAGGCAATATTTTATTCGGATTGATTATAGCCGTTATTTCCTGATTATCATCGGGACGAACAGACGGTACATGGCGCATATCACTTTCCGGAATCGTCCAGAATTGCTTGTCCATGCTTGCCTGCCACTCATTTGGATTATCCAGATTCTCCCCTTGCAATATGATACAAGGCAAGGAATCTGATGACACGGCTTCGAATATCAATTGTTGTTTCCCCGGCAGAAGAATCATTCTGTTGTTTTTTGTAATCTGTTTCTCCCCGTTTATATATAGATTAATACCTGAATGGCCATACCATTTTAAAGCGGTTTCTTTTTTTAAGCAGATCTCTCGTTTAAAATAAACATTCGGGCATTTCGCAAAGAACTTACCGGGATAACCGACGTTTATGCAACGTCCTCTGGATTCATGCACACACTGTTGTTGAAGGAAAGCAGCCAATTGCCCGGGATACCACATGTAAGAACCCGTCCATTCCTCTCTTCTGGGTTGATTTACAATTTCTACATTCGAGTCTCTAATCGGATCATATTCCCTTACGTCTGCGTGACACAAAAGAACGGACATAATGCAAGTCAAACTTAAAAATAAAACATACTTCATACTTGAAACTATTATCTTTGCTTACTTGTCTGTCTTTACTTTCCATACTGATAATCGGTCCCAATAAAAGCAGCCTCTTCAAAGTCTTTCATATGCTGTCTGATTATCCAATCTATATAGGTCATAAACATATATGCCGTCAGTTGGTAGCCTGCCGCATTCTGATGCCCACCCATGAAATATTTCCGCATCGGGGTGCCCTTTTCATAAGAAGGAGCATATTTATATAAATCTATCACATATACATTGTCAAATATTATGGACATTTCACGTATCACTTCATTAAAAGACTCTTTCGTATTTTCTTCTTTAGGACGAGTTACCACAAAAATTTTTGCCTTAGGTTGAATGCTTTTTATCCTTTGTATAATACCACCGTAATAGCCCGCAAAAGTCGTATCATTCTTAGTATAATCTTTTAAATCAATATCTTTCTTACAATTTCCCGCTTTATAGCCTCGATACGTATCATTCACACCCAAAGCTATGATATAAGCCATTTTAGGATCTTTCTTTGCATCAATATTATTGTTTCGGTTCTTGGGATGATCCCAGAAATGATCAATCCATCCTCTGGCATCTTCACCTCCCTGCGAAAAGTTTTCGCCTTTTGTTCCTGTTGCCGCGCATATACGCTGGCCCCAAGAATATTCATAAAGATCAATGTATAGTTTCTTTCCATTTGAATCATATGCTTCATGCTCACCGCTACAAAGGGAATCTCCGATAAAACCCCATTTATGAAAAATGCCACAGAGACCCGGAGTTTCTTTTATTACGGCTAACGGGTTCTCTTCTTTGGACGTTAATGTTCCATTTACAAGGCCACTCTGTTCCATAGCTCCAACCTTTACAACTCCAAAAAGAAATAGGAAAATAGTAAGTGTTTGATTAATTGTTTTCATTTTAATTATTTGTATTTGTATAGGAATCGATTTGATGTACAAAAATAATTAAATCATAAGAGTAAAAGTAATTCCATTTATTAAAAAAGTCAAAACAAATGAAAGGATCATGCCTTCTACTCTTTTTTCCATTAGAAAAATCCTTCGTCAATTGAGATGCAAAATCATTCCCCGGAAATTTTTTCAAAAAGCATTCTAACCATTCTAACTTTTCGTTTTATCTGATTATATATCAGATAGATGGAAGTTAGAATGCTATTAAAATACATTCTAACTTTCTCGAGCATTCTAACTACATTCTAACTTTTTCATTAACTGTTTAGACTCTATGCTTACAATAAACCGACGAAACATCACGCACAAGAATGATATGTTAAGTAAAACTGCTTTCCGCTAACACGTTTATGATGACGTGTTAAGCAAAAGCCGATTTGCTTAACACGTTGTCTTGGACAAGTTAACAATTTCGGCTTTTGTTTAACACGTTTCTATTCAGTGATGGACTCAATCACTATGCCTGGTTTTCGTTCCCCGCTATGATTCAAGAACAGATTCATCAATCGGGTGTTTACATAATTACAAAAGGTTTCCCCTGAGTACCCTACACCACAATTCGCTTTCATTGAGCGGATTGTGGTGTAGGGATGAAATTCAGGCCTTTGGAAACAAGCCCTTTTAGTGGGAAAATTATCTATAAAGAAGATTCTACTGGCAACGGATCTTTAGTAACATTACTCCATGTAACAATATATTATAAGTGGTTTCATCCACGTTTAAATCTTTCTGACGCCAAAGGTCACGCACGGAAACAGGCTTACTGATACCCATCATCTGATAATACTTGGCTATATCCACGTTCCTGTCATCACTGCCCACATTGAAGATACCCACAGCATAACTGCCGTCGGCCAGCGGACGCTTCCATATCTGTATGTCACCATCCTTCACCTCTCGTTTGGCTTGCTGACCAAGAATATCCTGATTCACAGCATTCACCTCGTTGTTGCAAAGCAGACTCAGCGTGAAATTATCCATCTGGGACACATCGCACCCGATGAGCATATTCGCAGCTAAAAGCGCCCAAAGCGAAATGTGGGTGTATTGCTCGTCAGGAGTCAACCGCGTATCGCGCAGACTGGCACTCCATCCCACTTTGCCCACAATCAGCATGTCGGGATCATTCCAATGACCGGGTGCCGAATAGGGATAAAGCTCTGCCTGACGATTGAAACCGATATCATAGAGTGACTTCCAGGTATCGGTGATATCCCCTGTAGTGCGCCATGAATTGGCATCTACCATAAATCCCCATTTCCAAACATCAGAAAATCCATACTGACAAAGGCTATAGAAAATATCGCGGGGCTGCTGACGCAAATAACGTTCCATGTGGAGATAAGGCCACACATAGGCTGCCAGCGTATGGTCTTTGCTAGGCTCGAACTCTCGCGTATAACTACACCAATCATATTTCAGATAGTCCACACCCCAACTGTTATAAGTCTCGGCATCTTGTTTCTCGTGTCCCAACGAACCCAGATAACCACCGCAAGTGCGCTCACCCGGTGAAGAATAAATGCCGAAGCGTAGCCCATGCTGATGAAGCCAGTCGCCAAGGCTCTTCATGTTGGGGAACTTTTCGTTTGGAGCTATCGTGCCGTCAGCATTGCGTTCGGCAGCCTCCCAGGCATCATCGATGTTCACATAACTATAACCGTAATCGGCAAGACCTTTATCGAGAATGGCCTGAGCCGATGATTTCACTTTTTCCTGTGAAACACTCAGCCCCCAACAATTCCAGCTGTTCCATCCCATTGGAGGAGTCAGTGCCAACTTGTCGCCCACCTTGATGGTAAATCTCTGTTCGGCTTTCCCTTTGGCATTTTCGGCCACAAGTGTCATTTCATAATTGCCGGCAGTGGCAATGCTTCCACTGATTACTCCGTTCTCGACATCCAGCTTCAATCCTTCGGCAAGTCCTTCCACTGCATAACGCATGGGTTTCACTCCCGAGAAGGCCATATGGAAGATAACGGGCGAACCCGGACGCACGCCGTACACCAAAGCTCCGTTATAGCGCGGTGCAGCCGGAGCTGCCGGCGTGAGGATATATTTGGATGAATAAACCCCGCTGACGGTTTTTCCATCACCGGCGGTAAAGGTGGTATAGAAACGTACATGCTTACCCGGAGTGAAATTCATATCGAACGTCTGACTGCTATTCGCATTCAATGCCACTTTCTTGTCTATTGTCTTGAGCACGGCACCATTCTCCGCATCCTTCATCACAATGTTGATTTTACCTTTCTGCACCAACGGAAATATATTGCGGCATGTAATGGCCATGACTGTTTTCTTGGAATTCTCGGCAGTCTCCTTCGGATTCAGTTCGATTCCTTCAATCAACGAAGGCTGACTGATGCGGAATCCCTGGCCACGTATTCCAGCTTCTCCACCTTTATTATACACACGGATGGCAAGCACATTCTCGCCGGAGACCTTCGCCCTGTCCACTGCGTAGCGCCGCGGTGTATCCCATGCCGAAACATAACCGTCTTTACCATTGGGCATGCGACCCGTTTTGCCGATAAGTTCACCGTTGAGATACGTCTCATCAACATCATCTATATTGCCTAAATCAAAAATTACCAGAGGATTACTAACCCCCGACGCAAATGAAGAAGGTATGCTGAAGCGAATGCGATACCAGCCGAAACTATCGTCATTGGAACTACCCGGCCATAGCTGGTTTATGGGAACTGTGGCCCACCTGCTGTCATCATAATTCGATTTTTGATACTGGGGGTTATCACCCTTTATGAACTTCGCTTCAGTGAATGTAAGCGGTGTCTGCGCCATAGCAAAAACTGTTGTGAACAGACAGAACAATAGCAATAATTTTTTCATCTTGTTCTGATTTTATTATTAGATTCAGTATTAATGGTTGTAAAGTTAATCATTATTTATTTATTATTCGTATTTTTGTAAAAACAAAAAAAATCATGAAGAACAACTTTTTACTGATTGTCTGGCTGCTATTGTACTGTTCCGTCGCAAATGCACAATATACAATAAATAAGAATCTGTACATAGGCAAACATGTGGATGGAACCCCTGTGAAAGGTACTTTCATAAATATGAACAATAAATTTTCCGGAATGTCTGTTTTAAGACATTACATCCTGCTTCAGGATTCTAAAGACGGAAATATCATCAGCTATGTCTTTGATAAAAACGATTTGCATCAAGTAGCCCAATTCAAAGACAATAATGATATCTATCTGCTCGATGACGGATACTTCAAGTATAAATATAAACATACGACATTCTATGATTTCCAAGGCAAGAAATTGTACACGTTGTCTATGCAACCTGTATGGCACAATGACTCTCTCGATGTTATGATAGGTTACAATCATCCCGATTATTTTTTTAAAGGAGATATTTCGGCCTTTCACATTTCTACGGGCAAATTGATATGGAAGCAAAAAATACCCCATCGCTATCATTGGCCATGGAGCGATGTCACCAAAGACAGAAAGCAGAAAAACATACTTTACTTGATTACCGACTCACTGGTGAAACTGGATGTCCTGACCGGAAAAACAGTTAAGATGCCTTTCACTGCCGGGATGGACGAACCTTTTAAGTCACGATTCTCTTTAGTCAGGAAACGTCCCATCTATCGTACGGATTGGAAAGAAGCCTACTGGTGCTGTCAGCCTTATATAGATTCCAATGTATTATCGGGGACTCATAGCAATTCTGTTTCTTCAGAAGATTCCATTTTCATTGCCGATGCCAAAAACTTGTATTGTCTGGACATGCTGCTGAACAAAAGATGGATAACCCCCTTACCTGCCGATGCCGGATCAAAATCTTACCTTATAATTCAAGATGACAAGATTCTGCTCATCAATTACGGCATCGCGTTCCAAAAAGGACTTCTCGGGCATTGCGGAAAGCCGTTTGTCGGAGTGTATGACAAGCATACAGGCAAACAATTGTCACTCACCATGCCCGATATAAAAAACAAGATTTCCGATGGCCTTGCCGTAACAGGCAGAGCTTATTGGCAAGACGACACAGGATTGATGTTCAACAACCAAGGAGAAACGGAGGTACACCGCATAGATTGGAAAGCCCCCGTGATGAAAGCCAAGAGTAAAGATGAGGAAGACGAATGTTTCTATTGGCCCGTCGATACAGTGTATCAATATTCACAAGGAAGCATGAAACCACTTGTTACTGATGCTCATCAGCTATTGGTGGAAGCCAACAAGCAGGATGTCTATCTGCTCAAAGACGACGGGACACAACAGAAATTCAATGCCGACAGCATCTTTTCCACGAAGTCGGAAAACATCTATTACAACAATGCCGAAAAGCGCACAACCTACTTGGTTACCGACAGTTCAAAGAAAGTTCTACTTGTCTTCGAATTCGAAGGGATACTTATAGCCGGCGATAAAGGCAAACTATATGCAGCATTGCCAAACGGTGTCTGCGTGATTGACTCGCAACAATAGAACATTTCAATAACTATAGACAAATGACCATTATATTCATGGGAAACCTTGCTTATTTACGTGGAAAATCATACCTTTGTACGTGAGATATTATCGTCTCACCCATGTGATACGTGCGTCTCACGTCCGTGATACATGCATACCACAAGGGTGAGACGTGCGTACCACGGACGTGAGACGACACTTTTCCATAAGAAAAAGGATAAAAACCAACTAAAATACGGATAGAAAATGATTAAATTTGATGTGTATAACACCCCAAGCGCGAACTCTGAAAACGGGGAAAAAAGCTACCACGTAAGGGTGGCCGGTTCCAGAACCATTGATTTCAAAAGAGTTGTGGACGACATGTCGCGTCCTTCTACCGTGACTTCCGCGGACATTGTAGCGGTTCTCGACGGCTTGTCGCATTTTCTGGAACGAACCTTAAAGGAAGGCAACCGCATCCACATCAAAGGATTGGGATATTTCTCCGTGGCCATCTCCACTCCCAAGACGGATAATCCGAAACTGATCACCAAGAGGAAGGTCATCGTGAAAGGTATCGACTTTTATCCCGAAAAGGACCTGATGAGAAGAATGCGCTCGGCCGAATTCGAACGAATTGAGAAAAAAAATCATTCCCGGGAATTTTCGGACATTGAAATCCAAGGCATCCTGAATGAATATTTCAAGGACCACCGCAGCATTAACCGTGCAACCTTCCAGCACATTTGCGGATTGACACGAAGCACGGCCCTTCGCAGAATCAAGACATTCACCAAAGGCGACACCCCCATGCTCCTCAATGAAGGAGTGAAAAACGCCCCCATATATGTGCCTGCCAAAGGTTTCTTCGGACGCTCTTTCGATGAATAACCGATAACTTTTTCATGTCCCGTCACCAGAGATAGCTGATTTTCAGCATTTACCGGTGACGGGAGCATAAGGTAAACTTTTTAGAATATTCAGGATTATGGAAAAACTTTGGAACAGAAACTATATGAAGGTGATGACAGCCAATTTCATGCTGTACTTCGCTTTCTATGTCCTCACTCCTTTACTGCCGCTATACCTCAGCGAAAGATTCGGGACTACAAAAGACATGATAGGTATCGTGCTCTCCGGATATACGGTAGCAGCACTTATATTCCGCCCCTTCAGCGGATATATCGTAGATTGTTTTTCCCGGAAAAAGGTACTGATGATCTGTTTCTTCACTTTCTTCGTCTTCTTTCTCGGATACATTGCTGCAGGAACTTTGCTGATGTTTGCCATTGTGAGAACGCTACACGGCGCACCGTTCGGTGCCGTCACGGTAGCCAACAGCACCGTGGCAATAGATGTTCTGCCTACAAGCCGGCGCAATGAAGGCATCGGCTACTACGGGCTGAGTAATAATCTGGCCATGGCCATCGCGCCATCCGTGGGAGTGTATATCTACAAGTACACCGACAACTTCACCTTGTTGTTCTGGATTGCCCTGATTGTTGCTGCCGTGGGATTGTTTGCCGCTTCCACCATACAACTGCCTTCTAAAGATATCATCAAGAAGAAGACAAAGATTTCGCTCGACCGGTTTTTCCTCACAAGAGCCTGGATGCTGGCGATAAACATTGCCTTCCCCGGCCTTTGTTTCGGGGTGCTGAGCAATTATCTGGCCATCTACAGCAAAGAGGAACTGGGTATCACAGGAGGTACCGGCACCTATTTCATGTTGCTCTCCATCGGGCTCTTCCTCTCGCGCCTGCAAGGTGCCAAGGCCCTCAGAGACGGGAAACTGACGGAAAATGCCGCCATGGGCGGCATCATCTCACTGGTAGGGTACATTTTGTTTGTGGCTTGTCCCAATCTTGTGGGTTATTACCTGTCCGCCATCCTCATCGGACTTGGAAACGGGCATCTCTATCCTGCCTTTCTCAATATGTTCATCAGCATGGCAAAGCACAATGAACGCGGCACGGCAAATTCCTCCATCCTCACTGCCTGGGATGCCGGTTTCGGAATAGGCATCCTGATAGGAGGAGTCATTGCCGAGGGCTTCGGGTACAGAACTGCCTTTTGGACCGTAGCCGTCATCAATGCCATCGGAGTGATTATGTTCTTCGCGATGACACGGAGGTTCTTCCTCGAAAGAAAAGTACAAGAATAAAGGAAAGATAAACACTATCTGGAAGCAATGACTCCGCGGATGCGGTCATCGAAAGCGGAAAGTGCAGCTTTTGCCCCTTCACCCATCGCTATGACGATTTGCTTGTAAGGAACATTCGACACATCGCCTGCGGCATAGACTCCCGGCAAACTGGTACGGCAATATTCATCAATCTTGATCTCCCCGATACGGGTCACTTCCAACTGTTCCTTGAAAGGAACACTGTTGGCTGCCAAACCAATCTGGACAAAGATACCATCCAATGGTATAACTCTCTCTTCTTTCGTGACACGGTCCATGACACGAATAGAAGTAACCTTGCTGCCGTCACCCAAGACTTCCTGTGTGGCCATATTCGTGAAAATCTCTACATTGGGCAGACTGCCGGCCTTTTCGACCAATACCTTATCGGCCTTCAATGAGTCGGCAAACTCCAGCACCGTTACACTTGAACAGATACCTGCCAAATCAATGGCCGCCTCTATTCCCGAGTTACCCCCGCCTACTACAGCCACTTTCCTGTCTTTGAACAAAGGTCCGTCGCAATGCGGACAGAACGCTACGCCTTTTCCTATATATTCCGCTTCACCCGGAACATTCAGCTTTCGCCAGCTTGCTCCTGTGGCAATGATGATTTCCGGAGCACGGAACACTTCACCCCCACTGACATCAATGCGCTTCATGTTGTCTCTCAGTTCGGCATTCTCTATCCTTCTATTCTCGAAGACATCCACGGGATAATCCTCTATGTGCAGCCGCAAGTCCTCTGCCAGACGTGCACCTGTAGTCTTTGGCACAGATATAAGATTCTCAATGCCTACCGTCTCCTTCACCTGACCGCCAATACGTTCGGCAATTATCGCCACCTTCAATCCCTTGCGGGCGGAATAAATGGCAGAAGAAGAACCCGCAGGTCCGCCACCAACAACCAATACATCATAATCATGAACCTCTGCAGAAGATGCCTCCAACGGCCGGCTGCCCAATCTTTCTTCCAACTCCTGAAGCAATTCTCCCAAAGAACCGCGCCCGGTGTGAAGCAATTCACCATTGGCATAAACCGAAGGCACCGCCTGAATCTTCAGACGCTCCACTTCCTCCGTAAACAGAGCTCCATCCACCATCTCATGTCTTATCTGAGGATGATAAAGGCTCAATACATTCAAAGCCTGAACCACATCAGGACAATTGGTACAAGTGAGCGATACATACGTGCGCAAGCTGACAGGTACATTCAAGGCACGGATGCGACGTTCAATGCCCGCATCCGGCAAATTCTTTCCTTTACCTTCGGCATTCAATACCGCCAATAATAAAGAAGTAAATTCGTGTCCACTGGGTATGCCGCGAAAGGATATCCCTGTTTCTTCACCCTCCTTGACAAGACTGAATTCCAAAGAAGTCTCACTGACTTCCATTGTCTCCACCGATATATTGTCCGAGCAAGCAGCTAGCTCCTTGACAAAGGCAATCATTTCTTCGGCCTTCGGATGACGGTAAGCACGGACTCGGAAAACAAAACGGGAAGAGAGCTGTCCGAACAAAGTCCGGACCTGCTCTACAATTGCTGAATCTAAAATGTTCATAAGCTTAGATTTTACCCACCAAATCGATGCTTGGTTTCAAAGTCTCAGCTCCCTGTTTCCATTTTGCCGGACAAACTTCGCCTTCATGACTCGCTACAAACAAGGCAGCTTCCGTCTTGCGCAACAATTCATCCGCATTACGGCCGATACTGTTATCCTGAATTTCTGCAATCTTTATTTTTCCTTCGGGATTCACCAGGAATGTACCGCGATAGGCCATACCGTCCGATTCAATCATCACTCCGAAACCACGGCTCAAGACCCCTGTAGGATCGGCAAGCATCGGATATTGAATCTTACGGATACTTTCACTGGCATCATGCCAAGCCTTGTGTACAAACTGAGAATCGGTGCTTACGGAATAGATTTCCACGCCCAAAGCTTTGAACTTCTCGTAATTTTCTGCCATATCTACCAGTTCGGTAGGACATACAAAGGTAAAATCAGCGGGATAAAAGAAGAAGATACTCCATTTTCCTTTGATATCTTCACTGCTCACTGTAGTGAATTTGCCATTATGATAAGCATTTACTTTAAACTCTGGTGCATTTGCATTAATAATTGGTTCCATAATCTTTATCTTTTAAATAGTTATTAAAATTTGACTATGCAAAAGTAAAGAGTCTTTCCCCAACTCTCGAAAAAAAACAATCGATAATATTTATAGCCCCATAGAGACACTCTATACAAGCTGCTGAGTGGCTTGTTTTGAGAGCATTACCTTCGGAACGGCATTTTGAATTTCTTCTACAAGCATCTTCCTGAGTGAGTCACGGATAAAATCTTTGGACGTCAGCAACACGATTTGCCGGGTAGGACAAGGAATGGCAAACGGACGCACCAGTTCCTTTTGCTGCTCGCTCAACTGGTCAAGAGCCAGTTCGGGAATGAATGTAATGCCTTTTCCTCCTTCCACCATTCTCATAAAGGTTTCCATACTACCCAACCGATATACCTGCTGACTCATTCTCGCTTCACTCAACTGGCAATACGTCATCAGTTGGTCGCGAAAGCAATGCCCTTCGTCCAACAACCACAGTTGCTGATTCTTGACATCGGCCGTACGAATCAGACGGTTCTCGAAAAGTTTCTCGCCGCGAGCCACATATCCGAAGAACTGTTCATAATATAGAGAAGTCATCTGAAAGTCGTCCATCCGGGGAAGACTGGCCACAATACCGCCATCAAGTTCCTCATCACACAAAGCCTGCTTGATGGCTGTGGTTTTCATTTCCGTTACTCGGATATCAAGCTGCGGATATTTCTTCATCAGATTCGGGAAGAAACGAGGCAATAAGTAAGGAGCGATGGTGGGCAAAACACCCAATCGGAAGATTCCGGCCAAAGAGTGCCGTTCCTCTTCTATATGATCCTGAATATGCGAAGCTTGAGACAGCAACAGACTTGCCTGCTTAAGCACTATCCGCCCGATAGCCGTAGGCACTACCGGTTGTTTGTCACGATCGAAAATCTTCACCTGAAGTTCCTCTTCAAGTTTTTGAATCATGGCACTCAAAGTAGGTTGTGTCACCAGGCAATTTTTAGCCGCCTTTGTGAAATTACCCGTCTGCTCAACGGCTAAAATATATTCCAATTGTTGTAAAGTCATATCCTTATCCTCATGTTTCTATTATTACCAACTACAAAGATAGAACAAAAAACGACAATAAAGAACGAAAGACAATACCCACTTATGGTGATTTTAAAAATACGATAGACTTCTTCTATCATGTCATAGAAATATCCGATAAATCTTTTTTTGTTTTATAGAAGTTCGCCCCTTACATTTGCAGTGTAAAACAAAAACGGATACAAAGCCGTTAGAAAAATAAATTATAAACCATTTAAAACAGAAAAGATATGAAAACTTTAGATTACATTCAGTTGAACGAACAAAGTGCAAATAACATCATAGGTTCCCTGAGCCAGCTATTGGCTGATTTGCAAGTATTATATACCAATCTCCGCGGTTTCCACTGGAACATCAAAGGACACGGATTCTTCGTGCTTCACAGTAAATTCGAAGAACTGTACAATGACACGGCTACCAAAGTAGATGAAGTGGCAGAGCGCATCCTGACTTTGGGCGGTGTTCCTGCAAACAACTACAGCGAATATCTCAAAGTAGCTCAAGTGAAAGAAGTAAGCGGCGTATCCTGCGGAAGCGAAGCCTTGGAAAATCTAATGGATACCTATAAACTTATCATTGCTGAAGAGCGTAAAACCCTGGCAGCCGCATCCGAAGCAGGCGACGAAGTCACGGTAAGCCTGATGAGCGATTACTTGAAAGGACAGGAAAAGATGATTTGGATGCTTGTGGCATACAACAGCGGCACCTGCAAGAAATAAGAGCAATCCAACTTCATTTTGAAGTTACAAATAAAATCATCCTGGGATAACAAATCTCAGGATGATTTGTTTTTAATCGAATTTTTGTTTCAACGTTTGTTTCTTTATCTAAGAATTCCTATCTTTGTTTTATACATGAAGAATAGAGAAGAAAAAATAATATCCCTTATATCCCAATTCAAAGAATTAGGTATAGAGAAACAGATAGATTATGAAAAATTCTATCTCTATTCACTTATTACCCACTCCACCGCAATAGAGGGATCTACAGTCACCGAACTTGAGAACCAGCTTTTATTTGATGAAGGCATCAGTGCAAAAGGACGATCCATGACAGAACAACTGATGAACCTAGACCTGAAAGCCGCATACGAACAATCTATTGTCTATGCAAAGAACCATTCCGAGATTTCGATAGAAATGCTTAAAGTTCTGTCTTCCCTTATTATGAAAAATACAGGGACTTCTTACAATACTCCCTTAGGGACGTTTTCGTCAGCTAATGGAGACTTGCGTTTACTGAATGTCACTGCAGGTACAGGGGGCCGTTCGTATATGAATTATTCGAAAGTACCTGTTAAACTGGCAGAATTATGTGTAAACATAAATGACAGACGGAATGGTCTTGCAAAAAATGATATTATCGAGATTTATAAATTAAGTTTTGATGCCCATTTTCATTTAGTAACCATTCACCCGTGGGTAGATGGAAACGGAAGGATGTCGCGCCTGTTGATGAACCAATTACAGTTTGAGTTTGGTGTCATTCCGGTAAATATTGACAAAAACAGGAAAAAAGAATATATTGAAACGCTTATTGCGACCCGTGAGAATGATGATATTGAATTGTTCCGCAACTTCATGTTTGATGAGCATATCCACAATTTGGAGCAAACAATCAGCAATTATACATCTTCAATAGAAAACAATGTCCGTGTAAATGTCCGTGTAAATGTCCGTGTAAATCTATCCGAACGGGAGAACAAAATAATACAGTTGATAGCAGATGATGAAAACATAACCATTACTCAACTTGCAAAAGAATTCAAGGTTAACGAAAGAACGATTCGAAGATATATGGCCTCTCTTAAAGAACGAGGCATTTTAACTCGTATCGGAGCTGACAAGAATGGAAAGTGGAAAATAATGGAATAGAAACACCATAACAATATCTTACGATGAAAAAACTCTTACTCCTCACCGCTGCCCTATGCACAATAGCTCTTGCAAAGGCACAAGACAAAGATTATGCAGATTACGTAAATCCGCTAGTGGGAACCCAGTCATCTTATGAACTCTCTGCCGGCAACACCTATCCTGCCATAGCCATGCCATGGGGTATGAACTTCTGGACTCCGCAAACTGGCAAAATGGGTGACGGATGGCAATACACTTACACGGCAAACAAGATACGCGGATTCAAACAAACACATCAACCAAGCCCGTGGATAAATGATTACGGACAGTTCTCCATTATGCCCGTCACGGGAAAACCTCTGTTCGATGAAGAAAGCCGCGCAAGCTGGTTCAACCACAAAGCCGAAATCGTACGTCCTTATTACTACAAGGCTTATCTTGCCGAACATGACGTGGTAACCGAAATTGCACCCACAGAACGTGCAGCTATGTTCCGATTCACATTCCCTGAGAATGATTCCTACGTCGTGGTCGATGCTTTCGACCGCGGTTCACACATTCAAATCATTCCGGAGAAAAACATGATTATCGGTTACAGCACCCGCAACAGCGGAGGAGTTCCCGATAATTTCAAGAACTATTTTGTCGTGATATTTAGTAAACCCTTCACTTATGAAGCAACCTTCTCCAATGATGTAATTCCGGAAAAGAAAGACGGGACAGTCCCCGTTACCCTCAAAAAGGGAACACTGGAGCAAACCGCATTTCATGCCGGGGGAGTCATCGGTTTCAAAACCCATAAAGGTGAAGTGGTATATGCCAAGGTTGCCTCTTCTTTCATCAGCATGGAACAAGCGGAACAAAATCTGAAAGAACTGGCCGGCAACAGTTTCGATCAACTTGTTTTCAATGGCAAGCAAGCATGGAACAAGACACTGGGCCGGATTGAAGTAGAGGGTGGTTCTCTGGACCAAATCCGCACTTTCTATTCTTGCCTCTACCGCTCGCTTCTATTCCCAAGAAAATTCTATGAACTCGATGAAAACGGAAAACCGGTACATTACAGTCCATACAACGGGAAAGTCCTGCCGGGTTATCTCTATACAGACACCGGTTTTTGGGATACTTTCCGTGCCCTCTTTCCTTTTCTTAATCTGATGTATCCATCTGTAAACAAGGAAATACAAGAAGGTCTCATCAATGTTTATAAAGAAAGCGGCTTCTTCCCGGAATGGGCAAGTCCCGGACACCGGGGTTGCATGGTAGGCAATAATTCCGCCTCAGTCCTGGTCGACGCTTATCTGAAAGGAGTAAAGGTGGACGATGTGGAAAGCCTCTACAAGGGACTTATACACGGAACAATGAATGTCCACCCCGAAGCCTCATCAACAGGCCGATTGGGATGGGAATATTACAACAAGTTGGGATATGTTCCTTACGATGTAAAGATTAATGAAAATGCCGCACGGACTTTGGAATATGCCTACGATGACTGGTGCATTTACAGACTTGCAAAAGAACTCGGCCGTCCTAAAAAAGAAACAGAACTCTATGCAAAACGTGCACTAAACTACAAGAACCTCTTCGACCCTGAAACCAAACTCATGAGTGGAAAAAACTCCGACGGGAAGTTCATGAAGCCCTTCTCACCGCTCAAGTGGGGAGATGCCTTTACCGAAGGCAACAGCTGGCATTACTCCTGGTCGGTGTTCCATGATATTCAAGGATTGGTGAACCTGATGGGTGGCAAGAAAGTTTTTGTACAGATGCTCGATTCGGTTTTCTCCATCCCTCCTATATTCGATGAAAGCTACTACGGACAAGTGATTCACGAGATTCGCGAGATGCAAGTGATGAATATGGGCAACTATGCACACGGAAATCAACCTATCCAGCACATGATTTATCTTTATGACTATGCCGGAGAACCTTGGAAAGCCCAATACTGGGTGAGACAAGTGATGGACAGACTCTACACTGACCGCCCCGACGGCTATTGTGGTGACGAGGACAACGGCCAGACTTCTGCCTGGTATGTTTTCTCTGCATTGGGATTCTATCCTGTAACACCGGGTACTGATGAATATGTGATTGGTGCACCTTTGTTCAAGAAAGCCACCCTCCATTTTGAAAACGGAAATACTCTTGTGATAGAAGCTCCGCAAAACAGCAAAGACAATCTCTACATCAACAAGATGACATTCAACGGCAAGGAATATACGCGGAACGTCTTCAAGCACACTGATTTGCAGAAAGGTGGAGTCATACAGGTTGACATGACTGCTTCACCTAACAAAAGCAGAGGAACAGAAGACAGTGATATGCCTTATTCGTTCTCAAATTCCAGCAATTACCCGGCGGCTTCGACTTCACGAAGCCGCAAATAGGGCGATGAATGAACTCAAATATCAATTTGAATTTATTATTTACTGTAAACATTTAGTTGCCCACGATATATCTTTCATTGCAGCTTCAATCAGATTGTCCTTGTTCTTAAGAAATATATCGGGACTTTCCGCGACTTCTACATCAGGAGTAATTCCTTTACCGACGAACTCATTGCCATCTGCATCCCATTCTTGCCGGGTGCAGATACGGCAGCCAACACCAAAACCCAAATCGATAGAGATAGGATTGCCTGTACTTCCTGCCGTCTTTGAACCTATAATCTTTCCACGCCTAGCACCTTTGAAAGCCACACAAAAATTTTCGGCCGAAGAAAAGGTTCCAGCATTGACCAACAAGACAACAGGTTTATTGTATATCTTTACATTTTCTGCAGGGTCTATCGGTTCTCCCGGCTGCATATACCACTCGGGAGCATAATGCCAGGAAGCATGAGCCGCAATATACATCGGACTTCTCCAGTTTCCTCTAGGAATCGGCTTGCTGCTGAAATGACTGATTACATAATCTGCAAAACCGGAATTACCGCCTCCATTATCCCGCACGTCAATAATCAAACCGCTAGTACCGGACAGTTCCTTGAAAATCTTATCGAACATAGCTGTAGTGAATTCACCTCTCTGGAAACTGCGAATGGTCAATAACCCTATATTCTTCCCTACCACTTTATAGTCTAAAGCCAAAGAATCCTTAGGAAGATCCCATTTCACGTTACGGTTGCTAGATATGGAAAAAGTTTTTCCCTTGGCATTGCGAAACAAAATATTAGATACCTTGGAACCCTTATCCTGTGTGAGTTCGTATTCCTTAAATGGTACATATTCAGTCCACTGCGGAGTTGAAGAGGCTATATAAGGTTGGATATGGTTTCTTGCATAGTCCAACACCTTCTCACCGTCTATCTCCAAGACCTCGCAACCGGCACAAAGGCCTTGATCTCTTAATGAGGAATTGTAAACACCCGTTACAAAAACCCTGTCGCCAATGCGCTTTGTCTTCATCGGGAGAGGCCGAATCCAATCGTCCGTATTCTTAGGATTGTTTTGCGAAAATATATAAGTGTGTCCATCATGCAATTGAGCACATAAATGTTTCAATCCATTCATGAAATCATTATCGGTGGATGTCTGTGTCAGCAAAGGGAGATTTGCTACACAAAGACTATCCCAATCAAGCTTAATCTTGTCATAATAAACAAAATTATATTTTACTTCCGTACAAAAACGCGACAAAGTATATGTCTTCTGTATTGTAGAAAGGCTATTCTCTGCACTTTGCCCAAACATAGACGGACATTCGAGAAATGTAATCAGAATTAGAACAATGACTTTTTTCATACATCAATTATATTATTCATTCGATATCTTCTTTTTCTTCCGTTGACTGAGATGGACTGACTTTTCTTTCTTTGGAAATTGCCCGATACTCAGACGGAGACATTCCGAACTGATCACGGAAAAGACGGGTAAAGGTTCCTCGTGAATTAAAACCGGAAAGGAACTCCACATCACTGATATTTTTTGACGGATCACCCGTAAGCAACGTTGCTGCATGTTGCAGACGATAACCGTTGATGAATTCACTGATAGTTGCCCCGTCACCATATTTTTTTATTGAATTTGCCAGATAGGTACGGTTGGTTCCAAGTTTTTCGGCCAAATCGTCGCGCTTGATATCAGGGTTTGTATACAATTGATCGTCCTGCATCAACCGGCAAAGTTTTCGATAGAGAATTCCTTCCTCATCAAGAACTTCCACCGAAGTCCGGGCTGACTGAACCTGCAAGTTTTCCTGCATCTTTTGCGACTGCACTATTCTATCATAGAGAATGCGGTTCTTACGACGTAACCGACGAGCATATATGACATAAAGCACAACGATTACCAACAGCAAAACACTTGCAACCAAGGCAAAATAAAAACGATTGTTTGCAATCTTATTCTCCAGCGTCAGTTTGTCCACCTCAAAAATGGTTCTCAATTCGTCGAGCTGATTGGCAAGTTCGGTATTCCTCATCTGGTCACGACGGGGAGTAAGATCATGATAAAGCTGTGCCGCTTCTTTATAACGACCGGCAAGAAGAAAGAAATCCGCCTGCTGCAATTCCACGGTAAGCAAACTGACTGAATCACCCGCAGCCACAAGTATCTTCATGTTATCTCGATTACAGTCAATCGCCTTGTCGTATTGTTTCGTTGCGGCGTAATACCTGGATTTTACCTGAAGAAGCTTGTATTGTGCAATTTGCTTGCGCCCTTCGGCCAATTGTTCAGCCTGGGCAAGTAATCCGGCAGCTTTGTCATATTGCTTTGTCTCTATTTCAGCCACAGCAGCTGCAAGGGTACAGTAAAGATAGCGCCCGTTCAGTGACGGCGTGTATCCTTTGGATAATGCTTTTTTCTTATATTGATCAAGTATGGATTTCCATTTGGCGGCAACAGTCCGAAGTTTGTCGTATTTCCCCAATCCGTCAAGCGTTTCACCCAATGCATTATAAGCTGAAACCAGCAAGGTAATATCTTCTTCCTTGGAAAGAGCCGCTATACTTTCTTCCAATGACTTTTCCGCCAAGACAAAACGACCCATTGCCTGATAAATTCCTCCCATGCAATAGGAAGAAACACCCAATCCGTAATTACTTTTATTATGGCGGGCATCGGCATACATCTTCTGGGACTCGCGCAAGGCAGTCTGCAATTTGTCCTGATAGAGATACATTTCTACAAGTACATTCCAGGAATTATAATAATAATCCCATGTCTTGTTCTTCCCCATTGCTGCCAAAGCTTTTGGCAAGGCAGCGACAAGACTGTCCGGCATCGTGTAGTTATAATAACAATTCATCTGTGAAGAACGCGCAAGCCCTTCGGCTTCCACATCATGTTGGCGCAATGCTTCAGCAAGATATTCACGGATACAGCGCAATTCATAATTGGAATCATCGCCGGCCGCTGCCAGACGACAAAGATTACTGTACGCCTGCAGAAGTTGTTCGCCTTGAAGATGTTTCATTTCATGTCTGATAGAATCGGAAGGAGAAACTGCACCAATGCCCCTGATAGAAGCCAAAACGAGTAAAAAAAGTAAAGCTATTCTTTTCATCTGACGAATTTTTATACAAAATAAAGAAATTAAGATAAAAGCTTCTAGTATTTAAGGTTAAAAATAGTTTAATCCATTTTTTGAAAAAATCACTTAATGGCTGTACTTTGCTTAAATAATCGTATTTTTGCACCCTAACAAAAATCAAGATGTTCAAATATGTATAGCATAAAACAAACTGTTACCACCAGCAAAACAGACAGAAACGGACAATTGAAACTCTTCTCCGCTTTTCAGATGATGCAAGACTGCTCCGAAATGTGGATTGAATCCGAACCTACAGTAAAAAAATATTTCGGACAGCAGAACATGACACAGCTTCTGGCTTCCCGCGAAGTGGAAGTAGTGAGAGTCCCGTCTTTTCTGGAGAATCTGACAATCTGCACTGGAGTATTCGACTGCAAGGAAGTGTATGGATTCCGGAATACTTTCATTTACGATGAGTATGGAAATGTATGTTACAAAAGCTGGAGCATGGGAGCCTTTATTGACAAAACTACAGGAAGATTGTCAAAACTGTCGGAAGAGGTTATCCATTCCATCATTTACGACGAGAAACTTGATATGAACTATGGAGAGCGCCGCATCAGACTTCCTCAATCGGAAACCGAAACATTTCCGGGAGTGCTTGTGCAACGAAACGATATTGATTACAACGGACATTTGAACAATGCACATTACATTCGAATCGCCTTGGAATACCTTCCGGAAGATTTCACGGTCCACGGTATTCGGGTGGAATACAAAAAAGCCATGCGTCTGGGAGAACTTATTACACCCAAAATCATCCGAGGAAACAAGACCTTCTATGTGATGCTTTATTCAGAGAATACGGTCAGCGCTATTATTGAATTCAATTAAAAACACATCAGAACTCATGACCTGAAGTAATACTTGGTTCATCAATAATTTCAGGATCAGCCACTCCGGAACTAATGTCACTGTAAGCTTTTTGAATGTCGGGAAGGCCGATATCGATATTCCTGTTCACCGGACGGCCTTTATCTCGAAGGCTATGCGAGAAAAGCCAATCATAAGTTTTCTTGAGATAGAAAATTCGTGCGGGTGTTCCGTGGTTGCCGCCTTTCAGCCAATCATAACGTAAGCGACTGTCGGTGTTGGCATCTTGCAGTTTCTGAACTACATCTTTCGACCGTTGTATGGGTACAGCCCTGTCTGCCGTTCCATGTAAAATCCAGAAAGGAAGTTTTCCCAATCCGCTGACATCAGTCAAAGAAGTTCCGCCACACAATGCCATACCGGCTGCGATTCTGTCGGGATATGTACCACAAACATCCATCGTTCCGAAGCCTCCCAAACTCATGCCCATAACATACACGCGTGTAGTATCACATTCGTAATGGGATTTCACCCAATCCAACACTTGCATGACTTTTTGAGGACTCCAAGCTCCTCCCGGATTTTGCGGAACAATGGTAAGTGCTTCTATCTCTCTTCCTTTAACTATTGCATCAAGCGGGCCATAATGCCTCACACGGTTCAAATCACGACCGCAGAGACTTGCCCCGTGGAGAAAAATAATCACCGGAGTATTTTCAAGCGAATAGTAATAATCCAAGGGAGTATATACCCAGAAGTTATATCCATTCGGTATCTGCCCCTTTACCGGACGTAGAAAATCGTATGCTGATGAGCTTAAAGAAAGGAACAACAGCAAAAGCACAAACATTACTTTTTTCATTGTACTGATCCTTTTGCCTACAAAGATAAAAATATATTTTACACGAAGTTATCAGCTCATCAATCTTTGTAAGATTTTAAACATTTACAGCTCCTCGCACATTTTTAGAAACACATTTAATAAAACGTCAAACACTATAGAAATATTCATTCAAAAGCTGTCAATATTCTTTCATCGTAGAGATAATCTTCTCTTTATCAATCTAGTAATAACACCTTATTATTGAAAACTTTCTAGTATTTTGAATGATTTTATTATTCAGAATAAGAATATATGATTATATTTGTTAATCGTTTTTCGACAAAATATAATCTATATGAATCTAATCTCTATCATGGCTTTGGCTGCTTGCATCATTGGAGTCGGAGGACAGCCGGACAAGCCATCAAAAAAAATAGTCATTCCGACTGCCAGGCAAGTAGAGTGGGCAAACCAGGAGATAGGCGTATTGTTCCATTTGGATATGCCGGTATTTCGTCCTGAATATGAATGGGCCAAATTCGGAACGCACCCCGATGCCTCCGTATTCAATCCCACCCAACTCAATACCGATCAATGGTTGGCTACAGCCAAAAAACTCGGTGCAAAATATGCCATATTGGTTGCCAAGCATAGCAGTGGATTTAGTCTATGGCCAACAAAAGCACATAATTACAACATAAAATATTCGCCATGGAAAAACGGAAAGGGTGATATTGTTGCCGACTTCATTAAATCTTGTCATAAATACGGCATTAAACCGGGCATTTATGCCAGCACAGGAGCCAATGGATATCTGCACATGTCAAATAAATTGGCAGATGATGCTCCTGTGACATATGAAGAATACAGCAAGATTGTAGAAACCCAACTGACAGAATTATGGACTAACTATGGCAAATTATTCGAGGTATGGTTCGACGGTGGCCTGTTGGCTATGAATAAAGGAGGTATAGATGCGACGTCTTTGCTGAAAAAACTGCAACCGGATGCCATCGCTTTTCAAGGTCCATACAACTATCCCAATCTGATTCGTTGGGTAGGCAATGAAGAGGGTGCTGCTCCTTATCCCTGCTGGGCAACAGCCAATTCTACAACACATTCGGACGGAACAGTAGTGGTTGAAGGATTAAATGGAAATCCGGATGCCCGTTTCTGGTGTCCTGGAGAATCGGATTTTACACTCCGATGGAACAGTTCCTTTGAAGGAGGATGGTTTTGGCATGCAGGTGATGATTCAAAAATCTTCACTCTAAAGGAGATGATGAAGAAATATGAAACTAGTGTCGGTCATAACACGAATATGCTTTTAGGAATCGTAATAGATAATCGCGGGCTTGTTCCTGATGCCGATATAAAAAGGATTACCGAATTAGGTAATGCAATCAAACAAGAATACGGCAACCCCTACAAGAAAATATCAGGGACCGGAAATACGCTGACCTTATCTTTCGACAAAACCGTTCCCATTGACAGGATAGTCTTACAAGAAGACATATCAAAAGGTGAAAGAGTATTGGAATATGTAGTTCAAGGCAAAGTAAACGGACAGTGGATCACTTTGGCTTCAGGAACAAACATCGGGCACAAGCATATCGATAAATTTGCTCCTCAGCAACTCCAAGCAATCAGGTTGAATATAACCCAAGCAAAGAGCATTCCACAGATAAAGAATTTTGCTGTTTATAAAGCGATTATTCTATAATCATTACTATTATATATTTTTTTTATGAAGAGAACCTTTATACTATTGACCTTCGTAATAAGTGCACTAATAATAGATGCACAAATAAGTTTTGAAAAAAACATACCGCAAATAAAACTTAATGGAGAAACTATTATATCTGCACCCCAAGAAGGGCTCTGGGGTATCTCTACAGAATGGAAAAATGACTGGATGTCGGGATGGATCTATGCTAATCCTTCTGTAATCCAAAAGATAGGACCATGGACTATTCTATCCGGGAAAATGGATCTGACAAGCGGAACTATGATTTTACGAGATTCTTACAAAACAATACATGAGGGTCTCATCCAGTGCATACGACGGTATGAATGGAAAGGCAAAGAAACATTGAATCATGTTACTCTCTCCATAAGAATGCAAATGAAAGGCAATAATATGCAAACCATGCTCCCGGGCATTCTTTATTACGGTAACAAAAACGGAGCCAAAATCAATAATAAAATAATTCCCGTATATAATGGAGAAAACGGGGATTTCGCTATTTTCGAAGAACATAGATTCCCCATGCCATTTGCTATGTTAGAAAATGCACAAAGAAAGTATGGGGGAGCTATCCACTCCATCCCAAGCCCAGTAAGGGGAGCAATACTTAATGACCAATGGTGGTCGCTTGGTGTTGAAGCCCATAACGGATACAGCGATTTTGTTCTCTATTCAGGTCCTATCGGTTATAACCATCAATATAGTGTTGCCAAAGCTCTGCAGGCATCGCCAATGAAGTATACTGATACATATATTAATATGGAACCGGGAGAAATTATTGAAAAAAAATTTTACATAGAATATTATCCTATTAAAAGAAAGGGTTCCGGTTTCGAAAGGCCGCTATATACTTCCCTTGATATTCACAAACCTTACGATGCTGAAAGATTTGCTTCTTTTGATGAAATAATAAAAACTAAATACCGTTTTGCAAAAGGACGATGGATTGAATTCGACTCTACGGCTGTCGGATTTAACATGTATGATTCCAAAGCTCGCAAGGACTTAGTCATGGGTTGGTGTGGACAAGCAGATTCTCCAGGATACTCCCTTCAAGTCTTAGATACATATTTAGAAGACAAAACAATAAAAGAAAAGATACAAAAGTCCATGGATTTTCTTTCTTCCTTTAAAGTCAATAGTGAAAATGGAAGCTTTCCAGTTGGTTTCAATGGAAAAAAATACCATGGGGGCGACCCGGTCTCTTGTGGACAAGCCATGTATAATTTTGCAAAAGCAATTGAAACTGCCCGTATGAACAAAATATATGAAACAAAAAAATGGGAAGATTTTCTCAAAAGAAGTTGTGATGGAGTAAGCAGATACATTCTTGATAATAACTGGAATCCTCATTCTACAGCAGAAGGATTCTTTATCGCTCCTCTTGCTATCGCATCCAAATTGTTTTCAAATGATACATATAAAAAAGCTGCTATCAAAGCAGGAGAGACTTTTGCTAATCGTCACCTCGAAATGGATGGTTGTTATTGGGGAGGTACTCTTGATGCTACTTGTGAAGACAAGGAAGGAGCATGGGCTGCTTTCCAAGGTTTTTTGGAATTATATGAAAGATATAACAAACCGATATACCTGGACTGGGCAAAACATGCCATGGATGTTTGTCTGAGTTATGTGGTGGTTTGGGATATTCCATTGCCTCCTGGAAGGATGGCTAATTTTAATTTTAAGACAACAGGATGGACTGTTGTCTCTCCTCAAAACCAGCACATAGACGTATACGGAGTCTTATTTGCCCCTGAAGTCTACAAAATGGGAACTTATCTGAAAGACCAAAGATTGCACGATTTAGCCAAAGTAATGTTTCGTTCCTGCTTCCAACTGACTGATCCTTACGGTTCTCAAGGAGAGCAATTGCAGCAGACCAATTTTGCTCAGCAAGGTAATATGAATGATATTCACAAATTACGTGGAGGATATTCAGAAAGATGGACCGTATTCTGGATTACTGCGCACTTTCTGAACGCTGCAGCCAGATTTAAAGAATTAAATGTCGAGCCGTAATACGTATGAAAAAGCATTATATAATACAATTATTCACAAGACCTCAGCGACATTTCAACAATATGCGTAATTATGTAATGGGCATTGAATCAAATCTGCTAATAGCCTCATGGCACAAAGGGAGATTGGATGTGCTGTTCCCATATTAAGCTAAAGCGAGACAGGCTTTGAGTACTATAAGATGACATCGATTTTTTGAATTGGACTGTACTGGAACACCGATAAACAAGCATCATTAAACTCATTTATAGCAAAATAGTGGACATAAAAAAGGGGGTGTGTCAAAACGACGCGCCCTCTTTTTTTTTAAGCACAAAGCC
>DAIRSI010000007.1:0-130759 GCA_036804505.1 Bacteroidaceae bacterium
GATTAATGAGTATTGACTTATATGAAAAGAGGGCGCGTCGTTTTGACACACCCCCCAAAAAACTAATCTCAAAAAAAGCTTATTTACAATTTCTCAACACTACTGTAATTATACTCAGTTATACTTTTAGATTTAACACCAATTCTTACAAAACAAGAAATGCTGGTCCAATCATTTAAATCAACTGTGAAACTTATTTTTGAAAGATCGGTAATACTGCTAGCAGGAATCTTCACCTCTTTGTCCTTATTAACCCTGTCACAAATATTGACACGTGAAATTAGTAAGGACACATATTCCATTTGTTTAGTTTTACTTACTTGTGAAATATTAGCATTAACCACGATTTTAGTTCCTGTCTTTTGATACGTAACAGAATTAATGAAGAAATATGGAGTTACTTCCATCGTCACTTCAGTATCTCCTTTTACAGTAACTTTCTTAGACTCACTGCTTGTTTCAAAAGCACCTTGACCATTCACCAGTTCCATTCTATAATCACCGTTAAAGGCCAACCCGGTAAAACTGCCATCTTGAACTGCTTTCATTTTAAAACTATTGTGTAGTTGATAGGAATCCTGATATAGAGCGATAAGTCCCAATCCATTCTTTGTAGGAACAGATTTCCCGTTATAGGTAATCGTTCCAGATATTTTTACATTTGGCTCATCTTGATTGTCTAGTTCATACAAATTGCATGAAGACATTGCTATACATAAAATGAATATGTAAAATGTTATTTTTTTCATTATATCTAATATATTTAGTTCAACAAAATAGGTTTATTGTCCTGGATTTTTGACAAGTTTCGGATTCTTTGCTATAGCATCATCGGGAATAAATGTATAATAATTGTTCCTTTCAAATATCTTTAGTCGGTTCAATCTCTTCGGAATGATTTTTTCATAGATATATTTCCCATTCATTGCAGTCCCAGGGTTGACTACTAAATAAGGATACAATCCATGATACTGAACATTATTAATAACACTCTCGGCTAATCTCCAGCGCTTCAAGTCAAAATAACGATGACCCTCAAATGCTAATTCAATCTTTCTTTCATGAATGATATCTTTAAATGAAAGAGTCTTCAAACTATTCGGCCCGAAACCAGCCTTTTCTCTTACGATATTTATAAAATCAATCGCATTAGGTTTAGCTAATTCGAAACCGGCTTCTGCCGCATTCAATAAAATTTCCGCATATCTGAAAATGGGCCAGTAATTAGCTGCTTTTGTTGAAAGTAATCCCGCTGATGTATTCGTCGAAATGAATTTCTTAATATAAAATCCGGTGTTTGTGATATTCTTATCTTCAGAAGGCCCATCAAAACCACGAATCAAACGGCCGTCACTATCCTTTTCTCCATTACTCATCCCGACTTTTAAATCATATTTCTGAGTAGAACTGTTCCAAATTTTTTGTCCTGCCTGCACGCTAGTCTTTACACCTTTAAATTCAGAACCCGGTAATAAAACTGTAGCAGCCAAACGCGTATCTTTTCCTTTGAAAATATCAGTATAATCAGAATAGTATACTGGATTACCATTTGCATCCTCACATTTCAAATGGCTATCAGTTCCATCCAAATTCTCATAACTCTCCACAAATTCAAGAAAAGGAGTAATTTCTGCACCTTGGTTTGTTGTCTGAGCCAAACTTGGGGTCGTATTATAAATTGTAAAATTATGAGAATAGTCAGGAGCAATATAATCTCTTGCTAAAATCATATAGTCTGCATTCTTGCTGTCGAAGATATTAAAGTAATCTGAAGTGGTTCCAAAAAGACCACTATTGATTATTTCCTGGCTTGCCTTCCATGAAGTTTCATAATATTCCTGTGCTTTTGAAGCTGACATCCCAACTTCACCTCCTGATAATGTAATGGGACTTTGCATCTGATTGTTATATTTTGCAAGACTTCCAGCATATAGCATGGCACGGCTTTTTAACGCCAAAGCACTCCATTTTGTAGCTCTTCTGAAATTCTTTTCGGCTGAAAGCATGGAAGTAATTTCATCTACCTCTTTCCCTATAAAATCATAGACTTGAGCTTCAGTAGCACGCGGAAGCTGATATTCTTCAACTTTCTGACTTCCATCGTATGTATATGACTGAGTAACCAAGGGTACACCCCCATAACGTTTTACCATCTCAAAATAAGCAAAAGCCCTCAAAAATCGGGCTTCACCTTCCAACTGTTTTTTAGAGTCTAAAGAAGACACTTTTACCTTTTCAATGAACAAATTAAGATCCCTGATATAAGTATAGTCCCAATAAGCATATTGGGTACCTGATATTTGCTGAGTATCGTTCATTCCGGCCCTGTCTCCGGACCACATAGCCTCATCTGTCAATTGCATGCTCACTTCATTGAAAGCATTGTCATTCATTCGGTCATATAAATTAGCAAGAACACCTTCTGCTACAGTAGCATCATTCCAAACATCGTCATTCGCAACTACATCATAAGGTTTTGTATCAAGCCAATTGTCGCAAGCCGTCAAAGAACTTAAAGTCAAGAAGGCTACTACTCCATATTTAAAATATTGTTTTTTCATTTTTCTTTCATTTTAAATTTTACAATTCAATTTTAAAACCAACACTGAGTAGCTTTGTAGGAGGATAAGTTACACCATTACCGTTGCCAGTTTCCGGGTCACAATAGTCCAGATTGTCAAATGTCAATAAATTTGTCCCATTTACAAAGACTCTCATATTATTGACTCCCACTTTTTTCATTATACTCTTAGGAATTGTATATCCAACTTCCAGTTCCTTGAGGCGCAGATAATTCACATTACTCATCCAATAATCTGAAGGTCTGTCATAGTTATTATTCTGACCATAATTCCATGTTCCAATGCTTGGATAACGACCGGGTATCCATTCACTGTTTAAATCGAATGGATCAGAACGATGCCATCTGTCGGCAACCAAGGCAACGCTACCGCCGTCACCCGGAGCAAATTTCATTAACTCCCATTCTCTGTAATGCTGGTACTTGGTTGCACCTTGCCACTGCATGCTAATGTCAAAACCTTTCCAACTCCCATTCATGGTAATACTAAAAGTCATCAAAGGTAGTCCATTAGGATAACCGATAATTCTCTTGTCATTATTATCAATCACTCCATTTTTATCCAAGTCCTTATAGATAATATCACCCGGTCTTTGTGAGCGATTTCCTCTGCCATCATTGTCAATCGGCCAATTATCAATTTGCTCCTGACTAGTAAACTGACCATCACTCAAGAATCCCCAATATCCTCCAGACCATCTATCTTGTGTATTATTATTATAATAATCCAATGAATTTGAGAACTGAGGATTATACACCTTAGTTATCTTTTTTCTACTGAATCCTACATTACCTATAATTTCATAATTAAAATCTCTATATTTATCCTTGTAAGACACAGAAGCATCCCAACCTATATTCCTATCGCCGTTCAAATTATATTGAGGCAATCCGAAACCTACTTCCGTAGGAAGAACAATATCATTTTTCGATGCAGGTAAGCCGGTACGCGTCCGTTCAAAAAAATCAAATGATCCTGTTAGTTTGTTGTTCAGCATTCCCCAATCAAACCCAACGTTAAACAAAGAAGTTTTAATCCAAGACAATGTAGTAGAAGGGATTCCTCTTGGTGAAAAACCAACAGCCACCTTGCCATCTTCCATTACATATTTACCTTGATAAGCATTGTATCCATCATAAAATAAATATTCCGTTACATTATCATCTCCCATTTTTCCATAACTTGTTCTAATTTTAAAATTATCAACAAGAGATCCCCAAGGAAGATTTTTCCAGTAATCCTCACTACTCATTCTATAAGCTGCAGATACAGAAGGGAAGAATCCCCATCTATGCCCTTTTGCAAATTTATAAGAACCATCATATCTTCCTGACACTTCGAGTATATACCTATCATTATACACATAGTTTACACTTCCCAAAAATCCTGCACGGGCTTGCTCTGAATAGCTATCACTGAGTCCGGTAAATTCACTTGTCTGCATCAAAGTCAATGCATCTGTTGTCGGTTTTCCCTTTGCTGTAAAAGAAGGACTTTTCCTTTTATTTGCCTCTGCTGCAGCAAAAGCATTGATAGCATGCTTGCCAAACTCTCTGTTATACGTCAGCTGGCATCGATAAACCAATTCTTCTACGCTGGCGAAAGTCCTTTTCTTAAGCTGATCCTTACTGCCCCCTGTCCATTTATATTCATTTGTCTCAGGCAGATAGGTATAGAGTTTATATGCTTTCTGCTGCCTATCGAAAGTTTCATCAGAATAATAGTAGGAAGCAAGACCTGTAGCAGACAATCCTTTGAAAATACTGTTTTCAGGAAATGCATATGTCAATTTAAGATTGCCCTGAAATACTCTATATGTATCAGTTCTTTTGCCTGGGTTTGCATTTTCCCCTGTATAGACAGAAGTATTTACATAACCTCTGGCACCATTATCCGCAGGGTATAAAGGATTATCATTCGCATAAGGACGTTCAGTAGGTCTATTTCTGAAAAGGGCTTCTGAAAAAATATATGCATCATCCCAATCCAAAGTAGTGGCTACGCTGTTATACTGCTCAACACGTCCATTCAGATTCATTGCAATCTTCAATCCTTTCGCTATTTCCGATTCAACATTTGACTGGATATTCTGTCTTTTGAAGTCGTTAGACCTAAACATTCCGTCTTGATAAGTGGAATTGAAACTAAGATAGTATTTGGTCTTTTCAGATCCTCCTGTTGCACTAATATTAAAATGATTCTGAGGAGCATTCCTTTTAATAATATAGTCCATCCAATCGAAAGACTGATAACCTTTCTCTTTTCCTGCTTGCCATTTATTATATTCCTCTCTAGTATAAGATGTACTCCCATACATATTCATATCTTCTTCAACCCTCATATCTACCCATTGCGCTGCATTTGCCATTTTAGGGAAATATGTGAAATTCTGCCACCCTTGACGAAAAGAAATATCCAATTTGGTTGCAGTACCATATTTACCGGATTTAGTCGTGACAATGACAACACCATTGGATGCTTGAATACCATAAATAGCTGCAGACGCATCTTTTAATACTGTAATAGACTCGATATCCGTTGGGTCTATATTATCAAATTGACCTTGGTCTTTTTGAATGCCATCAATGACAAACAAAGGAGTTCCTAAATTACGAATCTGTATATCTGCACCTGACCCTGGTTTTCCAACCTTTTGGCGTGTTGATATACCAGCAATTTTTCCTGTTAATGCACTAGCTGTCTTTACAGCTTGAGTTTTCATCAATTCATCATTTTGGATGTCCCCTATCGAACCACTTAAGTGTTTTGCTTTTAAAGTAGTATAGCCCACTACCACTACTTCATTAAGAGTCTCTGCATCTTCTTCCATAACAACAGCAGACGGCCTAGACAAAACATCTACGATTTTATCCTTATATCCCACATACGTAAATCTTAGTTTAGAGTTTTTTGGAACTGAAGTTAAAGAATAATTACCATCTACATCCGATATAGTTCCCAAACTCTCATTTCCTACCACTCGGATAGTTACCCCCACCATTGGTTCACCTTTTGCATCTTTCACGACACCTTTCACATTTATAGTACCTGAGACTTGTTGTGCGTAATCGTCAAGAATTTTAGTTACGTCTGCTTGAATTGGTATTGACAATAGCAATCCTAGAGAAAGTAATGGCACTGTCATTTTCCATTTTGCAGCACTAGTACTATGAAAAATTTTGTTAAACATAATAAAAGAATTTTTTATGGTTAATAATCTCTACATAATATTATAGTAAGATAATCTCACTACAATATCATTTATCGGTTGCAAAAATCTTATAAAAGAAAAAATTATGATATAACGAACTAATAAATAACTAAAAAATATTGATACTTTAAATTTGCTCATTACTACTTGAATTTCAATTGATTATTTAATATTATGAAATAAAACTACTAATAATTGATTGAATTTTGTTATATTCTTATGAAACCTATTTCTAAAAAGAAACAAAAATTTTATATTTTTGCCTCAAAGAAATACTATATGAAAACGAATATGAAACACTCTCTTTTAATATTGTTATTTACAATATCTTGTTATTGTGAAGGCATTGGCCAAAATTCATTTCTTTTTAAACAATGTATTTCCAATAATTTTCCTCAACTAACGATCAATGATATTGATCAGGATAAAAATGGTTTTATCTGGATTTACTCTGAATTCAATGGAATCTTCAGATACGACGGTAATAATTTCCTCTCATTGAAACAGATACTAAACGTTTCTAGCAAAACACCTCTGGAAGGAAAAATGTACATCGATCATAACAATAGAATGTGGATATATGGCAATAAAGTATTTTATATTTATGATTGCACAAATAACAAATTATGTAACATTCCTAATACTTTAAAGAATAATGGAATTACTACAATTTCAAGCATCATTGAAGACAAGAAAAAATTCTTATGGATTTTATCAAACAAAAAATTATACAGATATGACCCTTGCCTTGGCAAATTAAATATTATTGATTCCTCTAATAATTCTCCTATTGATGCATATAAAAATTATATATGGGCTACAAATAATTCTGAAATAATTATGTATGATATCAATAATTTCAAGAAAAGGACTTTTACTCCATCAATCAATAATCGAAAAATTATTTCAATTAGCCGAATCAAGCAAGTTTCTCCAAATAAGATTTTGATAGGAACAGGTTCAAAATACGGATTGTTTCTATACAATATTAATAATAACACATGCAAAATTCTTATAAAAGACGACTACATAAAAGATATTGAACAAAGAGAACCAAATGAATATTGGATTGCGAGTGAAACGGGACTCCACATATATAATTTCAAGCAACAAACACTCATCCAAATATTAAAAGACAGATACAATCCTTTTGGCCTTCAAGATAATGCAACTTACTGCTTAAAAGCAGATAAAGAAAAGGGCTTATGGATAGGGAGTTATTTCCAAGGGCTAAGTTATCTTCCAAAAAGAATACTTGACTATTCTTATATTAATCCTCAGTTACTGAATCAGGCAAACAAAGGCTGTGCTGTACGTTCCATAATAAAAGCTCCAGACAAAACCCTGTGGGTAGGAACTGAAGACGGAGGATTAAACCATATTAATCTCCAAACAAACAAATGCATTAATTTTTCAGCTGAAAATAATAAAAACAAATTAGCGGCCAGTAATATACACGGGCTAATCTATTATAACGAAAGAATTTGGATTGGAAGTCTTGATGGAGGCATAGATGTATTGAATCCACAAACAGGAAAAGTGGAATCGCATTATACCTGCAAAGACAAAACAGGACTACCTGATTTTGATTTTACTTTATACTTTGAAAAAGAACACTCCGGGAAACTACTCCTTGGAACCTCGACCGGAGTTATTCTATATAATCCTACAGACAAGACTTTCAAATTACTAACAAAAGGATATGTATTTTCCATTACAGAAGATAGCAAGCACCGCATTTGGTGCGCATATCATAATGGAATAAAACTTGCCAGAACACGATTTCAATTTAAAGATGTTAAAGGACTTGTTTCTGAAACTGGAGACAAAATATCAGTTTTTTATGTCAAGGAAGATAGCAAAGGTTCAATATGGGCAGCCACAGAAAAAGGGCTTTTCCGCTATAACGAAAAAGCTTCTAATTTCACTAAATTCAAAATATCAGATAATGCTTTTACTAATAACATCAGAAGAATAGAAGAAGATCAATTCCATAATCTTTGGTTATCAACAGAAAACGGATTGGTCAGATTTAACCCTTACACCCAAGATAAACTGTATTTTATGTTCAACAATGAACCTTGCAGCAATAAGTTCAATTATAGTTCTTCTTTAAAAGATGAAAACGGAATACTTTATTTTGGAAGTATAAACGGATTGATTTATTTTAAACCAAAAAAAGATTACAAGCCCGCATTTCAAATACCCATAGTCATTTCATCCTTTTCTTTCATTAGTCCAGAAAAGAAGCATGGTTTCTTCTCAGTCTATGGAAATCTAAGCAATAAGAAATACGATGGAAGCCTATCTTATGAAAATAATTATGTACGTTTGACTTTCAGAGCCATGAGCTATAGCTTGCCTAATGATTTTAAATATGCGTATAGAATTGATGGATTAACAAATGGGTGGATTGAAATTGGAGGAAATAGTTTGGAGTTACAAAATCTTAGTCCTGGAAATTATAAGATACTCATCAAATCTACTGATGGAATAGGAAACTGGCTTAATAACGAAGTCACTTACACATTTACCATTTCACCACCTTTCTATCTTTCATCGCTTGCATATTGTCTTTATATTATTATGGCAGTCTTAATCGCATGGAGAATCTACCAGATAATCAAAATAAAAGAAAAAAGAAAAAGATCTGCTTTCGAAAAAGAAGTAAAGAATCAAACTGAAAAAGAATTGTATGATGCAAAAATTCATTTTTTCACTACAATTGCTCATGAGATAAAAACGCCTCTTAGCTTGATTAACGCTCCTTTGGAAGAAATAGATAAAGATCCTTCCAGTGTAACCATTGAAAAATACTTACCTTTAATAAAAAGGAATAGTGATTGGCTAACCAATCTTTGTTCACAACTTCTTGACTTTAGGAATTTAGAAGGAAAACATTTACATCTGAATTACATTCCGACTGATATATATTCTTTCCTTCAAGAAATAATTATAGATTTTATTCCTATTGCAGAAAAGAAGAATATATCTATAGAAATAATTTCGAAAAATCAAGAAAAGGATAAAATCATTAATATCGATCAAGACATCGTTAAAAAAATCATCTGCAATTTATTGAACAATGCTATTAAATATGCTAATAAAGAAATTGGAATTGATATTTATGAAGAAAATCATAAACTTGAATTCTCCATTTATAATGACGGAGAAGTTCTTCAGCCTCAAGATGAAAAACAAATATTTGAAATGTTTTACAGAAAAGATGTTTCCCACAAAGGAAACGGTATTGGTTTATCTTTCTCAAAAGAACTTGCAAAAATGCACAATGGAGACTTAACAATCATTTTTGACAAACCCGAAATGACTCATTTCCTATTTACCATACCATTCAATGAGGCTGTAATTAACAACACATACAATAACAGTATCTTACCTGAAGAAGCCAAACAAACATTCCCTCAAAATGAAACCACAGCTTTATTAATCGTTGAAGACAATAAAGATTTATCCGTCTTTCTAAAGAATTATTTTTGTTCTTATTACAAGGTCTACACTGCATCAAATAGTAACTTTGCACTAAAAAGACTCAAATCCAATGATATTAACATTATTTTGAGTGATGTACTTATGCCGGGAATCAGCGGTATTGAGCTTTGCAAAATAGTTAAAACCACAAAAGAGTACAGCCATATTCCATTCCTGATATTGACAGCCGACACTTCCCTTGCATCAAAACTTTCCGGACTTGAAAATGGTGCAGACGATTATATTGAAAAGCCTTTTTCCATTAGTTATTTGCATGCTCGGATACAAAATATTTTAAGTAATAGAGAAAATCTCTACAATGAATTTACGTCCAAACCACTCTATTCTTTCAAGAATGTTCCTATCAAGAACAAAACTGAAAAAGATTTTATAGAAAAACTGACAAATCTGATAGAAAACAATCTATCACGTTCTGAACTTGATGCTGATTATGTAGCATCGGAAATGAGACTAAGTAAACCATCCCTATATAGAAAACTAAAAGGTAGCATACAAATGGGATTATGCGATTACGTCTTATTATGCCGTTTAAAGAAAGCTGCAAAACTCCTGTCTGAAAACGAAATGAGAATAAATGAAATAGCTTATGAGGTAGGATTTTCTTCACCCTCATATTTTAGCAACCGTTTCTTAAAACAATTTGGAATGACTCCATCTGAATTCATTGAAAAGGATATAAAAAAAGAAGAAGATAATACAAAACTATAGTTAGTTTATAAAAATTTTAAAACGGTCTCTCTCCTCTTGTAAAGAAAAAGAGACCGTTTTTCTAGTTTAGCCAAACTTAATAACCCAATAATCAATTTATTCCTTGCTCTTTTTAACGATTGAACGAATACAATCTATTTCCTTTGCGTCAAAAGGTGTTCCATCTTTTCTATAAATGTCATGAAACCACACTTCCGGTTCTTTTACATCGGGAAGCGGTGTTCCCCACGCAAAGATGGTATTTGTCTTTCCGGAAACAAAACCCCAATTTATGGCAGCGACCTTTTCACGCAATAACAACGGCAAAATAGATTGGAATGTACTATTGTTTTTTCTTGCCATATATTCGGTACATATCAAAGGCCGATTAAGCACCTTTAAGTATTTTATCATTACAGCATGCTCATTCTCTGCACTATAATTATGATAGGAAACCACGTCGGAGTGTGTCAGCTGAAAGGCGTTAATTGGAGAACAGCCAAAACTCCAGAATCCGGAAGTAATTGGCTGAGAAGGATTACATTCTCTTGCCCATTCAAAAACCTTTTTCAATAAAGAAAGCGATGATGCACCATTACCATCATTTCCCGGTTCATTGTATAAATCCCACATCAGTACTCGCTTATCATTCCCAAAAGTTTTCATGATATCCTTTACATATTTCTCAAGAATAGGATAAAGAGAGAGTGTATCTTTGCGTAAGCTATAAGAAGGATCTTTCACCCATCCGGAATTATGCACTCCCGGCTTAGGATCAGGTTGTTTACCATATTGGGATTCCTTATTCCAACAATCATCAAAAAAAACAAAAAACGGATGAATCTGATGTTTTTGACAAATGGTAAGAAATTCATTTATTCTGTTTTTCATACCTATAGAATCATTTTCCCAAACCACACTGCTCAAAAACACCCTCAATGTATTGAAACCTAAATCGTGAGCCCACGATAATTCTTTATCAATTAATTTGGCATCAAAAGTATCTTTATGCCACATTTCAATTTGATTTATAGCGGAACTAGGAATATAATTACAACCCACCAACCAAGGCTGACTCTTATACCATTGTTGTGCTTTCTCCTCAGACCATCGTGATGCAAATGATTTCTTAACAGGATTTGCTCCATTCAGTACCAGAAATGCAAAACATACAAATAAATTTAGTAATAAAATCTTTTTCATATTTTGAAGGTTTATTAATTACAAGTAGGAAATGCTGATATTCTTAATCTTGCAGCACCCATTGGAATGAGCTCAATATCATCAAGTTGTAAAGATTTTTCAGCGCTTTCATAAGGCAAGACACCACATAACTTATATTCATCTAGTGTCCAACTTGGAACTATTCGTCCTTTTGCCTCAAATACAAGAGGAATATTCTCTTGTGTGAATGGGTTCACATTAGGCAGAAGATGTTTTTTTTCTTTCAAAATGATATCACTTGTAGTTTTTAAAGCATAATTCCATGGGCTTGCCGGATAAATTTCAAAAGAAGGCCATTTACTTTCATCAACCCCTTTTTGCCATTGTGAATCCCATATTGCAGTTTCTGTACTTACTTTTTCAACATATCTTTCCTTGATTTTCAAGGACAAGGTCAAAGGCCCGTAATCAACACTAACGCTGTTTTTATTCACTTGCCAGGTTCTATATGATATTTCCATCGGAAAAAGTATTTTTACTTTATCATTATTATTCCATTTACGTTTTAAACAAAGAAATTTCCCTGGAACCAAATCAACATTTATAACTGTACCGTTAACTTCTGCTTTTGCATTTTTTGTCCATTTAGGTATACGGATATAAAAAGGGAACTCTACCTCTTTTTTCGTCATCACAGTATATTTAATTTCGGTATCAAAAGGATAATCAGTAGTTTCTTTTATAATAATCTCCTTATTGTCAGCAACTTTCATTTTTGCTTCACAACTGTTGAACATGATAGATGCAACTCCATTATCGGGTGTTGCCAACACCAAATGTTCTGTATAATATGGCCATGCAAAACCATGGTTGTGCTGGCAGCAACGACTGCTAAAAGGATTCATACACAGAAAAGGACCCGCGTTATTAATACCAGGACTATGGCTTTTACTATCACAGACCACCATATTAGGAGAGGTTATATATCTGAGAGACTTGTAGTCTGGCATTAATGCAGCAGGATAGCTGTTGAAAGCAATATCTTCACAATTCTCCGCCCAATAAGAATCACCTGTTATCAGCAACATGATTTCATCCGAAGCCATCTGTTCGGCAAACCCACATGTTTCTGTTCCTTGTCGTGGGTCAAAAAACAAAGGGCGTGCATTCTCATCAGCACCGAACATCCCTCCGGGAACTTGACCAAATGCCCTTCTTATCAAACTTTGAATGTTGTAACTAGATTCAAGCATTTTCTTATCTTTTTTGAATAAATAATATGTTGCCGGTTCACGAAAACCTTGAGCCACATTTACATTATGTAGGTTGGGTAATTGTGTCGATTTTGTCCAATCTGCTGTACATCGATGTAATTTATCGGCCAACTTTAATAAATCAGAATCACCAGTTCTATTATATAACCATACAACACTCCAAAGATTATCTCCACCTCTACTGTTTCCCCAATAATCCTTTAAAAACTTATTGTCGGGAATAGTTAACTGAAAATGAAAATATTTAGTCATAAAATCTATGACTCTTTGGTCATTTGTATATTCATAATAAGACTGCAGAATCCAAAGAGCAATCATGTTCGGCCAAAAATCTTGTGCGCCATCATGTTCTGTGTATGGTCCGAAATTTCCGTCGGAACGTTGACTTTTCAGAATAGCTTCAATCCAAATTCTTGATTCTTTCAACATGTCTTTATCATTAAGAAGATATGCAACCCCAGCATAACCTCTAAGCCAATAAGGGACTTCCTCCCATCCCCATTTACCTCCTGATTTGAGCCAAGCATTGTCATTTTTTTGTAACCAAGCACTAATTTCCTCCAAATGCCCGTTCAAACCGTTCTTTTGAAGTTCAAGCTGAGTTCTGAGCCAGCCTTCAGGCTTAATGCTTCCAACTGGTAGCTTTATTAAACTTTGCGGCACCAATGGTTGTTTGTTTCCTACGTAATTAATTTTTCCTTCATTCAAGGGTATACTATTTACAATTGTATAATTTACCTGTGCATAAGAGGTAATGGATACACCCAAAATGAATATTGAAACAACTAATAAATTTTTCATAATACATTTATTATATTCGACATTAATTTTATTTGTACAAAATTATTATATTCACATGTCTATTAATAATAAGATTTATTCAACAACTATCAAAATTCATCCATTTCTAACAATATTATTTCATCATGATATAATCCCGCTAATATTTAACTCTGATCTATATCTGTGATGTTATTCGAATAGCTACGTATCTGAAAAAAACTTACTTGTTTTTTAATTCTCCCTTTCGAAAAATATGTATCATAGAAATCAAATGTATCATCAACTTCGGATACCAACCGTCAGAAAAACGAAACCAGCGGAGATACCTCCGCTGGTTTCGTTTTTCTGATCTTACATATATAATTCGTGAACAACCCAATAGGTGATATTCCAGAAAATTTTAATTTCACCAACGAGCTTATGATAATATTTCGGCAAGCATCTCCTTCATGGTTTTTCCAGTTACAGGATGGATGAAATCGGGAGCTATTTCTGCCAGAGGTTGAAGTACGAACTGTCGTTCCTGAATGTAGGGATGTGGAATGGTTATATCTTTATCATGAAAAATTTCACTGCCATAGAACAGGATGTCAATATCAATGATTCTATCATGATATTCACCGTTATGGCTTTTTACAGTACGTCCCATTTCTTTCTCAATGCTTTGAGTAGCATGTAACAAATCCAAGGGAGAAAGATGGCTATCCACTCCTAAAGCGGCATTGAGAAAAAGATTTTCCGAAAGAAATCCTACAGGAACTGTCTCTATAAAAGAAGATAGGACTCTGACGGGTCCTATCTTTTCTTGTATTTTGGCTACTGCCGTTTCCAGATTCTTTTTCCTATCGCCTTGGTTTGTTCCGAGAGCCAGAAAAATCATTGGCATATCAATCATTTAATATCAGCATAGCGTCACCATAAGTACCGAAACGATATTCTTCTTTCAGTGCTACATTATAGGCTTCCATTACCAAATCATATCCTCCGTATGCAGCTACGAGCATAAGAAGAGTGGAGTAAGGCATGTGGAAGTTGGATACCATACAATTGGATGCAGAAAAAGAGTAGGGTGGAAAAATGAATTTATTGGTCCAGCCTTCAAACTCTTTCAAATGCCCGTCTGCCCCGACAGCTGTCTCTATGGCCCGGACAACAGTTGTACCAACTGCACAAACACGATGGCTTTCATCTATTCCTTTGTTTACAATGTCTGTAGCCTTCTTCTCAACAAACATTTGCTCTGAATCCATCTTATGTTTTGTTAGATCTTCTACATCTATTTCACGGAAATTACCCAAACCTGCATGCAAAGTAAGAAAAGCAAAGTCAATACCTTTTATTTCCATACGTTTCATCAGTTCTCTGCTGAAATGAAGATTTGCCGTTGGAGCAGTCACTGCACCTTCGTTCTTCGCAAAAATGGATTGAAAATTCTCTGCATCGCTAGATTCTACCTTACGCTTGATGAAATGAGGAATAGGGGGTTCTCCCAATGCATACAAATCACGTTTGAATTCTTCATGAGATCCTTCATAAAGAAAACGTAACGTACGGCCGCGCGAAGTCGTATTATCGATAACCTCGGCCACCATCGAATCATCTTCTCCGAAATATAATTTGTTACCAATTCGTATTTTACGGGCGGGATCCACAAGGACATCCCATAAACGGAATTCCTCATTCAGTTCACGGAGCAGGAATACCTCAATACGGGCACCCGTCTTTTCCTTGTTGCCGTAAAGGCGAGCCGGAAATACTTTTGTGTCATTAAAGACAAACACATCATGTTCATCAAAAAAATCCAGGATTTCCTTGAAAACGCGGTGTTCAATCTTTCCACTTTGCTTGTGCACTACCATCAAACGGGCCTCATCACGATTCTCCGTTGGATATAGGGCGATTCTCTCTTCAGGTAATTTGAACTTAAATTGTGACAGTTTCATAATTTACTCCTTTATTGCATTTACTTCTTGTTTTTCTAACCAGTCTGAAAAAGCATCCACTTCCAGACAATCTTTTAAAGTGACATTCCCTACCCTCGTACGGCAAAGAGCTGTCAAGTGTGCCCCGCTTTGAAGGGCCTCACCTATATCACGAGCCAAAGCACGAATATAGGTCCCTTTACTGCAAACCACCCGGATTTTGATTTCCGGAAGGGAACAGTCCAATAATTCCAGCTCATCAATAACCAGAGTCTTAGGCTTAAGTTCGACCTCCTGACCACCTCTTGCCAACTGATAAGCTCTTTTTCCATCTACTTTACATGCAGAAAAAGCCGGTGGTATTTGTTCGATACTCCCGACGAACTGCTGCAAAGTTTTTTCTACCAATTCCTTTGTAATATGCTCCGTAGGATAAGTAGCATCTATTTCTTTCTCCAAATCGAAAGACGGAGTCGTTGCCCCCAATTTAATGGTTGCTACATATTCTTTGGTTCCATACTGTAACTCTTCTATTTTTTTTGTTGCCTTTCCGGTGCAAATAATCATCACACCTGTAGCCAAAGGATCCAATGTCCCGGCATGTCCAACCTTGAGTTTTTTCACTCCTATCTTACGGCACAACAAGTACCGGATTTTATTCACCAAAGCAAAGGAAGTCCAATGATATGGCTTATTCAAATATAAAATCTCACCCTCTCTAAAATCCATCATTCAATATTTGTCTCTTAAACCAGTGTACATATTATAGTAACAGCTCCAACAATAGCACAATAAACGGCAAAATAAATAAGCTTTCCTTTCTTTACAATATTGACCATCCATTTGCATGCCAGACATCCGAAGATGAAAGCGGCAATAAAGCCGATAATCAATGCTCCTACGGATGTATTTCCGGCTACAGCTTCAGCTCCTCCTTTCATCGCCTTTATAATATCCAGCAATGCTTCGCCTAAGATAGGCGGAATCACCATAAGGAATGAAAATTGAGCAAGTTTTGCCTTATTGTCGCCAATCAACAACCCGGTTGCAATGGTAGAACCTGAACGTGAAAGTCCGGGCATCACAGCACACGCCTGAGCAATGCCGATGATGAAGGCATCCTTGAGTGAAATATTTTCTTTCTGACGAGGTTTCGCATAATAAGAAAATGCCAATAAGGCTGCTGTCAGCAAAAGCATACATCCTACTATAAGTAAACCCGATCCGAAAACATCCTCTACAGTATCCTTAAAGAAAACACCTACAATGCCCACAGGTATCATTGATACCAGAATGGACAGAGCATATCTTGTCTCTTCGTTCTTTTCAAATTTGAAAAGACCTTTCAAAATCCATACTATTTCTTTCCAAAGAATGACTACTGTACTCAAAACCGTAGCAATGTGTACAATTACAGTGAATGCAAGATTATCCTCACCGTTATTCAATCCGAAAAGGGCAGCACCTATAGCCAAATGACCGCTGCTGCTCACAGGCAAATACTCTGTGAGTCCCTGTATGATTCCTAAAATCAAAGCTTGAAACCAATCCATTATTCTTCGGCGGATTTTTTAGGACTGCGCAAAATTGCATAAATGATAAAAATAAATCCGAAGAAACTTACTGCCGGAGCAATTCTGATTCTACGAACACTAAATATATCGGGTTCAAAATGAGTCACTGTTGATCCGGGACCTAACATAAGCAAAAAGCCGATAATGACAATTGCCATACCTACACCCAAAAGGATGAAATTCGTTTTATCGAACGCAAATTTTTGTCTGTCCATATTGATTATCTATTTTAAATATAATATAATGCACTTGCTTTCATTCGCAAGTATTTGTTTACCGAGAAATAAGCACAAAGGAACGTAATGATAAGTCCGAAAAGAAAAACGGAACTCAATACAATAATCATTACATCCAACGTAACGACTTCCAGCAATTCGGGCTCATAGGTAACCATCATATAAGCAGCAAACATGAGAACACCGTCGGCCAAAAGACCTGAAACAATACCTATCCAAAGATTCCTCATCACATAAGGCTTTCGGATGAATCCCCAACTGGCACCTACCAATTTCATTGTATAAATGGAAAATCTCTGTGAATAAATGGACAAACGTATGGTATTGTTTATCAAAGCAAAGGAAATGAGAGAAAGCAAAGCCGCGAGACACAGCATGATAATGCTGGCACGACGCACATTTGTATTGACAGCGTCCATCAAATCCTGCTGATACACAATTTCCACCACATTACGGTTTTGCTTGATGTTTTTTTCAATCCATTTCAAACTATCGGAATTGGCATAGTCTGAAGCCAGTTTCACTTCCATCGATGCCGTAAAAGGATTATGACCGAGAAATTCAGCCGGATCCGAGCCCATGGCTTCTGTCTGCTCCTTAAGGGCCTCTTCTTTTGAAATATACATCACATCCCTTACATAACGTTCGTGCTTTAACTGCTGAAGAAGCTTGTAAGTATCCGGCTTGCTTATATCATCATTGAGCAACAAAGATATATTGATGTTCTCGCGAACATATACTGACAAATTCTGTGCGGTCAAAACAAAAAACACAACCGCACCCAATAAGAGCAAGACCAATGTTGTGCTAATGCAACTCGTAAAGAACTGCATGCTGAACAAATGATTCGGTTTATATCTTTTCTTCATCTCTTTATTTCTTTTTAAAAACATATATCAGCGAACTGCTTTTTTCCTTATCTTTCCTACATGCGAGCCAAGCCTTGAAGCCATTCCACATACCTTTCACAAAATAAGAAGAATGATTCTTATATTTTTCACTCAACATCGACACATAAAACGCATCAAACGGCATAGGCATTTCTTCAATAAGGCTGAACCCATACTTACTACCCATTCTTTTCATGGTTTCGGGTTCGAAATGCCATAAATGCCGAGGAACATCATAAGCCGCCCAATCTTCCTTGTATAGCTGTGCATCAAAAGATTTACAATTGGGTACTGCCACAATCAGAGTACCATCATCCGCCAGAATATCGGAAATACGATTCCATAAATAATCCAACTTCTCAACATGCTCCATGACATGCCACAAGGTAACGACTTGAAAAGAACATGAAGGCAGAAAATCAAGAGCTATGTCTGATTCCATTTCCAATCCGAAATGGTCAAGAGCAAAATCCCTTGCCATCACACTTTTTTCAATGGCTTTTACTTCCCAACCCTGACAACGCATAGTCTGAGCAAAATATCCTGTGCCAGCCCCGTAATCAAGAAGACTACCACTTTCCAAGCCAGAAACCTTATTTATCAATTCGGCCTTTCGGGCCAACATATACTTCCGCACCCAATGATAAACATGATTCATACATCCTTTATTTGTATCAGTATGGGATATATAATCCGGACTTTCATAATAAGGACCTATTTCAGACTCCACAGGAGCATCTTGAGTAAAGCGAAAACCGCAGTCACAGCACTTGTATATAGCAAACTTTTCGCGAGTTGCATAACAATCCGTACAATCAATGAAATGCTCTAATTGAGTACTGTTACACAGAGGACAATTATGTATTGTGAATTTATTGGTGCACATTCTTCCCAAATTTGGCGCAAAATAACAAATAAATTGACTTATTTAGCACTTATATTAAGTACTCTTAACAAAATAAGATGTACCTTTGCAACCAAAGGATGAATTCAATACGTCTAAAACATGTAAATAAGAAAACAAAAAAACAGATTATGGAAAAGAAATTGACAAAATCAAATGACAAGATGATTGCCGGCGTATGTTCCGGCATTGCCGAATATTTTGGCTGGGACATCACTATTTTTCGTATCATCTATACTGTAGCAACTGTATTCACAGTATTTTCAGGCGTGATTCTTTACATTATTCTTTGGATCATCATGCCACAGAAAAATCCTAATGGGAGCTATGAAGAGAGGCTGAATTCCAAAATATCCGAACATAAGCAGGAAGAAGAAACGAAATAATATATCAAGCCGTTGCCAGATCTCTGTCAGGCAACGGCTTTTTTTATTATAAAGCTTCACCAATCAGCGTTGCCGCAGTCGCTTCATTCACCCGTACGCGAATGAATTCTCCGATATGATGCGGTCCTCTGTTAAATACCACAACCTTGTTTTGCTCCGTACGGCCAAACAGCTGTTCTTTCGACCTTTTGGACACTCCTTCCACCAATATTTCAAATTCCTTGCCAATATCTCGCAAATTGCTTTCGTGAGACAGTTCTGTCTGCAAGGCAATGATTTCATTCAATCGGCGAATCTTTACATCCTCGGGAACATCATCCGGCAAATGCTTGGAGGCATAAGTACCAGGTCTTTCGGAATACTTGAACATAAAAGCCGAATCATAAGCACACTCCCGCATGAGAGAAAGCGACTCCTGATGATCTTCTTCGGTTTCGGAATGATATCCTGCAAAAATATCCGTACTTAATCCGCAATCCGGAATGATGCGGCGAATAGCTGCTACTCTGTCCAAATACCATTCACGTGTATATTTTCTGTTCATTAATTGTAGGATTCTTGTACTTCCACTCTGCACAGGCAAATGAATGTGTTTGCACACATTGGGAACATCTGCAATCACCTTCAGAGTCTCATCACTCATATCTTTGGGATGAGAGGTTGTGAAACGTACTCTCATAGCAGGTACAGCTTCGGCAACCCGACGCAAAAGAACAGGAAAAGTGACTGACTCTCCGTCGCGCTCAAAAAGATAAGAATTGACATTCTGTCCCAAAAGAGTAACCTCCTTGTAACCTTTCTCATTCAAGTCACGTACTTCCTGAAGGATACTTTCAATATCTCTGCTTCGCTCACGTCCTCTTGTATAAGGGACTATGCAATAGTGACAAAAATTATTACATCCGCGCATGATGGAAACAAATCCTGAAATATGATTTCCACAAATGCGAGAAGGAATTACTTCCCTGTATGTTTCCGTTGTTGATAACTGCACATTCATCGCCTTTTCTCCTGCCTCCACTGAAGCAATCAACTCCGGCAAGGTAAGATAGGCATCGGGACCTACGACCAGATCCACATGATGTTCGTCAATCAATTCGTTTTTAACCCGTTCGGCCATACAACCCAACACTCCTACAATAAGACCCTTTTTTTTCTTCTTCATGGAATAGAAGAATTCCAGTCTGTTGAAGATTTTTTGTTCGGCGTTGTCACGAACAGAGCATGTGTTGAGAAAAACAGCATCCGCTTCCTCCAGTTTTTCACAAATCTGATAGCCTGCCATCTTCATGATGGAAGCCACAACCTCACTGTCTGCCACATTCATCTGACACCCGTAAGTCTCAATAAAAAGTCTTTTGTTCTCAGTTGCAGATTTTAAGTCTGCTCCTTTATTTTCGCTCATAAATTCTTAAAAATTAAATAAAACGCTGCAAAGATACTGTAAATACTCCGAATTTAAGAAAAGGTCCGTTATTTTTCATTATTTTAATCCCCTATATCTCAAATAAAAGAATTAACTTTGCGGGAAATTTATATTTCATTCCGAAGACTATGGATAGTATGGTAAGTATTTTTATTTTTGCTTTCTTCATGTTAGGCCTTATTCTTGTCAAAATTATCAATAAGACCTTGGGATCTCCTGACCACACTCAGCCTAAATATGATCAAAAAGAAGCCTTTCCTACTATCAAGCCATTGATTCTGACAGAAAAGCAAAAACAAGCTAAATCCCTTATGGAAAAAAAAGCATCACCTGCTTTAACCCCTAAAAAAGAAATTCATACAGAAACGACTGCTGCTTTTACAATGAAAGAACCAGCGTCATTTTCGCCCAATATTAACCTGCATTCTCTCAATGAAGCGCGAAGAGCATTCATATACTCTGAAATCTTTAATAGAAAATACGAATAACTTCATAAAATATATTTAAAAAATGGCATTTAGAATTATTACTGCAGCAGAAGCTGCCAGTCTTGTAAAAAACGGTGATAATATTGGCCTTAGTGGTTTTACACCAGCCGGAACAGCCAAAGCCGTTACCCCAGAGATCGCCAAGATAGCAGAAGAAGAACATGCTAAGGGCAATCCATTTAAAATAGGTGTATTTACAGGTGCATCAACCGGTGATTCCTGTGATGGGATACTTTCACGTGTGAAAGCAATTCGTTACCGTGCTCCCTACACGACCAATCCGGATTTCCGTAAAGCAGTGAATAATGGCGAAATAGCCTATACCGACCTTCATCTTTCACAGATGGCTCAGGAACTCCGTTATGGTTTTATGGGAAAAGTCAATTTGGCCATCATCGAAGCTTGTGAAATTACTCCCGACGGGAAACTTTATCCGACGGCTGCAGGAGGTATCGTACCTACTTTGGTTCGCCTTGCCGATAAAATTGTTGTCGAACTCAATGCTTTTCATAGTAAAAACTCTATCGGCCTGCATGATGCTTTTGAATTGCAAGACCCTCCATATCGTCGTGATATCCCTGTCTACAAACCTAGTGACAGAATCGGTTTGCCCTATGTGCAAGTAGATCCCAAAAAGATTATCGGCATCGTGGAAGTAGACAAACCTGACGAAGCACGTCATTTCACTGCTCCCGATCCTATTACAGACAAAATCGGACAAAATGTTGCTGACTTCTTATCAGCAGATATGAAAAGAGGTATCATTCCTTCTACATTCCTTCCCATTCAGAGTGGTGTTGGTAACATTGCCAATGCTGTGCTGGGTGCTTTGGGACGTGATAAAACCGTGCCTCCATTTGAAATGTTTACTGAAGTCATCCAAGATTCTGTTGTTAAGCTGATTGAACAAGGCCGTGTAAAATTCGGAAGTACTTGTTCACTTACGGTTACGAATGACTGTCTGCGTGAAATCTATGGAAACATGGATTTCTTCCGTGACAAACTGGTTCTTCGTCCATCTGAAATATCCAATAATCCGGGTTTGGTTCGCCGTTTGGGAGTTATCTCCATCAATACGGCCATTGAAGCTGATATTTACGGCAATATCAATTCCACTCACATTGGCGGAACAAAAATGATGAACGGTATCGGCGGTTCAGGAGACTTTACCCGCAATGCATATATTTCCATCTTTACTTGCCCGTCTGTTGCCAAGGAAGGAAAAATCAGTGCCATTGTTCCAATGGTTGCACACTTGGATCATAGTGAACACTCCGTCAATATCATTGTTACCGAACAAGGTGTTGCTGATTTGCGCGGCAAGAGCCCTATGGAACGTGCCCGCCTGATTATCGACAATTGTGCACATCCGGAATATAGAGGAATCCTCAATGATTATTTGAAACTTGCAGAAAAAGGAGGAGGACAGACTCACCATTATTTGAATGCAGCTTTTGCTTTGCATGACACACTTGCCCGTAAAGGTGATATGCGTCTTATAGACTGGAACGAATATATCAAATAAAGATTATTATCCTTATCATACAAAGGCATTGAGAACGATATTTGTTTTCAATGCCTTTTTTGTCCTCCAAAATATTGATTTAATTAGAGCACTACTGACTTATGTAAAGCAAATCAACCTGATTTTTACTAGTATAATACATTTTTACTATCATTTTCACACTTTTTTAGTATAGTTTTGCATTTAATTCAGATATTATTTTAATCTTTGTGGAAACCAAATAATCTGATTCATTATGCATGACTTTACTCAATTGGCAGAAATAGCAAAAGACAAGAAGCAAAGAAAGCGGATAGTTGTCATTTTCCCTGAAGATGAAAGTTGTCTTTATGCCACCAACCGTATCCTGGAAGAAGGACTGGCCTCTTTTATTTTTATTACCAAACAATATTCGGAAGAAATAGACAAACTCTTGATAGCCTATCCCAAAACAACAGAAAAAGTTGAAGTTTCCTGTTATGATGAAGGAGCACCCAAAGCCGTGCAACTGATAAAAGAAAAAAAAGCGGATATACTTATGAAAGGAATGGTTTCTTCGGATGTTTTGTTGAAAGCAGTATTAAATAAAGAAGATGGCATTTTACCTCCGGGAAATACACTTTCACACATTACGATTGCCGAAATACCCGATTATCATAAGCTTCTGATGTTCTCGGACGTGGCTGTCATTCCATATCCTTCTTTGGAACAATTCATCCAAATTACAGGACATGCAACCCGACTATGTCAGAAACTGGGAATCATTGAACCGAGAATAGCCTTGATTCATTGTAATGAAAAAACTAATGCCAAATTTCCACATACTCTTTCATATGAAAAACTTAAAGAAATGGCTAAGGAAAAAGTATGGGGAGAAACGATTGTGGACGGACCTATGGACGTAAAAACAGCTTGCGACCCTCATAGCGGTGAAGTCAAAAACATCATATCCCCTATTGAAGGCGAAGCTGATGTTCTTCTATTTCCGGATATACTTTCAGGAAATACATTTTTCAAAACCATTACGACCTTCTGCCATGCAAAGGTTGCCGGAATGGCCGTCGGTGCTTCGTGCCCTATCATCCTATCCTCTAGAGGCGATTCCTGCGAATCAAAATACGACAGTGTGATTTGGGTGTTAGCAACAACAGATAATTAACAAACAATGAGAATATTCGTCATAAACCCGGGATCAACTTCAACGAAAATTGCCGTTTTCATGGATTTGAACAGAATCTTCCAAGAAAGCATCCAGCATAGTGCAGAAGAACTATCATCTTTCAAGCGACCCATCGAGCAATACGAATTTCGCAAGAAATGCATTCTTGAGACTTTGGAAAAATCATCAGTTTCCATGAAATTCGATGCCATCATTTCGCGAGGAGGTCTCATACACCCAATGCCTAGCGGCGTGTACAGGATAAACAAACAAATGATTCACGACCTAACCTATACAAAACATGAACACGCCTGCAATCTAGGTTCACTGCTTGCCATCGATATTGCCGAGCATATATCCTTTTGTCCTGCCTTCATTGCAGACCCCGAAGTTGTTGACGAAATGACACCCGAAGCTCATTTGACAGGATTACCGGAAATATCGCGAATATCTATTTTTCATGCTTTGAACCAAAAAGCCATAGGAAGAAAATATGCATCTTCCTTAAGAAAAAAATATGAGGAGATGGATTTAATCATAGCCCATTTGGGAGGTGGAATTTCCGTCGGCGCTCATCAGCATGGAAAGGTAATCGACGTAAATAATGCATTGAACGGTGACGGACCCTATACACCCGAAAGAGCCGGAACACTGCCTGCCGATCAATTGATAGAACTCTGCTTCAGTGGAAAATACAATAAACAAGACATAAAAAACAAAATATGCGGAAAAGGAGGACTGAATGCCCATTTAGGCACCAATCACATTCCGGAATTAGTGAAAGAAGCCGAAGAAGGAAATGAAAAAGTAGCTTTAATATTGAGAGGGATGATTTACGGCATTGCCAAACATATAGGAGCCATGTCGGTTGTTTTGGAAGGCAAAGTTGATGCCATCTTGATAACCGGCGGCATTGCTTACAGTGATTACTGTACATCCATGCTAAGAGAAAAAGTAGAATTCATTGCCCCTGTTTTCATCTATCCCGGAGAAGACGAAATGGAATCATTGGCATATAATGCCTACCAAGCCATGAAAGGAAATATGGTTTGGAAAGAATATAAGGGATAAAAATAAATTTTATTGATTCTTTCTCCTCAAAATGTCTGTTTTTCACTATCTTTGCCACCTAATTGAAGATAAAATCAGATAATAGAATAAAGATAGATTGAATAATGGAATACAATTTCAGAGAAATCGAGAAAAAATGGCACCTGAAATGGGTTGAAAACCAAACCTACAAGGTTACCGAAGACGAATCAAAGAAAAAATATTATGTATTGAATATGTTCCCGTATCCTTCAGGTGCGGGACTTCATGTTGGTCATCCGCTGGGATATATAGCATCAGATATTTATGCACGATACAAACGTCTGAAAGGTTTCAATGTGTTGAATCCTATGGGTTATGACGCATACGGCCTACCTGCAGAACAATATGCTATCCAGACAGGACAGCATCCGGCCATTACCACTGTCAACAATATAAACCGCTACCGTGAACAATTGGATAAAATAGGCTTTTGTTTCGATTGGGACAGAGAAGTCCGTACATGCGACCCCCAATATTATCATTGGACTCAATGGGCTTTCCAAAAAATGTTTGCCCATTATTACGATAATAAGCTGAAAAAAGCACAACCCATTGAAAAACTCATTGCCAGTTTCAATGAAAGCGGAACAGAAAATATAGATGTTGCCTGTTCAGAAGAACTAAAGTTTTCTGCCGAAGAATGGAAATCCATGGATGAGAAGAAACGACAGGAAACATTGATGAACTATCGTATCGCTTTTTTAGGTGAGACAATGGTAAACTGGTGCCCGAAACTTGGAACCGTTCTTGCCAATGACGAAGTCATCGACGGACTTTCTGCCCGTGGAGGATATCCCGTCGTACAAAAAAAGATGCGCCAGTGGTGCCTTCGTGTTTCTGCATACGCACAAAGACTACTCGACGGACTTGATACCATTGACTGGACAGATTCCTTGAAAGAAACACAGCGTAACTGGATAGGACGTTCAGAAGGAACAGAAGTTGTGTTCCATGTAAAGGAAAGTGATGTCAAATTCACCATCTTCACTACCCGCGCTGATACCATGTTTGGAGTAACCTTCATGGTTCTTGCTCCTGAAAGTGAATATGTGCAGCAAGTTACTACTTCCGGACAGGAAAAAGAAGTGAAAGCCTACTTGGAGGCAACTAAAAAACGTACGGAACGCGAACGCATATCCGACCGTAAAGTAACCGGAGTTTTTTCTGGAGCATATGCCATAAATCCATTTACCAATGAGGCTATTCCAATTTGGATCAGTGATTATGTACTTGCAGGATACGGAACGGGAGCTATCATGGCCGTACCTGCACATGACAGTCGTGACTACGCATTTGCCAAACATTTTGAATTACCTATCATTCCTTTGATAGAAGGAGCCGATATCAGTGAAGAAAGCTTCGATGCCAAAGAAGGCATCATGATGAATTCTCCCCGCAAAGACTTGAAAGGAGCTTGCGGACTTGTATTGAACGGACTTACCGTAAAAGAAGCCATAGCAGCTACTAAAAAATATGTAGAAGAAAACCATTTGGGACGTGTCAAAGTGAACTATCGTCTTCGTGATGCCATTTTCTCACGTCAGCGCTACTGGGGTGAACCGTTCCCTGTATATTACAAGGAAAACATTCCTTATATGATTCCTGAAAACTGTCTGCCTTTGGAATTGCCCGAAGTAAAAAAATTCGAACCGACAGAAACCGGTGAACCTCCTTTGGGACATGCCAGCAAATGGGCGTGGGATACAGCGAACAATTGTATTGCAGACAATGACAAAATAGACCATAAAACTATTTTTCCTCTTGAACTTAATACCATGCCGGGATTTGCAGGATCATCAGCCTATTATCTCCGCTATATGGATCCTCATGATGAAAAAGCACTTGTATCGGAAAAAGCCGACAACTACTGGCAGAATGTTGATCTCTATGTAGGAGGAACGGAACATGCTACAGGACACTTGATTTATTCTCGTTTTTGGAACAAATTCCTTCATGATTTGGGAATAAGCGTAAAAGAAGAACCCTTCCAAAAACTTGTAAATCAGGGAATGATTCAAGGACGAAGCAATTTCGTATATCGCATAAAAGATTCTAATACATTCGTATCGCTCAACCTGAAAGATAAATACGAAGTAACTCCTCTTCATGTAGATGTGAACATAGTATCCAATGATATTCTGGATATAGAGGCATTCAAAAATTGGAGACCGGAATTCAATACAGCCGAATTCATTTTAGAAGACGGTAAATATGTATGCGGATGGGCGGTTGAAAAAATGAGTAAATCCATGTTCAATGTTGTGAATCCTGATATGATTGTCGAAAAATATGGTGCAGATACACTTCGCATGTACGAAATGTTCCTGGGACCTGTAGAACAATCCAAACCTTGGGATACCAACGGAATTGACGGAGTTCATCGTTTTCTGAAGAAACTTTGGAGCCTCTTCTACGGACGTGATGACCAATTCCTTCCCATAGAAGAAGAACCATCCAAGGAAGAACTTAAATCTATCCATAAACTGATTAAGAAAGTAACCGGAGATATTGAAACTTTCTCTTACAATACTTCCATCAGTGCATTTATGATATGTGTGAACGAGCTCGGTCAATTGAAGTGTAACAAAACTTCAGTATTGAAAGATCTTGTCATACTGTTGGCACCCTTTGCTCCTCATCTTAGTGAGGAACTTTGGGAATCATTAGGTAACAAAACATCCGTCTGTGATGCAAAGTGGCCTGATTACAATGAAGAATACTTGAAAGAGGATACCATCCATTACACTATTTCCTTTAATGGAAAAGCACGCTTTTCATTGGATTTCCCGGCTGATGCTGATAATGAAACCATCGAAAAGACAGTGTTGAACCATGAAAATTCTCAAAAGTACATAGATGGGAAAACTCCTAAAAAAGTTATTATCGTTCCTAAAAGAATTGTCAATGTAGTAGTCTAAATGGGAAATTTAATGACATCAAAATTATGGGTTGAGTTCAAAGATTATTTTGCAATAACTTTTGGACTTTTGATTTACGCCTTAGGCTGGACTTGTTTTTTACTCCCCTATCAAATTACGACAGGTGGTGTTACCGGTATATCCGCAATCATCTTTTATGCTACAGGAGTACAGATTCAAGTTTCCTATTTCATCATCAACTCTATTTTTCTCTTGTTTGCCTTAAAAATTCTAGGATTGAAATTTTGTATGAAAACAATTTTTGCTGTTTTCATGCTTACTTTCCTTCTTTGGATTTTTCAGTTGGCCATGAAAGATTCTTCCGGACATTTCTATAAACTTATAGGAGACAATCAGGATTTCATGGCATGTGTCATCGGATCGTGCATGTGTGGTATAGGAATTGCCTTTGTCTTTATAAATAATGGAAGTACAGGAGGCACAGATATTATTGCAGCGATAGTCAATAAATACAGAGATGTCACTTTTGGAAGAATGATTATGTATTGTGATATCATCATTATTTCTTCTTGTTACTTTGTTTTCCATGATTGGCGTAGAGTCGTATTTGGTTTTGCTACTCTTATCATTATGAGTGTTGTACTTGATTATGTGGTTAACAGTGCCCGCCAATCTGTTCAATTTCTTATATTCTCACGTCATTATGAAGAAATATCAGAAAAAATTATTCATAAAATACATCGTGGAGTAACTATATTAGACGGTATGGGCTGGTATAGCAAACAATCTGTAAAAGTTATTTGTGTTTTGGCGAAGAAACGTGAATCTACAGATATTTTTCGTTTGGTAAAAGAAATAGATCCCAATGCATTCATTTCACAAAGTAATGTAGTAGGTGTATATGGAGAAGGATTTGATAAAATTAAAGTAAAAGTAAAATAAACAATTTATGAAGCTTAAACTTGTTTTTGCAACCAACAATGCACATAAATTAGAAGAAATAAGAGCCATATTAGGGGATAAAATTGAAATATTGAGCTTATCAGATATTGATTGTCATGCTGATATTCCTGAAACGGCGGATACTTTACAAGGCAATGCTCTTTTGAAAGCACAATATGTATATACACATTATAGATTGAACTGTTTTGCTGACGATACCGGTTTGGAAGTGGAAGCTTTGAATGGAGCTCCCGGAGTACATACAGCCAGATACGCAGCAGGAGAACAACACGATTCCGAAGCAAATATGAAATTACTACTTCATAATCTTCGTTATGAGGAAAAAAGAAATGCACAATTCAGAACCGTCATTGCTCTTATTTTTAATGGAAAAGAATATTTCTTTGAAGGAAAAGTAGAAGGTGACATTATCAAAGAAAAAAGAGGAAGTGAAGGTTTCGGTTATGATCCTATCTTTGTTCCAAAAGGCTATTACAAAACTTTTGCTGAATTAGGTGCCGATATAAAGAATTCCATCAGCCATCGTGCGAAAGCTGTGGAACTCTTATGTAAATTTTTAACCGAACAAAAATAAAATTATAAACCCAATTTAGCGGAAATATCAAGCATCCGCTGAATGGGTTTTATAGCTTTCTCTGCTATTTCTTTGTCTACTTCTATAGCAGGCCATTCATACTTCAAACAATTATATAGCTTTTCCAGCGTATTTAAGCGCATGTAATTGCATTCATTGCAAGCACAGGTACTGTCATCAGGCGGAGCTGGAATAAACGTCTTATTTGGACATTTCTTCATCATTTCATGAAGTATGCCACTTTCAGTAGCTACAATAAATTCTTCTTCATCGCTTTTTACAGCATATTTAAGCAAAGCAGCTGTTGAGCCAATAAGATCGGCCAATTTCAATACTGCTCCTTTACATTCAGGATGAGCTAGAATTTTGGCTTGTGGATGTTGCTTTTTCAATTCGATCATTTTTTCTACTGAAAATTTTTCATGTACGTGACAAGCTCCATCCCATAGAAGCATATTTCTTCCAGTTACACTATTTATATAATTCCCTAAATTTTTATCAGGACCAAATATTAATTTATCTTCTTTATTAAAACTTTCCACAATCTGCCTTGCATTTGTAGAAGTTACCACTACGTCCGTTACTGCTTTTACTGCTGCAGTTGTGTTTACATACGAAATAACCTCATATCCGGGATGATTTTTTACAAACTGAGTAAACTTATCAGCCGGACAACTATCGGCCAAAGAACAGCCCGCATTCAAGTCAGGAACCAAAACTTTCTTATCAGGACAAATTACTTTAGCTGTTTCACCCATAAAGTGCACTCCACAAAGAACAATAATGTCAGCTTCCGTCTTAGCTGCCCATTGTGCTAATGCCAAACTATCACCTACATAATCGGCTATGTCCTGCAATTCTCCTTTTTGGTAATAATGTGCCAGAATAACTGCATTCTTTTCTTTTCTCAGTTTATTAATGGCTTCCACCAAATCGATATCCTTATCGATAGGTTCATCAATAAAACCATTTTTCAACCATTCACTTTTTATCATTATAATTATCTATTTATATTTTATTTTTAATTAAAGTAAATATTAAATGTAATGATGATGATATTAGGTTGTTGAAACTGTTAGTAAAAAATATCCCAAAAATAAGTCATTTAGGTTATTAAATAAAAACTCTTTTTTGTACACATAGTATCAACAGGTTTAAATATTGATAATCATGTGATTTTACCCTTTATCAACTATCTGTTTATAACTGCAAAGTTAATTAATTTCTTTGGAAACAGCTGTTAATAACCGATAAAATAGCCGTTGAAATAAAAATAATAAAAACATGCTAACTTATTTGGTGTTTCAAAGAACAAATTGGTATGCTCTTTTTTTGTCTTTATACAAATATTTAACATCGAATTTATCATTTTTCTTTCCACACTTTATCCACAGTTTTTCAGACTTATCAACAACTTGTTGTTAATTGTTTTATCTTTGCATTATTATAACTTGTATATAAAAATAAAAATGAAAATAAGAAGATATGAGAAAATTAAAAGTAACTGAAATGAACAGAATGACTCTTGATGAATTCAAACATTCCGATAAAATACCTTTGATTGTTGTGTTGGATGAAGTGAGAAGTCTTTATAATGTAGGCTCTGTTTTTCGTTCTTCAGATGCTTTTAGAGTAGAATCCATATATCTATGTGGCATTACGGCAACACCTCCTAATGTAGAAATACACAAGACCGCTTTAGGAGCAGAGGAAACTGTAGATTGGAAATATTTTAAGGAAACTCAAGATGCAGTTGATGTATTAAAAAATAAAGGATACACAGTACTTTCCATAGAACAGGTAGAGCATAGTACAAAACTGCAGAATTTACAATTGGATTTTGCAAAGAAATACGCAGTTATTTTCGGTAATGAAGTAAAGGGAGTACAACAGTCAATAGTCGATCAATGTGACGGATGCATAGAAATACCCCAATTCGGTACGAAACATTCTTTGAATGTTTCTGTTACTGCCGGTATTGTTATTTGGGAATTTGCCCGTCAGTTGATAGTTAATAAGAATAAGGATTAAAGTTGTCCGTTTTCTACAAGAGTGAGAACTCTCTCCGTCATTTTGTCATCACCATCAGGATCATATTCCTTTTTAAGACTGGCACCAAATAAAGCAGCAAAAGCTTGATAGATAGTTGCTTTAAAAGGACCCATAAAAGCTTTTACCAATTCATAACTGGTTTGGTTATTTTCCCTATCCACCAGTTTAATCAATAATTTCCCTTGAGAGAAAGTCAGTTTTTTCATCATTGGGGTATAAGTCTTTTTCAAGTCTTTTTCCACATTTTTTATATGTTTGCTCTTTGCCTTTTCATTAGGAAGAGTTTCAATGAATTCATAAGTTTCGACCACACATCTGTTCACCAAAAGAGCGATGGGATATACTTTCTTCACGTCTCTGATGAGTTTATAGTATTTCATTTCCTGTCTTTTGTTTTTGAAGACCATGGGAGGATAAACATAAATGTTTCTCATTTCTACCCAAGGAATGGTATCTCCCTGATAAATACATGCGCGGACCATGTATCCGTTGATTGAAGTCGCCAGATTATTGTTTTGAGCTTCAGCCTTATTAGCGGAAAGAAGCATGCAAACGATAAATAATAATATGTAGGACAATCTTTTCATTTTCGCGGCAAATGTATAAATAAATGTTTGTCTCGGAAAATATTTAGCCTTATCTTTGCCGAAATTCACGAGGAAATTAAATATTATTAATTGAAACCATGGGGAAAAATAGTCAACGCAGTGCTGAATTACGCTCTATTTTCATTTTTTTGTTCTTTGTTACTTTTTCTATAAATGCAGTTTATTCTCAGACTTATACGTGGGATGATCTGGTTATGAAACTCACTTCGGAAGAAGACTGTGAATATGATTCCTGGAAAAACTTTTATGACGACCTCTGCGAAATCCATGACAATCCCTATAACATCAATACCATTACCAAAGACCAATTGGAAACCCTTCCTTTTCTTACTCCTCAATTGATTGAGAATATTCTTTATTACCAATATACCCATGGTCCTATGAAATCTTTGGGTGAACTTCAGTTGGTGGAAGATATGGATTATGAAACCCGTCAATTGTTGCCTCTGTTCATTTATGTGGGTGAACCGGAGAAAAAGAATGCAATACCCAAACTAAAGAATATTTTGAAATATGGAAAGCAGGAAATCCTTACTCGACTGGATGTCCCCCTCTATAGAAAAGCAGGATATATGGAATATCCCGACAGTGTGCTTGCCAAATATCCAAATAGAAAGTATATGGGAAATTCTCTGCATCATTCTTTACGATATTCATTTCATTATGGTACAAAAGTATTTTGGGGACTCACTGCCGACAAAGACAGCGGAGAACCTGCTTTCGGAAAAGCAAACAGCACATACGATTATTTGTCGGCCTATGTACTTATCAAGAATATAGGCAGGCTGAACACTTTTGCCTTAGGAAATTATCGTCTTCATTACGGACAAGGATTGGTTATGAACACAGATTTCAGTCTCGGAAAGACAGCCATGCTTTCAACCGTAGGTACCGGTAAAGGAATCAAGAAACATTCTTCCACATCCGAATCCGGCTATTTCAGAGGAATAGCCTTTTCTTATAAAGTTGGCAAGACTGATGTTTCCCTGTTTTATTCCTACAACGACCGAGATGCCAATTTGGACGACAGTCTGCTCATCACCTCTTTCAAAACCGACGGAAATCATCGTACTCCTTTGGAACTATCAAAAAAGCATAATGTGACGGATGAACTTGCCGGCATCCATCTGGATTATTCTTTCAAAGGTTTTCATTTGGGAGCGACAGCTGTCTATAACCGATTCAATACTTCCATCAAGAAAAGCAGTCAGCCTTATAAGGCATACGATGCCATCGGCAACAGCTTCTGTACTTCGGGCATAGATTATGTCTATAACAGTCACCTGCTTAATTTCTATGGAGAAACCGCCATTGGTCAAGGAGGAGGAATGGCTACGGTGAACAGTCTTCATCTGAATATTTCGGAGCGTTACAAACTCATACTTCTTTATCGTAACTATTCCAAAGATTACCACGCTCTTTTTGCTAATGCCTTTTCCGAGGGCGGGAGTGTACAGAATGAAGAAGGTATCTATCTGGGAGCAGATATGAAGTTAAGTCGCACTTTGAATGCCAAAATCTATGTGGATTGTTTTCGTTCGCCTTGGCTGCGCTATCAAGTGTCTGCACCATCTAAAGGTATTGATTTTCTGAGCCAGTTCAGTTGGGTACCGCTGAAATCCATTGGTTTGTTCTTTAAATATAGGTTCAAAAGCAAAGAGAAGGATGTAAAAGATGAAAACAACAACTGGCTTGGTCTTGCCAACAAATATCAGCACCGTTTGCAAGGGCAGTTGAATGCAAATTTATCTCCTTCCCTTTTCCTGCAAACCGATCTTTACTACAATCAAAATATTTTCTTGAATGCCGGCCATGATTCCGGCTATTTTCTTTCTCAACAAGTATCTTGGAAACCCATCAGTAACATCTGTAAAGTCGATGCAGGTGCCGGCTATTTCCATACCGATAGCTATGACAGCCGTGTCTATACGTATGAAAAAAGTTTGCTATATGCTTTTTCCTTTACTTCATTCTATGGAGAAGGAATGCGTCTGTACTGTTGTATAAGGACAGATTACCTTAAAAAAATAATGTTTATGATAAAATACGGATATACCAAATATTTTGATAGAAAATCAATAGGTAGTGGTCCTGAGAAAATAAACGGAAGAACAAAAGACGATTTGTATGTCCAGCTAGCATATAAATTTTAAAGAAGAACCCTATTCAGGAATTTTTGAATAGGGTTCTTCTTAGAGAGTTTTTACCATCCTGGATTTTGTTCCAAGTTAGAATTCAATATAGTTTGAGTTTTCGGAATAGGATTCAGATAGTAATAATCTTTCCATCCAAAACCTTGCTGTACAAAATCACCGACGCAAACAACGCGGCCTATATCATCAGAAGTAACGGATGCATTTGGATTAACATCGGATGCTTTAACAAAAATGGAAGCACTTCCAAAATAATCTTTTATCTCATTAGAAGCAACTCTTACTCCCAACGGTCTCTGATTTATAAAATATTCCGCCCGTTTCCATCTGCGTATATCATAGAATCCAAAACCTTCTCCCATCAGTTCAACCATTCTTTCTCTACGTATTTCCCATGCAACAGGATTTACTTTAGGATCTCTGTCAGGATCAAATGATTCGTCTATTTCTGAAACAGTCATGTGAGCAACATTTGCCCTGTCACGCAATCTGTTGATAGTTTTGTCGGCAATGCTTTGAGAGAATTGTCCCAATTCGTACATTACTTCTGCATAATTAAGCATGATTTCTTCTATATGAAATATAGGCATATCAGTCACCGCAAATTTACCACCAGCCTGTATGGCAGCTTCATTATAGGTATTATAGAACATATAGAAATAATATCCGCCGTAATTTCTCATTGGTCCCCAAGAGTAAGGTGAAGTTTGAATCATCGGTACTCTTGACAAAAATTGAGGTTGCCAAGTATGTAATGGGAATTGATGGTTTGCATCATTGATTTTATTCATGTAATCAATGAAGTAACGATCTTTTGCATTCATAGTGTCGCTCCACCAGGAGTCTTTGTTGGATGCAGTTACAGCTACGCCATTACCTTTATTAGTTTTATAGGGAGGAACGCATCGCCAATACAAGCGATGATCGCGGTTCATAAATTCATCATTTACTGAAGCATTAGGTCCGCTGCCTTTATATAAAGGACTTGTTTTAATAGGTTTTCCGTCTTGGCATAAGTAACGTCCTACAGTACGGGCATGCATACCCATTTTTTGCGAACCTCCTCTTTCGTGACGTGGAAGAGTACTCATAATCAAATCCGCCTGATATTGCTTGTATAGAATTATTCCGGCTACATTGCTTAAATCGTCACTAGTCCATAAATCCACATAGTTAGGAGTTATAGTAGTATATTTTGAAATCAACTCTTCAGATGCTCTTTTGCATTCATTCAAATAAGTATCACTACCGGATAAGTTATGATATTTTCTCCATGTACCTTCGAAAAGACAGAAGCGTGATATAAGGGCACGTACGCAATCCCGGTTAATCGTATTGGATGCTTTTCCTTCACCATCGACATTAATATTTTTTTCTGCTTCTTGCAAGTCACGTAAAATATTGGCAGCAACAACATCTCTGGAGTCACGTTTGCCGTATAAGATTTTTTCATCATTGTCGGCCACAACATTTTCCAACCATGGAATATCCCCATATCTGGCTAACAAGTCATAATATCTGTAACTTCTAAAAAACAATCCTACAGCGCGCCAGTGTGCTTTTTCCGTGGACGACATAGAAGACTTTTCAATATTACGCAGCATTATATTAACTTTACGGATATAAGAGAAATCCCATCCGCTGTCAGTATTGTTAGTGGAAGTAATGTTGTTCCATTGCCAGTCATTATTTTGTACATTGGTTCCGTTACTTCTATACAGATAGTTTGCATATACATCTCCAAGCGAGTGAGAAAATTCATCACCGCTTCCTATGTATTGACGTTGGTTACCATCTGTAAAGATGGAATACAGACTCCACGCATAAGTTTTGAAGTTATCATAAGAGACGAATGCGGTTTCTTCTGTCAGTGACGTTTCCGGTGTATATTCCAAAAAACTATCATTGCATGAAGAGCATAAAAGCGTTATTGCCGACGCACAGTATAATATATATTTTTTCATGTTGTTATAAATTTATATTAATACCAAAAGATACTGTTTTATAATGAGGATAAGTCCATCCAAGATTTTCAGGATCAATTCCATCGGGCATGTGATCGAAAGTGAAGAGATTTTCTCCACTTACAAAGACTTTCGTATTCTGCAGACCGATTTTATTGATGAATTTTGTAGGTAAAGTATAGCTAAATGTAATGTTCTTTACTCTTAAATAAGAAGCGTCAGATAAAAATTTATCACTGGTTCTTTGATTAGAGCTTTGTGAACTGCCTGCATTTTCATAAATGCGTCCGTAATAAGCATTGTTCTGGTTTTCTTCAGTCCATATTTTACCTACTTGATGTTCGTGTACAGTAGCATATTGATCGGACATAGGGAAGATTACATTACCTCCAATCCAATAATCACGTTTCCCTACACCTTGCAATATAAATGAGAGATTCATTCCTTTCCATCCTACATATCCGTTGACGCCATATTGCCATCTTGGACGACTGTTACCAATTATTTTACGGTCACCGGGGTTTGTAGCAGTATTATCACCCGTATCAATGATGTTGGTACTTTTGTCATCGTCCATTAGATTCTTAAATTTGATATCACCTACATGTGATGTTACACCATTTATTTTTACCATGCCGTCTATTAAGGATCCGTCCGATTTGAAATCAGCCGAAGTATAAAATCCGTCAGTTACATAACCCCATATTTCACCAATTTCCTGTCCTTCATAATAGCTGGCAGAGAGAGATTTTGTTTCATTTTTATATTTTGTAATATAAGATCTAGAGTCATAAAGATTAACCCCGAGACCATAATTGATTTCACCGATTTTATCTTTCCAGTTCAAAGATACATCCCAACCATTGGTTTTCATATTCGCTGCATTTTGGGTAGGTGCAGTTGCTCCTGCAACAGCCGGAAGTTCTTCTCCCGGAGCTAGCATTCCAATAGTATTTCTTCTGTATATATCAAAAGAGCCGGTCAGTCTGTTATTAAGGAATCCGAAATCCAAACCACCATTGATGGTACGAACCTTTTCCCAAGTGAAATTAGCGCGGATCATATTTGGAGAGTTTTCTGTTTTGGGCACTTTGCCATTGGCAATCCAGCTGGCATCAACAATACCCATTGTCGCAAAGTATCCGTAGTTATCAATTTCCTGATTTCCCAAAGTTCCGTAGGATGCTCTCAATTTTAAGATTGATAACCATTCCTTTGTAGATTCCATAAACTTCTCATTACCGATGCTCCATGCTCCCGAAACGGAGGGGAAAAATCCGCTGCGGCTGTTTTTAGGGAATTTCGATGACAAGTCATGACGTCCGTTGAACTCAATGAAATAACGTTGCATGAAGTTATAATTAGCTCTGAAGAATCCGCTTCGTAACGCATATTTACTATAACTGTCATTCGTTGTGGAAGGAGTAGAACCATCAGAACCGCTGATAGAAGGCAATTCATTACTAATCATATTATAGGCAGTCACCGTCAGATAGCGGAAATTATTGTATTCCTGGTTGAATCCTGCCAGTAAAGATAAATTATGCTTGTCTTTTATTGTTGCATTATAAGTTGCAAAGGCATTTAAAGTTGTATATTTCGTAGAGTATTTTGTCACAGTGTAAGGTGTTGTACTGGTAGATGGTTTTATGCTTTCTGCCAGACCTTGGTGCATATAGAACTTGTTTTGATATGCTGAGTAATCACTGGAACTTATTTGATACGAATATTCCAAAATTGCTTCAAATCCTTTAAAAGGTTTCAAGGACGTTCTGGAAAGGATGCGTGTATCATCCGTTCTCGTATTGGATGCATTTGTCATCTCAATAATATTTTTTGCAGTCATGACGGGGTATTCTTCACCATCTGTTCCATAAGGAAGATTTCCTATTGGATGGTAAGAAGGAAGATTCGTCTTCCACAGACCAAGTTCACTCCCGGAGGCCAGATAAGGATATAACGTTTTTCCTGTGTTATATTTAAAATCTAAAGAAGTAGACAACCAGCTTGTGATATCTCCATTGATAAAGGAAGAAACATTTATTTTTCTAAAGGAATCCTTGTTGGTTACCAAGATACCATCTTCATCAGTATATCCTAATGAAATTCTGTAGTTGATTAATTCGCTGCCTCCTTGAGCGGATAAGTTGTGAGTTTGCTTGAAGCCATGTTCGAAGGTTTCACCTATAATGTCGTTTTGCTTCAGGAAATATTTTGTTCCATTTACTTCGGTCCATCCTTTTGGATAAGTTGATGGATTCGAGCTGTAATCTTTCAGGAGCTTCATGTATTCACTGATATTCTGTCCTGACCAGATAGAACTGTATCCCCCGTCGCTCAATGTTTTGATCATATCCATGGGAGAAGCCAGTTTCAAGGTGTTGGTTACAGAAGAAACAGAGAAATTATTATTATAATTGATAGAAAGTTTTTCTTTACGTTTTCCTTTCTTAGTGGTAATGAGCACAACTCCGAAAGATGCGCGGGCTCCATAGATTGCAGCAGAAGAAGCATCTTTCAAGACGGAAATACTTTCGATATCGGCCGGATTAATCAGGTTAAGGTCATTGAATACAACGTTGTCTACCAAAACCAAAGGACTTCCTCCCCCACTGTTAATAGAACCAAGTCCACGAACTTGAAATGAATTTCCATCTCCCGGTTTTACTCCCGAGGAAGCTGTAAATCCAGGAACAGATCCTTGCAGTGCTGCTCCCAAACTTGTTACCGGGCGGTCTCCTAGAACATCGTCCATTTTTACTTGTGAAACGGCACCTGTTAAATTTACTTTTTTCTGTGTGCCGAAACCAATGACAACGACTTCATCAAGAGTTTTACTGTCTTCGGCCAATTTAATTTGCATTTGTTTTCCCGTAACAGCTTTAAGGCTTTGTGTAATATAGCCAATATAGGAAATCTGTATATTGGCATCGGCATTGACATTTAGCTCAAATACGCCGTTAAAGTCAGTGATTGTTCCGTTGCTGGTTCCTTTTTCCAAAATTGAGGCACCGATGATGGGTTCTCCGTTTTGGTCCGTAACGATTCCTTTTATTCTCCTGCTGCCTTGCTGGCTTGTCGAAGAATTAATGACAGCTTGTGTATCGGAACCCGAACGTTTTGTCAGTACGATGTGATTGCCTTTCATTTCGTAAGAGATTCCTTGTTCTGCAAAGATTTTATTCAATAATTCGGCAACGACTTTGTGATTTACGTTAATTGAAACAAGACGTTTCACGTTTACATCATTAGAATAGACAAACAGATAATCTGTCTGTCGTTCAATTTCATTGAGCACCTCTCTGAGGGCCACCTTGTCCTTTTTTATGCTAACTTTGGCAGTCTGTGAACTTACAGTTTCAGCAAAAGCGCAAAAAGAACAGAAAAACAATAAAAATGCTGTTATTCGCATAGTTCTGTAAAATAAGTTTTTCATATCTTTGTAATTGAGTTAGAAATTTTTTTACTTTTTGTAGTAAGATTATCTCTCACCTGGCGGCAGATATGGCAGTATCTGTCGCTTTATTTACAACGTGCTATTATTTACATAGGCATAGGTTTTTAAAGGTTTAAGGTTAATTATTCTATATAGATTGTTTTGCTGTTTTCTTTTCGGGTGAATTGGAAAGGAATTTCCTTTTGGAGAACTTCCAGTGCATATTCCACTCCGTCTACCATTCTGAATTTTCCTGTCATCAGAGGGTTTTTATTCAAGTTTTTATCGACAATAAAATTTACATCATAATACAGTTCCAATTGTTTCAATACATTTGTAAAAGATAATTCTCTGAAACAAAGCAGGCCTTCTTTCCATCTAAAGACATCCATGTCATCTATTTTTTCACAAATCAGATGTCCGTTTTTCAATATTACTTTGTCATTAGGTTTAAGTATCATTTTTTCATTGGCTGTCTGGACCAGAACACTTCCTTCCAACAATGAAGTCTCGAAATTGTTTGTTTGAGAATAGGCCTTTATATAGAATTCAGTTCCTCGAACAAGTACGCTACCTTTTCCAGTCTTTACGATAAACGGATGTTCACGATCTTTGGAAACATGAAAATAAGCTTCGCCATCTATCTTTACTTCCCGTGTTTCCGAAAGATTGAAACTTTGTGGATATTCCATTGCGGTCTTTGCATTGAGCCAAACTTCAGTGCCATCAGCCAAAGTAAGATTCACACGTTGCCCTTGCGGAACATTTATTTTGCACATTATATTGTTCTGTAAGGATTGTTTCAAATAATTGGTAGATAATTTGAAAGTAAGAAACACAATAGCTGCCACGCCTATGGATGCGTATATTATTTTACGCCAAGGCATGCCGAAGAATCTTTTTTTTCTTGTATTTTGAGTCTCATTGAGTAATAAGAGAGCGTTATACATGTTTCTTTCTTGAAAGAAATCATGTGAGTTCTCATCAGATTCTTCCATCCATTGACGAATTTGTTTTTCTTCATCTGCGGATGTTTCCTGATTGAAAAAACGATAAAGTAATTCTTTTTCTATTTTCATGTTTTTTTGCTCTTTATAAGAATAGCACATGAAAATTAATAATCCCTAGTAAAAAAAGTATTTTTTTATTTAGAAATATAATAAAAGGTAAAAAAAGTATTCAAAAAAGTTTTTAGAGGCGATATTTCATCATTTATTTATTAGGAAAAACAATAAAGTAGGAAGATATTCCTTCAAATGATGTCTGAGTATTTCATGAGCTTTGTTCATGTGATACTCCACTCCTTTTATTGTCATATTCATTTCCATTGAAATTTCACGATAACTTTTGTCTTTAAAATGACGTTGCACAAAAATTTGTTGCGTGGTGTCAGGCAGATTATCCAAAGCTTTTTTAATCATAAGCCTCATTTCAGAAGTAAAGATTTCTTTCGGTTCAAACTCTTCCAGACTTTTTATTTGAATAAACCTTTTCCATTCTTCATGATCTTGCAGGTCTTCAGTTATATTGATAAATTTTTGTCTGTCTCTCAGATGGTTTAAGCATTTGTTTTTTATAGACGTGAGAATATAGGCCGGTGAGTTTGTTCCGGCTTGCAGCCTGTTTCTGTTTTCCCAATAATACATCATGGATTCCATTACAATATCTTCAGCAGCCATTCGGTCGTTGATATAAGAGAACGCAAAATGAATGAATCTGTCTTGATAATCATTGAAAAGTTGATTAAAAGCAGACAAATCATCATGAATGTAGTTATTGCTTTTCATAGATTATATTTTCTATTCAGGTATTGTTTAGGCAAAAATAAAAAAATATAATCTCAAAAAAAAATTTAAAACGAGATTAAATACAATTACGGCCGGTATTCATAGTCGTTTCCTTTGTCAGAAGTTTTTTTATGGCAGATAATGACTCCTATAAATACTTTTTAAATAGAATAATATCACTTTCTATTAAAAATACTGTTTAGCTTCTGTTTAAGAGCTTCGCTTTTACTGGGTCTGGGCAGGTCGGCATTTATAATTTTTCCTTCAGGAGACAGGAGGAAATAGCGTGGAATCTCCATGTTAGCATTTTCATAAATAGACTTTTCTATATTATCAGAGAGTTTCTTGCCGGCTCTCAGATGATAGCCCTCCAACCTGTAGTGATTGACCATTTCCTTCCAAATCTTTTCCTGTCCGGGATTGTCAATGGATATATAAACAGTTTCTATGTTATTGAATGTAGCTAGGATTTGGCGAAGATTTTTTTGATTAGTTAATTCTTGTCTGCACGGAGCACACCATGTTGCCCAGAGATCAACGAAAAGTGTTTTCCCTTTCAGTTCGGGAACGTCTTTCAATTGCGATAAAGAATCAATGGATTTTGATATAAATTTAGTGCGGAAAGAAACCAAATTCTCTTGTTCCTTTTCTCTGATTTTCTGTTTGATAAGCCGCACGTATTCACTGTCAGGGTATTTTTCTTCCAGAAACCTTGCAACTTCTTTTACGTCCAATTCGTTAATACCGAATCTGAATTGGGTGAGGCATGCATTGCTCAACATGGAAAGCCACATATATTCGGGAGTTGACAGGTATTTTTTGTATTTTCCAAAAAAGGACGGAATATCTTCATTTTGCTTGCTATATTGAGCTCTTGTTGAAGCATAAAGATCACCGTTGGATAAACGGCACAATTCCGGTGATAAAGGTATAAGATGTGTGATGCTATCTATTTTTGAAACGATGACAGAAGAGTCAGGCCGTGCTATATCAATATATTTCCTGGTGATGAGTGTCCCCATGGTTAAGCAGGTATAACTTAATAGAAAACACTGTATGTCTGTTTTGGCAGCATGCATGTATTCGGGTGTTGATGCTGTGGCTTCGACTCCTGTTAGTAAAGGTTTCATAACTATTTCGTTGATTTCAGGAATAATAGACTGGATACCTTTTTTACGCTCTTTATAATCCCTAATGACATTATTAATGACAGTCATATATTTCATTAGAGGAATGCCATAAAAATTCTCATGCATGTATTGCTGTCCTTCTTGGTTGCTTCCTTGGAAAGAAAGTTCTTTTTTCCCTCCTGTTGCTTGCGACAAAACAATATTGATTGAATCTTTAGGAAAAATAATGACATCTGTCTTTCCTATGTCGGAGAAATTGAGATTAATTATACTCGGATTCTTTATTTCTTTAGTGAGGTAGGGTGTTGTTTTTCCTTTTCTAAGGATCAACTTCTTAGTAGTTTGTTTGCTGTTATAACAATTGTCCATTGTGTCAAAAATGTCTACGGAGCAATCAGAATCCGTGGTGAAGCTTATTATCGCTTTTTGTGCCGATAACTGGAGGGCAAAGAAAGAAATCAATATGAAGGTCAACGTTCTCATAGAGTAGGTTTTTAATTAGCTTTCAAGATGGAGCTGTTTATACTTGTATCCACATCACTGTCTTCCCTGGAAGTTTTCTTGCCGAAATCGAAGGTGTATGCAATCTTCACGAATCCGCCGGGGCGATAGAGCTTTCCGGTTTCGTAGTTGTAATAGGTATATATGTTGTTTCTGTTCATTTCGGATAGTTCGTTCCGGCTGTTGCTGAAGGGATTCTTTACTCCTCCTTCCAGATGCAGCTTCTTGTGTGACCAGCTCACGTAACCCCCGTAGTTGGCTGATTCCGTGAAATACATTCTGTTGAAGTCGAGCGATTTAGTTTTCGTCTTGATGTAGATGCCACAGGAAAAATCTTTCCAGTAATAATCCATCTGCATGTTGCCAGTGAGATGTTTCAGCTCATCGGGAGTGGAAAGGAGTTTCGCGTATATCCATGTCCCTGCCAGCTTGAGGCGTAGGTTATCCGTTACCTTCCAGGCAGCCGACATCTGTGCGGAGAACATGCGCGGCTTTCCTTCGCTGCTGTAGCTCCGTATCAGTTTTCCGTTTTCCACAAAAATATCTTCCGTCTGAATATGATTCATCACATTGTATCTGACGTCCGCCCCGAGATTGAATCTGCCGAACTGTCCGTTGTAGGAAATCATCGGTGTGGTCTGGAAGGCAATCTTCTGATGAGGGTTCCCCCGCCTGATTTGGAGGGAGTCGATCTGCTGTTCCACTGCATTGAGCTCGTTGATGTTCAGATAGCCGTTGCCTATGGGGCAGCCTATTCTGATCTGCTGGTTTTTGGAAGGAGTGCATACCAGATTGAAATGCAGGCGCGGTGAAAGCTGGTCCCTTTTCTTGTCGCCGTGCAGATGATACTGTTCATAATCCATACCCGGTGCGAAGCGGAGTGAGAACAGGCTCCCGAACTTCTGTGTGTATTCCAGAAAGAACATGCTTTCCCCGTCCCAGAAATGCTGCCAGGAAGGATTGCTCCCCCGGTAGTCCACCGAGGTGGTAGTCTGGAAATGATATGCCTGCACGGTGAACGAGTTATGATGCTTGAAACGGATTCCGTAGTTCACCAGAGCGGAGAACTCATACAGGTCTTCCTTGCTGTCGGTCTGTGTGGAATAGCTGTTCTCCCGGAACAGGTAGGAATAGGAGTTGTCCGAGTAGCTACCTCTCAGGGTGGTTTCAAGGAACTGCCTGTCGTTGATGTTGAAATGTCCGAACAGTTCGATGCCCGGTTTGGTGCCCCGCTGGTTGGTGTTCCGGACGCTTTCCTGAATTTTCTCCGCATCACCGTAGATAACCTCGCTGTGCGAGTAGTTGTCCGGGGCGGCGTTGCGTACAAGGGAAAACTTTCCCATCAGGGAACGCTTCTCGTTCTGGTTGGCAATGTTCAGTTGCGCGTACTGACTGTTGGACTTTACCCGGCTGTCCAGTGTGCGTGTCTGCCGGTATGTTTCGTGGTCGGCAAAGAGAAAATGTTCGTAGGCATGGTCTTCCATTCCGTCATAACGGGTCATGGCATGTCCGGCAAACAAGGTATAACTTGTGTTGTTACGGGCTATTTTGGCGGACACGTTGTAGTCGCCGTCCAGATATCCGATGGTCTGTTTCCCGTCAAGAGTCACATACCCTCCCGACTTGCGCTTTTTGGTAATGAAGTTGATGGAAGCCACATCATTCATGTATTTCCCCGAAGGTACGTCGAAGTACTCAATGTTTTCTATATCCTTGGGATTCAGATTCATGATTTCCCTTGCCTCCGCCTTGCGTCCGTCGATGTAGAGAGTAGCGTTTCCGCCAAGGGTGGAGACCTTTCCGCCCAGCCGGTCCACTTCTATTTCCGGTATCATCAGCCGGTACAGCAAGTCGTATCCGGTAGAGGAATGCCTGGTCTGTCTGCTGTCGGGATAAATCAGAATCCTGTCGTTTTTGCGGACGAAAGAGGAAGCCTTCACCGTGATTTCCTGCAGTCTCACATTGTCCGTTTCGAGGATAATGGCCGGAAGTTGCACGTTGTGTTGTGCATCGAGGGAAACCACCTTCGGCTTGTATCCGATGGAGCTCAGGCTCAGGAGATATTTTCCTTTTTGCCCTGCATTCATGGAGAAGATCCCCAGACTGTCGGTTAGAGTCCCCTGAACGAAGGTTGAATCCGTTTTCAATAAGCGTGTGGTGACGTAAGCCAGTGGTTTGTGATTGTCATCGAATACCGAACCCGATATTTTTTGTGCTGTGACGGTTTGGGTGGCAGCAAGTAACAGAACGATGAATATGTTTAGTTTTTTCATTCAGATTGTTTTTATCAACGGTCAAAAATAAACAATCAATTCGAAATATGCAAATATCGTCTTTCATTATGTGCAGAATAAAGATAATAATTTGTTCAGGCACGAATGAAAAGTTAGCCGACGCCGAAAGAAAAGTGAATCATTCACTGAATATTCTTCATCCCAAAGCCTGGGATGAAGAATTTATAGGGAGAAGCAGAGTTTTTCTTCTTGGAATAAGGATTTTTTCTTGCTGTCAAGACCAAGAAAATGATAATAGCAAAGCGGGAGATGGATTTGTTCGGAAATGTTTTTGAAGATCGAATCAGTCAGTTTCAAGAATAAGAGCTCTTGCCAAGTTAGGAAATGAAAGAATTTTATGTAACTTTGCCATGAATTATAATCCGAATCAAAATGTCAACAGTTATTTATCCTTCACCGATATTCGGTCCTATTCACAGTCGTCGTTTAGGGGTTTCCTTGGGTATAAATCTTTTGCCCAATGGCGGCAAGTTTTGTACGTTCGATTGCATTTATTGCGAATGCGGTTTCAATAAGGATCATCCAGCCCACTTGCCAGTACCAACCCGCGAGGAGGTGCGAGAAGCTTTGGAAAACAAGCTGAAGGATATGCAGGCCAACGGTCCCAAACCGGATGTGCTTACTTTCGCCGGGAATGGTGAGCCTACCTCCCACCCCCATTTTGCCGAGATTATTGATGATACGCTGGCTTTGCGCGACAAGTATTTCCCCAATGCCAAGGTAAGTGTCCTGAGCAATTCCACCTTCATCCATAAACCGGCTGTCTTTGCCGCCCTGAACAAGATAGACAATAATATACTGAAGCTGGATACGGTTTCTCCTTCCTACATTGGCTTGGTGAACCGTCCGACGGGCCATTATGACGTGAACCGTATCATCGACGGACTGAAGGCTTTCAAAGGAAATCTCATCATCCAGACCATGTTCATGAAAGGTTCTTTCGAAGGCACGGATGTGGACAACACGTCCGATACGTATGTGCTTCCCTGGATAGAAGTGGTGAAGCAGATTGCACCCCGGCAAGTGATGATTTACACCATTGACCGCGAGACTCCCGACCATGATCTGAGAAAGGCGACTCATGAGGAATTGGACAGAATTGTGGCTTTGCTTGCCAAAGAAGGTCTCTACGCTACGGCCTCGTATTGAAATTTATTCATCTACAATGAGTTTGTAGCCGATGCTGCGGACATTTACTATCTTGATGCGTTCGTCTCTCGAAAGCTTGTGGCGGAGCTTGGTGATGAAGACATGCAGGCTGCGCGTGTTGAAGAAGCTGTCGTCACCCCAAAGTTCCAGAAGGATGTTCTGGGTATAGACCACTTGGTTGCGGTTTTCGCAAAGGTATCTTAGTATTTCCGATTCCCGATGTGATAGTTCTTCCTTCACTCCGGCAAAGCTGAGGCATTGCGTGACGGTGTCGAAATGGTAATGTCCTATCTCATGGTCGGTTGCTGTTTCTTTCTCCTCAATGAAGGCTTTGTTGACCAATGCTTTCAGGCGAATCATCAGTTCTTGCATGCCGAAAGGCTTTCTCAGGTAGTCATTGGCTCCAAGTTCGAACCCTTCCACCACATCATTCATGGCGGAGCGGGCGGTAAGAAAGAGTATGGGAGTCCTGCGGTCGGTTTGCCGGATGCGGCGCACCATCTCGTAACCATCCATTTTGGGCATCATGATGTCTGTAACCAGCACATCTGGCTTTTCTTCGAAAAAGCGGTGCAGGCCGTCTTCTCCATCGTAGGCCATGGAAATGTTGAAGCCGAGTTCGCCCAGCGTGTCATGAATAATCATGGCAAGCGTCTTTTCGTCTTCTACCAGCAGTACTTTGATTGTGTCTTCTTTCATTTTTCAGGTAATATGAGGGTGAATATAGAACCTTTTCCCGGCGTGCTTTCCAGGGTTACTTCACCGTGGTGCTTTTCAGCAAGAGTTTTTACGTAGTAGAGTCCGAGTCCGTAGCCTTTCACATCGTGGCGGTTTCCCTGAGGAACCCGGTAGAACTTGTCGAACACATGTTTCTGCTTGTCTTTCTCGATGCCGGGACCTCTGTCGGCAACGGAAATATAGATGTTATGGTGATAGTTCAGAGCTTTTATGCTTATCCATGCCGGGGCGGGAGAATACTTCACGGCATTGTCTATCAGATTGCTTATCATGTTGTAGAGATGAAGGCGGTCCGCTCTCACCGTAAGGTTCTCCGGAATGATTTCTTCTGCAAAGTCCACTTCCTTTTCAGCCTTGAGTTTATGACGGCTTATCAGTTCGTCAATCAGGGGTTTCAGGGCGATGTCCTCATGGTTCAGGATAAACCCCCTGCGTTGTTCCATATTCATGGAAAGAATCTGTTCCACAAGTCCTGAAAGGTGTTTGAGTTGTTCTTGAATGATGTTTAAATACTTTTTGTTCCTTTCGGAGGCAGGAATGTCACTGCTGAAGTTGAGCAAGGCATCGTTGGCAGCGTAAGCCACGGCAATGGGGGTTTTCAGTTCGTGCGTGATGTTGTGCGTGAAATCTTCTTTCATTTCGTCCACTGATTTCATTCTGCGCATCACATGGATGAGATACCAGAAGGCGATGCAGAGGATGACAACGATGAGCAGGGAAGAAGAAAAGACGCCGGTCATCTCCTCGAGAACGAGTTTGTTGGTGGGTTTCATGTAAATGCGGTAGGCAAGGCGGTCCGAAACATCGTCATAAATCATCTGATGGATGGTGAAGCGGGAAGGGTCCAGTTTGACGGGCGCATTGGTGGCTACGATGCTTTTCTTGTCGAGATTGACAATCTGGGTGTAGTGAGGGGCGGTGATGTTGTCTTTGGCTAGTTCCTGAGTGAGCAGATAATCGAACCGGCGGAGGTTTACTTCTATGCCCAGTTTATGGACGGCAAAATGAAGTCCGCGCTGTATTTCGAGTGTAAAGTCGCCGATGGTTGCCTGATTGGGAACGCTGGCGGAATCTTTCTGACTGGATTTGAACTTACCGGAATCGGCCACAATCACGCTGTTCCCTTTCTTTTCGGCGAATACTTTGGTTTGAGTGGTCTCAACGGTGCTGTAATATTGCATGCTATCGACATTCAGATTCACCAGGGCGGATATCTTGTATTGGTCTTTTCCTCCCTGACCGTAGGAAACCAGAGATTTGTCGGGATAATTCTTTTTGACTTCGTTGATACGGGCAAAGAGTTCCTGATTGTCCGCTTCGCGGATGGAACGTTCGATGGCATTCTCCTTACTTTCCATCATGGAACGATAAAGCCCTGTGAGCCAATAGGCTTGCATGGCCAGTACGCTTGCAATGGCCAACAGAATGATGACAGTGATTCCTTTGTAGGGCAGTTTCATTTCTATCTTTGATTAACTCTAGACAAAAATAGGTTTATTTTTTCTTCTTTCATCGTTTTGGTAACACTAAATAAGACTTCATAAGTTATTGATAACCCAAAGTTTGGGAAAAAGAAACTTATTTTGCATCAATAAAATCTGTATAAATGAGAAGAATCTTATGGATGGCGGCTGTATCTGCCTTTGCAGTGTTGCCGCTGAAAGCGCAAAAGACGGGAAATGTAGCTCCCAAAGACACGACAACCTATCTTTACATGGACAGTCTGTTCCAGCAGTTGCCCGAAGTGATGGTGAGAGGTGAAAGACCCATTGCCAAAATAAGCAAGGGGACGCTGGTGTATGACTTGCCGCGCCTACTGGAGCAGCAGCCAGCCGATAATGCTTTCGAAACCTTGACAAAACTTCCCGGAGTGAGGACGAATGAGGATGTGTTGATGCTCATGAACCGCGGAGTAACCATTCTGTTGAACGGAAAGGAAACCACCCTCTCCTATTCACAGCTGGTGAGCCGGTTGAAGAGCATCCCTTCCTCGCAGGTGGTGAGCGCCGAAGTGATGCTGTCGGCACCAGCCCGTTACAAGGTGCGCGGAGCAGCCATCAATCTTATCACCAAGGATAATATAGGACAAGACCATTTTACGGGTGAGCTGCAGAGCAAATGGATACAGGCCCATGCGGGGACTTTCGGCGAACAAGGCAGTTTCATTCTCTCACGCAAAAAGTTTTCGGCGGACCTGTTCTATTCTTATACTTACGGCAATAATCGTGACGGCGTTTCACGGGAAGCCTATCATCGGTTGGGCGATGAGGTCCATCATCTGATTGTTGATGCCACGGCTTTTCAAAAGTCCCTTATTCATAATTACAGAGCCGGATTTGATTATGCCTTTGCTGAGAACCATCGGTTGAGTTTGGTCTATAACGGAGAATGGTACAGCTCTCGCTTCGATAAAAAATCCACTGGAAATGAAGTTTCGGATACCTATCTGAAAGAACATGACTGTCTGCACAATGCCAAACTGGATTATGAAACGCCGTTCGGACTGAAAGCGGGTGTGGATTATACCTATTATGATAATCCGGTGGAACAGACTTTGCAGGGTTCCATAGGTTCCATCACCCGCGATTTGGTTTCCAAGAGCGGCGAAAGAATCAATAAATGGCTGTTTTACCTTTCTCAGGAACATTCATTGAAAGGCGGCTGGGGACTGAATTACGGGGTAAAGCTTAATGTGACATCCAATGACAGTTATCAGAAGAGCAAGGATGCACAAGGGAATGTAGTTCCTGAATCCACTAGTTCGAGCGAAATAGACGAAAAGATATTCAACGGATATGCCGGCATGAGTAAGAGTTTTGGCGACAAGTTGTCCGTGGATGCTTCGCTGGAGGCGGAATATTACCACACGGATGTGTGGAATGAATGGAACCTCTTCCCCACCCTGAATGCTACTTATCAGATTGCTGATGGCCATACCATGCAGCTTTCCCTTTCGAGCGACCGTGATTTTCCGGGTTATTGGAGCACGTTCGGGAACGTTGTATATTCGGGTGCCTATACCGAGATACACGGGAATCCCTTGCTCCGTCCGGCTACCGATTATCAGTTTAACTTGAGTTATACACTGAAGAACAAATATACCTTCTCCGCATTTTGGAACGAGCAATCCCATTTCTTTGTACAACTGCCATACCAGTCGCACGAGCGTCTTGCGGTAATCATGAAGGAAACGAATTTCAACTATCGTCGCAACATAGGCGTGCAGGTATCGGCTACCTACCGGTTAGGAAAATGGATGAACGGAAATGCTTTTCTTTGCGGGTTGTATGACAGAGACAAGAACGACAATTTCTTCGATATTCCTTTCGACCGTTCCCGGTTTACGTTCATCGGAGGAACCACCACGACTTTCAATCTGAGTGCAAAACCCGATATCCGCTTCACCATGAACGGATTCTATCAGAACGATGCCATACAAGGGGTTTATGATATTGACAGGATACTTCGTCTGAACGGAACCTTGCGCTGGCAGTCACCCGACAAGCGCATGTCACTCTCCCTTGCACTGAATAACATGACCAATCAGGCCATGCTTACCAAAGTGGACTATGCGGGGCAATGGTACAAGATGAAACTGCTTGGTGACAGACGAAAGTTCCTTGTCACTTTCATTTACCGCATAGGAGATTTTAAAGCAAGGGAACACAACGAAGTGGATAAATCACGCATGGGACATTAGTTTTCGTATCGATATATCTCTTTGTAAAGCAACTTCTTTACATCTTGGAAGGACTCTTCTTCACGGATGGCCCCATACGTCATCAGCATCATGGGGATTAGTCCTTCTTTTCCCGGATAGGGAGGCTGCACGTAGGTGCTGTTCTTCCAAAGCTTGAAGTCCAGACTTTCATAGAAACGGACTCTTCGTAGAGAAAGCGAGTCAGTCGGTTGCTCCACTTCCAAAACAATGGGCTTGGTGGCATATTTCATGAAAATATGCAGAGCCTTCCCTCCTAACCCCTTGTTGCGAAAGGAAGGCGAGACGGCAAAATGCTCCAGATAGACTATCTTCCCGAAATGCCATGCCGTAAGGAATCCGACAGGCTTCGCATCACTCTCTTCTTTTATGAGGAGACATTGCATGCGAGGATCTTCATCGATGTTTGTTCTTTGCTGATCGAGTTCTCTCCTTTCTCCGTCAGGGAAGGCGGAGAGAAAAAGCTCCTCGATGAAAGGATAGTCCTCGTGGGTGGTCTTGATGGGTTCCAGTATAATCATTCTGTTATCGAATATAATTGGTATATATCTTTTCTTCGGAGACAGGAGCTGTTATTCCGGCTTGTTTTCCCGCTTCAATGCATTTCAGAATCCAAGCCATGTTTTTTCCTAATACCCGCATGGTCTGTACGCCTTCTTCGTCTTTCATCACATCTGCCGGATTGGATCCGTGAACCATATTCCAGTAATTGGATGAGATAACGGGCATGCAACGGATTGTAAAATATTTGTTGAGTTGGTCGAAAGAGGCGGTAGCACCTCCCCTGCGACAGCTGACAATGGCTGCTGCCGGCTTGTTTTTCATTTTGGAAGGGATCATGAAGGCACGATCCATGAATGAAGTGATGGCTCCGGTAGCCGATGCAAAATGGACGGCACTTCCAAACACAAAACCGTCACATTCGGCTGTCTTCCTGATGAAATCGTTCACGATATCGTCTCGGAAGCATTTACCTGAATCAAAGCATTTTCCACATCCGATGCATCCTGCTATAGGCTTGTTGCCCAGATACATGATTTCGGTTTCTATGCCTTCTTTGTTTAAAGCTTCAGCCACTATAGTGAGAGCTGTGTAAGTGCATCCGTTTTTATGCGGACTGCCGTTGACTAATAATACTTTCATATCTTTTCGTTTATATAAAGAACATAATAATGATTTGCGCAATGACAACCCGCACGAACATGGACAGAGGATAGACAGTGGCATAGCTGACCGAAGGCGTATCACCCGGGATGGTATCATCGGCATAGCTGAGTGCCATCGGGTTGGCCATGCTGCCGCACAGCATGCCGCAGATGGTACCAAAATCAAGTCTGCGTGTCTTCAGGGCAATGAATCCCATGATGATGACGGGTACAACTGTTATGAGGAATCCTACCCCTATCCAAAGAAGACCTTCGGGACGGACGACCGTTTCGAAGAAATGGCTTCCCGAATCCAAACCGAGACAAGCCAGATAAGTGGAAAGACCCAGTTTGCGAAGCATCAGATTGGCACTTCGGGTGGTGTAGGTAATCATGTGGAATCGGGGCCCGAAGGTACCGACAAGAATACCCACGATGATGGGGCCTCCCGCAAGTCCAAGCTTGATGGGCGCACTCATTCCCGGAAGATTCACGGGGATGGATCCTAAGGCCAGTCCTAAAATGATGCCGATGAAGATAGCCGCCAGATTGGGCTCCTTCAGATTCTGAACTGCATTGCCTAGGAACTTCTCTACCTGGTCGATAGCGGAAGCCTCTCCTACTACGGTTACCCGGTCGCCATACTGCAGACGGAGGTCGTTGGTGGCAAGCAGCTTGATGTCGCCTCGGATGACACGGCTGACATTGATACCGTAATTGTTGCGTAATTGAAGACTGCCGAGAGTCTTTCCGTTCAATCCCGTTCGTGATATGACGATGACGCGTGATTCCAGTTTGTTATCAATGGAATTCCAGTCGATGTCTTCCTTGTTCCAGTCCTTGGCCTCCTTTTCTCCGAAGAGAAGTTCGAGTCCGGCTGTTTCGTTCTCCGTGGAAATAACGAAGAGCCTGTCATCTTTTTCAAGTCGGTCGGTCGATTTGGGAACAAGTACCTGGTTGTTTCTCCATATTCTGGAAATGATGAACTTGATATGGCTCATGCGGGCTATTTCGGCAATAGACTTATTGTATATGGCGGGATTGACCGTCCGGAACATGGCGATGAAAGTATGATGCTCGTCATCTTGCTTTTTCGGACTTAAATCTTCCGGTCTGACGAACAGCTTGCGAAGGAACAGAATGGCCAGAATGACGCCTACAATTCCCAAAGGATAGGTAACTGCACATCCGAGTGCAGGACTATTGCTCGACAAACCAAGTTGCTGAAGGGTTTGCTGCTCGGCGCCTAAGGCGGGCGTATTGGTGGCTGCACCGCACAGAATGCCTACCGTATCGGGGATATCAATGGAGAATATCCATCCCAGGAAAAGGGCGAATGCCGTACCTACCAGAATGACGCCTAATCCCCATAGATTCAGACTAAGACCTCCTTGCCGGAGGGAACTGAAAAATCCCGGACCTACCTGAAGGCCCAATGTATAGACGAAAAGTACCAGACCGAAACTTTCGGCATAGTCCAGCATCTTGGGGTCAATGGATAATCCCAGGTGCCCCGCAAGGATTCCGGTAAAGAACACGAAAGCTACTCCCAAGGAAATACCCAGGATGCGTATCTTTCCCAAGCCTAGTCCGCATGCGCAGATAAGGGATACGATAATGACTGCCTGCAGAGCCGATTGTGCGTTAAAAAGCGTATCAAACCAGTTCATTTGTTATTCTCCGAATTTTAAAATAGGATATACTACCGGATAGGTTTTCCACCTGCCGGTAAAAGGATTGAATTCACGAACAACTCCGCCTTCCACTCCGATGTGCTTGTTGAACATGATGCGCATGGTTCCTCCGTAATTGGTGGTTTCCATGTAAGGACTCATAGCCAGGGAGTAATAAGGCTTGTTGATTGAATAAGTACCGAATCCCCGGAAACTGAGCCAATCATTCACTTTCCATTCCAATGAGCCTTTGAATCCGAAGTCATTAAAGACATTTGGCATCATCATCTTGGCTCCATATACACCGCCGGTAAAGCTGAAATGACTTCCGAAGTTGCGGTTGTAGAAAAGGGTGCTTTCGCGGATGGACCCTATGAGAGGGAAAGCCTGATAGCTATAGCTTCCGCTCAGATAACTGTTCTTGTCGAGCATGATATAACCACCCGAAGCATAGTTTCCGTTGAACGGATTGGTGTGGGAAGGCTCCATCTCTTGTGGACGCGGCTTTTCCTTGGTATAGTCATATCGGATGACTGCAGGAGCAGGGCTGTTGCTGTTCAAGGTGGAAGAAGATGAATTCTCGCTTGAAATGGGCGTAGCATATTTCTGCAATTCCGAGGGAACAGTCGAAGCTTTCTGTGGAGGGGGAAGGGTATTCTCACGATAGGGGGCCGCCTCATGAATGGAATCGTTGCGATGTTCCGTTTGTGCGGAAACCGACAAGAATGCCATACTGAGAAAGCTTGTCAGACAAACCAATCTCAGAAGCTGTAGCGGGTGTATCGTTTTATTTTTTTTCGTCATAGGCATGGTGCGGATAGTCTATGGTATAGTGCAGTCCGCGGCTTTCTTTGCGTTCCATGGCCTGACGCATAATGAGATAGCCTACATTGACCATGTTGCGGAGCTCACAAATTTCTTTCGAAGCCTTGCTGTGCTTGAATAGGTCTTCCGTTTCTTCATAGATAATGTCTAGACGATCCCAAGCACGTTTCAGACGGAGATTACTGCGGACGATGCCCACGTAGGTACTCATAATCTGGCCTACCTCCTTCACACTTTGGGTGATGAGCACCATTTCTTCATTGTGGCGGGTTCCTTCATCATTCCATTCAGGAACTTTTTCGTTGAATGTATAGTTGTCGATGGTGCTCAGACTGTGCTTGGCGGCTGCATCAGCATAGACAACGGCTTCAATCAATGAATTGGATGCCAAGCGGTTGCCTCCGTGAAGACCTGTACAAGAGCATTCTCCAACGGCGTAAAGACGACGGATGGAAGAGCAAGCGTTGAGGTCTACCTTGATGCCGCCGCAAAGGTAGTGGGCGGCAGGAGCTACCGGGATATAGTCTTTCGTGATGTCAATGCCCAGACTGAGGCATTTTTCATATATATTCGGGAAATGTTTTTTGGTTTCTTCGGGATTTTTGTGGGTGACATCCAGATACACATGGTCATCACCCCGGTTCTTCATCTCGTTGTCAATGGCCCGGGCCACAATGTCACGAGGTGCCAAAGAAAGCCGTGGATCGTATTTCTGCATGAATTCCTTGCCGTCCATTGTGCGGAGTACACCTCCGTAACCACGCATGGCTTCGGTAATGAGGAAGGAGGGGCGGTCTCCCGGATGGAACAGAGCGGTGGGATGGAACTGCACGAATTCCATGTCCTTCACGGTGCCTTTAGCGCGATAAACCATGGCAATGCCGTCACCGGTAGCAACAAGCGGGTTGGTAGTTGTCTGATAGACAGCACCGACGCCTCCGGTAGCCATCATGGTGACTTTGCTTAGGAAAGTATCAACTTTGTTGGTCTTCAGATCAAGGATATAGGCTCCGAAGCACTCTATGTCGGGAGTCTGACGGGTGACGTTGATTCCCAAATGATGTTGGGTAATGATTTCTATGGCGAAATGTTTCTCGAAGACCGTGATATTAGGATGAGACTTCAATGCATGAATCAAACTGTCCTGAATCTCGGCTCCTGTATTGTCCTTGTGGTGGAGAATACGGAATTCGGAATGACCGCCTTCACGGTGAAGGTCAAATTCTCCATTGTCTTTCTTATCGAAATTCACACCCCAGCTGATGAGCTCCTTGATTTGTCCCGGAGCTTCACGGACAACTTTTTCAACGGCTGCCCGGTCACTGATGTAGTCGCCGGCAATCATTGTATCTTCTATGTGTTTTTCAAAATTGTCCACCAAGGTATTGGTCACAGAAGCGACTCCTCCCTGGGCGAAAAAGGTATTGGCCTCTTCAAGTTCCGTTTTGCAGATCAGTGCAACTTTGCCTTTTGCAGCTACCTTAAGAGCATAGCTCATGCCGGCAATGCCGGAACCGATGACTAGAAAGTCGAATTTTCTTACCATGATAGTGTCATTTGCATATTTAGTGCAAAACTACTAAAAAGCTTTGTTGATTGGTAAGAATAATGTTTATTTTTTGTTATAACGTGTCTTTGGAGCTTGCAGATTGTGAAAAAGATTGTCTTATGAAGGAAAATTCGTTACATTTGCATACCGAAAAAAGTAAACAAAGATATGAACAGAACCTTTCAAGCCAAATCGGGCTTTTATGCCTGGCTGCTGGTGGCCCTTATGGCAGTGCTTGCTTTTCTTTCCCTATGGTACAAGAAACCTATTTCGGCCATTGTGGCTCTGGTTTTTCTGGGCTTTATTGTCGAGCGTATCATCCATACGGTCTATATTTTGACTGATGATAACTTTTTGATTGTTTGTAAAGGTCGTTTTACTCGGGAACAGAAAATTGCCATTAAAGATATTACTGTTGTGGAAGGTTGCCGGAGTTTTAATGTCGGCAGATATCATTTGCTTGAATATTTGCTGGTTCATTATGGTGAAAACAAGCAATCCGTTGCTTTGATGCCTTTGCTGCCCGATGAGTTTATGGAGTGTCTGGAAAAGAAGAGGAGGGCTCTGAAATGAAAAAGTTTTCCCTTGTTTTCATCTGGACGTTTGTCATTCTTTCGATTGTTACCTTTGCAGAGTCCTGCCACACGGTGGCAACCATGCCTTCAAACAAATTGACAAAAAAGGGCAGGGTAGTAGTGGTACACAAAAACAGGCTTGTCCTACATACGCTCAAGGATTCTCTTAATCAGGATGAACTTGATACCTTGTCGGCGCTTTCCGATTCGGATTCCATTGCCTCGGCTCTTGACTCCATCGCCCTTGATTCACTAAACAAGGATACCCTTGTCAAGGTTCCTTTGCCACAGCGATTGGCTGCTCTCATGGATCGATTTGAGAAAGATTATCCGACAGCGGAAATAGGATTTGCAGCTTATGACCTGACTGCAGATTCTTTGATATATGGCTATCAGAACAAGAAACTTTATCGTCCTGCATCAACACAAAAAGTGCTCACTGCAGTAGCCGCCCTGGACCAATTAGGGCCAAGCTATAAGTTTGAAACCCGCCTTTACCGTACTGGAGCTGTTGTGAAAGGAACATTGCAAGGAGATTTATATGTAGTGGGGAGCCTTGATCCTGAATTTGACAATGCTGATATGAATATGTTGGCAGATGCAGTGGCCAGACAGGGAATTGAACGCATTGAAGGGCATGTGATAGGGGATGTCTCGATGAAGGATTCGCTTTATTGGGGCAGCGGTTGGGTCTGGGACGATACGCCTCAGGATTTTCAACCTTATCTGACCCCGTTGATGTTCAGCAAGGGGTATGTCTCTGTGACGGCAACTCCTACAACGAACGGACGATCCGCCGTATTGCATGTTAGGCCTGAATCTTCTTTTTATCAGGTAGTGAATCAAACCACCAGTCGTTCGTCTGGTTCAAACTCATTCAGCATTACCCGAAATTGGATAGGAGGGGGTAATCAGATTGTGGCAACCGGTAATGTGACTTCGCCAGTGACCAAAACCGTAAATATCATCCATACTCCGGATTTCTTTATGTCGACATTTCTAGAACGTCTGAAAGCTAAAAAAATAGAGGCTGACTCTTGTTCATACGGTGAATATTCGGGTGAAGGGGAGTTGATAGCTTCCACCTCGCACAGTTTGGAACAGGTGATGAGGAGAGCTCTGAAAAAGAGTGATAACCTTTCGGCCGAGGCTATGTTTTATAATTTGGGGGCAAAGCGTTCAGGTTCGAAATATATCGGAACAAAAGAATCCATCGGTGCCATATCCGCTCAAATGGTCAAGGCCGGATTGAATCCCAGAGATTACAGAATAGCGGATGGGAGCGGGATTTCGCTTTATAATTATACGACAGCAGATGCCGAGGTGCAGATGCTGAAATATGCATATAAACAACCTACCTATACAATATTTTATTCCGCATTGCCGATAGCCGGTATAGACGGAACCCTGCGTAGTCGCATGAAAGGAACTCTGGCACGTGACAATGTTCATGCCAAAACGGGAACAGTGACCGGAATCAGTTCTCTGGCAGGGTATATAACTACATCCGACGGCCATCAGGTCGCTTTCTCGATTATTTGTACGGGAGTACTGAGGGCACGTATAGGACGCATAATTCAAGATAAGCTTTGCGTGGCAATGGCTGAGTAGTCCGGTTATTTGCCCGAAATGATTTTCTTGATATCGTTGAGCTTGTTCAGCGCTTCGATAGGAGTGAGGCGATTTACATCCAAATGCAATATTTCATCACGAATCTGACAGAGTACAGGATCATCCAGTTGGAAGAAACTAAGCTGCATGCCTCCGCGCGTTTCTGCAATTTCCGTAGTGGGACGGGGTGCGATACCTTCCTGTCTGTTCTCTTTCTCCAGTTGCTTCAGGATGTCATTGGCCCGTTTGACAATGCTCTTGGGCATTCCCGCCATTTTGGCTACATGAATACCGAACGAATGTTCGCTGCCTCCGGGTTCCAGCTTTCTTAGAAAGATTACTTTATTGTCGACTTCCTTCACCGTAACGTTATAGTTCTTGATGCGCGGGAAGGATTTCTCCATCTCGTTCAGCTCATGGTAGTGGGTAGCAAACAACGTCCGGGCATGTCCACGTGCATTTTCATGAATGTATTCCACGATTGCCCATGCAATGGATATACCGTCATAAGTGGAAGTTCCCCGGCCTAATTCATCAAAAAGAACCAAACTGCGAGGGGAGAGGTTGTTCAGAATATCTGCAGCCTCGTTCATTTCGACCATGAAGGTTGACTCGCCCATGGAGATGTTGTCACTGGCACCTACGCGGGTGAATATCTTGTCCACTAAGCCTATTCTTGCACTCTCTGCAGGAACAAAGCAACCAATCTGTGCCATTAGGGTGATGAGAGCAGTCTGTCTCAGCAAAGCTGATTTACCTGCCATATTCGGACCGGTGATGATGATTATTTGCTGCTTTTCGCTGTCGAGCATCACATCATTGGCAATATAATGCTCTCCGGGTGGCATTTGGGTTTCGATGACCGGATGGCGTCCTTGCTTTATTTCAATGACGTCACTGTCTTCAATGACGGGGCGCATGTATTTGTTCTCTTGCGCTGCAACAGTAAAAGAATACAAACAGTCCAACTTGGCTATCAGGTTGGCATTAATCTGTATGGCGGGAATAAATTCCGTGAGTGAAAGTACAAGGTCGTTATAAATCTTGTTCTCCAAAATAAGGATTTTGTCTTCGGCTCCAAGAATCTTTTCTTCATATTCCTTAAGCTCTTGAGTAATATACCGCTCGGCATTGACAAGGGTTTGTTTTCTGATCCATTCTTCGGGAACTTTTTCCTTATGTGTGTTGCGGACTTCTATATAGTAACCGAAAACGTTGTTGTAAGCTATTTTAAGGCTTGGTATGCCCGTTTTTTCTATTTCACGCTGTTGTATCTGTATCAGATAGTCTTTGCCTGAAAATGCGATTTTACGGAGCTCGTCCAACTCTTCATTTACTCCATCCTGAATGATGCCTCCTTTGTTTGCCAGAAGAGGAGGATCGTTCTTGATTTCCTTGGCAATCCGTTCCCGGACGGAAATGCAGAGATTGAGCTGCTCGCCGATACGTTTCAGGTTCTCATCTTTGGCCATCAGGCAAGCTGTCTTGATGGGTTCGATAGCTTGCAAGGCTATTTTTAGTTGGACAACCTCACGGGGAGATACGCGTCCGACAGCTACTTTGGAAATGATGCGTTCCAAATCTCCGATGCAATGCAGCTGATCTTCCAAAAGCTCTCTGAATTCAGGTTCGCGGAAGAAATATTCTACCATGTCGAGACGTTCGTTGATTGGCTTCACATCTTTGAGAGGGAAAAGAATCCATCGTTTCAGCAGTCGAGCACCCATAGGGCTGACGGTTTTGTCTATTACATTCAGAAGACTGCATCCTCCTTCATTCATGCTGTTGAGGAGTTCCAGACTTCGGATGGTATATTTGTCTAGTCTCACGTAGCGGTCTTCCTCAATGCGGGCAAGAGAAGTAATGTGTCCGATATGAGTATGCTGGGTTATTTCGAGATATTGCAAGATAGCACCCGAAGCAATGATTCCGTTTTTGAGATGCTCAACACCGAATCCTTTCAAGTTTTTGGTTTCGAAATGCCTCAATAGTTTTTCACGTGCGGCAATTTCAGTGAATATCCAGTCGTCCAGTTCAAAGGTAAAGAACTTGCTGCCGAAATTGGCTTCGAAGATATCTCTCTTACCTCTTTCGAAAAGTACTTCCTTGGGACTGAAGCTGTTCAAAAGTTTGTCCACATAATCAAAAGGTCCTTCTGCCGTAAGGAATTCTCCTGTTGAAATATCCAGAAACGATATTCCACAGGCTGTTTTTCCGAAATGTACGGCTGCCAGGAAGTTGTTCTCCTTGTTGTTGAGGACATTGTCATTGATGGAAACGCCCGGGGTAACCAGTTCCGTTATTCCACGTTTGACAAGTTTTTTGGTGGTTTTCGGGTCTTCGAGCTGGTCGCAGATAGCCACGCGCTTGCCTGCCCTGATGAGTTTGGGCAGATAAGTGTCCAACGCATGATAGGGAAATCCGGCCATTTCTACACCTTGGCATTGGCCGTTTGCCCGTTTGGTAAGTGTGATGCCAAGAATATCTGCTGCAATGACAGCATCCTGGGCATAAGTTTCATAGAAGTCACCGCAGCGGAATAGCATAATCGCATCCGGATGTTTGCTTTTCAAACTATAGAATTGCTTCATCATCGGAGTCAATTCCGTTTCATTTGCCATTGCTTTTTCTCCTTATATAGTTTTATTTTTCTGCAATTTTCTTCAACCAAGGGCCGCCTATCATGCAGGCAATGCCTAAGATGATGAAAGGGATACTTAGGATTTGACCCATATCGATGAGTAATCCTTGATCGAGTCCGCCTTGTTCTTCCTTAAGGAATTCCACCAGAAAGCGGAACGTAAAAATAGTGGCGATACAGTATCCGAAAAAGAATCCACTACCCACCTTTTCCTTATGTTTTTTATAGATATAATATCCGATGAAAAAGATGATGAGATAGGCGATAGCTTCATAAAGCTGGGCCGGATGGCGTGCGAAGTTCTCGCCGTTGCGCACAAAAATGAATCCCCATGCTACGTCAGTTGCTTTTCCTACAATCTCGGAATTCATCAGGTTTCCCAAGCGGATACAGCAGGCAGCTATAGGGGTGGCAATTGCTATGTTGTCGAGTACTCTCATCAGATTGATCTTTGTCTTCTTGACATACATCCACAAGGCAATCATGAGTCCGATGGTACCTCCATGGCTGGCAAGCCCTTCATAGCCAACATACCTCCAGTCCCAAGTGTTCTGGGCGAAATGGATCGGGAAAAATATCTCGATGAAATGTTTCAGACTGCCAAAGTAGTAGGCCGGATCATAGAAAAAGCAATGTCCCAGACGGGCTCCTACAAATATTCCCACAAGGCAGTATATGAAGAGAGGTTCAAAAAGAGATTCCTTGATTTTCTGGTCTTCATAGAGTTTCCGGACAATCAGGTAACCTAAAAAGAGGCCTATGCACCAGCAGAGGGAATAATACAGGATTGCTACGTGTCCAATTCGGAAGATTTCTTTATCCGGATTCCAGACAATGCTCAATAGTTGATCAATCATATTATCGGTATTAGTTTATACATTGAAACGGAAATGCATGATATCACCGTCCTGAACGATGTAGTCTTTGCCTTCTATAGCAAGTTTTCCTGCATCGCGGACAGCAGATTCAGAACCGTATTGGATGTAATCTTCGTATTTGATTACCTCAGCACGGATGAATCCCTTTTCGAAATCAGTGTGAATGACACCTGCACACTGAGGTGCTTTCCAGCCTTTGTGATAGGTCCACGCCTTTACTTCCATTTCACCGGCGGTGATAAAGGTTTCGAGATTCAACAATTTGAAGGCTGTCTTAATGAGACGATTGACTCCTGATTCTTTTAATCCCAATTCTTCCAGAAACATTTGGCGTTCATCGTAGTTATCGAATTCGGCTATCTCGGATTCCGTTTTGGCAGCAACAATCAGGAGTTCGGCATTCTCGCCTTTAATAGCTTCACGGACCTGGTCCACATATTTGTTTCCACTTCCGGCACTGGCTTCATCGACATTGCAGACATAAAGAATTGGCTTTGCAGTGAGCAGGAATAAGTCATGGGCTATTCTTTGCTCGTCTTTCGATTCGAAAGAAACCGTACGGGCCGATTTTCCCTGATCCAATGCTTCCTTGTATGTCTTTAATATGTTGTAGGTCAATTTGGCTTCTTTATCACCACCTGTCTCGGCTTGTTTCTGTACTTTGGAAATGCGGCTTTCTATTGTTTCCAAGTCCTTCAATTGGAGTTCTGTATCGATGATTTCCTTGTCGTGCACCGGATTGATGGTACCATCTACATGGACGACATTGTCGTCATCAAAACATCTCAGTACATGGATGATGGCATCAGTTTCTCTGATGTTGCCCAAAAACTTATTACCGAGACCTTCTCCTTTACTGGCACCTTTTACGAGGCCGGCTATATCTACAATTTCCACGGTTGCCGGAACGATTCTTCCCGGATGCACGATTTCTGCCAGTTTGTTCAGACGTTCGTCAGGAACGTTGATAACACCGACATTCGGTTCAATCGTACAAAAAGGGAAATTGGCTGCCTGTGCTTTTGAACTAGACAGACAGTTGAACAAAGTCGATTTGCCCACATTCGGCAATCCTACAATACCACATTGTAAACTCATATCTTATTTTAGTTTTTTCTTTTAATGTGCAAAGATAACGATTCCTTTTGAAAGTTTGTTCGTAGTTAACTTATTATTCGTAATTTTGCTTACGATTATGAAACAGGCATTTATAAAATTACATCTTTCTATTCTTTTGGCGGGGTGGACCGGAGTCTTCGGACGATTGATTTCTTTGAATGAAGGTTTACTCGTTTGGTACCGACTAATGCTGGCATCTCTTTTATTTTTCTTATTTCTTGGTGTGATAAAAAAATTACGTAAAGTACCAATCAGAGAAGCCTTGTTCATGGGTGCGACGGGTTTTCTGCTAGCCTTGCACTGGATCTTTTTTTATGGGAGTATTAAAGCTTCCAATGTTTCAATTGGCGTGATTTGTTTTTCTTCCATTGGCTTTTTTACAGCATTCTTGGAACCTATTTTCAATCATAAGAGAATATCTGTCAAGGAAGTTGCCTTTAGTCTTCTTACATTATTAGGAATTTCGCTTATTTTTAGTTTCGACACGCGTTACCGTATGGGTATAGGGCTCGGCATATTTTCCTCTTTGCTTTGTGCTCTTTATACTTTGGCCAACAAGAGGGTCTCCCAAGGGAAAACAGCTAGTACAGTGTTGCTATATCAATTTTCCGGCGGTTTCTTATGCGTTTCTTGTTTGTTGCCTTTCTATCTTCATTTTTTTCCCGTCAAGACTCTTTTACCAAATTCAGCAGATTGTTTTTATCTTTTCTTCTTTGTTGTATTCTGTACGCTTGTGATGTATATTCTTCAGATACAGGCTTTGAAGAAAATATCGGCATTTACCGTCAATCTCAGTTATAATCTTGAACCGGTGTATAGCATCATTATTGCGATGCTTTTGTTTAATGAAGCTAGAGATTTGAATGTTTCCTTTTATTTTGGAGTTTGTTTCATCATACTTTCCGTCCTGTTACAGAGTCTCAGTGTAATGAGTTTTTGGAGAAATAAGGCATAAAAAAAGCCTGCAATTCTGTTTTGAATGCAGGCTTTGAATGGTATCTTTAAAAATCAATAGCTTGAGATCTGCCTCATGGATAATTCGACAATTTTCATATCTCTGTCCAAACGGATTGTTGCGGAATAGTTGCCGAAAGTCATTTTGCCAACTTCAGAGCGGTCTATTTTTTCATCTACAGTGCAGTTGATGGAATAGCCGGCATCACCCGTTGCAGATTTTGTCCGTTGTATTGATGCGCCGTCGTTGACCGCAAATGTAATGCTGTTGATGTCTGCATCTTCATGCAGTTTGTTCATATAAATGATGACATCTGCCTTTGTGGCATTCTTTTTATTGAGGAATGAAGACATTACAGGAGCAATGTAGCTGGTCAGTTCGTCTTGGTTCTTATTGGCCAGGCAGGCAAAGAACGATTGTATATTCGAAACGGCTGCTGATTTTTCCGTGTCGCTGACTTTTTGATTGTTCAGTTTCGAAATCATATCTTGTGCCTCTCCCGCATGGCTTCCGTTAGGTACCTTTTCCAGATAGAGATTGTATAAATCCGCCTGATTCATTCTGACGGCTTGATCCCAAAGAAGGGAGTCTACTTTATTGGTAGCCAGTGTCTTTAAAGGACTGTCCGGATTATTCTGCACGTAATCCAAGAAAGTCTGATAATCTGTTGACGCTTCTATCGTGTTCCATTTTTCAAGGGCTTGCACGAGTTTTGTTCTCAATGTTTTTGCTTCCTCTGCATGTTGCCCATTAGGAAATTCTGATATGAAATGATCGAAATCGATAACATTTGTTGAAGTCTGTAACTGAGCCCAGGCAGCATTTTCCTGTTCCTTGACTGAGTTTGTGTGATAGATGAAATAGATTCCTCCTAAGATGATGATAAGGGAAGCTGCTACAATCGAGATTATAGTGATTCTTTTCTTTTTCTTTTTTTGTTCTTCTACTTTCTCGCCTTCTTCTTTAATCGGGAAACCACAAGTCGGACATTTATCCGCATTTTTAGGTACATCATTGCCGCATTCAGGACATTTTATGATATTTGCATGGATTGGATATCCACAATTAGGACATTGTTCGGCCATATCAGACACTGACTGGCCGCATTCAGGACATTTAATAATTGCCATATCTCTTTTATTTTTTGTTCTCTTTTGTAAAAGCTGTACAAACATAAATAATCTTTTGCAAATATCAAGCGTTTTGACACCGGTTTTTCATTATAAATGAAAATAATCGTTACCTTTGCTCCGCTTTTAATGCAAAAACCCCGTCATGAGATTGTTTAACGAAAAAGTATTGGTTTGCAGTTTGTTGTTCTTCACGATGTCACTGTTTGCACGTGCTCAAGATCCTGATCCATTGCCGCTGCCTTCTCTGCCTGAAGAGGTGATGAGCGATTCTTTACGTGCTTTAATCAACATTGATGTGGATTCTCTGACTAATAAAATCCTGGGACCGAACGTCCTTGAATTCTGTGGAAGTCCTGTAGATTTAGATAGGAGAGACCGCAATGCCAGACTGCGTAAGGAACTGGAGGTGATGTCTCGTTATTCTTCTGTTCTTATTGCACGTGCCAATTATTATTTTCCCCGCGTGGAACCAATCTTAAAAGCCAACAATATTCCTGACGATTTTAAGTATCTGATGGCAATTGAAAGTTTTATGGATCCGAATGCCGTTTCTCCTAAAGGAGCCGCCGGATTGTGGCAATTCATGCCTAAAACTGCCGAAAATTACGGTCTCGTAGTAAACGAACGAATAGATGAACGTTATCAGACAATTAAGGCTACAAATGCCGCCTGCCGCTATTTAAAGGCCGCTTATGAGAAATTTGGTGATTGGGTTGCCGTTGCACAATCTTATAATATCGGTCAAGGTCGCATTGAAAACGAACTTGCCCGACAAGATGTTGATGATGCTATTGATTTGAAACTGGTAGAGGAGACCAATCGATACGTATACAGAATACTGGCTACCAAAATCATCTTTACCAACCCTTCTAATTTTGGGGTCAGTAATAATGCTTTGTACTACAAGAGGCTCCAGCAACTCATGCACCATTTGGTGTGGTAGCTTAATGTGCTTCCAGCCAGTTCTTTCCCCATCCGCAGTCAGCTAATAAAGGAACTCGCATCGATACGGCCTGCTCCATTTCTCCAATGACGATTTGTTGAACTTTTTCTTTTTCTTCGGGATAAACGCTGAAATTCAATTCGTCATGTACCTGCAATATCATTTTGGAGCGAATACCCTCTTTCATGAATCTGTCATAGATATGGATCATGGCAATCTTGATGATATCGGCAGCGCTTCCCTGAATGGGTGCATTGATGGCATTTCTTTCTGCATATCCTCTGACAACGGCATTGTGTGAATGAATGTCGGGCAGGTAGCAGCGCCTGTTGCAAATGGTTTCACTGTAACCTTTGTCTCTCACTTTTTGAATACTCTCATCCATATATGCCTTTACTTTTGGATATGTGGCGAAATAGCCGTCAATCAAATCTTTAGCTTCTTTTCTGTCAACGCCCATTCTTTCGGCAAGTCCGAACGGTGAGATACCGTATATAATGCCGAAATTGGCAGTTTTAGCTTTGCTCCTTTGTAGTTTGGTGACTTCTTCAATTTTCTCTTTATACACTTTAGCGGCAGTAGCTGCATGGATGTCCAGACCTTCCCTAAACGCTTCAATCATATTTTCATCACCACTCAGGTGGGCCATTATTCTGAGCTCTATTTGGGAATAGTCAGCTGAAAAGAATTCACATCCTTTTTCGGGAATGAAAGCCTTCCTTATTTCCTTTCCATCTTCGTCTCTGACAGGAATATTCTGCAGGTTGGGATTGCTGGAGCTTAGTCTACCCGTATTTGTTATTGTTTGGTTGAAAGATGTATGTATTTTGCCTGTTTCCGGATTAATCAACAGAGGGAGTGCATCAATGTATGTGCTAAGCAATTTTTTAAGACCTCTGTAATCCAAAATTTTCCCTACCACCGGGTGTTTGTTCCTCAGACTTTCCAAAACTTCTTCTGAAGTAACATATTGTCCTGTTTTGGTTTTCTTTGCCTTGTCCGCAATTTTTAATTTGTCGAAAAGAATTTCACCGACTTGTTTGGGCGATGATATGTTGAAGTCCGTACCGACCAGCTCTTTTATCTCTTGTTCTATTTCAAGCATTCTGGCCGTATAGAGTCTGGATGTTTCTTTAAGGGAATCTGTGTCAACCGTAACACCGTTTCTTTCCATGTTAGCCAATACTCTCACCAGAGGCATTTCTATATTGTAGAAAAGATTTTCGGCATTTCTTTCTTTCAGTTCTTTTTCAAAGACATTTTTCAATTTTAATGTAACGTCCGCATCTTCACAGGCATATTCATATACTGATTCTGGAGGTATATCTCTCATATTTTTTTGCGATTTCCCTTTCGGTCCAATTAGCTCTTCAATTTTTATGGTAGAGTAGTGAAGATATGCTTCTGCCATATAATCCATTCCGTGATGAAGTTCCGGCTGAAGCAAATAGTGGGCAATCATCGTATCGAACATCTCACCTTTGATATCGATACCATAATTTTTAAGGACCTGCAAGTCATATTTGATATTTTGTCCTACCTTAACAATATTTTCATTTTCATAAACAGGCTTAAATCTGTTTACAATATTTAAGGCTTTTTCATCATCGCTTGGAATAGGAACATAATAAGCTTCATTTTCTTTGACAGAGAAACTCAAACCAACTAGTTTTGCCTTCAAAGCATCTGTACTAGTAGTTTCCGTGTCCAAACTCAAAATATGATTTGTCAAAATTATTTTAATCAAATCATCTATTTCCCTTTCATTATTAACCAGATAGTATTTATAATCTAACGATTTTAAATCTGTGAGACTTGAATAATTTTCAGGAGTCACACTCTCGTCCGGAAATAAGTCAAACAAAGTAGGCTCTTTTTTCTCCGTTTTTGGGGTTACAGAAATGTTTTTAAAGATTCGGTCACCCAAGCTACGGAATTCGAGTTCTTCAAAAATTTTTCTCAAACTGACTTCGTCCGGATTTTCTTTTTTAAGTTCATTCATGTTCAGAGTAATTGGAACATCAATTTTAATTGTAGCCAAAAATTTAGAAAATGAAATCATGTCCTTGTTCGACTCCACTTTTGTTTTCAATGAACCTTTCAGCTTATCGGTATTTTCCAATAGATTTTCTATGCTTCCGAATTCCTTTATAATTTTTTGTGCAGTTTTTTCACCGACACCCGGACATCCGGGTATATTGTCCGAAGCATCTCCCATTAGGCCAAGCATGTCAATTACTTGGAGAGGATTGTCAATATCGAATTTTCTCTTTACTCCTTCAATATCTAAAATTTCAAATTCCTTGTCACCATATTTCGGCCTGTAAATAAAAACATTATCTTTCACCAGTTGACCGTAATCCTTGTCAGGAGTCATCATGAACGTAGTGATGTTTTCATTTTTGCTTGCCTGATAGGAGAGGGTGCCTATAACATCGTCTGCTTCATAGCCCTCCACTTCTAATATTGGAATATGATAAGCCTGGATGATGTCTTTTATAATGGGTACTGACAATTTGATAGCTTCAGGCGTCTCTTCTCTTTGAGCTTTATACTGTTCAAAAGCTTTGTGTCTGAAAGTTGGGCCCGATGGATCGAAAGCGATACCTATATGACTCGGTTTCTCTTTAGTCAGAACATCTTCAAGTGTATTGATAAATCCGAATATTGCAGAGGTGTTGAATCCCTTGGAATTGATCCTGGGATTCTTAATAAAAGCGTAATAAGCTCTATAAATCAAGGCATACGCATCGAGAAGGAATAATTTATCCATAATTTATATCAAATTTTAGTGTAAAAGTAATAAAAAATACGATATTAATTGTTTTATTATTAATTTTGTGCACAAATAAGAATGGGATATGGATTATTTATCACTTATAACAACGCCAATAGAGGAAGAATTAAGAGATCTAAGGAAAATCCTTGATAAGTCTTTTGAAAATTCTTCGCCTGCCTTGCAGAAAGTCTTAAGTTATATTCATGCAAGGAACGGGAAAATGATGCGTCCTATCTTGGTATTGTTGGTTTCTAAATCATTCCATACCGTGAATTATAGTACCCTTAATTCAGCAGCTACGATAGAGTTGCTTCATACGGCAAGTCTTGTACACGATGATGTGGTTGACGAGAGTTTGGAGAGGAGAGGACAAGCTTCTGCAAATGCTATTTATAATAACAAGGTATCTATTTTAATTGGCGATTATTTGCTGTCTACATCTTTACAGCATGCTTCACATACATCCGATATACGTATTATATCCAAGGTTTCTGAATTGGGAAAAACGCTGGCTTCGGGTGAGATTATTCAATTGTCAGCTGTCAATGAGCCGCGAATTTCGGAAGAAATTTACTTTGAAATCATTAGCAAGAAAACTGCCATTCTTTTTGCAACTTGTGCTGAGATAGGAGCAATTAGTGCCGGAGCTCCCGAGAATCTAATTGACACCGCTAGATTATTTGGGCACTATCTTGGTATTTGTTTCCAGATAAAAGATGATATATTTGATTATTTTACGAATGCAGAAATAGGAAAGCCGACGGGAAATGATATGATTGAAGGTAAACTGACACTTCCGGCCATACATGTTCTTAATTCTTACAATGATAAGGAAATGTTGGCTATTGCCTATAATATTAAAGCTTTAAAGGCTTCACATGAGGAAATTCAGAAGTTGGTACAATATGTCATTGAGAAAGGCGGAATAGATTACGCCGTTGAAGTTATGAATGATTATTACAGCCGGGCCCAGGAGTTAATTGATTATTTCCCTAATGAAACAATAAGACCGGCATTGACGGCTTATTTGGATTATGTAATAAATAGAACAAAATAAAGGCTGGAAATAAATCCAGCCTTTTTCTTTAAAAGAATTTGGTCTCTGCGCCTAAGATATCTGATAATAAAAGATTGGCCAATCTGCTGGTACCCAATCTGAAATATTTGTTGTTCAACCATTCTTTCCCCAGAATTTCTTTTACGACAGTATAGTAAATCAATGCATCTTTTACAGTATTGATGCCGCCTGCGGGTTTAAAGCCTACCATTCTTCCAGTTGTCTTATGGTATTCTTTTATTGCCTGACACATTACATAAGCTGCTTCCGGAGTGGCTGAAACACTTTCTTTTCCTGTGGAAGTTTTGATGAAGTCAGCACCCGAATACATGGCCAGAATGGATGCTTTCTTGATGTTGGAAGCAGATTTCAAAGCGCCTGTTTCAAGTATGACTTTCATCCTCTTATCACCGCAGACTTCTTTCAGTTCATCGATTTCATCACACATACCTTCATAATCACCATTTAGGAACTTGCCTACAGAAATTACTATGTCTATTTCTGTTGCACCTTCATGCAGTGCCATGGCGGTCTCAGCTACCTTTATTTCCTGAAAGGTCTGTGAAGAAGGAAAACCTGCCGATACACAAGTAACCCCCACTTCTTCTACCTCCAATGATTGACTGACTATTTGAGCAAAGCAAGGATAAACACAAATTGAAGCAACATTCTTCAAATCAGGATATTTATCTTCGAAATCATTTACTTTTTCCGTGAATTTTAAAACGCTGTCTTCGCTGTCTGTGCATTTTAATGTTGTTAGGTCAATACAGTTAAACAGAAGTTTTTTAACCTCTTCTGTATTGTTCTCTTCTACCTTCTCATCAATCAGTTTTCCAACTTTTTGCGCAATATCATCATCGGATAGTGAGGTATTGTATTTGTTGATGGCTTCAACATATTTGCTATGTTTGCCCTCGTAATCTTCTTCTTCAAAGTGTTGATTTTCCATGTTTACTTTAATTTGGGGTTATTAATATGTCTTTCTTTATCTCTTTTTGTTTTCTTATCCATGTTCTCAATAAAGGCTTCAGTCAGATTTACTCCAGTTTGATTGGCTATGCAAATCAAAACCCAGAGAACATCTGTAATTTCATCCTCCAAGTTGCATTTTTCGCCTTCTTTAAATGATTGGTCTCCATATTTCCTAGCCATTACCCTTGCCAGTTCACCTACTTCTTCAGTAAGTACTGTCATATTGGTTAGTTCGCTGAAATAGCGGACTCCATATTTTTTAATCCATTGATCTACCTGCTTTTGAGCCTCATTTAATGTTATTTCCGCCATCTTTATTCTTTATTTTTTGTATCCATACAAATTGTGACAGGACCATCATTCAAAAGATCGACTTTCATGTCAGCTCCGAATTCACCGGTCTCTACTTTTCTGCCTAGTGCCAAAGATAATTCATCACAAAATTTATTGTATAAGGGAATAGATATTTCGTGCTTTGCCGCTCTGATATACGACGGCCTATTTCCTTTCTTTGTTGATGCAAAAAGTGTAAATTGACTGATTACTAATATGTTACCGTCAATTTCCATAATGGACTTATTCATTATTCCTTGTTCATCATCAAAGATTCTGAGACCTATAATCTTTTTGCACAACCAAGCTATATCATCCTCATTATCAGACGATTCAATTCCTATAAGGATTAGCAATCCTTTTTGAACTGCCCCTTTTACAATGCTATTTATGGTGACAGAAGCATGACCAACTCTTTGAATTACTGCTCTCATTTGTTTTTCTTTTTTACAAAGATACTAAACTAAAAGCTTCGCTTATAAGTTTTCTTTGATTATTTTCGCTTTACTTTCTCCAACAATTCCAGCCAATTCTTCCTGCGAGGCTTCTTTAATGCGTTTTACACTTTTGAATTTTTGTAAAAGTGCTACCTTGCTCTTTTCGCCAATACCTTTTATTTCATCCAGAGCCGATTTAGTCTGGTTCTTGCTTCTCTTGTCCCTGTGAAAAGTGATGGCGAATCTGTGTACTTCATTTTGGATTTGTTCAAGAAGATGGAATAGGGGACTTGACTGTTTTACTCCAATTGTTAGAGCCGGAAATCCATACAGCAGTTCAGAAGTGTGATGTTTATTGTCTTTTGCCAGACCAGCAATGGGAATATCCAGGTGAAGTTCGTCTACAATTACTTCTCTCACAACCTCCATTTGCCCCTTGCCACCGTCTGTTATCAAGAGGTCAGGCAGTGGAAGGTTTTCTTCGATTGCCCTTGTATAGCGACGTCTGACAACTTCTTTCATAGATGCGTAATCATCCGGGCCTACAACTGTTTTTATATTGTATTTTCGATATTCTTTTTTATCCGGTTTACCCGTCTTGAATACGACGCAAGCTGCAACTGCATCACTCCCGGAGATATTTGAATTATCAAAGCATTCTATGTGAATAGGAATTTTGGGAAGTTTCAAGAATTCTTGTATCTCTTTTAAAAGTCTGATACTTCTTTGTTCCGGATTCAGCTTTTCTGCTTGCTTTAATCGATCAAATTTATACTGCTTTACATTCAGCAGGGAGAGGTCAAGCAGCTTTTTTTTATCACCTCTTTGAGGTACAGTAAATGTGACATCCTTTAATTCAATATCAAGTTCAAACGGTACGATTATTTCCCTGGAAAGGCTGTGGTAACGTTCTCTCATTTCAAAGATGCCCATTGCCAAAAGGTCTTCCTGGGATTCGTCAATTTTCTTCTTATACTCAAACGTAAATGCCTGATTTATACTTCCGTTTGTAACATGTAAATAATTAATGTACGCAATGTTTTCATCATTGGTAATGGAAAATACATCTATATTGTGCAAAACGGCGCTCACAACTTCACTTTTTGACTGATAATCCTCAATCAAATCATATTTTGTTTTGATTTCTTGTGCTTCTTCAAAGCGAAGTTCAGATGCCAGTTCTTGCATTTTTTGTAGCATGTTCTGACTTATTTCACGAGTATTGCCTTTAAGGATCTCTTTTATATCTTGAATACTCTGCATATATTCTTCATGGGTTTGCTTCCCAATGCAGGGAGCCTGGCAATTCTTTATATGATATTCCAGGCATACTTTGAATTTACCCTTGTCAATACTTTCTTTGGTAAGAGTCAGGTGGCAAGTCCTGATTTTATATAATTTCTTTATCAAGTCGAGCACTGCATACATGGAGGGCAGGTGACTATAAGGACCATAATATGTTGATCCGTTTTTTATAATCTTTCTTGTTTTGAATATTCTTGGATAATACTCATTACTGACACATATAGAAGGATACGTTTTGTCATCTTTCAGTAAAACATTGTAGCGTGGTTTGTATTTCTTTATCAGATTATTCTCAAGTAGGAGAGCGTCTTCTTCAGAGCGCACTACTATGTATCTAATATCACAAATTTTGCTAACTAACGTCCGTGTCTTTATCGGCTGGTTATCTTTGTGAAAATAGGAAGAAACTCTTCTTTTCAGGTTCTTTGCTTTTCCAACGTATATAATAGTCCCTTCATCATTCAAGTATTGATAAATCCCGGGACTCTCTGGTAAATTGGAAACAATCCCTTTCAGATATTCTTCCTTTTCCTTCTTGAACATCGTATTAGACCAGCTTTATTATGAGAATACTAAAATTTATAGTATTACAGACATAACAATGAATCAATCTCAATGCTTTTATCAAAGATTTCTCTGCCATGTAAACCTTCCAGCTCAATCAAAAAATTGACTATGGTTCTTTTGGGTTTTAGTTTTTGAACCAAATCATAAGCAGCCTTCATGGTACCGCCAGTAGCTAAAAGATCATCGTGGAGTAGGACGACATCACCTTCCTCTATAGCATCCTTGTGCATTTGGATGGTATCTTTCCCATATTCTTTGTCATAGCTTTCCTCAATAACTTCAGCAGGCAATTTGCCCGGCTTGCGAATTGGAACAAAACCTGCGCCCAATCTTACAGCGAGTGCAGCTCCCATGACGAATCCGCGGGATTCTATGCCTACAACTTTTGTGATGCCTTTATCCTTATACAATTCGTATAAAGAGTCTTCCATTTCTTTTAGACACTCTGCGTTCTTAAATAGTGTTGTGACGTCTCTAAACATGATTCCCTTTATCGGAAAATCAGGAATGGTTCTAAGATTGTTAAGTAATAATTCTCTGTTCATATCTTTTATATATATTGTTTTCTAAAATGTTCCACGTGAAACAAAAAGTCCTTAACGTCCCAATAATACGAGCATTACGTTTATATCGCTAGGAGAAACTCCAGGTATTCTGCTCGCTTGTGCTAGCGTTTCAGGATTAATCTTTGAAAGTTTTTGTCTTCCTTCCGTTGAAATGGACAATAATGAGCTATAATCAAATCTTCCTTTAATTTTAATATCTTCCAGGCGTTGTGCTTTTTCTGCTATCATTTTTTCACGCCCGATATATCCTTGATATTTGATTTGCACTTCTGCAGCTTCAATAACTTCTTCTTTTCTATCAGTTATGTTCTCCATTACTTCTTTCAAAGGCTTTACTTCTTCTGCTAAATTGTATAAGTTAATCTGAGGACGGTTTACTAGGTCTATAAGCTTACAACCATGGGCTAGGGGTGCAGTTCCAATTGATTCAAGAAAAGAATTAATAATTGACGGTTTAATCGAAAAATTCTTCGAAAATTCAATAATCTTATTAATGCTATCTTTCTTGCTCGTCATCGCTTTGTATCTGTCTTCTTTTGCCAGGCCGATTTTATAAGACTTTTCGGTTAGCCGCATATCTGCATCATCTTGTCTGAGGAGAATCCTGTATTCTGCTCGAGAGGTAAACATCCTGTAAGGTTCATCAACTCCTTTTGTTACCAAATCATCGATTAAAACGCCAATATACGCTTCATCTCTTCCTAAAACAAAAGGTCCTTTTCCTTGGCAATTGAGTGCAGCATTGATACCTGCTATGATTCCTTGTCCTCCGGCTTCTTCATAACCCGTTGTTCCATTAACCTGACCTGCAAAGAACAAATTTTTAATTATCTTCGATTCCAACGAATGATTTAGTTGCGTTGGATCAAAATAATCATATTCTATTGCATATCCTGGACGATAGATGACGAGATCTTTGAATGCAGGTATTTTCTTTAAAGCTTCAATCTGAATATTTATCGGTAAAGAGGATGAAAATCCGTTTAAGTATAATTCTCTTGTCGTTTCTCCTTCCGGCTCCAAAAACAACTGATGTTTTTCTTTATCGGGAAAAGTAACAATCTTTGTCTCGATACTTGGACAATATCTCGGACCGATACTTTTAATTTCTCCGTTGAATAGGGGAGATTCCGGAAGTCCCTTTCTCAATACTTCATGCACATCTTCGTTGGTAAAGCATGTCCAGCAAGGCAGCTGTTTTAGTTTTCTGGCCTCTCCTAGAAAAGAAAATTTATGGAAATCGTTTTCCCCATCCTGAACATCCATATATTCAAAATGTACGCTTCTGCTGTCTATTCTTACGGGCGTACCGGTTTTCATTCTTCCTGAAACGATACCGTGTTTTGTAATGGATTCAGTAAGTTTATATGATGCAGGTTCGGCAACTCTACCTCCCGGCAACTGTGTATGTCCGAAATGTAAAAGACCGTTTAGGAATGTTCCGGCAGTAAGAACCACGCATTTGGCTTTGAAGGTTACATCCATGTATGTAATCACTCCTTTGATATCGCCATCTTCTACAATGATTTCTTTTACCTGGTCTTGCCATATATGGAGATTGGGTATGTTTTCCAGGACTTCCCGCCAGGTCCAAATGAACTTACCTCTGTCACATTGAGCTCGTGGGCTCCACATGGCGGGTCCTTTGGAACGGTTCAGCATTCTGAATTGGATAGCTGTTTTATCGGTTACAAGACCCATGTAACCGCCCAAGGCATCGATTTCACGGACAATCTGTCCTTTGGCGATACCTCCTACGGCAGGATTGCAACTCATTTGTCCAATCTTGTTCATATCCATGGTAATCAAGCAAGTCCGGGCTCCCAGATTTGCTGATGCAGCGGCTGCTTCGTTTCCGGCATGGCCGCCACCAATCACGATAACGTCGTAAGTAAATTCCATTTTTTCTGCTTACCTTCAAAAAATCAATAGCTTGCAAAGGTAAGCAAAAAATAGGAGAGAGTCTATATACTTGGCTTTTAAAATTCACTTTTATTTATTGCTCTTTACCACACCGGAATCATTATCCTCGTTTTGAAGTCTCTGTTTTCCAGCTTTATAGTTTCTTCCAAGGTCTAGATTCCACGTCCATTTTACCAGAAACATTTTAGAAGTTTCGTTTATGTACTGATAGTTTTGATAGGGAGCCTGTTTATTGAAATTTTTTGATCCTATCTTGTAATTATTCAAGAATGGATTGTTCATGGCAAGGCTTATCGAGTAATTTTTCTTGAAATAAGTAAGAGCAATGTCATGAAGGTCTTCACCTAAAATCAAGGTCTCGCCCAGCAATGAAGGTCTGTGAGTCGTAAGGTCAAATGTCAAAGCGCAGAATTTGTATGCCAGCGTCGTGTTTATTATTCCGTAAAAGTTGGAAAAAGAATGATGATATACAGGAGCCTTGCTGTCATAATAGTCAAAGCCTACAGCACCTCTGAATGTGAATGCTCCTCGAAGAAGATTTAAGCGGATTTCATATTCCGAGTTGAATTTTTGCCAAGAAGTCTGATTGTTATAAGTCCTGATGAAGTTCGATTCTCTTTGAAAGCTTTCGTCCATAATCGGGTGATTCCTATAGGAATAGCTGATATTTAAAGCTGTCGAAAAGAACGATTTGCGATAATCGAGAGTAAAACGTGTTTTGTATTCAGTTACAGGACGAAGATTGGGATTTCCTTTCAGTATTTGGTAGTTGTCCAATGTCTGTTCCACATCACTTAATTGTGACAAATCGGGAAGAAGATTTTCGATGCTGGATCTGTTTCTTATTTGAAAATTCTCCCAAGGAGAATAGGAAACCTGAAAGGTGGGACGTAATGTAAATTGATGATAACCATTGTCTGATTGGCTGAAAGCAGAATAGCCGGTTCCTATGCCAAGAGAGTAATTCCACTTTGGGAAAGTGCGCTGGTATTCGGCGTAAAGATAGCTGTTCGTATCATGTAGGCGAGTAATTGCAACAGTTGTTCCACTATATTCATTGCTGGCATATCCGTACTGATGCTTGTATCCTATTGTCCACTTTCCTTGTTCTGCTTTTTTCTCATAAAGTACTTCACCTATGAGGGAATATTTATTTCCTTTCACGTTGTTGAAAAAGTGATTGATGGTATCATTGTTATTTAATATATTATAAATCAACGAGTTATTTGTATCTATGTAGGTGCCTACCAAATTAAGATATAGATTTTGTCCTTTCGGAAGGTTCCTTTGTAGGTAGATATCCATAGCCTGGGAATGAATGTGTTCTTTGCTGTAATCTTGCAGTTTCCAGAAAAGATCCGGATAGTTTGAGTTATGGAGCGTACTATTCAGTTCTTCTTTGGGATGATCATTGTACAAACCTCTGAGAGCTATATTGAGCATCCATTTATCGGGCAGCAAGTAATTATAGTTGGCTGTTATGTTTTGTACTGCATATTTTAATCGTCCAGGTTCTCCATTCTCCACTTGAGAAATCTCTTTTTTATCGGTGAAATGGTAGAATTCTGTCTTTTGATTATGGAATTCAGTGAATGAAGCATGATATTGGTTATAGTTCAAACTCCATTCTGAATGTCCCAGATTGTATTTTCCTGAAACATGGTTTCGTCCGTAAGTGGTATTGACGGCCTCCATCAAGTCTGTCATGATATTTCCTCCTTGTTGGGATTTCTTCAGTATATAGTTGATGACAACTGCTGAATCCTTGAATCTTGCCCCGGGATTGTCATTGTACACAATGCGGGAAATTTGTGAAGGTTTCAGAGCAAGAACATCCGTAAGGTCGACAATGCGGCCATCTATACAGAACGTTGCGTTTCCTCCGCCAGAGACGTTTACTGTTGAAAACAAGGAATTGACCTGCAATCCGTTTAACTGCATTTTTTCCAACAAAGCAAGTCCGTTATTCGAAAGTCTTTTTTGTTGTGAGGTAGGGAAATACATCTTTTCACCGTTCTTATTGACAATTTCAGGAGCTTTTACCACGATTTCATTCAAATCTACATTCGTCAGAATCGTGTCTCTTTTTTCTTGTTGAAACTGCCCTTTTGCTGTATTGATTACCGAAAGAATAATCATTGAAACTAAATAAATTTTTCTCATTTTTTCCTTGCTTTTATTTGAATTCCGACATTAGAATTCGAAGCAAAGCTAGGAGTTAGATTCAAGTCGTACAAATAAGAGGGATATTCATCCCAAAGAAGTGACGAGTGACGAATTTCTGTGATGAATGGGGATGTTTTTGTGATGAATGGCAATCATTGTTTCGATTCTATCCTCTGGTAAACCTCTGTTGCGTAGGCTCTGGATACGGGAATACTTTCTACCGTGTTTTGCAGTTTAAGACGATAGCCCTGAGCATTGCCTTCCACATGAATGATATATTGAATGTTGACAAGGAAAGCTCTGTGACAGCGAATGATTTGGGGGAAATCTGCAAGGTTGTTTTCCAGTTGTTTCAGAGTGCATCGAAGAGTCTTCTTCGTTTTTTGTTCATTCTGCAAAAAAGTGATATCTGCATAATTCCCGTTCGATTCAATATAGAGAAGATTCTCTACATCAAGTTTTACCGTTTCTTTAGTCGATCCGATCAATGTAATTTCGTGATGTCCAGTCTCTTGCTCATTATTCGTGCTTTGGCCTGAATTTTGTTTGATCTGTGCCCTTTCATTGATAATTCGGTTCAGTTCCACTTCTTCTTTCAATCTTTGTGCCAGTTCTTTGTTCCTGTTGAAGAAGAACAGAAAAACCTCTACGAAAAATGTAATGATAAGAGCATACCCGCAGTTGACCCAAAAGGCAGATAGAACGAATGTACCATCTGGAATATGCCAGCCGTTATATATGTTTCCGGTATAGATATATGAAGCATAACACGTAACCAGAAATCCCATCACCAGCGTGATGATGATACCTCCTATGAGGGTCTCCTTTAAAGAATAGTTGTTTTTGTCAATGTGGAAAATGTAGTAGGTTACCAGTTTGGTAAAGATGCAGGAAAAGAAGGTAAGAATGCCATATCCCATGATGATGAGATATTTATTTTTTTCAATTTCATCGATTTTGAATGGCTGAAGTAGAACTATGATAACAATCACTACTAAAGCTGAAATAAGAGGATTATTCCAGAAAGCACCCATGAAGTTCCACCTAAATTCGTTGTTTCTCTTGTTTTCAGACATAAAAACTATATTTTTGCAAAGATAGAATTTTCATTTTAAATCGTAAGCGTCATTTAGGTCAATCTTTTTGATTTAATTGGAGATGCGAGGATAATCATGTATTTTTGTTGCCGTTGATTTAATGATATAAATAATAAAAACTCTTAACAATGAAAAGAATCATAGCGTTTACTCTGTTTTCTTTAATGATATGGATGGGGCAAGCTTCTTCCATCAAGGAGGGAAAGATTCTTCCTCCTACAGTTGTGGCAATACCGCCAAGTGATGCCTATATCGGTTTGTCTAGAATGCCCGATGGTGAGATTCGCCACTATAATTACGGGGAGCAGGCAGAAGCGGGTTCTTTTTACATCAGCAGCGTGGATAGCGGGCGTACCTGGAAGAGAGTGAATCTGCCCAAGGAAATTCCTTTCGCCGATGTTTGTAGCCCTTTGTCGGGCGAATATGTCCGGATGATTGGAGTCGCAGGAATGGGAACTTATGTGGTTCGTACCCAAGGAGGATTGTACGGAGGACGAAACATTATAAAAGTTTCAGATACACTGTGCATTATGTGTAAGCCTCCTGTTTTTATAAAGCAAGGGCGCCGTGTGGTGATAGCTGCCCATTACGGGTTACAGAAAGGTTTGCCAAGGGCCTGCTTTTCTTATTATTCCGATGACGACGGCTTTTCCTGGCATAAATCTGCTTTGGTTACGACTCCGGATCATAAAGGCGGCGGCCTTCATCAAGGAATCCGATGGAACCACGGGGCTGCTGAGCCTTCTATCGTGGAGTTGAAAGACGGGCGTTTGTGGATGCTTATCCGCACTTCGCAAGACAAATACTATCAGTCATTTTCTTCGGATGGAGGCGAGAATTGGGAACAGTCAACCCCTTCACCATTCTATGGCACAATCACCATGCCTACTGTGGGGAGGCTATCCGACGGTCGTTTGCTTTTTATGGGCTCCATGTCGACTCCTTTGCCCGAAGTAGGCAATACGAACGGAGTGTGGGAGGATGTTTTCACGAATAGAACGGTTGTCCATGCGGCAATTTCAGCTGATGAAGGTAAAACATGGCAGGGCTTTCGCGAGCTTTATCTGGATGACAGAAGAGATGCTGCCGATTTCGGATCTGTGTCGGGCATTGATAAAGGACTTCATCAGACCCAGTTTGTCGAGGCTTATCCGGGAAGGATTATTGTTTCCGTGGGGCAGCATCGCCTTCATCGCAAGATTCTTGCTCTGGATGAAGCTTGGCTGTTGCAGAAAAACCGGCGATGTGACTTTTCGGATAGTTTGAAACAATGGAGCGTATTCAGTTATTGTAAAGGAATAGTGGGGCATTGCGGTTATAACCGGAAGCCGGGATGTGTGTTGACCAAAGAAGGTCTTGAAGTGAAACGTCTGAATGATCCGGATTTGCTTTCCGCACAAGCCGGTGCCGTCTGGAACTTTCCTGCATTGCGAAAGGGCTACCTTGCATTGAAACTGTGCCTGAAAGAAAACATCGGCTCCGGAAAGTTACTTTTGAATGACAGGTGGTTCAATCCCTCTGATTCGACGGCAGCCTTGTTTGCCCCTTATGTTTTGAAGATTGATAGAAAGACCTTGGGAATAAAAGATGACCGGTTTCATCGGTTGGTTTTAACCTGGGATTTGGACAAAAAGCATTCCGGAATGATTGTTTCTGTCGATGGAAAGAGACGTTTTCGTTTACCCTTGTTGGCCGATTGTCCTCATGGTTTGTTCTATCTCCACTTACTGAGTTCTACTGTCAAAGGAGATCAAGGTTATATTGTCAGTGAAGTGGAGACGGGGCCCAGTATATAAACATAGCTGAAACCAGTTCTTTTATCGTGTTATATTACGGATTTTTTCCCCTATCTTCATAAGTTTTTATTCCTTTCTCCATAGAAAGTTATCACTTTACATTTGTAGTAGGAATGTTTCACTTATGTGGTAAGCTTATACCACAACTGTGAATCGCATACATCACAAGTGTGAAATGATACTATCCTAGGTATTTAGGCATATATTCTTCAGCTAACCCCCAAATCCGGTTCTGAACAAAGCCTTGTTTTTATCCAACAAACAAAAGTTGGAATGTAGTTAGAATGCTCGGAAAAGTTAGAATGCTTTTTTAGTAGCATTCTAACTTTTATCCTACTGATTGACAATGTGATAAATCAAAAAGTTAGAATGGTTGGAATGCTTTTCAAAAAAAAATTCCAGGAGAAGCTTTTTTCCTAAAATGAAAAGGAGTTATAGAAAGGCTACCCTTCAGTCCTAGTTTGTTGAACAAGAAATCATTCAGAGCTTCTAGGTCCTTCTATCAGAGAAAAAGAAGGGTCAACGACTTTAGGTTGAAGTGCAGGACTGTGAAGGGCAAACGTCCTGTCCGTTCCAAAGTTGCTGATGACAGCACCCTAATCCATTTCGGAACAGGTTGCAGCAGTAGTCAGTATCACTGCCTGAGGGATAGCCTTGTCATATTTCAAGGGAAACATTTCCCCATTTACTTTTTTATTTTTCCCTAAGAAGAGGCCAGTTTGATTTATTTTTTTCTTATTTTTGGAAAAAATGAAAACCCGATAAGTTTTTATGTTTCAAGTAGAGCATTACCCTTCAGAGAACTCTCATGGCTGGTTGGTTCGTCAATTCGAACTTTTCCGGCTCGATGATTCTTTTTTGGTTGAGAAGTATGTGCCAAGACCCGATGTCTCTTTAATTTTTCATTTTGGAAATGTTCCTTTTGTAATCAATGACAAAGAAGTCATGCTCAAGCCTTTTTTTGCCACTCCTATCATCACAAAGTCTTTGATGTTGAAATTACAGGGGAGGATGGACACTTTCGTTGTTGTATGTAAACCTACCGTTTTATCGCGAATATTCGAACTTGATTTTTCTGTTTCCGGACAAGTAATAGAGTTGCCTCAGGGGATTTTCAACCCTTTATGGAAACAGTTGGCACGTACGGAAAATATACAACTACGAATTCAACTTTTCTCTGATTTCATCGATGATTTCCACCGTAAGACATATCATCCGGATACGATAGACCTTCTATATGACAAGATTCTGGAATGCAGCATAACAAAGTCCCTGTCATATCTCCTTCAAGAATGTCCGGCTTGCGAGCGCACTTTGCAACGCAGTTTCAAGAGACGTACGGGTGTAAGTCCCAAAACTCTGGCAAGAATTGTCAGAATAGATTATTTATGGTCGAAAATAATCAATGAAAATGCTATTGATTATCAAGAATTGGTCTTTGACGGCAAATACTTCGATCAGGCCCATTTCATCAATGATTTCAAGTCAATCATCGGGGAGACACCAAGCTATTTCTTCAACAGAAATCAAAATATACTGAAACTTATTTCAGGAAGAAAGCCGGGACAATACTAAATTGTCGTTTTTTTCCAATTTAATGAATCATGGGATGCTTATTTTTGCCTGCAGACGAAAGTAACCAATAAATAATAATCCTATGAAAAAAGTATTTATTATGATTTGTATGCTGACATTTACCGGCATGCATCTGTATTCCCAGTCATGGCTCGAAAAGATAGGGAACAGGGTAAAAGAAAAAGTCGTGCAGAAGGTGGAACAACGCATAGACGACAAGACGGAAGAAATGACCGACAAGGCATTGGACAAGTCCGAGGACTCCATAAAAAAAGCCGGTAAAAAAGGCTCTAAATCAGCATCGTCAGAAGGCCAAGTAGGAAGCAGGCAAAGTTCCGACGCTTCTTATCTTAAGTATGATTTTGTTCCGGGAAACGAAATCATTTTCGAGGATGATCTTCGGGGCGAGCAAAAGGGAGAATTCCCCAGCAAATGGGACTTGATTGAAGGTAATGCCGAAATTGCCCAAATCAACGGAGAAAATGTATTGGCTATAGTCGGTTTTACTTATATTACCCCCCTTTTCAAGGATAAGAACTACAAACTTCCGGATGCCTTTACGTTGGAATATGATTTCCTGATTGATAAACACGATGGCGAACACTCTCTGGAATTTATGAATGACAACAACGAGGCAGTGGCTTCATCATTATTCTGGAAGGATAACGAACGGTTCTTGTTTAGTTGGAATCTGACTGAAAATGAACGTTCCAGCGAAGATTCCTATTCCAATACTCCCGGGTGGCATCACTATGCATTATCTTTCAATAAACGAGCAATAAAGGTGTATATAGATAATAAAAGAGTTGCCAATATTCCCAATGCAGCTGCAAGGCTCTCGAAAGTAAGATTCTTTGCCAGAGGAAGTGAAAACAACAGTGTATTTCATATCAAGAATATCCGTCTGGCTAAGGGAGCTGTTCCTTTGTATGACAGGCTGATGACCGATGGAAAGATTGTAACCTATGGTATTACCTTTGATGTGGGTAAAGCCACTATCAAAAAGGAATCGATGGGTACCATCAATGAGATTTTCGGAATCCTTCAAAGCTATCCATCTATAAAGTTTTCCGTTGAGGGACATACCGACAATACTGGCACGGCAGCATCCAATCAAACTCTGTCTGAGGCACGGGCGAAGGCTGTTTGCGAGAAATTGCAACAATTGGGTATTGAAGCAAGCCGTCTTTCGGCAAAAGGTTACGGTATGAGCAAACCTTTGGATACAAATGCAACACCCGAAGGCAGGGCAAAGAATCGGAGGGTTGAATTTGTAAAGAAGTAAAAAAGAATCCGCTATGCTTCAAAGAATCATTTGAAACATAGCGGATAAATTATCATTCAGGTTATGTTTTTATTACGGCATTGGCTGAAGTCCTTCCCATCTCACATCCCATTTTCCATCTTTAGGGAAACCGGGATTCGTGACGTTGCATCCGTCCCATCCGGCACACATCATGGAAACAGCTAAAAGCAAACCGCCGTTTCCCGGAAGGTACATGCGCAAACGAGGAGTGCGGTAATTGTTTCCGCTAGGCAATAACAAGTCATCTCGGTTATCCATGGTTATTGCGCGTAGTGCGGTTTCAGGTTGAAGAAGTCTGGTGGCATTCATTGCCAGTGACGGATAGTTCCAACTCCATGAACCGCCTTTCCATCCATAGTTTTCTGCCGCACGCGAGAGAGTTTTCTGCATGTTTTCTATCTTGATGAGCGGTGAATAGGGCAACATTCCATAGGCCAAAAGATTTTCGGATGAAGTTCCCGTAATATAGAATGGGTCATGATGTTGCGGTTTGGGAGCTGTCGGATTATCCTTGGGCCGTTGGCCATTCACAAAACCTCCGGCAGGCATTTCGTGTAATTCTTCTCCAGGGATTTTATTGATGAAATCGGGGATTCCCGGTCCTTTTTCTGCCGGAAGATAAATGCCATCCGGACTGACGGAAAGAGGTGAAAGCTTGGAGAGTATTTTATCCCATTCAGGATTTCGTTTTTCTCCCATTCTTTCGCGCCATTTTTGTGCCACATTGATGCCGAAATACCAGTATGCAAGTTCGAAGGCCGGATTCAGAGTGGTCTTTTCATTGTAAGATTCGTTGGCGGCACAAGCCCCTTGAATGACATAGCGATCCTTGGATGCATCGTAGGAAACAAAGGAAGCCATAAAAGCAGCAGTCTGTTGTACCATATCATAATATTCCTGAAGAAACTCTTTGGAGTGTTTGGCTCTATAGATGAGTTCTGCCATATAGATTACGTGTGGTTGTTGCCAGATAATGAAGGAACCTACATCCGAAGGAGCTTCTTTGGAGGACGGATCGGTCATTTTCATCCAGCGTACACCCTCAAAGCCTTGTCTGGATGCGATTTTTCTTGCCATTGGCATGGCGGTTTTATACCATTTCAGAATCTTTTCGAGATAATCAGATTCGTTCCATACGGCATAATGGAAACAATGCCACATCACCATCTCCAGATGGAACTTTCCGTACCAGGTGTTGTATGTGAGACCGGTTTCTGCAGGGGGATAATCCTGAGCCTCTTGTGCCCGAAGAAGATACTGCGAGAGAATTATTCGTTTTTCGAGTAGGGGAGCTCGATTATCTGTACACTTGGAGAAATCAATGACGCCGGATGTTTGCCAGTATTTTTTCCACATGGAATTGGCAGAAAGCAGGCAAGTCAAATAATCAGGCTGCTCTGTAACAGGTTGCCGTTCATAAAAGCCTACATTAAACGACCATTGTTTTTCGGAAGGGACAAGCCTCAGCTCATTATTTCCTGACTTGGCAAGCCGGACCTTACCCTTCCATGTTATTTCCACGTAATAGACGGTAGAGTCTACGGTACGGCGGATAACAGCTCGATGAGCCGATGAAGACAAGATGTCAGTCGCATGGCGTTTATCAGCAGCCCAATTGCATCCGTCATCAGCCGCCTCACCGGTAGGATAAGGAAAGCGGATGACAACACAAGGCCGGGCATCGGAAGCGATAGATGCTGAAATGATATCTTTGTCGCCATTGCATGAAGTCGTGACAGCCACCGGAATTTTTTTCCAAAGGAAATGGGAGTGAAGTTCTCCTTTCCACATATCCAAAGTCTGGTTCACACCGTTTACTTCTTTTACTTGCATACCTTCGAAGCCTATAACGCCTAAATGAAGGCGATGAGGATTGGCACGTATCCAATCGGAGGCTTTGGCATTCCGTTCGGGGCCTTTGGCAAACTGCACGGAGTAGATGCCGTGTGGATGTCCCGGAAGAGGATGGTCCTCGAGAGTCTCCTCTATCTTGTAGTTCCCGGTATTAGGGAAATTGTGCCATCCCCATTGGCTATAAGTTCCGAGTGACAAGCCCTCTTTGTAATATTCAGTGAATGTCTGCAAACCAGTGGCATCAGCAGTGAAGGCAAATCGTCCATTGCCGAGCGTAAGGGAATGTAGCGGATTGACCTGTGTGACATGCGGATTGTGGCGTGTGACCAGTGCATAGCGGTCTATACCGGCAGTTACAACCGTTAAAGGAAGCAAGGCCGAAATTAAAGACAAAAAAAATAGTTTTTTCATATCTTTTAGTTGTACACGAATAAAGAAAGGAAAACAAATCAAGGAGTTCATTCTTTCTTAGATTCAATTATTATACCCTATAATTACCGTGAGTTTCGGTAAACTCTTAATATAGGTTTCCAAAGTTATGGATTTTTATTTTTTTACAAAAGGTTTTTTTACAAATTTTTTGATGAAAAATTGCTCTCGGATACATTGAATGAAACCGATAATCTTGTGAAGTGCAAAAGTTTTAATCTGAAAAAGTTTCGACTTCTAATAAACGTCCAAATGTATTTTTTATAAATCTTATATTTTTGTTGGTAACTTCAATTTCAATTTAGGTATCCTTTTGATGGGGCCCCTATCATTCATTTTAAAAAACACGGGTTGATCAAATCATATTGCTTGGATAACAGAGAAGCAGAAAAAGCGGAAAATAATCTTTCAAGCTTTCACGCAAAATCTTTAGAGACTGTTGTATGCGATAGTCAACAGTCTTTGGAGAGACATTTAATGCGATAGCGATTTCCTTGTAACTCATATCTTTGAACCGATGCATAACAAAAGCTTTTCTGTAACTTTCGGGAAGTTCATCTATTGCCTCTTTAATTTTTTTGATTAGTTCCTCGACTTGGAAAGAATCTATATTATTAGGAATTTCTTCATTTTGATTTTCCCAAAACAGGGTTTCAATCCGCTGTTTTGCATTTTTTTGTTCAATACAAGTTATAGAACGGTGATAGACTGATTTGAAAAGATAGGAAGAGAGAGAAATCTGGATATTCAAATTCTCTTTGTTTTCCCAAAGCCAGAGCAAAACATCTTGAACAATTTCCTCTGCATCCTCCAATTCAACAAAGCGATAGGCGTAGGAACACAACGGACCATAATATTTTTTAAATAGAGAGTCAAATGCTGTTTTATTGCCCTCTGACAATCTCATAAGCAAAAAACTATCTTGTTCAATTGATAATCCGTTTCCCATACAATTAAAATATGACCACAAACTTACACAAAAAATCGCCTCTTTCAAATTTTTTTGAAAAAAAAATGGATTTTAGTTTAGGAATCTTCTTTTGGGCTCCGTCATAAAGATAAAAAGCAGAAATATGGATGAAGCTGATATAAGAATGCAACATTTGTTGCCTTTGTATTATGAAGGCAAGCTGGATGAAAAAGAATCTCAAGAGGTTCTAAACTGGATCCGTTTGTCTGTAGAAAATCAATCGATTGCTTTGCAGATTAAGAAGGTCTATCAAAATACTGATACATTATATGCATTGAATAAAGTAGATACAGAAAAAGCTTTGAATATTGTTCACAATAAAATGAACAAATCCAATAAAGTTTATTTATTCATGAAATGGACCCAACGTGTTGCCGCAATCTTGTCCATTCCTCTTTTAATAATTACATTGGTTCAATATAACAGACATCAGAATGGTAACGAAACAAAAAACATAACTCTTTCGACAAATCCAGGGATGATCGCCTCAGCAACACTTCCTGATGGAACAAAAGTTACTTTGAATTCTGCTTCTTCCATTGTTTATCCATCTCATTTTGATGGAAGTTCAAGGGATATTCAATTGAAAGGGGAGGCTTATTTTGATGTGACAAAGGACAAAAAGCATCCGTTTATTGTCCATACAAACAAGAATGCTTCTATTTTGGTACATGGAACTAAATTTGATGTAGAAACTTATTCTGATGACGAAAATATTACTGCAACTTTGGTTTCAGGTAGCATTTCTCTTTCATACATGAAGGATAGTGTGTGGAGAAGCCATCAACTTACACCTGGGAATAAAATAGTTTATTCTCCCGAAAAACAAGAAATTCATGTGGAAAGAGCACAAATTGATGTCATCACTTCATGGAAAGACGGTAAACTGATATTTAGAAATACTCCACTTAATGAGACTCTGAATAGTTTGTCAAAGCGATACAATGTAGAATTTGTAGTGAAGAATCCTAAATGCTATGAAAATTCATTTACAGGAACTTTGGTCAATCAGCGACTGGAAAGAATAATGGAATATTTTCACATATCTTCCGGTATGAATTTTAAATACAAAGAAGACTGCAATATAGACAAAGAAAAACAAGTAATAGAAATTTATTAACCATAAAAAATTAATGCTATGTTGATACATTCACCTTAAGAAAGAAAAACATGCAGAAAAGTATTGGCGTACCTTTCTGCATGAAATAACACAATTTACTATCTGTTTGGCGACAGATAACAAACCTATTTTTTTAAACTAAATCCAAATACAAATTTATGAAAAAATTATTGAATCTAATACCACTGCAGATGAAAGTAACTTTTTTTATGCTTTTTTGCTTTGTCGGCTTACTCTCAGCTAGTAACAGTTACGCACAAAGGGCTTTACTAAACTTTAATTCGCAAACGCGAACCATTTATGAAGTGTTGAACGATATAGAAAAACAAACGGACTTTACGTTTTTCTATAATAACAAGCAAATTAATCTTTCACGTAAAGTGAATCTGAGTGTTAAAAATGAAAATGTATTCCAAGTATTGGATAAGCTTTTCTCTGGAACAGGGACCACCTACAAGGTTCTGGACAAGAGCATTATTCTTTCTTCAAAAGGGACTGAAAATGTCAATGCTTCAATGTCTCAGCAACGCGGAAACATTCTAAAAGGAAAAGTCGTAGATGATAAAGGCGAACCAATTATCGGAGCAAGTATTCTGGAAAAGGGAACTACAAATGGTACCATAACTGATGTTGATGGTAATTTTTCTTTATCGGTTTCCGGTAAGTCTCGGGTTGTAGTTTCCTATATTGGATATGTTTCTCAGGAGTTGGAAGCTAAAACTCCTCTTAAGGTTGTATTGAAAGAAGACAATAAAACTCTGGATGAAGTAGTCGTTATCGGTTATGGTAGCGTTAAAAAATCCAATTTGACTTCTTCCGTATCAAAAATCACAAACGATGCATTAGAGAATAGACCGGTTTCAAGTGTCAGCGAAGCTTTCCAAGGACAGTTGGCCGGCGTTCAAGCACAGGCTTCAAGCGGGGGTATACCGGGAGAAGAACTCACGATTAGAATCCGTGGTATCAATACGATTAACGGAGACAGTAGTCCTCTTTATGTAATCGACGGAGTTCCACGTGATAACATGAGTGATATTAATCCTTCGGATATTGCCACAATTCAGATATTAAAGGATGCTTCGGCAACTTCTATTTATGGTTCACGTGGTGCTAATGGTGTCGTACTTATCGAGACCAAGTCTGGGTCAGGTAAGCCGACCATTACTTTCGATGCCTATTATGGTATACAGACTCCCGAAAAGAAACTGGATCTTATGAACGGTCCAGAATGGGTAGCCTACAATATGTGGTACAGAAATGCATCATATATCCGTTCCGGAGGTTCAATGAGCGATCCAATGTCTTCAAGACCGGCAGGATATCGGATTCCTTCTTTTTGGAGTACAACAAATAGCTTTACTGATTGGCAGAGTGAAATACTTCGTACGGCTCCAATTCAGAATTATGAGGCATCAGCTTCGGCGAGCGGTGATATGGGAAATATATTCATGTCTGTAGGGTATATGGACCAAGACGGTATTGTAAAGTCTACCAATTACAATCGTTATAATATCCGTGTAAACGGAACTCTAAACATTACCAAGAATTTTAAGATTGGTACGAATATATCTTTCTCCGATTCCAATCAGGATAATGCCAGTGCTAACCTTGGTGACCGTCAGGGAAAGGATTCTCCTGTCCATCATGCATTGATGATGTCTCCATTGGTTGCTCCGGGAGTTTGTGTACGAACTCCAAGCAATACTGCAGGAATTCCTATTTCTACTGAAACTTCTGATGATTGGGGAGCAAACTGGATAGATCCTTTGGCTCAATTGCAAAACACTATTGACAACACAAAAACTAATCGTGTGCAGGCTTCTTTGTGGGGAGAGTGGAAAGTTCTTCCTTCTCTGACATATAAAGTGCAATATAGCAATAATTATGATGGTATAACTTATGAATATTTTCAACCGGCATCGGTAAATAGAAGTGCTTATAAATCATCGGGTACTTCATATACGTCACGGACAAACGATTGGGTACTTCAAAATACTTTGACTTTTGATAAGCAGTTTGGTATTCATCACCTGAACGTCTTGTTAGGTCAAAGTGCAGAGAAGCAGAAATATTTTATTGCTAATCTGGAAGCATCTGGTTGGCCTTATGAAAATGTCAATACACTGAATGTCGCTTCAACAGCGGTTACTGCAACCACAAGTAAAACTACATATTCCAATGCATCTTTTTTTGGACGTTTGAGTTATGACTTTATGGAAAAGTATCTTTTCACGGCTAGTGTTCGTCATGATGGCTCATCTCGTTTCGGATCCAATGCAAAATGGGGAACTTTCCCATCCTTCTCTGCAGGTTGGAAGCTCAATGAGGAAAAATTCATGAAGAATGTTAATTGGATAAATTTGTTGAAGATCCGCGGGTCTTTCGGTACTTCTGGAAATGACCGCATAGGTGATTATGAATATATGTCACAATTGGGTACATATTATTCTGCTTACGGTGAAACAAAACAATCAGGAGCTGCTGCTGCAAATATTGCAAATCAGGACTTAAAGTGGGAGCAGACTCAATCCATTGACTTTGGTTTTGATCTCTCGGCATTCCGTAATCGCTTGCAATTCAATTTCGATTATTATACGAATACAACAAAAAATCTTCTCTTTGATGTCCCCGTTCCATATACAACTGGTTTCGGTTCTACACTCACCAATATCGGAAAAATCCGAAATTCAGGTTGGGAAGTTGATATTACGTCTCATAACATTGACGGAAAGTTCAAATGGGACACTAATCTGAACTTGTCTCATAATAATAATAAGGTCCTTGAAATGGGAACAAATACCAGCCAGATTATTTCTTCTATTAATGGCGGACAGTTCATTACAAAGGTAGGTGGTCAGGTATCACAATTCTATATTTTGCCAACAAATGGATATTTATCTGCAAGTGATTTTGATTCGAATGGAAAAGCATTGGTTCCTATCCTTGCAGGTGAGGAAGAAGGAAATTATAAGTATATTGATGGAAATGGAGATGGAAAAATCAATTCAGATGACTTTGTAGCCTATGGCAGTAATCTTCCTGATTTGACTTGGGGTTTAACGAACAAGTTTGCATATAAGAATTTTGAATTGAGTCTGTTGCTTCAAGGTCAGTTTGGCGGTGATATTTATTTTCTTGGTGCTCGTCATATCGACTGTGGATTTTCCGGCCGCACATCTTACAGTCGTTGGTTAAGATGTTATAAGACTGACGAACTGAAAGCTGCTATACCCACAGAATATTGTGAAGCTCATGGCATTGACATGTCGTGGGACGGGAAGACACAAAATGCATTTAATTGGGCTGATGATACCAATTCCCGTGTTTACGATGCGACTTATGTCAGGATCAAGAACATTACTTTGAGTTATAATATGCCTACAAAACTTTTGAAAGGACTGAAAGTTCAAAGATTCAAGATCTACGGATCAGTTGACAACGTATATACCTTTAGCGATTATCCGGGTTACACGCCCGAAACCAGTAGTTATGGTAATGGGACGACACAACTAGGTGTAGATTACAGCACTTATCCATTAAGTAGAAGATATACCTTAGGTTTCAATTTAACTTTCTAACCCTTAATACTAAACAAACATGAAAAATATATCAAAAACAATTTGGCTTTTAATGTTATGTGCTTCGGGTTCATTGCTTACAAGCTGTAGCGATTTTCTCGCTCCAAAAGCAGAGTCCTTATATACAACAGAAACATTTTATACCTCACAGCAGGATTTCGAATTAGCTATTTCGGCAGTTTATGCTGTACAGCAAGATGTTTACGACGGGCAGAATGGAATGTTGCATTTCCTGATCGCACGTAGTGATGATTCCAATTCAGTCAATACGAATTTGTATTCTGATGGTGCAGAAACTTTTACCGATACATCTAGTGGAACTTGTACGGCTAACATCTGGCAAAGTATGTATAAGATAATCACTCGCTGTAACAGTATTTTAATACGTATAGACGCTGTGAATTTTGATGATACGTCTGTCAAAAATTATATCAAAGGCGAGGCTTATGCAATGCGTGCCTGGGCTTATGATAATTTGGGCAAATTCTTTGGTGGAGTTCCTTTGATTGTTAATGCTGAGTATTCTACGGCAGAGATTTATACAATTAAGCGTTCTTCTCAGGATGAAACTTTTGCACAGGCTGTCAGTGACTATAAAGCGGCAATCGATCTTCTTCCTGCAGCATGGGGAAGTGATGATGCCGGAAGAGTAACCAAATATGCCGCAGATGCCGCTTTGGGTCGCTTGTTTATGTTTATGAACCAGCCGGCAAACGCCCGGACATATCTTGAGGCAGTTATAAATTCAGGAGTCTATTCCTTAGCTGCAAATTATGAAGATTGCTTTAATGATGCCTATGATAACAACGTCTCAAAAGATCGTGTTTGGGAGGTTCAATATATTGGCGGATTGACTGGAGAAGGCCAGACTTTCAGCGAATCCTGTATGCCCGAAGGTTATAGTGGCACAGAGGGTTATGCTCTACGTGGTGCAAGTTCTGCCATGCAAGTGTCTACAGATATGGTTAGTGCTTATGAAAGTGGAGATTACCGTCAGAAAATTGCAACATCTGACCAAATTAAGGGTACAGGTGCTGTAGGCTACACGTGGTGTACGAAGTATAGTCGTCATACTTATCAGCCACAATCCGGAACGGATTGGGCAAACAATCTACCTATTATTCGTTATTCTGACGTTCTTTTGATGGAAGCTGAGGCTATCAATGCAACGGATGGACCAACATCCACTGCCATTGCATATGTAAATGCGGTAAGAAACCGTGCTAAATTAGCTAATCTTACTTCAGCTCAAACAGCTACTGCAGCAACATTACTTACAGCAATCAAACATGAACGCAGAGCAGAATTTATGTTTGAAGGTTTGCGCTGGTTCGATTTGGTTCGTTGGAACGATTTTGTTTCGATCATGCAGACTTTCCTTAATGCATCAGATGAAGGCAATGGCAGGTATTCTAATAATGTACAATCATTCCGTTCAGTGTTTGCAATACCACAAACAGAGATTGACCGTTATGACAATACTGGCGTTATGTGGCAGAATGAAGGTTATTAAGATCTTTATGAAACAATAAATTTAACAGACCTCATGGAACGATTTTCAATATAAAACTTTATAGTTTTTCTGTTCCGATTTGTTTCCATGAGTAATCTTACGAATAAAACAGGTTAATATTTTATTTTTTGAAAAACGCACTTAACATGTTGTGAAACAATGTTAGGTGTGTTTTTTGTTTATTTTTTATTGAAAAGTATAGTGCTAGTATTTTATGAGTTTAATATTTTTTATATATTTGTGCGTTAAAACATTTTTAAGAATATCATATAGAATTCTGTAGAGGTGTTTCTGATAGAAAATGGTTTGGTTGCAGCTTGATAATAGATCTTTAACCTTTTATGAAAAATTTGTTTGGGTTTATATAGTATTAATTAAAATAACGGACAATGATTATAACAGATTTTGAAGAATTGTTTTTTCGTCGTCTGCAAGAAGGAGACGTCAGGGCTTTTTCTGATTTGTTCGATCAATACCATCGTTTGATATATACATTGGCTTATCGATATCTGAAATCACGTGAAGAAGCGGAAGATACTGTTCAATTTACCTTCATGAGGGTATGGGAACAGAAAGAAATTCTGGATTTTTCCAATGGAGTCAGAAGCTTACTTTTTACCGTTGCAAAGAACTATATCCTTAATGAACTGAGACATAAACAGGTTGTTTTGGAAAAACACAGTGAAATGACTCAGGAAGAGGAACAACATGATGAATCTTTCTTATCGAAATTTGAATTGGAAGATATCAAAGTACATTTGCGTAAAGCCATAGCCAAGTTGCCTCCTCAGAAACGAAAAATATGTAAATTGAAAATAGAACGTGGTTGGTCTAATCAGCAAGTTGCTGAAGAATTGGATATTAGCATACCAACAGTTAAGTCACATTACACGCAGGCCATTAAGAAATTAAAAGATATCATGGGTAAAGGTCTCGTTTTGTTTTTATGGTAAAATTAATGGCGTAATAGTTAATTAAAAAGAAAAAAGTAATACTTAATACCCATGAAAAGTGTTTTTATTGAAAAAGCGGGAGAAAAATGAGATTAGAAGAAGAAACGATAGATAGATATTTGAATGAAGATAGAAATTCTGGTTGGCAAAAGAATTTTGTGAATATGATGGGGACTGAAGAGGGTGTCTCCATCCTGTCACAAACTTTAGACAAGGATGCTAATGCCGTCACAGAGGAAAATACAGAAAAATGGTTGAATCATGAGATTCCTTCAGAAAAGATGAAAGCACGTTTCTTTAGTGCAATAAAGAAACCACGGAAGAGATTCTTTTGGTTAAAAGTTGCTGCTATAGTTATACCTTTCATTTTTTTGTCGGGAAGTGTTTTCTTTTTATCGGAAAGACTAGGCGTCTTTTCAGAACCGGAATACGAATCTATTGTAGCTCCGTGTGGAGAACAAATACAAGTAGTGCTTCAAGATGGCACGAAAGTTCAATTAAATTCAGCTTCCAAGTTACGTTATCCGAAAAATTTCGGTTTATTTAGCCGCAAGGTCGAACTGTCTGGAGAGGCTTATTTCTCAGTAACAAAAGATAGAGACAGGCCCTTTATCGTTGATTTGAAAGGTGTAGCGGTACGGGTTCTTGGAACCCAATTTAATGTCAAGGCATATAAGGAGGAACCGTTTGTCCATGTTATGCTTGACAAAGGAAGCGTTCAATTGGAAGATTTGATAGATCATGCATATTCTTTGAAACCGGGAGAAACAGCCGGATATGATAGAAGAAATGGCTCCTGTGTAATAACAAAAATCAAGAATAAGGATGATATTGTAGGTTGGCGTTCACATAGTTTGAATTTTTATCATGTACAATTGTTTGAGATTCTGAAAACATTGGAACGTCAATATGACATCAATTTTATTGTAAGAGACAAAAATCTTTTAAAGGTTCGCTTTACGTTGTCTACCAGCAAGATGCAGATAACGGATATCTTGAAAGATTTGGAAAAGGTTTCATTCGTTCAATTTTCCGATACAGACAGTCATCATACATTTGTTGTTTCATCAAAAATAAAATAAATTTTAATTTGAACTCATACCTGGCATAAAGTGAAGTGTTAGCTTATATAGATGAAGTGAAATATATTCATTATAATAAATCTAATACTAACTTTAAAAATCTTATTTATGAAAACAGAAATCAGATTCCGAAGACTGATTTTGGCAGGTATGTTTTTAGGGAGTACGTTTTCACTTTGGGGACAAAATGTTACCCTGAAGTTCGAAAATGCAAAATTTGAAAATATCTTGGCTGCCATTAAATCTCAAACAGGTTATTCTTTGGTTTTCAGTGATCAGCTTGTAGATGTGAATCGAAAAGTGTCTATTGATGTGAAGGGAATTGCTCTGCAAAAGGCTATTGACCAACTCTTGGCTGGAACCAATGTTTCGGCTGAAATAAGAAACAATAGAATTTATTTCATCTCAAAAGAAACTCAGACAAAAGATTCAAAAGCCACTCCTCGTAAAATCTCGGGAATAGTCAAAGATACCAATGGAGAAACAATCATTGGTGCCAATGTCCTGGTAAGAGGAACGAATAATGGAACAATAACCAATGTCAATGGTGAATTTTCTCTGGATGGAGTAAAAAGGGGAGATGTATTGCAAGTTTCCTATATCGGTTTTGCTACATTGGAGATTCCATATACAGGTCAAGCCCTTGGAACTATTAAATTGTCCGAAGATGCCAAGACTCTTAAGGAAGTGGTTGTTACGGCATTGGGCATCAAGCGTGAAAAAAAGGCCTTGGGTTATGCAATGCAGGAATTAAAAGGAGATGAATTGATTAATTCGCGCGAGCCGAATGTCACGAATGCTTTGTCGGGTAAAGTTTCCGGATTGCAGATTGTCCGTTCAAGTAACGGTCCGGGAGCTTCTTCCAAGATTCAGTTGCGTGGTAGTAATTCAGTTACCGGTTTGAACCAGCCCTTGATTGTTGTCGATGGAATTCCTATGGATAACTTCATCGGTTCGAGTAACAATGACTATTGGAATCCTTCTGCCGATATGGGTAATGGTCTTTCTGATATCAATCCCGAAGATATTGCCAGCATGTCTGTGCTGAAAGGTGCTTCGGCAGCTGCTTTGTACGGTTCCCGTGCAGGTAATGGTGTCATTTTAATAACGACCAAGACCGGAAGAAAGAATGACGGACTGGGAATTACAATCTCAAGTTCGGTTTCTGCTGAAACTTTATTTATGAATCCGGAAATGCAGAATAGCTTCGGTCAAGGTTCTTTAGGAACTTATGATGAACTTCGTTCTACCAGTTGGGGACCAAAGATAGAAGGCCAGTCTTATAAGAAATGGGATGGGACTAACGCGACAATGCAAGCTTATGATAATGTTAAGAATTATTTTAAGACAGGAACAAACTTTACGGAGAATATCTCTTTTTCTCAGCAGTACAATAACACCTCTGTATATACTTCTTTGACCCAGATGGATGACAAAAGTAAAATTCCAGGGGCTACTTTATCCAGAACAAATCTAACGCTGCGTGCTCTTTCTAAATTTGGAAAGAACGACAGATGGACATTGGATGCAAAGGTGCAATATATTAACGCAAATGCTGAAAACAGACCTATTAGCGGAAGTAATTCTTCTAACGTATTCTCTACAATCTATCAGTTGCCGCGTTCTATGGACATCCGTGATTTTTCTGCAGGCAGAGATGATAATGGTAAAATGATATGGTATGGAGGTGGTCAGCAAATCAATCCATATTGGGCTTCCAAATATATATATAATCAAGACGTTCGTGATCGTTTCCTGATGTTCGGTTCTTTGAAGTATGCTTTCACTGATTGGTTGAATGCAGAGGTAAGAGGCGGTAGCGATATGTATTTCACTGATTATACTTCTAAAACTTATGCAGGCAGTCCTTTGACAAATAGCGGACGTTACAGTAACGGACAAGATAGATTCTATGAAAACAATTACAGCTTTTTGATTTCTGCCCAAAAAGATAATTTATTTGGGAAATGGGGAGGAGCTGCTACTTTTGGCGGAAACCTGATGTCTCGTTTGAAAAAGAAAGTTACAGCATCTCCAGATGAACTGAATGTTCCCAATTTGTTTACTTTGGGTAATGCAAAAACTAAAATTAATGGATCGGAAGAATACAACCGTAAAAAGATCAATTCCTTGTATGGAACTCTACAAGTAAATTATGATGGATTTTTCTTTGTTGATGCAACATTCCGTAATGACTGGTCATCTACTTTAAGTAAAACGAATCGTTCATTTTTCTATCCGTCCATATCTACATCTTGGGTTATTTCGGATATGTTGAATAAAATGGAAAAACCATTACCCAATTGGTTCACTTTTGCAAAAGTACGTGCTTCTTTTGCTCAGGTAGGTAATGATATGGATGCTTATCAGTTGTATAATACCTATTCAATTGGCAATGACCCGGAAGGCAATACAACAGTTTCAACAAAAAATACTTTATATAATGAGAATGTGCGTTCCGAACTTATTTCTTCTTGGGAAGCCGGAATGGAATTACGATTCTTCAATAACCGTTTAGGTCTGGACTTTGCATGGTATAAGTCTAATGCACGTCGCCAGTTATTGAATTTACCGATGGATCCTTTGTCGGGCTATTCAAACAAGAAGATAAATGCAGGTGACATTCAGAACTCCGGTATCGAGTTGATGTTGAACGCACGTCCTGTTCAAACAGCTAGTGGATTTACATGGGATTTGATGTTTAACTTCTCAAAGAATACCAACAAAATCATTGAATTGACTCCGGATATCAAACTTTATTCTTTGGGAGGATATGATAATGTACAGGTATATGCTACTGCAGGAGGCTATTATGGTGAAATATGGGGAACTCAATTTAAACGCGTGAAAGACGAAAAGTCTCCTTACTATGGCAAAATGATTGTGACTAAAGATGGTTTGCCCACAGGTGATACCGAAAAGGTTAAATTGGGCAATCAGCAACCGGATGCCTTGCTGGGCGTTACTTCAACGTTCGGATATAAGGGATGGTCTTTCAGCTTCCTTGTTGACAGCCGCTTCGGAGGCAGTATTTTCTCTGGAACAAATCAGGCAATGCAAGCTTCAGGAACAGCAGCCGTTACGGTAAAGAATGGAGAGCGTCCTGATATGGTTTTGGATGCGGTATATTTGGATGACAGTGGTAATTTCCAGCAAAATAAATCCAGTATCACCACACAACAGTACTGGGAAACAGTTACAAGCAGTACCGGTAACTTGGGAATCAGTGAAGCAAACGTATATAGTGCAACAAACATCCGCTTGCGTAATCTCTCTTTGAATTATTCATTCGGCAGAAAACTGTTGGCTAAAACACCTATTCGTCAGTTAAAGGTTGGCGTTAGCTGTAACAATGTTTGGATGATTAAGAGTCATTTGAATGGAGTGGATCCAGAGTCAGTATATGCAACCAGTACAAATGCTACGGGTTTTGAAAGTGGTGGCTCACCTACTTCACGAAATTTCTTATTCAATGTAACCCTTGGATTCTAATTACTAAAAAAGAGCGAAAATATGAAAACAATAAATAAATTAACATATACATTTGGTATAGTGTCATTGATATTTACTTCATGTTCGGATTTTGAGGAAGTAAATACCGACCCGACAGCCACAACAATTGACCAGGCACGTGTTGAATATGCGATAAATAAATCCATTACCGATGCTCAACAGGACCCTGATGTTGCAGAACGGGCTTTTGTCTTGAATTGGAAAACCGCAAGCCGACAGCATTTTTCATCGGGATTGGCTACAGGTTCATACAATAATGATTGGATCACTGCCTATTATAACCAATCAGCAGGTTGGCAGAAGTCGGCAGCATTAGCCATTAAGCTGGCAGATGATAAAATTCAAAAGGGATTGACCGGACACGATGCCGACATGATTCCTAATATGAAACAAGTTGCCCGGATATGGCGTGCTTATCTGATGAGTGAATTTGCCGATAATTTCGGAGTGCTTCCTAAAGATGCTTTTCAGGGAGTGAATCCTGAGTTCAACAGCACAAAGGATGTTTATTACTTTATGTTGGATGAGCTGAAAGATGCAGTTAAAAACATCAATACAAGTATCAGTCCTAGCGATACTGAGAAGAAATATGACCGTGCCTATAATTTTGATTTGAAGAAATGGGTGAAATTTGCGAACTCCATGCGTATGCGTTTATCCATGCGTTTGTCGGAGGTTGATCCGGCAAAAGCAAAGGCGGAGTTTGAAGATGCGGCAAAAGGCAGCTATATTTCTGCTAATTCAGAGAATTTCGCGATAGCGGAAAAACCGGGATGGGATGCTCTTACCGGTGTGATGAGCCGCGAATGGAATTCCCAGCAACTCTCTGCAACATTAAAGAATTTGATGTGCGGATTGGGAGGCGTGAAAACATCAGTTCAGCTGACCGATCAAAAATACCAAGCTTATATCAAGCCTGCAGATTACATAGGAGTACGATATGAGAATCATTATTCTTTGTTCACAAGCGACCCTTGTGCCGGATTCTGGTTTGATGGTCTTCCTAATATGAATGACCCGCGTGCTTATGCTTTATTTTCAATTCCCGGTGATTTCACCAATCCTCAGTTCTGTTTTTATCCTTCTTGGGATAATTCCGCAAAAACGGTTAAAAGGACTTTACTTAAGGACGATAAAACGTCAACCTTGGAAGAGATTGATGCCACTTATTGCTGGAATGCCCCTGCAATCGGTAGCCATGGTGACAAAGGTGTTTTGAATAAAGTATATACATATAATGGCACGAATCCACGTCTGGTACTGAAATATAGGAATAGTAAAAGTTCTAGAATTTTCTTTGGTGCGTGGGAGTCCTATTTCTTGATAGCTGAGGCATCCGTAAGAGGATGGACTGTTCCTCTCAGTGGAAAAGCAGCATACGAAAACGGTATTACGGCTAGTTTCGAATACAACGGAGTATCCCAGTTCGTAACTTCCTATTTGGCATCAACAGAGTACAACAATGTTGGCACGTCCGTAGCATGGGATCATGTGACAGAACCTGCTCCTACCAAAACAATGAAAATGATTGACGGCTATACAAAAAATGAACAGTCATTTACCTACACATATCCGGTTGCATCACAGACATTGTACAAGAAAGCGTTGAATGACAAGCTGACAAAAATCATTACTCAGAAGTTCATTGCCAATGTTCCTTGGTTGCCTATGGAGTCATGGTCAGACCATCGCCGTTTAGGCTTGCCGTTCTTTGAAACTCCGGCAGTGGAACAACCTCTGATCTATATGCCTTCTCTGACTAAGACAAATTACATGAATCAGACTATTCAATTCTTCCCGCAGAGATTGAAATTCCCTGCTAGTTTGGCAAACAGTAATCCGGAAGGATATAAGAAAGCCGTGGAAGTATTGGGTGGAATAGATGATGTCTTTACTCCATTATGGTGGGCAAAACATTGATGGAATAAGTCATATAACTAAAAACGACACTATTTGATTAATAAATTTGCATTGGTTAATTGCCTTTTTTAAGGCTTTTAGATAGGTTGAGATTTGTTTTACTTAGGGAAAGTGTCGGTTTATGGGGCGGTTTCACGATTTTAGAATCGAGGGGCCGCCCCTTTTTTATTAAGAAGAAAGATTGTTTCTCTTTAAATATTCAGAGGGAGTCATTCCATATTCATTTTTAAAGAATTCTCGATAATGATTGAGATTGTTGAATCCGCATTTGTATGCGGCTTCTGAGATATTACAAGAACCGCTTACCAGTAATTTTAAACTGTTTCTCAAACGTATTTTTCTAATGAATTCATTTGCTGAAACATTTGTCAGTCCTTTAATTTTTCGATAGAATGTGGAGTGACTCATATTCATTTTATCAGAGATATTTTCGATGTTCATACCATCCGAATCCATGTTTTGTTCGATGAAATCGGTTAGTTTTTTCAAAAAATCTTCATCTAACTTGTTCATGATAATAGAATTCTCTTCATTAATGGGTTCAATGGATTTTGTCTGTTTAGCAATTTGCTGTGCAAGTTTTTTTCTTGATATTAAGAGATTCTTTATTCTGGATTGTAGAAGATTAGCACTAAATGGTTTTGTCAAATAGGAGTCTGCTCCGCTTTCATAGCCTTCTTCTTTATCGCGATTGGTATCTTTTGCCGTTAGTAGAATAATGGGTATGTGACTTGTACGTACATCTTGTTTTATTAATTTACATAACTCAATTCCATCCATCTCTGGCATAATGATATCGCTGATAATAATATCCGGGATAGTACTTAATATTTTTTTGCCACCCTTCTTTTCCGTTGCAAGCAGTAATGACCCGATAATTCATTTTGAAGGATGTTGAAATATATTCGCGAATATCATCATTATCTTCAACTATCATTAATAGAGGTATGTTATCGGTTATATTTTCATACTTCAAGTCTTTTTCTTTTATGACAGGTTTTTCTATGTCCTTTTGTTCTTTATGTAATGCATTCGGGTAGTTATAGTCTTTCAGAAGTCGGACACGGAAGATAGAACCTTTACCTTCAATGCTTTCTACTTTGATATCACCTTCATGAAGTTCTATCAGAGACTTTACCAAATGCAGTCCTATACCAGTCCCTGAAGTCTGATGCTCATTTTGTACACGATAGAATCGTTCAAATATATGTGGAAGGAATTTCGCATTGATTCCGATTCCAGTATCTTTTATTTCTATTTCTATATATTTTTTGCCACTTTCATCTATAGAAGACAAACTTAATGTTATTTCTCCTTCATGGGTGTATTTGAATGCATTTGAAAGTAAATTGTTTAAAATCATTTCAATTATATCTGCATCAAAATATAAACAGGTGTGTGGTGTTTCTATGTTGATTTTAAAGTTAACTTTGGAATTAACGTTCATTTCTTTGAAACGGAGGCCTGTTTCCATTACGAAATTATTTATGTCTCCTTTTGATACGGATAATTTACGATTTTGTGTTTCCGTTTTTCTGAATTCAAGGAGCTGATTGATTAAATGCAGTAATTTTATCGCACTATTATATATCATAAATATCTGTTTGGAATATGCTGATGGCAATTTTTTATCTTTTGAAAGATCTTCCAATGGCCCTAGAATTAAAGTTAAAGGAGTACGTAATTCGTGAGTGATATTTGTATAAAAACGAAGTTTTTCTTCATTTAGTTCTTGTTTGTCTTGAATTTTTTTTCGTTCAACTTCAAGCGAACTTTCTATGGCTAGTTTTCGCTTGTAATTACGAAGAACAAAATAGGTAAAAAGACCGATAAGTGATATGTAAAACATCCATGCATACCAAGCTTGCCAGATAGGAGGAAATATATGTATGGTAATGGAAGATACGTTTTTTTCATCCCAAGATTGATTTTTTACTCTTGCTTTGACTTTAAAAATGTATTTTCCAAAAGGCAGATTACGAAAAGTAATTTGATTTTCTCCGTTAGTATTAAACCATTTATTGTTGGTTTCATCAATACAGTATGCGTATTCTATTTGGGAATTTTGTGCATAATTAGGGACAGAGAAAGTTATTCTAAATGAATTTTGGTTGTATGATAGTTTTATTTCATTATTATCAGATAATGTAATGCTTTTTTCTATCCCATTCTTAGAATTACTTTTCAATAAGGAACAATCAATGATTTGAACATGTTCAACCTTTTGACAAGTTCGTAAAAGTTTAGAATTGAAATAACAGACACCGTTAAGTGATCCGAAATAGAGGTCACCGTTTTGTGCAATAGCTGAAGCTGCATCAGTATAATCGCCCATTGGAGCTCCATCATGATAATCGTAATTAGCGAATTGGTTTCTTTGAGGAATCCAGCGTGAAATTCCTTTATCAGTACTTACCCAGATGTGGTGATATCGGTCTTCTTCTATACTATAGACCCTATGACCTTCAAGACCTTGTTCATGGGTATATCTTTTGTAATGATTGAAATCATGACAAGAAGGGAACATGGTCAAACCGTTATGAGAACCTATCCATATTTGGCCTTTACTATCTACAAATATTTTATATACAATATTAGATATAAAATCGGACTTATTGTAAAAGTGTTTGATTAATATCTTGTTACTATTAAAAATAAAGGTTCCCAGATTTGCAGTCCCTAACCATAATCTTCCTAGATTGTCCCGAATAATACTGGATACACTTGAATTTATCAAGACCTTGTTTATTTGAGTTTCGGGATATAATTTATTATCTTTATAAGTGTTTATTCCATACTCTCTTCCTATCCATAATGTTCCATCCTTGTCTTCCAAAAAATCAAGTACGTCAATGTATTTTTGTCCCAGATCTATGCGACTTATTTTTCCATTGTCGGGAGAAAGTTTTAATAATCCGTCATCGTATACACCTAACCAAATGCATCCTTTTTTGTCTTGATGTATTGCTGTTATTTGAGTAATTTTTCTCGTTAAATAGGGCGTTATATCATATTTTTTTACTAACGTATTCCCTTTAAACACTACCAATTCATTTTCACTTCCTATCCAAACTTGTTGTTTTTTATCAATATAGATAGCCCAGGCTGATTTGTATTTTAAATTTTTATAGCTATTGTCATAATATGGCAGAATTGAAAAAACAGGTTGTTTATGTGAGATAAAATCGAGTCCTTGGCCATAATTACCTATCCAGATATTTCCAAACGAATCTTGGAACACATTCCTGATATGAGGAGATGAAAGCCCGAAACCTTTATCTCCGTTTATGATATTTTGGAAGGCTGCTTTTTCAAAGCCTGTATATTCTACATCTTTTAAATTGAGTATGCTGATGCCTCCGCTATCTGTTCCAATCCATAAGGTCCCATCTTTCATTTCATGTATGCTGTAAATATGGTCTGATATAATAGTATTTGGATTATTGTTGTCATGATGAAATGAGATGAATTGCCGGGTATTTTGATTAAATAATGCCAATCCTGAATTTGTTCCTATCCAGATATGTTGCAGGTGATCTTGAAATATTGTGTATATTCTATTTCCAGGCAAGCTGGTTGGCATTGAATTCTCATGATTGAAATGTATGGCTCTTTTTTTCTTCAAGTCAATTATAGAAAGGCCATTGTTTATGGAACAAGGTGCGTACAACAAGCCATCTTGCGCTTCATAAATAAAGGAATAGTTTTCATCTAAGTCTTTAATGTTCTTTTTATTATAGCAAATGAGAGATTTTTTAGGGATATCAAAATATAATATGGATTTATTATTTGTTGCGAACCAGATATTTCCATTTCTTGCGAGCGAGATATTGCTGATGTTCATTTTGTTTAGTCGTTTGTTTGGAATAATCACACGATAATGTTGTGTTGTACAATCCATAAAAATTATGCCTCTTCTGGGGTCTATCATCCAAAAACCATTCCTATATTTATCGTAGCAAATGTTGTGTATTTCGTTGGATGGGATTTCTGAGTTGTCTTTTGAATAAATACTGAAATTATGCCCGTCAAAACGATTTAATCCTATTTCAGTACCAAACCACATGCATCCTTTGGCATCTTGGGCTATATATGTAATATAATTATTGGAGAGCCCATCTTCAACGCCTAAATGCTTGAATGAATAAGTTTGGCTGTAAATTGTCAAATATTCATTTATTAGAATAAGGAAGAAAATAAAGACCTTTCTCATGGAATAAAAATATAGAAGGTTAATTATCAATACAAAAATAATGAAAAAAATGATACAATATTTGTCATTAATCGTCCATAATTAATCTTGACAGATAAGTTAATATTGTCTGACTGATTTTGTACCATACGCCTGTTCTTTTTTAAAATACTTTTACGGCAATTTTAAAAAAATGAATGAAGTAATGTCAAATTTTAAATTTAGTAAAATGAAAAAACAATTTAATGTATGGACTTATATTTTATTCTTTCTGTGTAATGTATTGTTTTGTTTGAACATACAAGCACAAGGAATAAATGTATCGGGAAAAGTAAAGGACAATTCGGGACAACCCGTAATTGGTTCAAGCATTTTGGAGAAAGGGACGACAAATGGAACAATTACTGGTGTAGATGGTAATTTTAGGTTGTCAGTCAAACCGAATGCAATTTTAGTCATTTCTTATATTGGTTATCAGACTCAGGAGATGAAAGCTAATAGGAACATGACTATTATTCTTAAAGAGGATTCCAAAGCTTTGGATGAAGTCGTTGTCATCGGTTATGGTGCACAGAAAAAGAGAGACTTGACAGGTTCCGTAGCTTCAGTTTCAGATAAGCAATTTGCTGAATTGGCTGTTACAGATATCAGTCAGGCTCTTTCAGGACGTGTCCCCGGTCTGGATGTTACATCCGGAGGTTCAAATCCGGGAGATGTTGGTTCCATTATTCTACGTGGACACCGTTCTTTTGTTGCCTCAAATGATCCCTTGATTATATTGGATGGTATGACTTTCTACGGTTCTTTGAATGATATAAATCCTTATGATATAAAGTCAATCGATGTATTGAAGGATGCTTCATCAACAGCAATATATGGTTCTAAAGGATCCAATGGAGTAATAATTATTACCACTAAACGTGGTGAACTGGGTAAGCCTCAGTTTAAATTGGAAAGTCAGTTTGGTATAGAAGTCTCCACGCACCAGCCTTGGATGAATGCGAAACAATGGGTAGGCCGTATGTATGAAGGCGGACGTGCAACAGGATTGACCGGTGATGCTTTGGATTCTTATGTTCAAAAGCGATTGGGAGAAAGCGAATGGAATTATTATCAAAAAGGAGGAGATACAGATTGGCAGGATTTATTGATTCAAAATGGATTCCGTCAGAAACATCAGTTTTCTGTCTCAGGAGGGACCGAACGTGTGCGCTATAATATAGCTGCTAACTTCCTTTCACAGGAAGGGATTATCCCCACACGTAAATTTGACCGATATACAATTCATCCGAATATCGACATCGATTTGACTAAGACATTGAAAATAGGTATTTCAACTTTACTTTCTTATAATAACAAGCACAGTCATGTTAGCAATGAAGCCTATGGCGACGCTCGCAAATTGCCTCCCACTTCATTTCCCTATGATGAGGATGGAAATCTTATCGTCCGGGCTTCCAATACAGCAACATGGTATAAAAATGCTTTGGTAGAAGTTGAAACTGAAGCATACCGTTGGGAGAACAAGACATATAGTGCCTACATCAACGCTTATGCTGACTGGAAAATTCTACCATCTTTAACGTACCGTTTGAATTTAGCTACCGATGTAACTTCAAATACAGATAAAATGGCAGCGCTTAGTGAATCAAATAATCGTCACGGCGATGGTGATTTGGCCAATATTGAAAACACGCAGTCCAATCGTAGAAGCGTAGAGAATATTCTTACATTTGATAAGACTTTCAATGAAAAGCACCATCTGACGATAACAGGGATTCATAGTTTTCAACAATCACACATGGAAACGGACAATGTCAGTGTCACTCAGATACCTTATTTTTCTGCTTTATGGAATAATATAGGCTCGGCTGCTTCTGTAAAAGGATATGGTTCAAATCTGGAAGAATGGAAACTCCTTTCATTTGCGGGACGTTTATTTTACAGTTTTAAGGATAGATATCTTCTGACGACGTCAATCCGTGCTGATGGAGCTTCACAGTTCGCTCCAAAACATAAATGGGGGTATTTCCCCTCTGCGGCTTTAGGATGGAGAATGTCCGAAGAGTCTTTTATGAAAGGCGCATCAGATTGGTTGTCAAACCTGAAATTACGTTTGAGTTATGGTGTTTCCGGTAATCAGGGTATTTCTCCATACCAGACTGAGGGTCGTTTGACTTCAACAAAGTATTCTTTTGATGATCAGGAAGGTTTGGGTATGCGTCCGGGTGAATTGGCAAACCAAGATTTGAAGTGGGAAAAAACGGCTGTTTATAACATTGGCTTAGATTTTGGATTTTTCAATAATCGGATAAATGGAAATATAGAACTGTACAAGAGTAAGACAACCGATTTGCTTCTTTATCGAATGTTGCCGGTAACAACCGGATTTATTCAAACTCTTCAGAATATTGGTTCTACACAAAACAAGGGGGTTGAGATTGGTTTACATACACAGAATATAGTGAAAAAGAATTTTTCTTGGAACACGGATTTGACGTTTTACCTTAATAGAGAGGAAATTATCGAATTATATAATGGAAAAGTTAATGATGTTGGTAGCAAGTGGTTCATTGGCCATCCAATCAATGTATATTATGATTATAAGTGGACTGGTATATGGCAGACTAATGAAGCTACGGAAGCTGCAAAATACAGTAGAGTCCCGGGGCAGATTAAAACAGCAGACTTAGATGGCAGTGGAACCGTGAATGATGCAGATCGTACGATAATCGGAACGCCGCAACCGGATTTTGTAGCCAACATGGTAAATACCTTCCGTTATCGGAACTGGGATTTGTCTTTTGAACTTTATTGTCGTTGGGGACATATGATTAATGCTGGTCAATTAGTTCAAGAGTCTGCCACTAACGGTAATGTGATGAATGTAAATTACTGGACCCCAGAGAATGCCACAAATGATTATCCACGCCCGGATGAAAATGCGCAGAGCTATCTTCAGGCCTCCGTATTAGGATTGAAGGACGGAAGTTTTATTCGCTTAAAAAATATGTCTTTGGGATATACATTACCACAAGCATTAGTAAGAAAAGCTCACCTGAATAATGTCCGCCTTTATATGACTGGAGAGAATCTATATACATGGACAAAAGATGATTTACATAAATATCATATTGACTCGGAAACAGGAAGTTATTTTCCGATGATTTCCAATTATACATTCGGATTTAATATCACTTTTTAATAAATAAAGCTATGAGAAAAAATATATTTAAATTAGTATATATGCTTTTGACAGTTTCCTTCATGCAAGGCTGTTCATTAGATGAGGTAAATACACGGGTTCCTGTTGCTGATACGTATTATACGACAGAAGAAGGTGCCGGTGATCTTGTAAATTCCATCTATTCTTATGCTCAGGCCATTTATCGTGACCAGATGTGGTTTGTTACTGAAATGGGTACTGATATTTGGATGATTGGTGGAGATGGCGCAAAGGATATCAACAATTATACCTTCGATGCATCTCAAGATCGAATGACTAATATTTGGGATGACTGTTATTTGGGAATTACAGCGTGTAACACTTTAATAAGCAGAGCTGACAAGATTGAAGCCGGCACCAGTGTTGTTAATGATTATAAAGGACAGGCTCTCTTCATGCGTGCTTACTTTTATCATATTTTGGTAATGCAATACGGTGATTTGCCTCTTGTCTTGGATGAAGTTACCAGTGTCCAGACAACAGCTACCCGTACTCCGGCTTCTGAAGTTTATGCTCAAATCATATCTGATTTGCTACAGGCTGAAAAACTATTGCCGACGACACCTTCTGATTATGGACGGCCTTCACAATCAGTTGCTCAGGCCCTGTTGGCACGAGTCTATTTGTGGAATGCACAATGGGCTAATGCTGCAACTTATGCCAAGAAAGTTATATCTTCGGGTATTTACGAATTATTACCCGATTTTGCCGATTTGTGGAATGCTGCAAATCAGAAGAACAAGGAATTTATCTGGACAATTCAGGGATCGGCCAATGATAATTATGATACAGAACGCAGTTGGGCATCTTCAATTTTTACAGTCCGTTATGATGTTCACGGATCAAGTTATGGTATGAAGCGTGATATAGCCAATGGACGTCCGTACCGATATTTCATGCCTACCAGACATTTTTACAATATGTTGGTAAATAACATGGATTGGGATACACGTTTTGAGAAGAGCTTTAAATGGGTTTGGTATGTAAATGACGAATCAAGAACTAAATTGAATCCGGGTGCAGTCGTTGGCGATACGGCCTTGTATGTACCACCTTTCAAGGTTTCTGCAGCACAAAAGGCTTGGGCTGTCGGTAAATATCGTATAGAAGATATTGATAGTTATTTTGATCCCACATCTGCCAATGGAGAGCTGACTAGTGGACCTCGTGAGATGTTCCCGCAGTTGGCCAAATATCTCGATCCCACCCGTGTAGATGTTGGTTTGATGAGTTCTTTGGATATCCCGGTAATCCGTTTGGGTGAGATGTATCTCATAGCTGCTGAAGCATTGATGAAAGCAGGAAATCCTTCTGAAGGTGTTGAATATATTAATGCTTTAAGAAAAAGAGCGGCAAGGAATGATTCTGCATACGAAGCCCACAAGTTAAAGGCTTCAGAACTTACAATAGAAACTATTCTTGATGAACGGGCATTTGAATTGGCCGGTGAAACCACTGGCCGTTGGCCGGACTTGAAGAGAACAGGGAAACTTCTTGAACTTGTACGTTTGTATAATCCTGATGCACGTAGCAATATTAAAGAAAAACATTTGCTTAGACCAATTCCGACGACCATGATGGACCGTGTAACCAATAAGGATACATTCCAACAAAATCCTGGATATTAATTAAATTTTAATAATAGGAGATTGAGATATTTCTGAATCTCCTATTATTTTAATAACATCATTTGCTATGAAAAGAAATAAATTTTATGCCTTGATATTAAGTTTCCTTTCTTTTTTATTCTCATGTACTGTTTTCTCTCAAGAGGGGCCTTATATAAGAAAAGAAAAGAGCCAGACATCTCTGATGGTTAATGGAAAACCATTTTTGGCTTTGGCTGGAGAAATAGGGAATTCTTCGTCTTCCAGCCTAAAGTACATGGATACTATATGGCCAAAACTTAAACAAATAAATGTAAATACAGTTTTAGTACCTGCGTATTGGGAACTTGTTGAACCGATAGAAGGGCAATTTGACTTTACTTTGATTGATGGAATCATAGAAAAGGCAAGAGTTAATGATTTGAAGATAGTTTTCTTGTGGTTTGGTTCTTGGAAAAACATGGTATCAACTTATGTTCCTTCTTGGGTAAAGGGTAATACCGGTCGATTTCCGCTTTTGGAGGATGTATCAGGTCGAAGAATGCAAATTCTATCTGCTTTTTCTGAAGCAAATATGCAAGCAGATGCTTCCGCTTTTTCGATGTTGATGCGCCATATTAAAAAAGTCGATGTTGACCATCAGACGGTAATCATGATGCAAGTGGAAAATGAAGTAGGTTGTGGTTGTAAAAGAGATTGTTCAAAACTGGCAAATGCAGCATACGAAAAACAGGTACCAAAGGATTTGATGAATTATCTTATGACTCATAAAAGCACCTTGATTCCTGAGTTTAAAAAAACATGGGAAACAAATGGCGCAAAAACTGAAGGAAAATGGGGTGAGGTTTTTGGTCCTGACTCTGTAGGGGATGAAATATTCATGTCGTACTATTTCAGCAAATATATAGGCCATGTAATTGAAAAAGGGAAAAAGGAATACAATATTCCAATGTTTGTGAATGCCTCTGTCGGACGCTCTAACTTAAAGGTGTCAACTTATCCTTCCGGAGGCCCAGTTCCATTAGTAATGGATATATGGCATTGTGCCGCGCCTTTTCTTGATATTTTGTGCCCGGATATCTATTTTGGTAATTTTGATTATCTCTGCGAGAAATATACTCAAGGTAGCAATCCTTTATTCATACCGGAAACTCATGGAGGAGATGTAGGTGTAGCACATGCCATGCAGGCAATAGGTAATTATAAGGCTCTTGGGTTTTCTCCGTTTTTCATTGAACATTATGTTGGAGATCCGATAGTAGAAGTATATGACAAGTTTAAGCAAATCTCTCCTATGATATTAGGATTAAAGGACTGCAACAAGATGATTGCTGCAACAATTGATGCCGAAGAATCTCAAAAGTCTTTGGTATTGGGTGATTATAGCATTCTCTGTGATAAAGGAAAGAAAAATGGTCATGATGTAGGTTGTGCACTGATAATCGAAAACAATAGTAACGAGTATTATATAATGGGGAAAAATATTAATCTGCAGTTTTATCTCAAGAATAGTAAAAAAGATATGATGACAGGGATTTTAATGGATGAGGAAGGTTATTTTAATCAAGATGTATGGGTAGCTGAATCACGTTTGAACGGTGACCAGATTATGATTGATTATGATTTTGTAAAGATTTCCAAAGAGGGTCGTTCTGGGGACGGTTTAAAATTTGGTGACAAGATAAGCATTCAGCACGTAAAGCTGTACAATTATTAATCAAATTGAAGATATCACATAAAGCTAACATGAAGTAATGATTAATTACAAGTTAAATATTAGAATAGGAATACTGCTATTTTGTTTGTTATGCTTTAATCCTAAGATTGTAGCTCAGAATATCTTTTTCCCGGCAACCGGATATTCTGATGTAGGAAAGGAGAGTGTCGAGAAACTGAGTAAGCCGATATTGGATTTAAATAAAAACATCCATTTTAAATCTGTTCATTTGAATGAATCAAAGCTGCGTCAGATTTCTGCCAATGGTAACAAAATATTGGAAATCGTGTTTGATCATAAGGCAAACATCCCTTCGGCGGATTTTGAATTCAATCCGATAAATCTGTCAGCCAATATAGGAATTGCTATTAGTGTTCAAAACTGCGGAGCTTCTGAAATAGCTTTGGAAGGTTATTGTTATAATAAAAAAGACAGTGTGTCTATAAAAGACGGAGCACAGTTTTTCAATAGGAGTATGATTGTGTTGAAACCTGGAGAATCAGATAATTTGGTCATTACCTTAAGCAGGACTGCTGATTGCCTTCCTCAGTATATAGGCAATTATTTTAAAGGTATGTTCGGCTTGCCAGGTGGATATATACGCCGAAAAACAGGAATTGATTTAAGTAGGATAACGAATATTTGTTTGTTTGCACAGTCTGTAGAAGAAAATCACAAAATCTGTTTGAAATCAATAAGCGCAGTTGGTAATTATAATCTACCGTCAGAAGAAATTCTTAAGAGTGGTTTTTTCCCGTTTGTCGATAAGTTTGGCCAGTATATGCATGCCGATTGGAAGTATAAGGTCAAGACAGACAGTGACATAATAACGCAAAAAGAACAAGAAAGGAATGATTTGGATATACATAAGGGAGTAACGAGCTGGGATGAATATGGAGGATGGTCAGATGGTCCTTCGCTTCAAGCTACAGGACATTTCCGCGTTGAAAAGTATAATAATAAATGGTGGTTGGTAGATCCTGGCGGAAGGCTTTTTTGGTCTCATGGAATCAATCAGATTGGTTTTCATCAAAGGACTCAAATAAGAGGAAGAGATAACTATTTCACAAAGGTTCCTCTTTATGATGATTTCTACATGCAAAATCTGCTGATTAAATATAAAGCTTCCGATTTGCAGGACAGTATAGTTATGATTACTTTCAAAAGATTAAAAAGTTGGGGAATCAATACTCTCGCCAACGGAGCTGACTTTTTGCTGTCTTCGGGAGGAAAGATCCCTTATACAGTAGGCATTCCCTCAAAAATCTCAAATCCATTATCTGAAACATTGGATGAAGATACCTTTCGAGCAGGCTTCATCAGACAATTGCAAGAATTTAATATTGCTCGAATAAATGCCGATCCTTGGTGCGTTGGTATTTTTGTAGATAATGAATTGGCTTGGCCGTCTGCAAATCAAAAAAAAGTCATTGAAGCATACTTCAGGATTATTCATGAAGAATTGCATCATTTGGCTCCCAATAAATTATATTTAGGATGTAGAATCAACAGCCCCAATTTTAACAGGATTGCATTTGAAGCTTGTGCAAAATATTGTGATGTTATCAGCATAAATCATTATGATTACAATATATCTGATTTTAAAGGAACAGAAGGGATTGACAAACCTTTGATAATAGGAGAATTCCATTATGGGGCGTTGGATAGAGGATTGTTTCATACAGGTTTACGTTCTGTCCCAAATCAAAAACAGAGGGCACGGGTCTATAAACATTTCATTGACCAATGTTTGGCCAATCAGTATGTAGTCGGAGCGCATTGGTTTCAATATATCGATCAGTTGTGTACAGGACGTGGTGATGGTGAAAACTATCAAATAGGTTTTGTTGATATATGTGACAGGCCGTACAGTGAGATGATTGACGCATCTAGAGAGATTGGAGGATATATGTATAAGTCAAGATTTAATGATAGATATAAGTGTGAAAATGAAGAAAAATAAAAGATATAGGGCGTTGATTTTGCTCCCTTTAGTATTCTTTGGGCTGAGTTCCTTTTCATTAAAGGATAGCCCAGTTTATAACGGCATTCCGTGGTTTGACGATAATGGCTATATAGTCAATGCACATGGAGCATGCATTGTGCGGGATAAAGGCCTTTATTACCTGTTCGGTGAATGGAAGTCGGACATCAGTAATGCTTTTCCCGGATTCAGCTGTTATTCCTCAAAGGATCTGTCACATTGGAAATTTGAACGTGTGGTTCTTCCCATGCAGAAGACAGGGCTTCTGGGACCAGGCAGAGTGGGCGAACGTGTTAAAGTGATGAAATGTCCATCGACAGGAGAGTATGTGATGTATATGCATGCGGATGACTTGAAATATAAGGATCCATACATCTGCTATGCCATTAGTAAAACGATAAATGGGAAGTATCATTTTCAGGGGCCGTTACTATTCAAGGGAGAACCTATCAAAAGATGGGATATGGGAACCTTTCAGGATACTGACGGGAAAGGATATCTGCTGATACATCATGGACAAATATATAGACTTTCAGAGGACTACAAATCAGCTGAGGCTTTGGTAATGAGCAGCATTCAAGGTTCAGGAGAGTCTCCCGCCATGTTCAAGAAACGAGGGCTTTACTATCTGATATATTCAAGTCTCACAAGTTGGGAGAAAAATGATAATTACTATTATACTTCATCTTCTATAGAAGGACCATGGATGAAGCAAGGGCTGATAGCTCCTAAGGGAAAACTGACATACAATTCCCAAACCACTTTCATATTTCCTTTGGTACATGGGAATGATACAATCCCCATGTATATGGGCGATCGTTGGTCGTATCCTCATCAGGCCTCGGCTGCCACTTATGTATGGCTGCCTATGAAAACTGACGGTGTCAAATTATATATACCGGAATACTGGAACTGCTGGAATGTAAAATCATTACAGGCAATAAATCCTCTTAAGGGTGCAATGGAAATAAATCAAGATTCATTTAGTTTTTCCAAAGGGAAAGGTTGGTCGAAGGATCGGTGTCAATGTGCTTCCAACATAAAAGGGAGTACATTGACTATTCCCTTTTATGGCTCCGGAGTGATTATTGAAGGCGTGACTAGCCAGGATGGTGGATATGCGGAAATATCAATCAGTAAAGGAAACGGGAAGATGCTATATTCTTCATATCTTGATTTTTATAGCAAAAATGAAGATAGAGGACTCCGGTTTATAAGTCCGACATACCCCAAAGGCAACTACAAATTAATAATTAAAGTATTGGGGGAGCATTCGGTGTGGACAGATAAGACCATGACTCGGTACGGAAGTTCTGATTATTATGTAAAAATCAGTCAAATTTATAAAATGCCCTGAAAAAGAATATGAATTATTGTAGTTGTATGATTTTTATTGCTGTTTTTTTATTCTTATCTTTGTTTTGATAATCAAAATTAATATGAAAAAAATAATATTTATTGTTGTAGTATTTGTTTGTATATCATTTGAGTCTGCCGCACAAAACGATACCAATGTAGGGAACACAGTTTCTGTTGTAAAAGAAAAACCGAAAATTAAATATAACAATATGATTTTCGGACAATTCATTGAGTTTTTTGATAATCAGATTTATGGAGGTATTTATGATCTCAAATCCAAATTCTCTGATAACGAAGGATTTAGAAAAGATGTCATCGAAGCAATGAAGGAAATTCATGTTCCTATTGTCAGATGGCCGGGAGGTTGTTTTGTGTCAACCTATCATTGGATGGACGGGATTGGTAAGGAGCGCGTCTCTACTTATGATAAAGCATGGCAAGTAGAGAATACGAATGCGTTTGGTACAGATGAATATATAAAATGGTGTCATAAGGTTGGATGCCAACCTTATATTTGTACAAATGCGGGGACTGGAACATCCGAAGAAATGAGTAATTGGATGGAATATTGTAACCTCAGGGTAGGAAAATATGGAAAAATGCGTGCTTCCAATGGTTATCCGGAGCCTTATAATGTAAAATATTGGAGTATTGGTAATGAAAATTACGGCTCTTGGGAACTTGGAGCTCATACTGTTAATGATTGGGGGCCGATGGTTTGTGAATCAGCTAAATTATTAAGAAGTGTGACTAAGGATGCTAAATTATTTGCAGCTGCTACTTCTGATAAAAATTGGACAATACCTTTGTTGAAAGCGGCAGGAAGACAACTCGATTACATCTCATTACATGGTTATTGGGATGCTTTGGCACATTATAATAATCCGTCTTCTTTTGTCGAATGTATGCAAAGAACGGATGCCCCGGAACAGGATATTCAGAAAGCCATCAAGTTACTAGATGAGTCCGGTTATGGCAATGGTAAAATAAAGATAGCTTATGATGAATGGAATTTGCGTGGATGGCATCATCCATGGCATGGTGATTTGCGGCAAGGTTTCGATATTCAGGCGCGTCGCAAGAATGATATTGCTTCTACTTATACTATGGCCGATGCATTATTCTCTGCTTGTTTTTTAAATGCTTGCTTACGACATTCTGATATTGTGGATATAGCTTGTTTTTCTCCTATTGTTAATACTCGTGGAGCTATTTTTGTGCATCCTGATGGAATTGTGAAACGTACCACTTTCTATACTTTTTATATGTATACCAATTTTCTGGAAAAATATATAGTTCCTGTTAATACTGAAACAGATGCTTTGCAGCTTGGAAATCACTCTACAGGTGTTTTTGATATTATTTTGACAACTAATGAAAAAAATACTAGATATGTATGTGCTGTAGTCAATAAAGATGCAATGAAGGATGTTGATTTGAAAATTAATTTCGAAACTTTCAAGAAAGCATCACCTAAGAAAATCAAAGCTGAAATATTAAGCGGGAAGTCTGCTGATGACTTTAATGATATTGGAGCTGAAAATAGGGTAGTACCATTTGAAAAGATTCTTAGTGTTAAGAATTCAGTCGTATCAATACCGGCACACTCCTTGACCTTTTTGATAATAGAATAAAAATATTTCCTTTAAAGTTTAGTTATCAAATTATTTATATAAACCTAAAAAATGAAAAACTTTTTTTTAATGTCCTTACTGCTTTTCATGAGTGTCTTTCCGGCATTCAGTCAAAGTCCGATTACATCAAAAAACGAAACTAAACAGGCCCATTTCCCTTTGTACATCGATCCTGTTTACAATGGACCGTCCGATCCGATGGTGTGCTATAACAGCAAAGCGAAGAAGTGGTATATGTACTATACCAGTCGCAGGCTCACGGTGGACAGTATTAGCCATATTGCGCAGATTCACGGCACTCCTATAGGTATTGCCGAATCTTCTGACGGCGGTGCTACCTGGAAATATAAAGGGAACTGCAAAATTGACTATAAGCCTGATGCCAATCCCACATATTGGGCCCCGGAGATTTTCGAATACAAAAATCTCTATCACATGTTCCTTTCGTACGTTCCCGGTATTTTCGACAATTGGAATCATCCTCGCAACATTGTTCATCTCACTAGTAAAAATGGTGTTGACTGGAAGACTTATGAAGTGGTGAATCTTGGCAACAAGGTGATTGATGCCTGCGTTTATCATTTGCCTAACGGTTTTTGGCGCATGTGGTATAAGAATGAGGCCGCCAATTCCGATATTATCTGGTATGCAGACAGCAAAGATTTGTATCGGTGGGAAGTGAAAGGTCCTGTTTCCTTAGGTGGAATAAAGGGAGAAGGACCCAACGTTATCTTTTGGCATAACAAGTATTATCTGATTGTAGATGAATGGAAGGGTTTATCGGTGTTCAGTTCGGATGATGCCACAGTGTGGACAAAACAAAAGGATTATCTCGTTGCGGGAGTTCCTTTGGAAAGTGCAGAGGGTAATCGCCCCCGTTTTGCAGATGGAAGCCGGGGTAATCATGCTGATATCGAGGTAGTGGGTAATCATGCCTATATGTTCTATTTCAGTGAGACACCGGCAAGCATGAAGCCGCATGGTTTGGCTGTCTATGTTCAGGAACTAATCTATCATGAAGACGGAACCGTAACTTGCGATACAGCGAGGAAATGCTATATAAACCTGAATGCTAAAAAATAATTACCAACGGTTTGCCCTGAGCTCCCGTCACCATAATGTATTGTTTTTCAGTTTGTTCTGGTGACAGGACGAAAATTCTCGTCCTGTCACCAGTGTTTCCTGATAATCAGCGTTTTCTGGTGACGGGAGCTCAAGGCAAACTCTTTGTAGTTGAAATAAGGGGATTTGAAGTTGGCTTTTGCAATCTCGGCAGTTGGCTATTGTAACTGCCATACTTAGCACCCGTAACTATGGCAGTTAGCTATCGGAAGTGACATCCTGCCAAGATTTCTAAAATAGACTATCTATTCGTAGCGGATAGACTATCTATCTTACATGAATAGACTATGTATTTACAAGCGATTGATTCCCTCAAAAAAAACGTAACCAGCGGAGGCGGAACCGATGCCTACGTTTTTTTCTCGGCTGGTTACGTTTTTTCCCTCGGCTGGTTACGTTTTTCCTATCCGAGCAACCACAACAAAGAAGGTAAATATTCTTTCAAGGAAACTCGAAGCAGTTTCAGTGACTGCTGAATTCGGTAGGCAACGGTTTGTGTGGAAACATTCAGCACATCGGCTATTTCTTTGTAGCTCATATCCTTGAAACGATGCATCATGAATGCTTCGCGATAGCTTTCGGGCAATGCTTCGATGGCCTCTTTTATCTTTTCTCTCAGTTCCTTGATTTGTCCGTAATCTGTATCATTTATTTCCTCTTGGATCCGTTCGTAGAAAGCGGCTTCCACCTTGCTTTTTATCTGTTCGCGAACTAGAAGGTTCAGGGCTTTCCGGTATGTCATTCTGAAAAGATACTGGTTCAAGGAAGTCTCTATAATCACTTCGTTTCGGTTTTCCCAAAGCCAAAGCATCACTTCCTGAACAATTTCTTCAGAATCTTCTATTCCTACCAGACGATGTGCATACGCGCAAAGCATGGAATAGTATTTCTTGAATAACTTGTCAAAAGCGTCATGATTATCTTGCCTGAGCAGACCCAGCAAGAAGAAATCTTCTGCATTGTAATTTGATCTAAGATTCTCGTTTTCCACGCTTACAAAGATAGACATTTTTCCATTTAAAAAAGTTTTTTCAAAAAAAAATGACAATTTGTTTAGATGACCCTTTTTTTTATTTGTCTATATAATAAAGAAACGATAAAAACGTATTTTATGGAAGACCATAATGTAATAGAAGAAATATTAACCAGATTTTTTGAGGGGAAGACGTCCGCCTCCGAAAACGAACAGATTGAAGCTTGGCTTAAAGAAGATGAAGAACATCTGCATATTGCCAAGCAGCTCAACTCCCTGTATCTGGCTGTAGATACTCAAAACATTGAGAAAAAGACAAATTCGATAAAAGCACTGGATAAGGTAAAAGGAAAGATGAGGGGTAAACAATTGCCTTGGTGGGAGTGGGCACTGCGCGTTGCTGCAGTACTCATGCTCCCGCTTTTGGCTATCACCTTGTCTCAGTATTTCAAAGGGGAGGCTGCAAAAGTCGTAATGCTGGAGGCCCGAACAAATCCAGGCATGACCACATCCATCGTTTTGCCGGATAGTACTGTAGTTTGTTTGAACTCAGAGTCTTCCTTGCGCTACCCTTCTACTTTCGAAGGTAGCAATCGGAGAAATGTGGAACTGAAGGGAGAGGCATTCTTTAAAGTAACGAAGAATCCCGACAAGCATTTCATCGTACGCACTTCCCACAATTCTCAGATAGAAGTCTTGGGAACGACTTTTAATGTGGAGGCTTACGAAAATATGCCTGAGGTATCAACAACCTTACTCAAGGGTAAGGTGGATTTTTATTATCGAGACAAATCAATATACAAGAAGGTTCAGTTGAAACCCGGTCAGAAAGTCGTTTATGACTCACAGAACAATTTGGCCCGACTGTATGAAACTTCCGGTGAAACGGAATCTTCATGGAAAGACGGCAAGATCATTCTTGATAATACTTCGCTGAAAGACGTATTGCACATCTTGAGCAAGCGTTACAATGTAGCATTCAAGCTCACAAAGGATTATCCGAAGGATTCATTTACAGGAACCTTTACCAACCAGCGATTGGATCTTATTCTTGCTTATTTCAAGCTGTCATCAAACATTCGCTGGAGATATATAGATGAAAAAGATACAATAAAGCAACATATAGAAATTTATTAGTAACCTTAAATCTTTAATCTCATGAAAGAACATTCACCCTAAACAAAAAAATACGGGAAAATATTGGAGTATCTTCCCGTATTGAATCAGTCATTAATTGCAGCTTGTTTGGAGACAAGCCTAATCAACTAATTTTATAAACTAAAGTCATTACAAATTTATGAAAAATAATTGTAGTATCCAATTTTCGAGGATACAAAATCTTTTATGGATGGCCTCGAAAAAAATACCAAGAACTATGAAGCTATTTATTCTTTTCTTTGCTTGCTCTTTAGGCCTTACTTACGCTTCCGAAACGTATGCTCAAAAGGCCAGTATAAATCTCGAAATGCAGGACAAGACGGTCAAGGATGTTTTGAAAGAAATAGAACGGCAGTCGGGATTCGGATTCTTTTATAACAACAGCCAGATAAATCTGAATCGCCGTGTATCTTTAAATACCCGGAACAGTGATATCTTTAAGGTACTTAATCAGATTTTTGAAGGGACGGACGTTGGCTTTTATGTACTCGACAAGAAAATTGTTCTCACTACAAATGCGGAAAAGGGAGTGGCACAGCAGGCTTCTTCTTTCAAGATGACGGGAAAGGTTACGGATATCGCAGGAGAACCTATTATTGGTGCTACTGTAATTGAAAAAGGAACTCCTAATGGCACCGTAACAGATATAGACGGTAATTTTGAATTCAAGGCTTCCCAAAAGAATTTTATATTGGAAGTTTCCTATGTAGGTTATACAAAGGTAGCTTTGGAAGTCAAAGTGGGGGTTCCTGTAAAGGTAACACTTAAAGAAGATACTAAGACATTGGATGAAGTGGTTGTAATTGGTTATGGTACTGCAAAGAAAAGTGATTTGACAGGTGCAGTAACTCATGCTAATATGCAAGCTTTAGAAAGTTCGGCAAGTGTCAATATAGCCCAGGGATTGAAAGGCGTGGTACCCGGATTGAATATAGGTGCTACAACTTCTGCCGGTGGCGATCCATCAATTTCCATTCGTGGAAGAAATACCATTTCCGGTTCTACAAATCCTTTGATTGTTCTTGACGGCATTATTTATCGTGGCAATCTGACTGATATCAATCCTTCCGATATAGAATCTGTTGATGTCTTGAAGGATGCGTCTTCTACAGCCATTTACGGTTCACAAGCTGCCAATGGTGTGATGATAATTACAACAAAATCAGCTAAGAATATGACTAAACCTGTGATAGAATACAATACGAGCTTTACTTTTCAAGGAATGATAAACAAAGATATCAAACGCTTGGATGCAGCTGGATATGTAAAACAGATTGTAGACTCACATCTATCCGAAAGTAGGACGGGTAGTGATATGCTTACAGCAAATCCCGATTTCAACCCTTCAGTCTATTTTCGTGATTCCCGTTGTACAACAGCTTATTTGAACGGTAATGTAGATACTGATTGGTGGGGATTGATGACAGAGAAGACTCCATATATAATGAATCATAATTTAAGTTTGAGAGGAAAAACTGAGTTAAACAGTTACTTCGTTTCACTGGGTTATACTGACCAGAAAAATTTAATTGTTAATGACAAGTACAAACGTTACAATATACGTGTTAATCTGGATTCAAAGGTAACGGATTGGTTGAGGGTAGGTACAAACTCCTATTTTACATTGAGTGATTATTCTGGTTACAGTATAAGTTTCAGCAATCTTTTTAGCATTCCAGCCTTGATTAGTCCTTATGAAGATGACAGCAATGAATTGATGACATTCCCATATAACGGAGAATTGAATCCCTTGTTAAGTGTAAAGAATGATGATTCCGAAACGCGACAAATCTTGTCTGGTAGTGCTTATGCCGATATTACTATACCATGGATAAAGGGCTTGACGTATCGCTTGAATTATTCAAACACACAGACGAGTTATAAGCACAATCTGGCAAATCCTTATGCGAATTCATTGCAAGGTCAAGCCTACAAGCAAAGCTATATACAAGATGAATGGACTTTGGATAATATTTTGACCTACAAGCATAGTTTTGGCAAACACTCTATCAATGGAACATTCGTTTATGGAGTTGAAAAACGGACTTATGATTCCACAGATGCGACTGCAAACTACTTCACCGATTTCAGTCTTGGATACAATAATCTTGGTAAAGGACAATCGGATTTGAATGAAGTAGCTTCTTCTGCGTGGAAAGAAACGAGTCTTTATACTATGTTGCGTGCGGTTTATTCATATAACGATCGATACATTCTTACTGGAACTATACGTAGAGATGGCTTTTCTGGATTTGGCGAGAACAATAAGTTCGGTTTGTTTCCTTCTGTAGCTGCAGCATGGAGAATCAGCGAAGAAGAGTTTATGAAGAATATGGAGTGGCTGGATAATTTAAAGTTACGTGTTTCATACGGTTCCAATGGTAATAGAACAGCGGGCAGATATTCCACTATGGCTCAAATGAGAAAAACAAATCCATACAATACTTCAAGTACAGGCTACGTATTTGGAGATGGAGGATCTCCTGAATTGTTACAAGCAATAAATACGATGGCTAATTCAAATTTGAAATGGGAAACTACAAACTCTTTGAATTTCGGATTGGATTTCAGCATATTGAATAACCGCTTGTTCGGTAACTATGAATACTATGTTTCCAATACTCATAATCTTCTTTACAATGTCTCTATTCCTTCCATGAATGGAGTCAGTTCGAATACAATAGCTGCAAATATCGGTAAGTTGAGTAATTATGGGCATGAATTCAGCATTACTGGCATTCCTGTCAAAACAAAGGATTTTACGTGGACTGTAACGGGTAATTTCTCATTAAACAAGAATAAGGTGAAATCCATTTTAGGTATTGATGCAAACGGTGATGGCAAAGAAGACGATCTGCCTTCCAGTAGTATCTTCATTGGTAAATCTCTTTCTGCAATCTATGATTATAAGATTATAGGGATGTGGCAACTTTCTGATTATAATAATGGAACAATCCCTTCAGGATTTACCTACGGAACTTACAAAATTGCTGATTTGAATAATGATGGAAAATATTCAGCTGACGAAGACCGTTCTGTAATCGGATATACTGATCCGTTATACCGATTCAGCATTCAGAACAATTTGAAGTATAAGAATTTTGAAATGAATATATTCATTAATTCCATACAGGGGGGGAACAATTATTTTAAAGGACAAGATGTAATATCGTCAACCAGTGATGCATATAGTTTACGTAGTTTTTATAAATTTGATTATTGGACTCCGGAAAATCCCAATGCCAAATATCGTCAATTGGGAGCATATACATCTTCTTTAGGATATACTTTCGGGCCTTATACTTCAAGAAGTTTCATACGTTTACAAGAACTCTCCCTTGCCTACAATATTCCTTCGAAGTTATTGAAAAGTGTAAATGTAAATAAATGCAGAATCTATGTAAGTGGAACTAATCTATTGACACTTACAAAATGGAAAGGTTGGGATCCGGAATCAGGACAAGGTATGGATCCTTTCTCAATAAGTGGATATCCGACCTCAAAAACATATACTGTCGGTCTTAATGTTGAATTTTAAAAAGATGTACATATGAAAAAGATATATATCACTACACTAATGATTTTTTCTTTCGGTTTTCTTTGTTCATGTAATGAAGACAGCTGGTTAAAAGAAGAACCTAAAGATTTTTATACAACAGATAATTCTTATGTTACACAATCTCAATATGAACAGGCATTGAATTATTTGTATGACGCGGTACGTAATATGCATTGGACGATTAATGATCCAAATTTGGAATTATTTTATGGAGATATGGCTTATAGTGGGACTGATTATCCTGATTTAAAAATGAACAATTTAAAGTCATGGGTTACTCCCTATACAGATCAAGCTTCTTATTGTTGGTACAGATGTTATTCAGCAATCACTAATGCCAATATTGTTCTGAATCGCATAGATGGTACAAATGAAGTTGATACTGAAAATAGGGGAATAATAAAAGGTACAGCTCTTTTCTTTCGTGCTTATTTCTACAATTTCCTTGCCGATTTGTATGGAGGTGTTCCATTGATAACAGAGGAATTGACTGAGCCTCGCAGAGACTTTACCAGAAATACTCGCCAGGAGGTATACAATCAGGTTTGCACGGATTTGCAAGAAGCCGTTAGTTTGTTAGCTGATATATCTTCTACAGATAATGGCAAAATCAGCAAGCAGGCGGCCTTGCATTTGTTGGCACAGGCAGAAATTTCTGCGGGTAATTATGCAAAGGCAATAGAAGCAGCAACAGAAGTCATTGATAATCCGAATATGGCATTGATGACCAAACGCTTTGGTTCTCGTGCAGACAAAGACGGGGACCCATATTGGGATTTGTTTCAATTAGATAATCAGAATCGTTCAAGCGGTAATAAGGAAAGTATTTGGGTATTACAATATGAATATCAAAATTCCGGTTCTTCTTACGGTTATATGTTCCCGCGTTATGGGTTACCCAACTATTATAATTCAACTGTAGAGAGTAAGGATGGTGGCTTAGTATTGGCTTTTACTACCTTTACAGCAGAAAAAGGGGGACGAGGTATTGGATGTATGCATCCGACCAGACATTTTTTATATGATATATGGGGAAATGATTTCAATAATGATATTAGAAATTCGTCAAGAATGATTGTACGTGATTTTAAAATAGATAATCCTAAAGCAAAGGGATATGGGCAGTGGATGGTTAAAGATGGTTGGATAACAGAAAAAGACACACTTAGGAACTTCTATCCTTTTGTTATGAAGTTCAGTCGAGTAGGATATTTTCCAGATGCCTCTTATGCAACCAATGCTGATGGTTCCATCAAAACTACAGCTCTAGGCGAACATTGTTTGTTGAACCAGAATAATAGTGCTAATTATTCATTCAAGGATGAATATATGTATCGTCTTGCTGGTACCTATTTGTTGAGAGCAGAAGCCTATATACGTAATGGACAACTTGATAAAGCTGCAGAAGACATTAACAAGCTTCGTGTACGGGCCAATGCCACTCCAGTTGCTCCTTCAGAAGTCAATCTGGATTATTTGATGGATGAACAGATGCGTGAACTGTATTTTGAAGATTTTCGAGTGCCAACGTTGTGCAGAATGGGTGAAATGGTTAATCGTTCTCGAAAATATAGTCCTACCGGTTATAATGTTGGTGACCATCAGAATCTATTTCCAATACCTTATAGTGAAATAGAAAATAATGTATATGGCACAATAGAACAAAATCCTGGTTATGAAGGGTTCTAAACGACAAGTGTAACGATTTATTATTAATAAAAGATTCCCATTATGAATTATAAAAACGCGAGTAATGGGAATCTTTTTATAACAAGTCAAAAAAATTAATTTTTATTTTTGTATGATAAAGAATTTGTTGAGTATTATTGTTCTTGTTATTTTAACAAGTTTTGTGTCCAGTCATATACCAGCTCAAGAAAGAGGGCATTTAAATAATGATAGATTTTGTAATCCTATATTTAAAGGTGATTATCCTGATCCTACTATTATGCGTGATGGGAAAGACTATTATATGACACATTCTGCTTTCGATTATGTTCCCGGACTTGTTATTTTTCATTCAATAGATTTGATTAATTGGGAACCTATAAGCTATGCGTTGTCTTCTTATTTAGGTTCTATATGGGCTCCGGATATATGTAAATATAAGAATAAATATTATATTTATTTTACGGTTTCAAGTCCTAAACACTCTAATTATGTAGTTTGTGCTGATTCTCCTTTTGGCCCTTGGAGTGAACCTATAGATTTAAAGATAGGGCAGATTGACCCTTGTCATGTTGTTGGTGAAAATGGTCAACGATGGTTATTTTTAAGTGGAGGTTATCGTGTGAAATTATCCGAAGATGGTTTGTCTGTTATATCAGGGACTCTTGAACATGTATATAGTGGCTGGAAATATCCTACTGATTGGATTACTGAAGGGTTTGCTTTGGAAGGCCCTAAGTTAAAGAAAATAGGTGATTATTTTTATTACTTAAGTGCCGAAGGTGGGACTGCTGGACCTCCAACTACCCACATGATTGTCGTTGCCCGTTCAAAATCAATTAATGGCCCATGGATAAATGATCCTCATAATCCTCTTGTCCACACTTATAATAATTCAGACAAATGGTGGTCAAGGGGACATGGTTCTTTGATAGATACGCCGGAAGGACAATGGTGGGTTGTTTATCATGCTTATGAAAATCAGTATATAAATCTAGGGAGACAGACTTTACTTGAACCTATATTTATTACGAAAGAAGGATGGCTCAAAGCACCTTTAGGTAATCGAATAGAAAGGTCAATAAAAAAACCAATAGTTTCAAATAGAATAATTGATAGAAAGAAATATTTGAATCAATTTAGGATTGGATTAGACTGGAAATTTTACAAACAATACGATCCAAATAGAGCCTCAGTCAATAATGGGATTCTTACGCTAAAGGCACAAGGAATGTCTCCTGATGAATCGGTGCCTTTAATGTTTGTTGCCGGAGTTCATAAATATGAAGTGAGTGTGAAAATAGAAATAACAGATTCAGTGACGGCTGGCCTTATTCTTTTCTATAATGCTAGTTATTATGTTGGAACTGGTTTTAATAAATTAGTACGACTCCGCTGGCGTAAAGGAACAATAAAAAGTAAAAATCCTCAAAATGGAGAAAAGTCCATTTGGCTAAAAATAAGAAATGATAATAGCATTGTAACCGGATATTATAGTTATGATGGAATTAATTGGATGAAAGAAGATTGGGGTATGGAAATATCAGGCTATAACCATAATACATTGTACGATTTTGAGAGCATTCTACCTGGGCTTTTTGTTTATGGCAAGGGGTATGCCCAATTTAGTAATTTATTGTATAAAGAATTGTGATTAAAAGAGTCGTATTCATAATCATATATTTTTTTAATTAGACAAAAAAATAAAAAATGAAAAAAAGTGTATTATTACTTGTGTGGGAATGTTGCATTTTTTTGTGCAATGCACAAACTCCGCCAATTACACCTTCGTGGGCTTTTACCCATATTGCGTGGAAGGATAGCATCAATACAAAAGAAGGAGCTATTAATATTGTTGATAGCTATTTGAAAAGAAATATACCCATTGGAGCGGTTATCATAGATAGTCTATGGACACATGTTATAATGATTTTAATTGGGACACCTCTTGTTATCCAAATCCTCAAAAGATGATTAATCATTTCAAAAAAGAAAATGTGAAAGTTTTACTATGGTTGACAGGGACAGTAAACTGCGAATGCAAGGATACTCCTATGCAAAAATGTGAATCTTATGATGAAGTAGTAAAAAACAATTATGGAATCAATAATAGTCAGCCACATGATTGGTGGAAAGGTAAAGGCATACAAATTGACTTTACTAATAATGTTGCAAAGCAATGGTGGTATAAACAACTTGATAAAGTTTTTACAGATGGTGTATATGGATGGAAGGTAGATCAAGGTGAATTCTATTTCGGAGATAGTGTCGACACATCCATTGGCAGATTAAATAATGAACAGTTTCGACCCTATTATTATGATGCTATGTTTGATTATACAGTTTGCAAAAAACCTGAAGGGATAATAATAGTTCGTCCTTATTCTCATCAAGGAGGTTTTGCTGCTAGCATTGACAAAATGAATATGGGCTGGTGTGGAGATTTCTCTGGAGATTGGGAAGGATTAAAATTCCAAATTCAAAACATATATAAATCAGCCCTTAGAGCCTATGGAGCAGTTGGCTGCGAAATTGGAGGATTCTTTAAAAAAAGAGCGACAAAACGTCAGTTCATACGATATTCTCAATTTGGATGTATGACTGCTTGTATGATTAACGGAGGCTGTAATGGTGCATTTACATCCCATCTGCCATGGTACCATGGTAAGGAAGTCGAAGATATATATAGAGATTGTGTTTTGCTGCACTATAAACTGGTTCCATATATGTTTTCTACTATTGTTGATGTTCATTTACATGGAGGTTCACTCATGAAAAATATTTCTTATAAAGAAGTAAGTCATCAGTTAGGCGACTTTATTTTTACTAAAGTCATTATTTCAGATGATGGTCATGTTGAATTTCATTTGCTTTTGGATGGAATGTGGATAGATTATTGGAGTAATAAACCCTATTATACAGGCAGCTTGATAACAGAAAAATATCCATTGAACCATTTCCCGTTGTTTATTAAATCTAGATATGTCATCCCTATCGATATAGATAATCATCATGCCATTTTGATTTATCCTAATGGTAGAACTGTCCGTGAACTTCATTTACCTACAGGTGAAGGCGCTGAATATAAAAATTGTATTATTGATTATGATCAGAAAAGCGGTAAACTTTATATAGATAGTCAGTCCGATGTCGCTTTGACTGTCATTGTTCGAAACGTCCCACGAGTGATTAGGGTAGAGACTTCTAGCTTATGGAAATATAATAATGAGAAACATGAGTTTTCTATTACAAATGTACCCCCTCAATCCGATATGACTATCATAACCCAATAAAAATAAAGGAAAGAATAATAGTAGAATTATGAAAAAAGTAAAAAATATATTTGTATTTATGGCAATTGTTCTTACTCAAATAGTTTCGGACTGTTTATATGCCCATGAGAAAATCAATTTTGATTTCGATTGGCAGTTCCACTTAGGTGAGGATAATTTAGCTATGAATCCTGATTACAAACCTGTTGCATGGCAGTGGGAAAACATTCAATTACCCCATGACTGGAGTATTCATCTTGAATTTGACAAGAAGCTGGACAATGCAAGCGCGTTTCTCCCAGGCGGAATTGGACTTTATAAGAAAGAATTTATTGTTCCTACATCATATAGAGGCAAGCAGGTCCTCATCATTTTTGATGGGGTATACCATAAGGCAACCACATACGTGAACGGAATAAAGGTGGGTTATCATCGTTACGGATATACAGGATTCAATTATGATATCAGCAAATATCTGAGATATGGTGAGAAAAATGTAATTACAGTACATGTGGATCATGCCGAAAGTTCACGATGGTATACCGGTTCAGGTATTTATCGTCATGCCTGGCTTCAAGTGAACGGTCCTGTTCATATCATTCAATGTGGCACATATATCACTACTCCCGAGATTACGGAAAGAGATGCAAAGGTATCAATCAAGACCCACGTAGCCAATCTTTCTCAGAAGGAGAAGAATCTGAGGGTTAGACAACTTCTTGTTGATAAGAATGGTCGTGACTTGAAGATTGGAAGCAGAAAAGTGGAAACTTCCAAAAATATTTCAGTCAGTGTCGGCGATACCTTGGAGATAGAACAAAATTTCATTATTGGCAGTCCAGTACTTTGGTCTTTGGAAAATCCTCATCGCTATTATGTGAAAACCATCGTATTGGAAGGAAACAAAGCCGTGAGTGACTGTATTACTCCTTTCGGAATAAGGTCCTTCAATTTTGATGCCAATAGAGGCTTTACACTCAATGGAAAGGACATAAAACTTAAAGGGGTATGTCTTCATCAGGATGCCGGCAGTCTGGGTACAGCTGTTCCTAATCGTTCCTATGAAAGAAGATTACAAAAGTTGAAAGCTTTTGGCTGCAATGCAATTCGTTGCAGTCATAATCCACCTTCTCCTGAATTTTTGGAAATTTGTGATACTCTTGGCTTTGTCGTCATAGATGAAGCTTTTGACAAATGGAAGTCAGGATATTATGCAAATTTCTTTGATACTTGTTGGAAACAGGATCTTAAAGACATGATTGTTAGAGACCGCAATCATCCTAGTATCATGATTTGGAGTGTAGGAAATGAAACGGCAGAATGCCAGATGGATACTGACGAAGGAGCCGAAAGGGCAAGAATGCTTGTCGATTTTGTGCATAAGTTTGAGCCCACGCGACCAGTTCTTGTCGCTAATCAGCCAGGATTTAGAGACAAGTTTGCCAATGAGTTGGATATTGTCGGCTATAATTATCAGGAAGCCAGAATGCTAAAAGACCATAAGAAGTTTCCTCAAAGGGTCATGATTGCAACCGAAGTATACCCTTACTACAGCAGTGATAAGGCAGATAATTCACGACAATACTTGCCGGTCAATCCTTGGACATACGTAATGAATAATGATTTCATTGCAGGTTCTTTTATTTGGGCAGGAGTTGATTATCTAGGAGAATCCAACGGATGGCCTAGCAAAGGGTTCCCTTGCTGTCCTTTTGATATGACGATGAATGAAAAGCCTGCCGCTGCATATCATCATACGGTATGGAGTGATAAACCGTATTTGAAATTGGTTTATGTAGATCCATCTCTAAATATCGATCCGGGTAAGGATCATTGGCAGTATCCCAATATGGCTGATAACTTGAATTATTCTTATACAGATGACCGCGTTTTGGAATTTCGTACCATTACCAATTGTGATTCCGTTCGTCTGATAGCTCCTCACAGAGGAATGCCGAAAGATTTTGGGACTCGCAGAAGGTGCGATTATCAGAATAATGAAATTGTTTGGTACCAGCCTTCCCGTAAAGGAAAGATTCTTGCTATAGGTTATAAAAACGGAAAGGAAGTATGTCGAGACAGCTTGATGACAACAAAGAATACGAATACACTGGAACTTAACCCCGATTGTACAAGTATCAAAGCTGACGGGCAAGACCTATGTCATATTGATGTGCGTCTTTTGGATGAGGCTGGGATGCATGTTCAAACTGATGATAGAAAGCTGACAGTCACGGTTGAAGGTGAAGGAAAGTTTCTTGCATTGGATAATGGTGATATGCGTCGTGATTGTTGTTTTGGAGGCAATGAACTCAGAACTTATTTCGGTAATGCACTTATTATTGTTCAATCTACCAGAAAAGAGGGCATAATAACAGTTAAAGTACATATGGAAGGAGTAGAAAAAAACTATTTTATCAAGATTAATACACATAAAAATTAGAGGGAAAAGATAATCAACATACAATATTTTATCCCTACTTTTGCTCCTAATAGTCAGAGCTTAATTTAAATAATGATATGAGAAGCAAGTTTTATCTTTTATTAGTCATGATGTGTATCGGCATCGTCTCTGTTGCGCAGAACACAAATGCGCAGGATCCTCTCAGCGGGAAAAAGTTCGGAATCATCGGCGATAGTTATGTCCGGAACCATCGGGAGCCGGTGGAGAACACTTGGCATTACAAGT
>DAIRSI010000008.1:0-125870 GCA_036804505.1 Bacteroidaceae bacterium
TATACAACCGTGCCATTGCTGACAGCACGTCGTTCGACACCCTCTGCGCCATCCAACAGCGGGGCATCGAGTGTTCTATCGCCAGTGCCAATGCCCGTAGGGAATATCTGTTCCGTGCCCTGAAGACTATCTATTATGCCATTCATCGGGAGCAGGATAAATATGTGACCGAGGCCCATTCCCTTGTCGACTATTATAAGACGACTGACGACGAGGAACATCTATATCAGGCATGGTTCACTCTTGCCAACAACCAGCTGGGATGGGGTGACTATAACGCGGCGGTGGACGAGGTGGGCAAGATGTCGGAATATGCACAGAAGACCGGTTCGAAACAGGGCAAAGCCTCGTCTACATTGGCTTTCGCCGAATGTTATGAGGACAACGGGCAGATGAAAGAGGCAGAGAAATATTACCGAGAGGCTTGGAAACTGCTCCCCGAGGTGGACGATTTGGGACATACCATCAGCACGGGCTTCAACCTGATATCCATCTGTCTGGCAAGCAAACGCACCGCCGAGGCAATGAGTTTCAGCGACCAACTGCCTGCGCTGATAGCGAAATGGGAGAAGAAACACGACCTGCTCAACCCCGTGTACCGTATGAAATACTTTCTTTACCGCCTGAACATCTATTACGACAAGAAGGACCGTAGGATGGTGACTATGCTCAACGACAGCGTCACCTATTATAATAATATGTATGCCGATGCCAACCAGAGAGTACCTGTGCTCTATACGCATTTCCGCACCTGCAAAATCAACGGTGACAGGGCGCGTGCGATGGTCTATATGGATTCCATCATCCAGATAAAAAAGCAGGAGGGCGACAACGCGAGCCTTGCCGCGATGTTCCGCGAAAAGGCGGAACTGCAGAAAGAAGACGGCGACTATCAGGGGGCTTGTCTGTCGTATGCCGGTTTTGCCCAGGCTAACGACTCTTCGCAGATTGCCACTTCGGTACGGCAGCTCAATCGGCTGACGAAACAAATGAAACTCGATGAACTGAAGATACAGGCGGTAAGGTTGGTGATGACGGCGTGGATTGTGGGGACGGCAGCCTTGCTGATAATTGTCATCTGTGTCATCCTCATCGTCTATACCCGCAAGACACGGCGGAAGAATATTGCCCTCGTGGAGGAAATCACCGAGAACAGCCGCCGAATGCAGCGAATGGAGAAACTGCTCAAAGAGCAGGTCGTCCTTGCTGCGGCAACCGGCGAAAGCGAACCGAAGGCGGAAGACAGCCTCTTCGGGCGCATTGAAGCGCTGATGCGCGATGATGAAATGTACAAACAAAGTAAACTGACCGCGCAGGACGTGGCAACACAACTGGCTACAAACAGAAATAAGATCAACGAGGCAATACAAGCAGGCTGCGGAATGAAATTCGGCGAATATCTCACGGAGGTACGATTGCAGAAAGCGATCATCCTGATGGAGCAGGGTGTTGACGTGCAACTGAGCGAAGTAGGACAGAGCGTGGGCTATGACACCTATTCCACATTCTTCCGGGCGTTCTCCAAACGGTTTGATATCTCTCCGTCGAACTTCGTCACGTTGGCAAACAAAAGAAATGTACGCTGACCATCTGAAAAAAAGAAAGCACCGTTCGACTTGGCAACCCAGGGAGAGAGAAAATTCCGTAAACTTGATGAGCCTATACCCTCAAGAAAATATTCCGTTTGTAGAGCAACCACAAAATCAAGTAAATAATTAAAGCATTGGTCACTGCCAGTAGCACAGGATAAAAATCACCTATATACTGTTCGGTTCCGTGGAACAAAGATTCACTTATACTTCTGAAGTGGATGACTTCGGCTATGACGTATGCCACGATGCTGTTCATGCCATAAACCTTGAGCCAAGTAAGATGCTTGTTGTGCCCTTTGTAGTCAATCCAATAATAGAAAAGGCCCATCAGCAGGAAACAATATCCACTACTGACCAGTACCATGGAGCTTGTCCAAATATGTTTGATAACGGGAAGAACCAGCCCCCACGTCCAGCCTATAACTACCATTGCAGCTCCGATACCAAACAGCCATTGCAATTTGCGTTTGCCATCTTTCCCGCTCTTCATAATCTCTCCGGCAAAAAGTCCGGAAAGAACAGTTACGATAAATGTCAAACTGCTCAGAATCCAAGTATACCGATACGTACTTCCATAATCGACCACACCGTTCACAACCGTGCACTGGTCCCTGAAACGACCTAATACAAAGCGGTCGATACCTTCTGCCAGGTTGCCGTCGGCAGTGTAGTTGCCTCCACCGAAACCGTCGAAAGAGATAAATTGCATCGCTGCCCAGTAAATCAACAGCAAACCGACGGCTATTCCAATCCTGACCGAACGATTTACATTCAGATATAGCAAAGCCGTGAACAGGTAGCCTACAGCAATGGCCTGCAACGTATTGGAGAACAAGTAAATCTTCTGAGGATCTAGGCCGAGCAAGTTTCCTTGACACATAATACCGAAAATCCATAACAGGACGATTCGCTTGCCTATGCGACGATAAACCGAACTCTTGTCCGGCATGTCTTTGTATTTGGCAAATGAATAGGGCATGGAAACACCCGACATGAACATGAAGAGGGGCATGACCAGATCCCATGGTGAAAAGCCTTCCCATGTGGTATGCGTGAAGCACCATAAAAAGGAATCATACCAGGATTGATTGAGTGCATCTCCCAAGGGATGCATAATGCCTTCCAAGGCTACCAGACAAAAAAGATCGAAACCACGGAGTGCATCCAGTGACTCCAGGCGTTTTGTTAATGCTTTCATAATATTTATTTTCTCCTTCCGCCAACTTTTTCTTACTCGTTGTGGCATTTATTCATCAAAGCAATTGATCACTCTCTTCTTTTTCTACCTCCCCAAGTCATTATACAGTTAGCGTTTTGTATATTGTCTATATCAAATTTCGCCGTCAAGCAATTTTTCGGTAACATGAAAATGGCAAAACTCCACCGTTCTTTCTTTAATTGTTGCTGACGATGGAGGAAATGGGATACCTGTTTCCTCTTACGCTCGTAAGAAAAGCTTTGGCAGAACCGAAGCGGAGATACATGTCCAGACGGACCGGCAGATGGTTTTCGTCATCTGTAATATAGAAAGTGATAATTTCTTTTTCTTTGTTGTTGTCATATTCCACTAAGGAGAAGACAAGGCAGCGATAGGTGCGCTTGTCATTCGACTTGAAGTTTTTCTTTCCCCGGTAGAGAAGAGTTTGCTCCTCTACATCCTTTCCGGTAGTCATTGGGAAACGTATCTTCTGCAGTTTGTTCAGGTCGGAAGCATCGAAAGAGCGGGCGCGTGCCAGTATGCTGAGCATGTCATAAATGCAGTCGTTGCTCACTTGTTTTGATTTGGCTACCGTGCCGTCACGATAGATTCTGCGTTGGTTGACGATGCTCTTTCCCCCCTGATAGGAGAACCAGGCTTCGTCAATGGTATATCTTTTACCTTCTTCCGCTCCTTTTCTGAAATAAAGTGGAACGATGTCCTTGGTGTAGATACTAGTCAAGGTATCTCTCATGATGAAGAACATGTCTGCCCGGTGGCTGGTTTTGGATACCAGCTTGGTCCGGAACGCTTCTGTACCATTATATACGGTATTGGCCGTATTCATGTAGGCCGTGCCTACTTTGTACCAAATGAATTTCCAATTGAATTCCAGGTCGTAAGTCATTGTTTCGCCGGCCTTGAATGCCAGATTATCTACAGCACACTGAGCTTCGGTTTGTATGGATGCTATGAACAGGCATATAATAATTATTGTTTTTCTCATTGTTATTTGTTATTTGGTTTTTTCCCCATCTTGCGTTCTGCATTCCGGTTTCTTATTTTCTTTTCCGTTTCCGGCTTTTGTTTGGTAATGGCACCCGGTTTCTGCTTGTCGAGAGAGGTGGTCTCAGGATTCCAGCTTTGCTCTATATCCCAAAGTGCTTTCATCTCGAACATCCCCGGATAGTAATATACCTTTTCGGCTTGTTTCTTCAGGGCATAGTTTCCGGTATCCCAGATACCGTTATTGTTATCATCCTCGAACATCCGGACGTAATACTTCCCGGGATTCAAGTAGTAAAAGTCGGCTTTTCCTTCTTGGGCTTTTACCTCCTTCACCATCTTGTCGCTCGTGTCAAGTAACTGTACCACCAGATGTTCTTTTGGCGAACTGATTCTCATGAACAAGGATGCAAATTCATTCAGTGATTTCATCTTGATACTTTGTTCCTCGGACTTGCTTTCTTTTCCGTATAGTCCGATGAAGGCTGCGGAATCCACAGTTAGTTTGTATTCCTGTTCGGGTCGCCATTCAGCCAGTAGTTCGAAGTTTCGTATCTTTCCCCTCTTAAGTCTGAATATGAATGGGCAGTCTTTCCAGTTCGTGGAGTCAACTTTCACTTTCAGATGGATGGCCGTGTCACTGTAACTCGTCAGCGGTTCTTCGAAATCGAATGAAATGTTCTGGTCGGGAGCCATTCCGCTAGGTATGTTTATTTTCATCGGGAGAAACTCGTGAGGCATTTCTACTCGCGTAGTATCTCCTTTCTTTTGTTTCTTTTTTTGTTCCTTTTCGAATTCATCCCTCTTTTTGGCCGCTTCTTTCAAGACTTTGGCCCGGTTGTTCTTGGCAGCCAGGAAGAAGGTATCTGTTTTTTCTGTCAATTTCCCTATGGGGTCTGTCTGCAGATGTCTGTAGGTGAAATTAAGGGTATCTTTGTTGAATACTGTAGAATCCTTGAACCAGTAGGTCAGTGTATCATTTCTGTCTGTTTTTTCCAGAACATAAGCCTTGTCGGCATTGAAATTCAATCCTTTCATTACAGGAAGGGAATCGTTCTTTGCCGCAAAATAAAAGGTTATCTTGTTAAGATCGATGCGTTCGTTCTTTACAATGTATTGCCGGTCTTGTTCTTCCTTGAATGCCCTCAGTACGATGTCGTCGGGCAGGAACCGGGTGTAATTAATGTCTTTTATGGTGTCATACCGCAAAGAGTCATGCCAGGTGGTATCCTGGCGTACGGCCGGTTCGCAGGAAGTGGTGATGTTTCCTTCCTGAAAGGCAATCATTTCGGCTTTCTGGTCGAATTTATAATTCTGGTTGGCATCGCTTAATGCGTAAATTCTGTAGCTCCCCTTTTTCACGCCTTTGATGACAAAGTGTCCGCGGCTATCGGTGTGAGAGATTCTTTCCATCGGAAGCTTTGTAAAGGCTGAATCATTTTCATTGGAATACAAGCCTACAAGGATTCCTTTCACAGGTTCCAGATTCGAAGCATCGAGAACCGTTCCGCTCACTTCCATCGTGTCAATCTCTCCTCCTGTGGAGAATGTATAGGAAAAATTTCCCAAAGGATTGCCCTCGTTGTTGTCGGTAATGGCATCAGCAAAGTCGATGGTATAGGTCGTGTTCTTTTTCAGGGAATCGACAAGGGATACGGTAATCTTTTTCCCGCTCGACTTGATGTCCGGCTGTTCCATCTGTGCAGGGGAAATAACTACTTTTTCCGAAGCTTTCTCCAGCTTGATGTTTTCATCGAATTGCAGAACAATCTTTTTCTCTTTGTTGTTCAATGCAAACATTTTAGGCGAACTGCTGATAAACTTGGGTGGCGTTTCGTCATAAGCTCCTCCGTCGGGGGTGCCTATGTTTGCACAAGCCTGTATCAGCAGCCCTAGAAAGATGGCCGACAGAGTATACAAAATCCATTGTCTTATATCGATTCTTTTCATGCTTCTTTAATGGTTAAGACTCAACATTTCTTCCAGATAGTCACGGTTGTTGCTCAGGCGTGGAATCTTGTGCTGACCGCCCAATTTCCCTTTCCCTCTGAGCCAGTCATCAAAAAGATGAGGTCTGGCCTCAATGATTTCCAGAGGTTGCAGGGTGATATTTTTGTAACGCTTTGCTTCATAGTCGGAATTGATTTCCTGCAAGGCCTTGTCCAGAATGGTAGCAAAATCACTCACCGATTCGGGCTTGACGGCAAATTCTATCAGCCATTGGTGCCGGCATTTGGCGTTGGCGTCCATAAAGACGGGAGCAGCGGTATATTCGCTAATCTGGGCTCCCGTGAGAGCACAAGCCTTGGCCAAGCCTTTTTCGGCATTGTCCACAATCAGTTCTTCTCCGAATGCATTGATGAAATGCTTGGTGCGACCGGTAATGACGAATTTGTAGGGATTGACGGACGTGAAGCGTATCGTATCGCCAATCATGTATCTCCATAGTCCGCAGGAGGAGCTGATAACCATGGCATAATTCTTGCCTGTCTCTGTACCCCACAGCGGCAAGATTCGGGGATTTTCTTTTTCAATGTCTTCCATGGGTATGAACTCATAGAAAACTCCGTAGTCAATCATCAGCAGCATGGCGGGGTCGCTCAGGTCATTCTGGAGGCCGAAAAAGCCTTCACTGGCATTGTAGGTCTCCATATAGTGCATTTTTTCCGAACGGATGAGTCGCTTGTACTGTTCTCTGTAGGGGGTAAAGGCTACTCCTCCGTGGAAAAATACTTCCAGATTGGGCCATACTTGTTCCAAAGAGTCCGTCTGTTTCAATTCCAAGGCTCTTTTCAATACGGAAAGCATCCAGGAAGGAACGCCCGACAGGTTCGTAACATTCTGGTTTATTGTTTCACGGGCAATCCTGTCCCGTTTTATTTCAAAGTCACTCAGCAGTGCCGTTTCCTTTTTGGGAACTCTTATCAAGTTGACAATGGGGTTGATATTTTGCATCAGAATAGCCGAAAGATCGCCTACGTAACTGTTCGGCAGATTGTAGTTAGGTGCATGGCTTCCTCCTAGAATCAATCCTTTTCCCGAGAAAAACCGACTGTTAGGGTTTTGGTTGAGATAAAGAGCAACGGCATCGAAGCCGCCGGCATAGTGGATATCGTGCAAGCCTTCGGAACTTACCGGGATAAATTTGCTCTTGTCATTTGTAGTTCCCGAAGATTTTGCATACCATTTTACTAATCCCGGCCATAGGATGTTTTTCTCTCCGTGGCGCATTCGTTCAACGGATTCTTTTATATCCTCATAAGTCTGGACCGGAAGCAGTCTGGAAAAATCATCGTAAGTATGTATCGTATTGTAATGATGAGCCTTTCCCCATTCTGTGTCTTCCGCATCCTTGATGAGGCGACTCAGAACATCTTCTTGAATCTTCGCGGCGTCCGTTGCGTAACGCTCAATCGCTTTTGTACGTCTTTCGAAGATGGGTCTGACTATATTTGTTAAATTCATTCCTAGAGATTTTTTTTGCATTATATCTCGCAAAAGTAGCTTATTTTTTTGAAAATGTATATCTTTACGCACAACATTTAACATGAATGATATGGCAAAGAGGATTGGCATACTAACTGCAGGGGGCGATTGCCCTGGAATTAATGCTACGATACGTGGAGTCTGCAAGACTGCGATACATCAGTATGGCATAGAAGTGATTGGTTTTCACGATGGCTTTCAAGGTGCCATTACGGGTGATTATGAAGAAATGACTGACAATTCGCTTACGGGATTGCTCTATATGGGAGGAACGGTGTTGGGTACTTCACGGGCAAAGCCATTCAAGCAATTTCCTGCCGATACATTCAATAAGGCAGATGCCATGGTTGCTAATTTTGAGAAGCTAGGCTTGGATGCTATCGTTTGCATCGGTGGAAATGGAACTCAAAAGACCGCTTATAAGATGGTTCAAAGGGGTATCAATGTCGTTTCCATACCTAAAACCATTGATAATGATGTTTGGGGAACGGATCAGACTTTTGGATTTGATACGGCAGTCAGCATAGCTACGGAGGCCATCGACCGTCTTCATTCAACAGCAAGTTCGCACAAACGTGTCATGGTTATTGAGGTGATGGGACATAAGGCCGGGTGGATATCTCTTTATAGCGGCATGGCCGGTGGGGGTGATATTATTCTACTGCCGGAACTGGAATATCAGATTGATTCCATCTGCAATGCTGTCTATAGCCGCATTCATAAAGGAAAAGCTTATTCTATTGTCGTTGTTGCCGAGGGTCTTCCGACTGACGGACAAAGTAATGCAGGTGAGTATATTGCCCGGAAGATACGAGAGACAATGGGGTTGGAAACACGAGAAACCGTATTGGGCTATGTCCAAAGAGGAGGGGCTCCTACATCTTTTGACCGTAATCTGGCAACCCGGATGGGTGGCTATGCAACGGATTTGATTGTCAGGGAAGATTATGGGCGCATGGTGGCATTGCAAGGAACTCTAATTACTTCTGTCCCTTTGGAAGAAGTAGGAGGAAAGACTCGCATGGTTCCGTCCGATCATGATTTGATAGTGGAAGGACGGAAAATGGGAATTTGCTTCGGGTAATGCTTCTTATTCCAGAGGATGTCTCTTTCGATAGATGGATCTCATCACATAATCTAAGGTAAACAAGACCAACAGTAAAATACCGAACCAAACGGCTTCGCTTCCGAAGTTCGGAGTTGTAGGCATCATGTCTTTAAGTTTCAAAGTCGAAAAAGATGAAATCCAGAGGCAAACACCTGCTGTCAGGGAGCAGAATACCAACAAGGTAAAGATAAATTGCCTTTGTATTCTTGTCTTTTCCTGTAAGCGGATTTCCTCTTCCAGTTTCATCATGGTTCTGTAAGTGAAATTGGAAGGCAGCGTCGGTCTGCTAGATGCCTTCAATGCTTTTCTTAATCCGTTATCTTTTTCTGTTTTCATACGTTTCTCCTTTCATTAGCAGGTAAAGTTTGCATCTGATTCGGTGAAGTTTTACCTTGATGTTGCTTTCCGTTTCCAAAGTGATTTCACAGATATCCTTTATGGACTTATCATCTTCATAGAACATGGATATCAGAGCCTTTTCCTTTGCATCCAGTTTGCTGACAGCCTCTCTCAAGGCTTCGCAGTTTTCTTCGGAATCCGAATTCAAAGCTTCATCCACATTCACGTCAGAAAGAATGGTAAGTTGTTGCTCGTCAACATAGCAAGTGTACTTTTTCTTTCTCGTGGCACTGATAGCCGTATTGTAGGCAATCCGATAAATCCAAGTTGAGAAGGAACTCTCTTGTTTGAATTTCTTCAGATTCTGATAAGCCTTTAAAAAAGTATCTTGAGTCAGCTCCTCGGCATCCTCTTGATTTTCTGTTATTTGGAAGATGAGGCTGAATATCTGCTGGCTGTATTTTTCCACCAGAACAGTATATTGCCGGCTGTTGCCATTCAAAATACTTTCAATGATATTTATCTCTTCTTTTTCCATTTCGTCTGTTTAGACGCGTAGCTTTTGCCAATGGTTACAAAAATACATAGAAAAAATAATTATTGCTTTTTCTGTAACCTTTTTTATCGGAGCATAGTCTAAAAGGCAGAAACGAAAATTATTAACCAATTAAAAAATATAATTATGGATTTTATTATTGCACCGTTGATTGTTGCCATCATTTTTGTCACTCTTTACAAAATTTGTGACTTGTATGTTCGTAGAAAAGAACGTATGATGATGATTGAAAAATGTGAAAGTTTGAAAGATGCCAGTCCGATCTTTCAGAACCTTTTTGGAGGTGGGTCTTCCATGCTCAAAAATTATGCTTCCTGGTCATTAAGGATCGGAGCTCTTCTTCTTGGCATAGGTATGGGGTTGCTGGTGGGTTATGCTATCTGTTATTACAGCATTGCTTCCTATGCAGTACCCGGGCAAGCTTATGACTATCGGGTAGATAATGCAATTTCCATTGTATATGGTGCCACTACTTTATTCTTTGGAGGGCTTGGCTTGATTGTCGCTTTTTTGATTGAGTTGAAGATAAGCAAGCAGAAGTAATTGATTGAGAGGTATATAAAAAGACGCCGCCACGGAATTTCACAACCCCGTGGCGACTTACAACTTCTCAATCTAATTATCTATGCTCTGTTATTCTAAAACGATGAAAAATCTTTTTAAACACTGCAAAGTTAGAAATAAAAATAATAAATGCAACATTTTTTAGATTTTTTGATGAAAAATATCGACAAAAAAGGCAGTTTCTTATAGGAAACCGCCTTTTTTTATGATAAAACTCAGAAAATTACAATTTTGGACCAGCAGCAACTAATGCTTTACCTGCCTCATTTCCTTCATACTTAGCGAAATTCTTGATGAAACGTCCAGCCAAATCTTTAGCTTTTACATCCCATTCGTTAGCACTTGCATAAGTGTCGCGAGGATCAAGAATCTTGGAATCTACGCCCGGCAACTGAGTCGGAACAACAAAGTCGAAGAAAGGAATGACTTTGGTAGGAGCCTTGTCAATGCTTCCGTCAAGGATTGCATCGATAATGCCACGAGTATCACGGATAGAGATACGTTTGCCTGTTCCGCTCCAGCCTGTGTTGACCAAATATGCTTTTGCACCGCTCTTTTCCATGTGCTTAACCAATTCCTCAGCATATTTTGTAGGATGCAGTTCAAGGAATGCCTGGCCGAAGCAAGCAGAGAATGTTGGAGTCGGTTCAGTGATACCGCGTTCCGTACCTGCCAATTTTGCAGTAAATCCGGAAAGGAAGTAATACTGAGTCTGTTGTTTGTCAAGGATAGATACTGGAGGAAGAACTCCGAATGCATCAGCTGACAAGAAGATTACTTGCTTTGCAGCAGGTGCGTGAGAAATAGGCTTTACGATGTTTGTGATATGGTTGATCGGATAAGAAACACGAGTGTTTTCGGTTACGCTCTTATCGTCGAAATCAATCTTGCCATTTGCGTCAACAGTTACATTCTCGAGCAATGCGTCGCGACGGATAGCACCGTAGATGTCTGGTTCACTTTCTTTGTCAAGTTTGATAACCTTAGCATAGCAACCACCTTCGAAGTTGAATACACCGTTGTCATCCCATCCGTGTTCGTCATCACCAATCAACAGACGTTTTGGATCTGTAGACAAGGTAGTCTTGCCAGTTCCTGACAAACCGAAGAAGATTGCTGTGTTCTCACCGTTCATGTCGCAGTTTGCAGAGCAGTGCATGGAAGCAATGCCTTTCAATGGCAGGAAGTAGTTCATCATAGAGAACATACCTTTCTTCATTTCACCACCGTACCAAGTGTTGATGATAACTTGTTCCTTTGAAGTTACATTGAAAACAACTGCAGTTTCAGAGTTCAAACCTAATTCTTTATAGTTTTCAAGTTTTGCTTTAGAAGCATTGTAAACGATGAAATCAGGTTCCTGATCCAACTCTTCCTGGCTTTGAGGGCGGATGAACATGTTGGTTACGAAATGTGCCTGCCATGCTACTTCCATGATGAAACGTACTTTCATACGAGTATCAACATTGGCGCCGCAGAAACCATCAACTACAAAAAGTCTCTTGTTTGAGAGTTCTTTCTTAGCAATTTCCTTGACAGCGTTCCATGCCTCTTCAGAAGCCGGTTTGTTATCGTTTTTATATTCATCGGAAGTCCACCAAACTGTATTCTTTGATGTCTCATCCATAACGATGAATTTATCTTTAGGAGAGCGACCGGTGTAAACGCCTGTCATAACGTTTACTGCGCCTAATTCCGTTACTTGACCCTTGTCGAATCCTGTCAGACCTTCTTTGGTTTCTTCATTGAACAAAACCTCGAAAGAAGGATTGTAAAGAACTTCAGTTGCACCTGTAATTCCGTACTTTGTTAAATCAATCTTTGCCATAACTTTTTTATTTTAATAATACTTATTTATTCATTTCCTTGAAAGTTTTGCAAAGGTACTACATAGATTTGTTTAAAAAAAGAGATAATAAGGAAAAATTTCCGTAATTGCCGAATTTTTAGGAATCAATAACAAAACTGTAAATTGGACTTTGCAAATAGAGTTTTTATATAACTAAAAGAAGGATAATTATGTCATTTGAATTTTGACAGATAATATTTTCCGTTATTTTTTTTGTTTGTATAGCCTTGGGTTTAAATTAAAATATTTAATTTTGTCGAATATTTATAAATAATGGAAAGTTTAAACCAAAACGCTATGAAAATAGTCGATTTCAGCAAGTCCAATTCCTTGCTAAACAAATTTGTCGCAGAACTTCGCGATGTCAATATCCAAAAAGACCGTCTTCGTTTTCGTCGTAATGTTGAACGTATTGGTGAAATAATGGCCTATGAAATCAGCAAAGATTTGAGTTATAAGAATGAAGAAGTACGAACTCCTTTGGGTACAACTGTAGCTTCAATCCCGGAAAACAAGATAGTTCTGGCAACAATTTTTCGTGCCGGGCTTCCTTTTCATCAAGGTTTTTTGAATTATTTCGATGAGGCGGAAAATGCTTTTGTGTCAGCTTACCGTAAGTATAAGGATGAAGAGCATTTTGATGTGCATATTGAGTATCTGGCCACTCCTCGTTTGGATGGAAAGACTTTGATAATTGTTGATCCGATGCTGGCAACAGGCAGTTCCATGGAATTAAGTTTGAACGCTTTGTTCACTAAAGGTCGTCCGAAGACTATTATTGTTGCTGCTATTATTGCAAGTAAGCAGGCTGTGGATTTCATATCCCGGACTTTTCCTGAAGACAAGACTACTCTTTGGTGTGCAGCTGTTGATCCCGAATTGAATGATCATGCCTACATTGTTCCGGGTTTGGGCGATGCCGGTGATTTGGCTTTTGGAGAAAAGGAATAATAGAAAACAGGATGGCTTCGGGAGATGAAGAACCATCCTGTTTCCTTTTGTATCCGGTTTTAACCGGCTTTTTGATTTTGATGTAATTGCTGTGATCTCATAATCATTTTCCGAGGGCTTCCCATCATGTTGCGTTTGTCCATCTTTTTATCTTTGTGACGGTAAAGCTTCAGAATCTGTTGCGGAGTCAGGAATTTGTGGAATTCGCCGTAATACTTTTCTTGTATATCAACTTTTTTCCGAGTTTGGGTAAATTGTTCCTTTATCAGTTTTTCAGCAGTGGCATTTGTAAGAGTCCCTTTTTTCTCAGCATTTTTCATGTCTTTGTCATGGGGTTTGCACGCTTTTAGCTCTTTAAGATATTGCTTATAGAGAGGAATGAATTTTGCTGATGTGGCATCATCGAGCATGAGTTCCTTCACCATCCGGTTACATTTGATTTGCTCCATTTGTTCTGCAGTGGGATGTTTCCCGATTTTATCAGATTTCTGTTCGTCTTGTGCAGCCATTGTGATTGTACTGCCTAACAGAAAAGAAAATGTCAGAACGGCTAATAAATATTTACTTCTCATAATTAACTGTTTAAATTGTAAACAAAAATAATCTTTCAATGCTGCATTGTAATTATTAGAGTGAGATCTTATATAAAAGTAAAAACGAAAAATTTATTTTTCGAATTTATTAACGAAGTATCGTGCTTTTGTTGAAAGGGATATTATTTAGTCAATTTCATCCATTCTGTTTGCATACGGTTCATTCCTCCCAATACTCCCAATCCGTTTTGCACGTTGCTGTAGTTGGGATTGATGAATGATAACCCGCTTTTACCGAGTTGGTTGTTATATTGGTCGTTCAGTGCCTTGAGGAAACGATAGGCTTCTTCGGATAGTTTGTACATGTTTACTCTATAGCTGTATTTGTAAACATGCTTTATCAGATCACTGTCATCCTTATACTCGGAATCAACGGATTTTATGGCTTTTGCCTTGAGAGTATAAGTTCTCCCTTGAATCTTTTTATCTTCCCAAATGTAGAAGTTTTGATAAAAATCATTGACGAAGCCTACAATTTTGTCCAAATCGGACAGGTTGTTCAGTAGTGGTTCCTTTTCTATGTCCAAGGTTCCATTTGTTATCTTGGATTTATAGTTTATTTGTGTCAGTGTGCTATCCGAATTTATTTTATATTCATAATAATCTGTTTTTGTCTGAACCTGAATACCATAATAGTCATTTTTGAGGGCATCGTCCTTAAAGGTTATCTGAAACTGCAGATAGTTGGAATTGCCGGCATCAGGTTCCATTTTGACAGATTCCAGAGGGAATGCATCGGGTATGACGGTGTGTGCGGAAATATCAGGAAGACCGGCAGCGGTGATGGACAGGTCTATCCGGTCATTTGTTTTCAGCTTGTTTTTTATGCAGAAGCCCTCATCTTTCAGTATGCTTGTTTTTATCCCGTTTACGGAGAGTGTGACTTGTGCATCATTAATATAATCGTTCAATCTTATTTCTTCTCCGACAGGGTTCGACGAGGTCAGTTGAATAAGAGTCGAATCGGAATTCATGGGAAAACAGTAGAGCACCATTTTCTTTTGGCTTCCTATTTGCCTTAAATCCGTGTCTTCCGGCCTGCAGGCTCCCAGTAAGATGGTCAGGACACATAAGATGACTGCGATACTATAATGTTTCATTGCTTTAGAATTTAATGGTGTAACTGAATGAAGGGATAATGGGAAAGTACCCGTAATTCTTGGCTCTCAGGGTGCCGTCGTTATCTGCATTGACTTTCGTGAACAGAGAATTCAGCCGGCAATATGCATTGTAGATGCTGATGTTCCAGATACGTTCATTACCATGTTTGGTGACGTGGTGGAAATTTGCACCAATGTCCAGACGATGATAGGCCGGCATGCTGAGGTTGTTGGGTTTCTCATATATCCATTCGCCCTCTATATAGTTTTCTTTTTCCTCATTATTGGGAATGGCGGGGCTGGTTACGTATTGAGTGGGTATCGTCATTTTGTTTCCGCTATGGAAGGTCCCGGAAGCATAAATATCTGTTTTCTTGCTGACTTGACTTCGCCAGTTGATAACGAATTTATGCCGGTTGTCATATTTGTCATCATACCATCCGGAATAGATACTTGGGAATTTTCGTTGTGTCCATGATAATGTGTAGGAGGCATTCAAGGTGTTTCTATTGGTTTGATAGGACAGGGCGCATTCCATTCCGTAGGACCGTCCCTTTCCCGTTTCGATGAGATCTTCCCAATGGGCGGCATCCGGAATGAGGTTGTTACCGGAATAGTATTCCACAAGATTGTTCATGGTCTTGTAGTAACCTTCCATATCCAGATGAAGATTCTTCCAGGGCAAGTCCGTGTAAATTCCGGCAGTTACTTGTCGGGAATACATGGGTTGCACTTTTTTTGTTGAAGATACCCAGAAATCTGTGGGAAGATTTAAATAGGAATTACTTATCTGGTGCATATATTGGTTCATTTCTGTGTAGGATAGTTTAACGGAGGAATGTCTTGAAAACAGGTATTTCAGTGCCAGGCGTGGTTCTACGGAATGATAGGTTTTGCCGTCCATAATGAATAATGTGTTGTGGAGTCCTATGTTTACATTCAGTTTGTCGTTGAATTTTATATCATCCTCCCCGTAAAGAGTTAACTCGTGTCCGTGGTACTGATTGGATTGATGATAGGACAGCGTGTCATTTACTCCTTCGTTTCCTGAAAAATCAAGGGCTTTATTGTTCAGCGGGCGGAAGGAATGAAAAAGATAATTCGACCCGAAACGGATGTGATGTCTGGGATTTGGACGATAGTCGAACTCCGAACGATAACCGATATCGTCGATGGTTGAGTGGTTGTGCCTTTCAAAATGATATGTGTTCTGTTCCTTTTGGTCGGTAAGGGTATAGGTCCTTTCGTCGTTCATATAATCGTAAAGCGACTGGTTATGCGTATATACGGCAGTAAAGTTCGAGAATAACTTTGGATTCAGTTGGTAGTTCCAGTTGGCAGAGGTGGTGAAGTTTCCCCAAGTCAGGTCGAAATGGAATTTGTCTTTTTCATACCCCGTCGGCCCTTGTGATCCGCCACTGGAAATCTTATAGTCTTGATCGGTATGTGATTTCAACCGGTCTTTGCCTGAGTAAATCTCGACGGATAGTTTGCTGCGGTCCGAAAACAAGTGCGAGACTTTGGCATTGATGTCATGAAAATAGGCTAATGCCGAGAATTTGCTTTCGCTGTCGGCCAGACTTCCTATTTTTGATGCCAGCATCATGAAAGGATCCACCCAACTTCTTCTCATTCCGAAAATGAAAGATGTCCGTCCTTTGTCGAGAGGGCCTTCCAGATGAACTCTTCCATCCAGTAGTCCGATGGAGTAGGAACCGTGGAACTTATCCATGTCGCCATCCATGGTGCGTACATCCACGATAGAGGAAAGTCGTCCGCCATAACGGGCAGGGAAGCCTCCTTTATAAAAATCCACATTCTTCACGATTTCAGTATTGAAAGCCGAAAACAGTCCTCCCACATGGTTTATTTGGTACAATGGTGTTCCGTCCAACAAGAAAAGATTCTCGTCGTTGCTGCCTCCATGTACGAAAAGCCCCGATACCAACTCTGTTCCCGGAGTGACTCCCGGCAAACTCTGCAGGTCCTTTATCAAGTCGGGAGAGCTGAGCAAGGAACCGGCAGTGTTCAAATCTTTGTTGGTGAGCGAAACCTTTCCCGGTTGGGTGGCAGCCAAAGGTGTGTCGCGTTGGCCCATAACCACGATTTCCTTTAAAGACGGAAGTTCCTCTAGATAAACTTTCAGGAAGGAGTCTTTGTTCATTTCCACCTTTTGGATGCTTGCTTGCATTCCCACGTATGAGAATCGAAGGTCGTGGTTCCCTTCAGGCAGGGTGAGGCTGAAGAATCCATAAGAGTTTGTCACGGTCCCTGTTCCTGTTTCTATGTCGATGACGGTCGCATTAATCAGGCTTTCACCATTTTTCTGATACATATATCCGCTTAACGTGTAGTGTTTTTTCCTGTTGATTTCCGAATCCTTATGCAGGACTATATACTTGCCTTCCTGTTTAAAAGAAATGCCGGTACCGTCGAAAAGCGCTTTCAAGGCTCCCCCTAGTTTCATCCCTGAAATGGATTTTCCGCGAAATGCCTGACCTACATTCAGTGTCGCATCATATACGAAACTGACATTGTGTTCATCTTGCAGTTTTGCCATTTCTTGTTTGAGGGTTGAAGGATGTTCCCTTTGCGCTTTTACGGATGTTACCGGCAGAAGAAAATAACAGAGCATGAAAATAATCAGTCTTGAGTATAAAGGTTTCATGTATTATTTATTTTTGATATTTACATCCAATGCTTTTTCTATGTTTTCGATTATTATACGTGGATTGTCCGTGGAGAAGCGTCCGCTGAGAAATTTATTCTTTCCGTTTGTGACTGAAAGGTTCAGATGATAGTATTTCGATAATTCATCCAGAACAACGGGAAGGGGAGTGTTGTCATACTCGAACCATCCGCTTTTCCATGCCAAGGCGTTCCTTGTGACCGGATGAATGTAATGAGGCTTTTCTGCATCGGCCGTTAATATTGCTACCATTCCTTGAGTCAGTGTAATGCCTTCTGTCTTTCCAAAACTTGAAAAGAAAACTTTTCCGGATTCCACACTCGCGATAATTTCTTCGGAATTACCGTCTACCTGAAATTCTGTTCCCAGTACTTTCACTCTCGACCATTTGTTTCTTACCGTGAAAGGATGCCCGGCATCATGAAAGATCTGAAAAAATGCCTTCCCTTTCATTTCGACATCTCTTTTCTCGGAGAAATGTCTTGAATCATATTTGAGGGAAGAATGGGGGGCAAGAGTAATTTGGGAAAAATCCGGTAGCCGGATTTCTTTTATCTCTGTACCGGCTGTGATTTCCACCCATTTGGGAAGGCTGTCTATATATAAATAGGCTCCAACCGGAAGGAGGGCCAAGAGGAAGATGGCAGCAATTTTTGCAATTTGCAGATACACGCGGCGGACGGGTTTGGCCGTCAGATGCTTTTCCTCCTTGAAGCGGAGAAGAGCTTTGCGAGTATTCAGCTTTCCATACTGATAAAATTTCAGTACAAAATCCATTTCCTTGTCTTTGAATGGGTCCATGTTTGTTCTTTTTTCTTTTAAGACTGAGAAAAGCAAATAAACCACTACTCAAAAAAGAAAAAAATATATTTCTCACCAACTTTGAAAATTATTCAGGAAAAAGTTGTAACCAGCGGAGGAAAAAGACGTAACCAGCCGAGAAAAAAATGTAACCAGCGGAAGGAAAAGATATAACCAGTCGCGGAAAGACGTAGGTGGCTTTTCAAAAAACGTAGGTAGAGTTTGTGCAATCCCTACCTACGTTTTTCCCGATTGAATACATAGTCTGAAAATACATAGTCTGTTTTCTATGGATTGATAGTCTATCCTGTCCGGATTTGGTATGTATTCCGGCAGGGGGTCAGTTGTACCGGCTAACTACGTTGATTAACACTGCTAACTAACGAAAGTAAGATAGCCAATCATGGAGTTTCCGAAAGCCAACCTCCCTCGTTCCAACTGCAAACGGTTTGCCTTTAGCTCCTGTCACCAGAATTTGTTCATTATCAGAGAATTCTGGTGACAGGACGAAATTGACAAGGCTTTTGAGGCAACTTTTTGCTTCTATTCGTTTCATTTACATTGAATTAGATTCTATTTTTTGCTTTTCAAACTAATTTTTTTCGTCCTGTCACCAGAACTCATTGATTGACAATACATTCTGGTGACAGGAGCTAAAGGCAAACTGTTTGTAATGGTTAACCGAAGAGGAAATAATAGATCTGGCCGGCCTTTTCGCGCAGAAGTCTGAGAGCTTTCAGAACATGATTTTCCACCGTATTCACAGACAGTCCTGTTTTCTCTGCAATTTCTTTATATTTCATGCCGTCTTTTTTGTTCATCAAAAATATCTCTCTACAACGATCGGGCAAGGAGTCAATGGCTGTCCACAGCCTAGCTTCGCGGAAGGCTCTTTCTTCCTCATCATTTTCTTCGGAGAGATTGTCTAGAGAATCAACCTCGACGTCGTGGGAGATAACGGTATCTTTTTTCAGAAAGTCGATGCATTGGTTCCTGACAGAGGTGAAGAGATATGCTTTCAGATTCCCGATGTCGCGGTTTTGGCATTGTTTTTCCCATAAATCGGAGAAGCATTGTTGAACGATATCTTCTGCAGAATCGATATCATTTACATAGTGAAGAGCAAAAAGATTCAGTGGTCTGTAGTAGCACTTGAAAGCTTCTTCAATGGTCTTGATGTGTTCTTTCGTACTCATGTGAGCATGAGATAATTATGCTTTGTTTTGGTCTGCAAAGATACAAAACAAATCTATTTGTCACATAAAAAGGTCATTCAGGTCTTGCTATTTAATGATATTTTCCTTTTGTGAAGACATGTAAACTTTTCCAGATAATCTGAATTATCGAAGTTATTGCGTAGCCCTTCATAACAGACTCATACGAGGTTTGTATTCCTTTATCAGCATGATGAAACAAAAAAGGCTTTTTACTTTTTATGGTAAAGAGCCTTTTTGTAATCAGAAAATTAAATCTGCTTTTTCTATATAAATTCCTTTGTCTGTTAAATCGTTCTTTTGATAAAGTTCATCGCGTAAGGAGAATTGTATAAATTCAATGGAACTCCAGTCAATTGAAGGATTATTCTTTTTCGTGGAATTAGGCTAATACGTTATTAATATAATGCACAATACTGTAAATCAATAATATAAACTACTTTTATAAACAATACAGTAACAATATAGTAACATTTTAGGAATAGTCGCAAAAAAAGAGAACCCGTTTGGATTCTCTTTAGTTTTCATGCAAAAAGGAGCATTATCCTTGTTGCTATCACATTTTGTTTTTAATCTGTTGTGGAATGAAGTAAATCTTTCACATCTACTTCTAAAACAGACGCAATTTTTATTAGCGTTTCTAATCCTGGCTGAGCTGAATTGGTACACCACTTAGAAACGGTAGCTTGATCTTTCTCCAATTGATCGGCAAGCCATTTATTGGTCTTTTTCTTTTCAGCCAATACAATCTTTAATCTATTGATATCTTTACCCATTTCTATAAGAATTTGAATCTAACGCAAAATTAATTATTTATCAATTCAACACAAAACATAAAGAGTTTGTTTATTGATTTATATTATTCCAAAGTATCGAACAATAAGACAAATACATAAAGAGTAAAATCCTGCTAATACATCATCAAGCATCACGCCCCATCCACCTTTAATATGAGTATCTATCCAACGGCAACCTAAGGGCTTGAATATATCTATCAGTCTAAAAAGAACAAACCCTAAAAGAGCCATAATCCAAGTGTTTTCGCCACAAGGCGCTACAAGTAAAGGAATCCAGGTTCCAACATACTCATCAATTACTACAGTTCTGGGATCTTCGCCCCAATATTTTCCCATAACATTGGATGTCCATACACCTACAAATGTTGTTACAACAATGACAATTATGGTAATTAAAGTAAGGGTTATTAGTGATAGATTGAGAAAACCTATATACCAAACTAATAGTCCAATAAATCCAGCTGCTGTTCCTGGTGCCAATGGAACAAATCCACTACCAAATCCTGTCGAAATTATAACGTGTAGCCAAGGAGCTTTTCCTAAAGGGTGATTGTTATTATTGCTCATTATGATTCATCTTTAAAGTACCCACCTATTCTGTTTGGATAGATGGGTACTATACGGTCAATTATTTCGATTTGAAATCAAATGCCAGATTTCACGAATCCAAAGAACTACAGAAGATCCAGCAACGATGATTATCCAATCTTCACATTTCATTGGAACCACATTGAAGAATTCATATAAGACTTCAACAATCACAATCTGGCCAATAGCTATGACGCATACAATAGTTAAGAAACCAGTACTCAGCTTTGATTGGAAAATGCTCTTGCCAGTTTCAAAAGAGCGAGCGTTGAACATATACCAGAAGTGAGTCCAAACGAAGATCGAGAATATCAAAGTTTGTTCGTAAGGAGACACACCATTTGCTTCGCCAAATGACAAAGATAAGAAATCTCTCATAGAGGTTACATCTGTGTATTCAAAAGTGAGGACAAGACCTAGTAACATTAAAAAGAATGCCATACCAACACCAATAATGTTGCAATACATAGGTTTATTGAGAATAAAAGCCTTTCTGTCTCTTGGTTTATCTCTCATAACATTTTCTGTTGGCGGCAAAGAAGCCAGTGCCATGGCACCGAAAGTATCCATAATCAAGTTAACCCACAACATTTGTGTAACTGTCAAAGGAGATTCAGTTCCGATAAATGCGCCAACGAGAACGATGAAGCATGCAGATACATTTACTGTCAATTGGAACAAGAGGAATCGTTGAATGTTTTGATACAATGAACGCCCCCACATTACCGCTCTACCAATGCTGCTGAACGAATTGTCGATAATGGTGATATCTGATGCTTCTTTTGCTACAGAAGTACCATCACCCATAGAAAGACCGACATGAGCTGCATTTAATGCAGGAGCATCATTAGTACCATCACCTGTAACTGCTACTACTTGATTCTTTCTTTGAAGAGCTTCAACCAAACGTTTTTTGTCCATTGGGCGAGCACGAGCTATAATCTTTAAGTCCATCACACGCTCTTCGAGTTGTTTGTCAGACAGATTAGCAAATTCAGGACCTGTGATAATGTTTCGCTCTGTATCATTTTCTTTCCATAAACCAATCTGTCTACCTATCTCTGTTGCAGTTCCTGGAGTATCTCCAGTGACAATCTTAACGGAAATACCTGCATCCATACATTCTTTGACTGCATCAGGTACATCAAGACGAACAGGGTCGCTAATGGCTACTATACCCAAGAATGTTAGTTTATCAGCTACAACCTTTCCATCAGCTGTAGACTTATCTCCGTCTTCCAAAATTTGGTAAGCAAATCCAAGAGTACGCATAGCTTGCTTTTGGTATTCAAGAAGCTGTTTATCAATGTCAGATTTAGCGACGTTTCCACATGACTTATGGCACATACCAAATACGATCTCAGGAGCACCTTTTACAAAAAGAATTCTCTTTCCAAAAATACCGGATTTAACGATTGTCGCCATATATTTCCTCTCTGTTGAGAATGGGACTTCATCCAATCTTTCAGCACTCTCTTTTAGCTCACGATAATCAATTCCTTGTGAATGTAACCATAATAGCAATGCTCCTTCTGTTGGATTCCCAATGGCATTTGGTGATTTTGTAGAGAAATCCAATGAGGCAGTGGAATTTACAGCAATACCTTCAGCTATAAAACCACTCATTTCATCGTCTTTCAAAAGCTTCTGTTCTTTTAAATCATAGAAGTTTGATTGATAAACTTGCATCTTATTCTGGGTAAGAGTACCTGTCTTATCTGTACAAATTACGGTTGTAGCACCCATCGTTTCACAAGCATGCATCTTTCGAACCAAATTGTTTGTCTTCAACATGCTGCGCATACTATAAGCCAAGCTTAAAGTTACTGCCATAGGAAGACCTTCTGGAACGGCAACGACAATTAGCGTTACTGCAATCATCAAGGTATTCATTGTAAATGCCAATAATCCAGCCAACTCCTGTGTAGGCATCAAATAGCTGTGAAGACCAACAACCATTCCTACGAAAATTGCAAAGAATATGATAATCGTTGCAAGACATGTCTTTGATGACCAATCACCGAATTTCCTGATGACCAAATAGAAGAAAAGAGCTGTTGGTAAAACTAAAAGTAATGAAAGAGCATTCCAACTAAAATAATGGCAAACACGACCGACAATAATGAATGCAGCAAAACCATAACTTAAATTTGTAATTAAATCGCTCAATCCATCAAGTTGTTCATTCAAAGGTGTTTTAACTGAATCATCTATTTGTGCTTCTTCAAACACCTTACCATTTTCAGTCTTATCACCGACTTCAAGTACTCTAAATATACCATGACCTTCCATTACCTTTGTCCCACGCAGAACATGATTTGAGGGATAAGTTGCTTGTTTGTCGAAATCAACCTCGTTGACGGTCTTTCCACAAACTGGTTCACCAGTCAAAGTTGACTCATCCATATGAAGAGTTATCGCTTCCAATAATTCGCCATCAGCAGGGACTTCATCACCTGTGTTCAAAACAACTAGGTCACCGACAACAACGTCTTTTTTAGGAATCTCAATTACATTACTGTTGCGGATTACTTTTACTGGTTCGTCATCGTTTACCTGATTCAAGATAGAGAACGCCTTGTTTGCCTTCAATTCAAAATAGAATGCAAGTCCAGTAGCTAAAAGGATGGCAACGAAAATACCAATGGGCTCAAAGAATACTGCTGAACTTTCGTGTAGGTTCCAATATTCATAGCATGAGATGCCGATTGATAATACACCAGCGACCATCAAGATACGAATAAGTGGATCTTCAAACTTCTCTATGAATTGTTTCCATAGAGGTTCTTTTTCAGGAGGCGTTAGAATATTAACGCCATTCTTTTTACGGCTTTCGAGCACTTCGGCATCGGTTAGACCGCTAAAATGATGTTTTAATGACATATTATATTTGTTACTTATTAATACTGAACCACTTTGATAATAGTTCGAATCTTTTCATCGGGCGAGCCAATGTGAATTGGACAATATCAAATAGTAATGTTTTTATAGACATATGCTGATTTATTTCTAGAATATTCAATTTAAATCAAATTCTGTTTCGCTAATTGTCTCAGTCTCAAAATTCTGCTCTAAATCTCCATTTATCACATTTAGTTCAAGACTATAATTGATATACCCCTGAGAATTCTTTTTTCCAAAATCATAACAAGATGTACTTCTTTCAAAGAAAGGGGAGCGAGTGAATTTTCCTCTTGTCGCACCACCTTCAGAAGACTCCATCCAATCTTTTCCATAAGCCAATTTTAAAAAGTATCGACCTTGTGGGATTTGAGTTGTAGTAATTGTTTCACCTTCTGGAACAAATACATACCTTATACATTTACCTGTATTTGCGTCCATTATTTTTATGGCTACGCTAAAGCCCTCACCAATATGAATGTCAAAGTAATTATCTTGAATTCCAAATACAGGTTTAACCCCATATTTCTCACTGAGATCCCCACCTTCAGGATTTTCAAAAGTCCATCCTTTCTCGGTTAGATCTTTTTGTACTTGATTGTGCTCTTCTGATGCTGATGTGTTTGAGGTTGTTCTGTTGCATGAGCTTAGAAGGGTTATCATTAATACTAATATAAACCATGTATTTTTTTTCATGACATAAACACTTTAATTTGGTTGATTACAGTCCACACAATAATGGCTATACCTATAATTTTGCAAACCATAGACACCGCTTTATACTGATGCTTCTTTAATTTTGTTTTAAAGAACAACGGTACAGCTAACCATATTATTAACCCTATAACGATAGAAATAACCATATCTTTATATTTAAAAGGGCAGATAGTATGTAGGTACATATCTGCCCTTTATTAAAGTTTAATCTACAAGGCCTTTTTTGTACATTTCATTAACCTTGCCTTGGATTTCTGTATACTGCTCGCCTAATTTTTGCTTGCGTTCAATACCATTACCATAATTGCCTCGAATTACTTCCTTTGCCTTTTGTTCCAATGATCCAGAAGGTAATGAGCTTTCCGTTTTACTAATAGAGGAATTAGCATCATGACTAGATACTTCATTGGATTTTGGAGATGTCTGTTTTTCGTTTAGGGAAACAGATTCATTCTCTTTCTCAGTGCTAACTTCTGAATTAGTAGGATTCGATTCTTGTGCTTGATCTGATGATGAATTTTCCGAATTTTCAGGATCAGAGTTGGCACTTTCAGCTTGATTGTTATTATCTTTATTCGAATTAGAATTTTCTGTTACTTGAACAGTAGGATTTTCCACAGAAGATTCTGTTCGGTCAGAAAGAAGATAATAACCACCACATAGTAAAGCAACAACAGCAATAGAACCAATCAAATATTTTCTGCCATTGTTTTTGGATACAGCTGGCTCATTTGAACCTCTTGATGAAATATCTGATTGTTTCTCATGCAAAGATGGCTGAACATTCTGTTGAGTAGGCTCAGCAGGTTGTTCAGTCTTTGCTTTTAGAGTGACTTTCTTCTTTATCTGTACCATAGTTCATTAGTCATTACAGATAAGAGAAAAGCCTGGAATTTGTTCAAATGCGCCACTTAAGTCGAGAACGCGGCTTTCATTTTTTAGAGCATACTTTCCATCATTGTTCTTGATAGAGCATACGCAATAAACTGGGCCATCATCTTTTGAATCAGCAAGAACCTCTAGGTAGTCGCCAGAATCGCTTTGAAGTTCTACACGACCACCTTCTTCTGCGTAAGTTATATCTTCACCATCAATAGCTGCGTCATAGTTGACGATGCAAACATAAGCGGTATCGATGTCGTCAAGTTTTGCAACATTAATCTGCTCTGTTTCTTCGCTGCCTGCAGCTGGTTCCTTATTGTCTCCGAGGTGAAGCATAAATGGGAATTTTTCAAGGTTTCCTAAGTCTGATTTCTTACCTCTGTATTCATTTGAGAATACGCCACCGATTGAGCCATCTTTCTTTTTAAAGAAAAGGCAGAGATCAAGGTCGGTTGCAGAACTCCAAAATAGCTTCACTTTAAGTTTTCCTTCAAAAGTGAATGCAGCTTGCTCTTCTTTCTTACGAAGAGTAATTTTCTTTTTTAATGTAATTTCAGCCATAATTGTTATATTTATGTGATTATCTAATTGGATTAAAATAGATTAGCTAGAGTTTCCGGTAAACTTTCCGCTTCTGCTTTCAGCTTTTCCAGTAGTGCTTTTTCTGTTCCATCAACTTTACCATCAGCACCAATTCTTTTAAGTAACCATTCAGCTTCTTCTTTGTCGATTTCTCCTGGTGACACTTCGTCCTTAAGTAAAAAATCTGCTATAGCCTGAATGAAAAATGACTCCCAAGAAGCATCATTCGCTTTACCAGTTACGGCATCGTTCAATTCAAATAAGAAATCAGCCTCTTCTTTGTCAATGATGCCATCATTGTAAAGAACTTTTTTCAATTGTGCAACTTCTTCTGCGTCAATGATACCATCGGCAAGAAGTTCAGCCTTTAACGCTTCTAATGTTTTCATATACGATATATTTATTTTGTTATTCACAAATCATGGAAAAACCTGGTATTTTATCGAACGCTGTACTTAAATCCATAACTACGCCTTCGTTTAGTACAGAATTTTCACCATCCTTATTCTTGATAGAGCAAACGTGATAAATATGGCCCATGTTTTCTGAATCTATAGTAACTTCAAAATAATCACCTGAATCACTTAAAATTTCTATACGTCCAGAATCTTGTGCGAAATTTACCTCTTCACCGTCAATAGCCTTTGAATAATTCAGGACTACAACATTAGCAGTATCTATTTCATTGAGACTTGCAATATTTATCTGTTCTATAGATTCTCCACCTTCAGCTGGCTCAGGCTCATCACCCTTGTGCAGCATATATGGAAATTTATCCAATGAACCTAGATCGGATTTTTTCTGACGAAATGCTGATGAGAATACACCTCCGTTTGTTCCATCCTTCTTTGTGAAGAATATACAAAGATCAAGGTCTGTACTTGACTGCCAAAGCAGTTTAACCTTGAGTAGCCCCGTGAATGTGAATTCTGCAGGCTTCTCTTTCCGACGGAGAACAATTTTCTTTTTAAGTTGAACTTCTGACATAATTTATATTATTAGTTTTTTTTAAAATTAAAATCATCATTAGATACCTTTTTCGAAACTATCTGAGTAGTACTTGAAGTCGTTTTTCCAACTTCTCCAAAGTCTTCATCAAAGAAATCTTTTTTCTTAGTCTCCACTTTTGTTTTGAGTGGTGCTTGTGGCTTTGTTTTACGGTTTGTACGTTTCTTTTGCTGAACATCCCACTCAAACTCCTCAAGTGATATCGACTCTTCTTCTGGTTGACTAAAACCTTTTATTATTTTACGATGATCTTTGTGTGTATCTGATTTCTGACTATATTCTGTGTCAACAATATCCTTTTGAATGCTCTGACTTTGCTTGACTATTCGTGCGCTTTCTGCTTCATCTTCTTTTTGAAAAATCAATTGATTTAGACCTTTAACTTTTTCTTGATGAGAAGGGTCAAGATTCATTTTTCTAAGTTGATTCAATTTCGCTCTAGCATCGCTGAAATCAGATGAAAGAATTAAGTCCTTGATCTCTGCTATTGTGAAATCAAGTTCTTTAATTACGTTTTGAGCTTCTAAGCGTTCATTACCCTTTTTGAGCTTATCCAATATTGCAGAGTCTTCTTTTATTGCAAGCGACTCTTTGCACAGCATGACTAGGGTATTCCAATCTTCGCTCCATTGTGCTGCTTCGATTTTCGCATTAATATTTCGAAGATTTTTTTCTTCTTCTTCTTTCTTTTCTTGTTTATGACGGATATCTGCAATGCGAACACTCCATTTGCGAGAATTCGTAAAATCAACTTCTATCAATTCATTACAAGCGCAAATAGCATCATCATATCGACCATCGTCTAAAGATTTATTTAAAATAGTAGATAATTCGCTAACTTTCCTATTTACTGCGCTTTGTTCTTTTGCTATCTTCGCCTCACGTTCAACAATTTCTTTATCGTCAACATCGAGAAGTTTTGCTTTATTCAACTCTTGTTGAGCTTCTGAATAAGCTTTCTGAGCAAAAAACAAGTCTGCACGATCAAGATAACGTTCCAGCTCTTTAGCACATTTTATATGACGAATAGCTTCTTCTTTTATGCGTTGTGCATTTGAAGAGTCTTTGTCAAAACTGAGCGCTTCCTCTGCTTTTTGTTTAGCCAATTCATAATCTTTTTCATCAAGAGCCAACTTAGCCTGCTGGATTTTTTCCTTATAATTATCACGTATTACAGAAAACTCTGCTTTTCTTCTCAAAGCCTCTTGGTGCATTTTAGTGGCTTCGTCGTCATTTTGGCGTAAGCTTAAAGCTATTCCAAAATATTCTGCCATTTGATCGTAGTCATGTTCTTTCTCTGCATTATACCCTTTGTCCATTGCATCTTTATACTTACGGTCAGCTTCAATTCTGTTTTGTTCTGCTTTAGTTCGTTGTTCCTCTTCTTCTATAGCTTTTGACGCAGCAGCCGCTTCTTCTTCCGCAAGTTTAATTCTATGAAGTTCAGTTTCAGCATTGGCACGTAAGGAGTCTTTTTCCAAAGAAAATTGGCTACAATCAATAAAGTTATATGCTCCAACTAATGATGAAAGTTCCGAATCTTTATAACACAGAATCTCATTATTTTTCAAGTTGTAATGGTTGCTGAGTTCTGAGGTAAACTGAGAGTTTGTAAAAGTATTACCTAACAATATAACAGCCTTAATCTGATCATGGCTTATATTATTGTCCTTTACAAATTGAACAATTACATTGATTATATCCGTTACTATTTTCTTCGTTCGCTCATCAATCTTAGCTTTTTGTACTGAAACAGAATATGCTTTATATGGATCTTTTGATAATGTAATACCTGTTAACTGTATTGGAATACGATTACGAGCGGTAGAAAGTTTAATAAGCCATTCATCTACGTATTGCGTCATACGTAGATATTCAGCCTCTCGTTCTTCTGATGTTTTTAAGAATTGTTCTTTATCGTTGATATTGTCAACAACATGCTCAACAAGTGCACGACTCCGAACATCTGTACCTAATCCTAAAATTTGATCTTCGTTTTCACGCAAGAACAAGTCATCTGATTTTTGATACAGAGAGTAGTGGAGGTTTTCGTTACATGCATTGAGCACAATATAATAGCCCGCATCTACAAATCCGGCTTTCATGCTTGCATATTCTAATGCGAGTAAACCAATCCTAGCTGTGCTTTCTTTGATTACAAAGCCATAAGCTTTTAATTCATTCAAGAATACAAAACGAGCTGGTAAGGAAATGTCTTTTGAAAATGAAATATAAGTAGAAATGTCAGTATCTTCTTCTAAATCTTTTTTGATATCATCAAAAATACCAGAATCCTTAAATATAGATTCCATTGGCTGAGGACGATTAAACTTTATATATTTCTCAGAAGAACTAGTAATCTTTGAAAATACATCACCATAGTAGTGTACCTCATTGTTGCGAAATTTTGCTTGAAAACCCTTGCCATATGAGATTTCATTATTTGCGACATCTTCATAAAAATAAAGCCAAATCCTATCTTCTTTATTGGGAAGTTTTACAGAACGAGTTATACCGTCGGTGCTAACAGCACCAACGATATACCACTTGTCTATGTAAAGAGCTAACGATTTCATATAGTCAAAATTCTATCTTACTGATTGAAGGCTTTTCTGATAAGAGTGCTAAGGAAGCAGATACCTTCAGCAATAATGATTGGTTGATGATAACGGAAACCATCTCCAGTCCTTGCTTTTTCTTTGGCTTTCTTATACTCACGGTCATTATTACAAATGAAGCTGGCAATCTTGCTTGAAAGATCATCAAGATCATCACGTAACTCACTATCAGCCTTTGCATACATTTTAGTTTTTTGGCTAACAAACTCTATGAAAATATTCATAAATGTTTCGAAGTTCGTAATACCTGAGAAGTCGAAATTACCCATATCATCAGCAAAATAATCACCTGTAAGCTCATCTTCAACGGAAAGTGTTTTCATATTACCTCCAGGAACGAGATATTTTACGCCGATTTCACCGCAAATGTCGCGGTCTTCTGCTTTCATTTTCTTCACAACATCTTTTGGATCACAAAGTCCTTTTGCGACCTCTGCCTTATTATCAACCTCTATCTCATCACGATATTTAACAATAAGCTCTCTATTAATTACGCACTTGACTCCTGCATTCAAGCAAGTCGCATAGTATTCACGTGTTGCACGACTTCCTGCAGAATTACGTAACCAATGAAATATCCTTCCGCCCTTTCCAAAGCTCAGAATGTCGACACGTTCTATATTGTCTAAGTTATTCTCTTTAAGAGCCTTGCCAATCAACATTCCTGAGTAGTATAGAAGAAGACCTGTAACATAAGCAGGAATAGTAAATGCAAACTTTGCATCACGATCAATTGTTTCGTAGAAATTATTGTAATCCTCACTTGTCTTTAACTGGTCGAAGATATTGTTCAAATAGTATGGAGCCTTGTTCGGTTCTGTTAATACATCATTGATGTTAGAAACGTAAACAGTTTTTTGATTACTTTCATGGAAGTTTACAAGTGCTTGACGAAATGTTTCTGACTTTATTATAGCATCGAAAAAGACGCCAGCCGCCAAGCGGACGGAGCTTTCACGATACAACGAAGCTTTATTCCCATTTGTTGGATCTTTAGCAAGAAGAAGAATATCACTGGTACTACCACCAACATCAATTCCCAGAAACATATTATTACCAGCCAACCCAAAGTCTTGAGATAGAGCAAAACTACATACTGCTTCGGCTTCTGTTGGGAAGTCTTCATTGATTGTAGGTCTTCGACCTGTTGTTATCGGATTGATTTTAATAAGGTCATTAAATATCTTGTCGTAGTCATTTATGTCTGATTCCATCATAGAACCAGGATGACTCCAACTTATCTCTTCTGGACGAATCCTATTTTTATATAAATATGCACATGCTTGCAACCAGATCGATTTTAAGTAAGCTCTTTTCTTTTCAAGTCCCTTCTGATTATCTAGCCACTTCATGTTATAGTGTAATGTTCCGGCCTGAGTTTTAATCTGAAACTCATCCATTTCACGAACTACTACATTCGGACGGTTTACAGGTACACCGCCTGCAACCTCTTCTGACTGATTGTAGCAGTTGTAGCGGGAGTCATGTTCATGCAGCCACGACTTTAACTGACCATTTTCCGCTGGGTAATTTGTAAAAAACAGCAGTTCATCATTGCCCGCATTAGCTCGTTTGTCATCGTTTTCATTGCCTACTAGAACTGCACGATTATTTTCGAATCTAATAGGCATTGCCCCACGATCATTGGCATTATAGTAAATACAAGTGTTATTACTACCAAAATCAATTCCTACAATAGCAGAACTATTCATGTCTACAGATGTTAAGTCTTTTACGACATTGTGACGGAGCATTAAAAAGCCTGCACGCTCGTCATGTCCACTCTTCTGTATGGTTGCAATCAGTCCTTCAAATGGTTTATCAGAAGCTATAATGTTATATTTAGGAAGCTCTTCTCCTTGACCTGCAGGATATGTAATTAATGGTTTAATGTTCACACATATATCTTCGTTTGGCGCCGGCGTATATGCAGGAGTAAGGAAGTTAAGGCCACCATCAAGAAGAATCTGACCATTATGCTTGAAGATAGGTTGGAATTTATTTTTTGAATCAGCTGTGAATTCTGTATAGAGGTAATATTTATTCCATTTGTCTGATACGAAATTAGGCCACATGATTACTCTGCCCATATCCTCCATCCAATCAATTTGGTACTCACGTGTATTGAGTGTAACGCTTTCACCGTCAATCTCTACAACCATAGTAACAGATAGAATATCCCCATTGTCACTAATTGAAGCAGAAAGATGACTATTTCCACCTGCTGTGTAATCAAGCAATTCTCCAAGCCTGTTCTTGAAAATATCAATACCCATTTCAGAAAGAGGTATAGTAAAATAGCATATAGATCCAGAATGTAAGTCTTTTACTTGAAGGTAGTATACTGGAGCTTCTGAACGTTTTTGTCGCTGGTTTGAATCTTCAGCCCATCCAAGGATATAGCCATCAGAACTAAGCAAATTCTGAATATCTCCAATTTTTTGGTAAGGCACAGTAACCTGTTCTCCACTACTATATGTGAATGTATAGTCTGGTTTCATGTAGACAGGAACATCACTTTTGAAAAGTATAGTAAATGGGCACGATAATGTTCCATATGATGGAATTGGTCCCTTATCGCGTAGTTTGCCATTCGCTTGTTTCGTAATATCGTTTTCCCAATCTCGGCTCATATTCTTAAACCCTTTGAGCTCAATTGGATTGATGTCATTTCTCAAAAGATTAATTGTCTTTTCAAACGTATCAAGATTTCCATTGAAATTCTTGAGGAACAAATATAACTTTTGAAGTTGATCAGGGTTTAGATATGGCATTGGGTCTTCTAATTTACCATTGCGATACCAACTAATATCAGAAGTTCCCGTAAGGTTACTATAGTTGACTGACGTAAAAACACCAGTAAAAGGAGATGTTCCACCAATTAACTGGTCTTTATAATAAATCAAATGTATGAATGGCTGTGCGTCTGGATCTTTTGTCAGTTGATCTTGATTACTCCAAATATCCTTATCATTAAATAACATACGACCGAATGCGGCAGCAATATCATAATCACCCCCTTTGACATTCATAGTTATTGGTTTCGAAATTCGAATACGATCAGAATGAAGTGCCATCAGTGCAATGAGACCTCTCCATTCGCCATGAAGCATCTCATAGTATTGAGTTAAACCTGAGTTGGATATGTTAGGATCAGGACAAGCTAATGTATCTAGTGCAAACTTAAATAGTCTTGCTCGTGCCCAAGGAGTCGGAACTCCTGATATAAGAGCGGCAATCTTATCTGCACTTACATCCTCAAGAATCTTACCAGTCTGTATTCCTTGTATATAGGAAGATGCCATGTTAAGGTCGTTCCAATTACCTTGTGTGCCAGTTGTAAGAGTTGTATAACTCTTTATCAATAAAGCTTTAGACATAGCGATGTGATTTAATTTATATTATATATTTTGCAAAGCGTATCATAAACTATTTTGTAGAAACGCTCACCTGTATTTGTAATAGTAGTTGGAGCTCCGTTGTGCAACTGCTCAATGAATTTTTTCTTAAATGTGTCGAATCTTGAACCGAAAAATCCAACAGAGAACGTCCAATCCTTTCCGACACCTTCATTGCGATATAGATTCTTATTCCAATCGTATTTACTCAGCTCCTTCATTGTATGAAATGCAAAGAGTTTAGGATTAAACAAGAAGTTGTCATTACTACCTGCAGAACGCCACAATTGGCGAATCCAACCTTCCGCCAATTCTCCATTTACATTTCGAACATTCAGTAGACGGAAATATTTTTTAAGATATTCTACTTGGTTGACATCAATTCCATCGAAGCCTGTGATTTCTTCCTGTTTCCCACATCTTACACTCTCAACGAAGTCGTTATCTGGATCATTGCAGAGGAAAGAAAAAGCTATTAGCATACCAAACTTTTTGGCAAAGTCCTTGTCATAGTTATTTATATTCCCAACAAAATCTTTGAATTCCAATTTACCATTACTCTCAATTGAACGATAAACATAGTCTGTAGAGTGATTAGCTTTACTGGTTTTAAGATGATCTATATCAACATGATAAAAATCTAGTGCTGCACAAGCCGCAAGAAGTTCAATATAGTGGGAGTCGTTCTTCTGTTGTTCGCCGCCCGTAATTGTTTGGGTGATTTTATCTTTTTCGCGAACCATAGGATCCCAACCTTGCCCGTCTGTGCCCATCATATAAAAACGCTGATAGGTGCTTTTGACTGTAGTGTCGTCATCGTAAAACATCATTGCTACTTGTGAATTTAATGAAAATTTATCACTAGTAGCAATAATCTTTTGATTTGACAATTCATCAGCAGAAGGAGCTTTAAAACTAAAATATGCAGTAAGAAGAGTTGACGCAAAGTAAGCTCTCCCAAGTATATTAGCAGCTCCATTACTAATGATACTTGCAGCTTCAGAAATGGCTTGAGGTATAATAGGTATGGAAGAAGCGCCAGTACCGCCAAAAACAGAGCCTAAAATAAAAACTTTGGGGTCACTGCCACCATTTGTGGCAGCAATAAGAACTTGAAGGAATTTCTTTAAATCACTATCTCTTCTGTCTCTTGCTGCTTCTATTATAGAATGATACATCATCATTGAACCCAAATGTGTTTGGGCTCGATATCCATGACGAAGATTGAAATTTTCAACGTTGTTAGTTAACACAAGATCTGCGAGATCAGCTTCTTCTGGACAATTATACTTTGTGTTACCATAGTTAAAAACATCAATAAATGTACTCTTTGTTTCATAATTTGGACTGAACTCATAGTACTTAATGTCTGTAGAGAAAAACGTATCTGTCAGAGGTGTACGGTTTGCTTTATCTAAGTTTTTCGAATTTAAATAAGCATCCTTTACTTCTTTCAAACGAGAAAAATTTCCATTGTTTTTGTCGGTATCAAGTGCCAACAAGTGGATTTCAGTATCATCGAACATACCCATTGCACAGAGATGAATCATAGACTCTATACAACGCATGCCGGTACCACCTATACCCATTACGAAATACTGTTTAGCCATAATCTTAGATATTATTGTTTTTAAGGTTATGCATTCTTTTCCTTACCAAGAATCGAACCGAATTTAGAATGACGGAAGACAAACATTACTATAAGACTTATAATAATAGAACCATTGATAGTAATTCCGAAACATTGCATGTTTGTATCTGAAAACTGGCTCTGAAATGTAGTCTTTTTAATATAGCTCATCACATACAAGTTGTTATATAGCCAAAAGCCGATAGAGCCTATTGCTATAGAAATAATGAGCCAAATACGGCGAGTAATGTAGGACCGGTCGTTCCCACCACGATAAGAAGTGATATTCGCTAATAAAAATGCTACAGCGAAAATTGCAATGGCAACGATTGCTGCATAAACAAACGTGTCGTTTTGTAACTCATGGAGTTGGCCAATTGTTTGAATATTTCTCATTGTTTATATATTTTAATAATTTTCTAAATTATTTCTGTTCACTTTTAATATAGATAGAATAGATGATTTGTCCCTTCATTTTTTCAAGAACCTTATCATCAGCAAGGCATTGTTTAATACTTGATGCAACAGATACATTTTTTTCACCAGGTCTAGTAATTGATTCAAATTCGAACTGTCCTTCGTGCTGATCAAATATTGACTGAACATCGTCAATTACAACATCAAGTTTAAAGTAGTTATATGGTTTACCATTTAGAACACTAGGATCAAACCAATCTGAATTAAAGCTGATATTAATTTTACTATGTTTATTGAACTCTATGGGATCAATCTGCATAAAGTTTTCAAGTTCAGAAAGCTTGTAATCTTCTTTTCCGGTTTTTTCTTTTGCTTCTTTAGCATTGAAAAAATCCGAATATTCTTGGTTGATATCATACACTTTAAGGCTGACGTTCTTGATTCGATAACAACCAAAAGAGTTCTTATCGAGTCCCATTTCTATAATAGGGGCTCCATTTTTTAGTGGCTCGCCAGTATTTTCATCAATAGCATTTACTAACATATCTTCGATTGTTTTCCAATCACATCCATCCCAATCTTCAATTTCAAATGTTCCAAATCCCTTTGATTTGCTTTCAAGAATAGAATTTTGAATAGAAGAGTTATTACCATTACCCATCATTTGTGGGTGACTGGCAGAAATATGAAATTCGTCAACATCAGGAAATTGTGTAAAATCCACAGTTCTACGTATTCTATCATATATATTGTTGGACATCCTATCGTCAGTAAATAAAATATAAAATCGTTTCTTGTTATAGTTTTGACCATTATATGGTTCTAAATAAGGCTCTGATATAACATGCACATCGTATCCTCTTAAAATCCACGTTTTAAAAGCATTTGCAAGGTATGGGTCATTATCGTGCCCTTTTGCCATGGTTTGGGTATAGTATTCACAATCCGAAATCAATACCGATTCAGAATTGCTTTGAGCCATCATTTCAGCAGCTTTAGCTAATTCTGCATAATTTACTTCTTTTATGTTTCGAAGAAGTGTATATACCCCACCATTCACTGCCATGTCTTCCTTAGCAATCTGGTTACCTTTGATAGAATAGTATGCTGTAGTCTTATTAACTAATGAAGCTTCTATATTTTGAAAAAATTGAGAATTTTGACCAAGATAGTTGCATGTAGAGTAGTCTACATAAAGATCAAGACTACCTTCTTTGAGAATATTTTCTTGTGGTTCAAAGTTTACTATATGAAACTCCGCAAGATGAGCTACACTTTCAGGGGTATCGACACGACTTGAGAAAAAACTACATGATGAAATGCTTATTGTAGCTGTAGCTCCAATAATTATCGTTTTTACGACATTAAGTAATCTTTTATTCTTCATATTTATATCAGTTTAAAGTAGAAAATCTCCTCCGAAGAGTTGGTCATTTTCAAGAAATAGCTTGATTTTCTATGCTATCCAGCATATTTATGTTGCAATTCGCAAAACTTTTTCATTAAAACACACATTTTTCAGTAGATTTCTTGCAAAATAGGAAGCCATAAGAAATAAAATAGGTAACTTTGTGGCGGATGATTGACTCTTCGGAGGAGATTTTCTATTCTGATAAACAGTGCTTGCTTGACACAAACGGAATGATTTCTTATAGGTCTTTTAGTATCTTATCGTTTGCTTGGTCAATTACAGAAGTCTTGATTGAAGAAAGATAGATTTGCGTGGTAGCTTCTGAATCATGTCCTAAAGCCTTGCTGATTACAGATAATGGCACGTTCTTATCACGGGCTGCGCTTGCCCAACTATGCCTAGCTACATACATTGAAAGAGAAATGTCTAAACCGACCATCTTCCCAATCACTTTCAGTTTGCGATTTATAAAAAGCCCCTTGCGACAATACTGTTTTCGCTCCGTCCCATCTTCTACTGAAATGATGGGCAATAGGTATTGAGTTGCATTCTCTGGATATTTTGCCATTGTCGATTGCATATGAGTTTCCCATTGAATGATTAGCTGTTGGTCTGTTTTCTGACGACTATACCTTACAAATCCATTTTGTAAATCCTTTTTCTTGAGATATGCCATATCCACAAAAGGCATACCTCGAAGATAGAAACTCATCAGGAACATATCACGAGCATAGTCAAGAGATGTATTGCCTGTTAAATCCAACTCTTTGATTTTCTTTATGTCAGCCAAACTGATAGCTCGTTTCTCTGTTTTATCAATGCCTGTATATACTCTCTTGAATGGCTCGTTTTGAATGGTAAGTCCTTCTTCTACCGCTTTATTATATATGGTACGCAAAATACGCATATAGAAAGATGACGTATTGCGTTTCAAACCTTTGGCTTTCATGTGGGCTTCATACAGTTCCATTAAATCTGAATCCAATCTACCGAAAGTCAAGTCTACATTCTCACGAAAACGCATAAAACTGCTTAGCGTGGCTTGATAGGTCTCGCTAGTCCTGATTCTGTTTAAATTCCTTAGTCGCTCAATTTGTTTCCTCATAAACTCAAATACCGAGTCACATTCATTTGATGACTGTTGATACATTGCCACAACATCGTCTGTTGTATAATTACCTCCATTTTTCTCCAATGTAGTTATTGCACCTTGAATCTTACATTGCAGCCAAGTAGTTTTATCTTTTATGAGGCAAAGTTGGTCTTTGCGTAAAGTGTCTGCGTTGGGAATAATAATTTTACCACCATCTTCATTCCATTCACTTGCAAAGATGTGGTAAGAGGTAGGTATCTGACGGACAATTCTATCGTGAATTACCTGAAAATACAAAGATCCTTCTTTGTTTGCATCTGTAGATGCTCTGAATTTTAATTTTACTGACATAGTTTCTTTTTTTTGTTAGACATAAGATAAGTACACCATATATAATAGGTGACATACAATCGCTTTGAAGTATAAGTCCTATGGGATTTGATCAGCTTTCATCATCTGTATGATTTGCACAGCTTTCGCATTATCTTTTCTCAAAGTAGCATTCTCTGCAATCATAAAGCCAAGTAGAAATGCCCCAACAATAATCATCAACCATACGCATAGGCGAATGAACTTCTTGAGATAAGTATCGAACCAAAAGCTTTTGACTTTGTAATAGATGTACTTCCAAATGTACTTCTTCAAGCTACCATCCACTGGTGGCCAAGCTGGAGGCAAGAAAGAATGGACATTTGGTTTCAACGCATCAACTTTATCTTCTATGCTTTGCAGTCGTTTAACAACCTCGTCAAGTTTCTTATCAGCGGTACTTGTTTTGTTGGGATTTGATACCCTTGTTTTATCCTGCTTCTGTTCTTGTTCCATGATTCTACGAATTACATTGGTATTATCTACGATACGTTCTTGATGTTCCACCTTTACTGATTTCATGTTTGCCACAAACCGATTTTCCTGCATATCCATCAGCTCTTTCACACCAATACCGATAGTTGTAGCCAAGTCGTATTTCAAAGTGTTATAAGAGATTGACGACAACTGAATAGTCGGTTCTACAGATTGTTGAGCTACCTCATTCAAACCATCCAAGTCGATATTATCTTTTCTGCTGTTTCTTATTCCCATAGGATTTTTAAGTTTAGTTGTTACTATCTGTGCATACCTCTTGAGCGACGTTTACACATCTGATGAGCCATCCGAGCGCAACGATAAGCCCATTTGAGTTCATCTTCATCTTTGTCTTTTCCCCAGCCACTCATATCATTTCCTCCACCGCCACAAGTTGCTGACATGCTCAATGCACCATCAAGATAACCTGCGAATAGAAGCATTGCCGTTGCCTGAACTTTTTCAAGCGTTGCATACTCGTTGCCATCTGGTACAGAACATTCATTGGCGATGATGTCATCTGCTGATGCAGGTATATCCACATCATAATCGTGATACTCATCGGTTGAGACTGTATAGTGGTTTATGACAGGAACAGGCTTAGGTATAATTGGTTTGAGTACTGGCATAGAAGGCGAATGATTCGCTTTTGTCGTGTGAATAGGCGCTGTCCGAATTCTATCTGCAACTTTAGAAGTTGTAACTTTTGCATCATTCTCTGCATGAAGCTTAGCCCAAGTTTTCAAAATAGTAGATGGCATTAGATTACGACCTTTACCCAACTTCGATGATTTATATTTGGAGTTGCCCCTCATGATGGCATAACCGGTTACTTTATTTTTGGTATCACGATGCAAATATGGTTTATATCCATGAAGTTCAAGCCTGCGTTCATATTCATCCCAAGTGAACAAGTCCATGTTTGACAATATCTGAATACAAGCATCCGAAATCTCTTGAATATGTGCTTGCTCAATATCTTCGGGGTTCTCCCATCCACGTCTTTGATTGATAACTTGGGCAGCCATCACAGCTCGTCTTCCCACAAGGTGGTCATCATTGACATTGCCTTCCATGTCCACACGACTGGCATCAATGTGAAGATGCAGAATACCAGAGACACTATCACGATGAAGAGCTGCCACATACTGGCTGTTAGCCAAATGGGTAGCTTTGGAACTGGCACGTTGTGTGCTATCCGACAAATCAACAGAATCAAATGCTTGGATGAACTCTTTTGTCAATTGTTCCCAATCAGCCACAGTCCATCCTGCGGTCTCTTCATTGGTTGGGGATATTTCCATTCTTATCACCGTATTCTTCAAAGGTCTTCGCTTAGGGTTGTCACCAGCCACCTTTGCCAAATGGAAATCCATACGTTGCCACATGGCTTCGGCTGAAATACCTTCGGGCAATAGATTCGCTTTAATCAGGTCGGCACGGTCTTTATCAACCGCATAACGCACGGCATTTGCGCCATGGTCTATGCTTATAGCTTCGGCTACCATAATTGGCTATGGAAATTAGTTCTTCATGTATATGATAATCTCACTCCATCGTTGAATCAATGGAACGGCAGCTCGCATCCATCGTTCTACAAATGCTGGGTCTTTGAATACTAAACCTCGCTTGTCGCTTTGAATAGATTTCACGGCTGCTGCAATCTTTATCAAGTCCGCACGTGCATCGGACAGACTGCATAATGCATCTATTTCATGGTCATCCAAACGCTTGCGTGGATGCTGGCCGAATGCGACTTGTCGGGTGTACTCACTTACAGATAAGCCACACTCTTTTGATAGTGCTTCTATCTTTTCATATTCTGCTTCTGTTACTCTTGCCTCCAATCGCTTTATGCGCTTTGGAGCTTCATTCTTGGTTCGTTTCTTCATTTCAAAAGAGTTTTTTTGTGTTTGTTGTTGTATAAAAGTGACCAACCCAATGCGAGCCTGCGAGCGTTGCAAGAAAGCTAATGTGGTATGAACGAGCGAAGCGAATTTGTACGACATTGGCACTTCTTGTAAGTACCAACAAAAGTTCTGGTCACTATGGGGCGTTTTACTATCTGGTTTTCGGCATCCATCAACTCTGACTGGGAGTTTAAACTTCCTCTGCATGTGGTGGTTGGGTGTCTGTATATTGATTATCATGGGTCTCATCATCTTCAGCGGTTGTCATTGCCGATAGGCTGTTATTATGCTCGGCTATATGTGCATTGCCATTGTCTTGACTTGGGGTGTACAAATCATCATCAGCGGAAGAAGATATTCTCATATTATAATCATCGTTGGTAGATTGAACTATGGATAGCTGCGATAAACTGGTAGATTTATCAGTATTCATGGCAGACTTCTTCGTTGTCGTAACTACATCATCGTTTGCTCGTTCGTGTGAATGAACGTTAGGGATTGAGGATGCTATAGATTCAATAGACTGATTCTTGATATTCATTGAAGATTCAGCTTCATAGCTGTGGAAGTTGGATTGACCAGATGGTTCAGAAGCAGGTGTACTCTCACCAGCCGATAAATTGTCTGTACTTGCCACGAGTTTCGTAGTTGATTCATCAGCATTCGTACTTTTTTGTTGCCGGTCTTTTATATGAATGTAGTGAGGATTAAGAATCTGCTGATTGTTCACATACCATGCCGATACGCAATGTAAAGTATGGATACTTGTTCTGTTGTTCTTTTCAGAGGTGATAATACCTAGCTGCACCATACAATCGAGCAGTTTGGTTACAGTCTTCTTGTCATAAACCAATTGGTTACCCAGTTCCACTGCGGAGATAGCTACCTGACCTACATGCAGAGTAGTGGTGAAACCAGTAATCTTATAGGTGGTCTCTTTTGTAACTGCGTTATCAATCAGTAGCTTTAGAATCTTCATCCGATCGATGTGGTATTTGCTCTCAGCAAAGAATCTCAGTTGTTCGTTAGACAATACGATACAATAGTAATAGTCGTTTTTCATATACTCAGTGTTTCGTTTATAAATGAGTTTTTGGTTAGCCACGATACCTGTTACCTTCTTGCTTACTTATTCTTGCTTCTGATTATATTCACAATGCTCAAGTAAACAATTGTAGTGGTCAATCGGTAATTGATCCAATTAAGATTGTTGGGCATGATAATAGTCACTCATCAAGAATAGTCATTATGCAAGATGATAACAGGATGGTGGCAATTCAGTCATCGACACAGTGTCGTTTTCTGAGCCGATGGCTGAATGCATCTAAGGTTTAGAACGTTGCCAATCGTTTCATCAACTCTCTGAGGATAGGCTTACGAAATTCTTTAAGAAGCTTATCTTCGTAGATATTGGTAAGTCGATACGGCATACCGCCTTCCTTGAACATGGGATTCTCAATGTCGGGTAAGTTGCTCATGAACGGACAAATAATTTTAGCACGTCCAGACAAACCATAATACTCGGCAACCTCGAACCAAGCATTACCCAAATGTTTTCCAACAGAATCCATATTCACCACACAGCCGGCTCCATCATACAAGGTTATTAGAATGTGATAAGTACAATGCAAGGTTTCTGGATCCTTTGTGCAAGTGATGATGAACTGGTCAAAGTAATGACCTTGACGAGCGAATGTTGCGAGCAGATCCACAAATAGTTCATGGCGGTACTCATAGCACTCCGCTTCATCTTTCGGTGGACATTCCACTTCCATATCCACGAATTTATGGATAGCATCTTTGTCGTCTGAACTCTGCTCTACAAGGTCTTCTCCAGAAGTCACGTTCTGAGCATAAATAATCTCTGTTGCATTTGCGTCTTGCAAAATTGCGTCCAAAGCTGACTGAACGCTGTCGTGAAGTTCGATGTTACATCTCATCTTATTCTAGTGTTTTTAGACCTACATTCCCGATAGATCTGTTGTTATTGTAATCCTTCATGCTTCGTTGTATGTCAACCTAAGCAGAGAATGTGAAGGGTTGAATGAGTCTGTAGCTATGACTACTTCATTCGATAAGTTGGGTTTGTGAACTCGATAATGTCCATCATCTCGTTGAGCCTGTCAGCTATGCGGTCGCCATACTTCTCACGAATCTGAGCCAATGTCAGATTGGTTGTGAAAATGGTGAATAGCTGTTCGTCATAGCGTTTTGTCAGCAGGTCAACAACAGGATTAAGCACATTGCCGTAATCTAAAATCTCTCGTGGTTCTGTTCCGAGGTCATCAATTGCTAAAAGCGGAACCGTCATGATTCGTTGCCATGATGGAAAGTCATTCTTGTTCTTCCATGCAATTTCATTTGCTGTCATGATACGCAATCCATAGGTGGAGTTATCGTATGAATCATGGATTTGTAAGGCATTGATAAGCTGTTGCAATGCTTTCACGCAGGTAGTTTTGCCATTGCCACAATATCCACACAATGCTATTCCAAACTTGCCGTTACTGCTCGTCAGGTTCTCAGCCATCCGATCCAATTGTATTTCAAAAGCCTCATTCGTAACAAACTCACGATGACGGTGCGCTACTTCCGCTTGAACTGCCGTCTTCAATGCTGCTCGTGCATCATCTTTTGATAATGGAAGTCTAAAACGTTCCTTGATAGTCAGTTGGTGAAGCAACCGGTACATCAGTGCTTCTACGTTGGATTGTGGTTTCTTGTTGTTTGTGAACATTCTTCTTGTTATTTAAAATGGTTTTCTTTAACCAGTTGAAGAAATAGGTTCGTACTTCTTTTTCTTCCCTTCTTTCAATACCAGATATTTTAAGGTATTGGAAGAATTGGTTGATATAGTTCTCTATCTCGATATGACTGAGCTTGATTTGTTGAGAAGATGACAGTAGGGAAATGATAGATTCTTGCCATGATGTATCATTCGATAATCGCAATTCCAATTCATCCAAACTTGACTCATTCTCACGCGCGTTATTTATAGAGTTATCTTTATTATTGTCTTTATCTTTTATATTATAAGGGGACAACTGCTCCGACAATTCCACCGACAATTGCTCAGACATCTTCACCGACATCTCCACCGACAATGGGGATATATGCTCCATAATGGTATAAGTAGGAGCTACTTCCTTACCCTTTCCGGGAACAAAACTGATAAAGCCACGTTGTTTAAGACATTCTCTGGCCTTTACCAAATTTTGCTTACTCGTTTTGATTCGGTTACATATCATCTCAGTTGGACAACGGATGGGCATCTGCCATCTTCGTGCATTGGCTCTGTAAAGAAGAAAGAAGTAAAGCGCTACCTCTGTTGAAGAGTATGGCTCATATTCACCGTCTTGCCAGAATCGATTAGTTAACTCGTACAGGTTCATATCAATCCTATTTTAAAAGATCTCTCTTGGTGACATAAGCAATAGCTTCTCTATCGACTTCTTCCTGTGATGACACACGTATTCTGCGTAACCACTTATCCAAGTCATTCTTGTCAAAGAAGCATAGTTTGCCATTCGGCTTGTAAAACACTATTTCCTTTCGCATCATAAGCTTATGTAGATAGGATTTCTTTAATCCCAAATACTCGGCAGCTTCAACCGTTGTGAGGAGTTCATTTCTCATTTATCTTTTGTTTTTGATATTCTATTCGTGAAACCTTTTGGAAGCTATGCTGCATTTAAGCGGCTCATTTCTTCCTTTTGGTTACGATGCAAAGGTACGGCTATGTAAAAGTGGTGCAGCGTGGTGCGAACGTGGTTGAGAACAAAAAAGCGGTTTGCTATATCATTGAATTACAATGATATAGCAAACCGCTAAAGTTAAAAAGTATATACGGGCGTGGTTGCTACGTAATCGGGCGTGGCTTACATGAGATTATTAGCCATATTGAACGCATTTTTAACGTCTGAAACGAATTCTTTGTTCTTGTCGCCAGCTCCAGATGCAACAGCATCTTTATAGTGCGACCTGTAATATTCAGGGCTGATTTGGCATGCTTCCAATATAAGAGAGAGCCACTCCTGACCAAGAATAGGGCTGTCAAATCTTTTAGACACCATATATAATAGGTAGCACACACGGTTCTTTTCACGAAAACAAATCTTTGCAGATACAGATTTAAGGTTCATGAAATCTACAAATTCTGAACCTTTCATGTGTTCAAACTGTCGGCAGTTGCATACCTTATAAAGCATACAACACAAAGTCAAGTCCACAAGGTCTTTGTACTTGGCAGTTTCCTGTAGAAATAGTCTACTCATAGTGCGCCTTGTGCTTTGAGATTATCAATATCAACAATGATACCCTTAGCTATGCTATCAATGCGAGTGACCAATACTTCCAAAAACATCATGTCGAAATAATAAAGAGAGGCAGTTTTCCTGCGCTCCTTATCAAAACTATCGAATAAGAAATTAGTCTTTGCGTGTGCTTCATCGTATGCAGCCTTTGCATTATCGCATTTAGCTTCGGTAGGTTTAAAATCATCATCCTCATAAGCCATGAAGTCCAAACGATTGCTTAGTGAAGAGTAATCTTTCCAAAGTTGGGTAGATATATCCTTAGCTTCTTCATATTGCTCTTCAAAAGGTTTGAGATGGGCATCACAAATTGGCTTTGGGTTGAACGATTGAAAGAAATCAGAATGCCGATTATAAATGGCACTGAATGACGCTGTCGCCTCAGATAGTTGTTTGGCAGCGTTCAACAAATGCTCGGCATTGGTATTCAGCTCATCCTCTGCCATCGCAATAATGGCATTTGTATCCTTGTAATGGAGATAGAATGTCGATAGAACGAGAGCATCTTCATACACAAGAGCCTTGTTCTTCTCATATTTGACCAAAAGATTATTGATAACCTGCAGGTCTGTTGCTATGGATGATAAGTTTGTCATCGTGATTAGACTTAATTACTTGACCAATAGTTTGTCAATCAGTTTTTCACGTACCAATTCGTATGCTTCAACTGGGTTAAATGACATTTCTGGGCGAATAAGTAATTGTGTATCTCCTAAGAAGTCTGGATCTTGCATCTTTTCTTCCATATTGAGGATATATTGCTTATGTGTTGGAGGTTGGTTGACAACAAAACTCATGTACTTACGATAGCAGCGAATGACATCATCCAAATTTACATCTGTTTTGGTCAACGCTTCATACAAGTCGAATAAGTCACGACCTTTTTTGCGTTGATATAGTGCACGAAGTTTAGTGCCGAGCAATTCGGCAAAATGATAGGTGGTGATCTCACATGAACCTTTGAACCACTGACTGTCAACCGTAAAAGGGTGCTTTACGAGTCCCATCTCATTGAAATGCTCGAAACAATTGATTTCAAGTTTCAGTCGAATTGGCATGATTGGAGGAATTTCTGACTCCATGCGAAATAGCATAGTGTTATTGTAACGCTTCTGTTTGGTAACACGGTCGGGCATAAAGTCAAGGACTTCACCAAGACGAAACATGATGGGCTTGATTGGCCCTGATGTTATCTGGACAAGGTCAATATCTTCACTGTATCTTGGTTGTGGAGACATATAGAGTTTGTGAAGGGCTGTACCTCCACGAAATGCTAATTGACTAGCCAAAAACTCGTCGCTGAAAATAGCGACCAACGCACGTGATATAAGCAAATCTTGCTCAACCTGCACATTCTCTTTCCATGGAACCTGAATGCTCCATTCCTGTATAGATGCTCTGTCTATCATATATCGTCTGGTTCTATTGTTTGATTTATTATGACGTTCCATCGGTTGTCTATCTGGCATCCATCTGTAGAATGGTCAGAATCCAATGGAACTTTCTTCATTCGTTTATTGTTTGATTTAAGAAGGTTGAACAGTATATTTGCTTGCTCTGTCTCTTCCAGTATAACTTCTGTAATATATCCTAAACGCTGCAATGTTGGAATATTGGTTACAGAGAGTAAGAGCTCGAACTGTTTGCTGAAATCTGTATATTCCAAAAGTTCTTCTAAAACAGTGGCAACCATAGAAAGCCCTCCAATCAATTGATTATATTGAACTAAATCAACAGCTGTTAGTTCCGGTGAAGAGTATTTTACTCTACCTGTTTCTGAATTTTTTTGCATGAGTAGGCTTTCTGGTATCTCACGACGATAGTTCCACATCAACTGATTGTTATACTTGGTGGAAGTAGTAGCTTTAGGTAATATGGTCGTCACTGAAAACTTTTGCGGTCGTTGGTGTGCTGCACCATGTAATTCGGCGGCACTTAGCAGACTTATATAATAAGGCTTGCCCAAATAAGCCATCAATTGGTCTATATAATATAAAGGTGGAACAACACCGCGAGCAGAATATTGCACAGGTATTACTGTATAAAAACACTTATATACAGATACAATTATTGATTGCTTTGACAAACGATATAATTCAGAGGTAATAACCCTAACAGACGTATTGGAAAAGTCCTCCTTTACGTCCGCTATGGAAAATGTAGGTCTTCCTGCAATTTCACGTTGCTTTATCCAACTTCTTATAGTCATATCTGTCTGTTTTGGTGCAAAGATAAGCAATATCTGCTGATTACTGCACTAAAAAGGGCAAAATATGCAGCTTTACGACAAAATATTGTATGATTGATACGAAAATCAACCTATATGGGTTGAATTTTGTGTTTCAACTTATATAGGTTGATAATATGGATTCCATCAAGACGATGACTTTAGCCGTTTAGTTTGCCGAATGCTTCGTCTATCAAACTGACAGCATCATCTTTCTTTTTATTGATAATCTTAGCATAGATTTGAGTGGTCTCAATTTTGCTGTGTCCTAACAGCTTGCTAACAGTATAAATATCAACGCCTAAGGTGAGCATCATCGTTCCGAACGTGTGCCGACTGCAATGAAATGTTATCGGTTTGGTAATTCCTGCTGCATCCATCCATGGCTTTATATATTGTTTCGTATTTACTTGGACTGGCAATTTTACGAAGATACGATCATCATCCTTTGCATTGCCTCGGTCTGGCAACCAGTTGATTGCTTTTTGTGAGATGGGAAGATACAATGGGGTTGTCGTTTTCTGCATCATGATGTTGACGCGCCACTTATCACCATCTTTGATAAGGTCTTTCCAAGTGAGTTGACGAATGTCACTGATACGCAAGCCACAATAACAGGCAAATAAGAATGCTTGCTTGATGTGGAGATAATCGTGTGGGGTGGCTTCAATCTTTTTCAGTTCCTCAATTGTTAAAAACTCACGTTTACTTTCGGGTGCTTTAATCTTATCCTGCAAGGATAGCTTTTTCAGAGGATTGTCAGGAATGACATCCTCACGAACAGCCATATTCAGGGCATTTCTTAAACAAGCCATATAGTTGATGGCTGTATAGGTCTTTATAGGATTTCCATTCGGAGAACGATAATCATTCTTCAGGAAGTTCGTCAGTCCAATACAATACTTACGATCCATCTTTGCCAATGGGATATTGATGTTATAAGCGGTGATGGCATGAATCGTATTATGAATCAACTTCTTGTCCTTTACACCTTTCTGTTCCTGCTTCTGTCTGAATGTCTCCATCCATTCAGCAAGCGTCTGTTTGGATTTCAGCGTTGTAGTCTTTAACCCAGCCTTGTTGTTGGTGTATTCAAGTATTCGGGTGAGCTTGATTGCATTGGCGGCTTGCATGGTTGCTTCATTCTGAGTCTTAGTCATCGCATTAGTCTCTGGTACGAGGTATAGTTTCAAAAACTCATAACTGCGCTTGCCATCAAGATAGCAGTCCAGATATATAGATTGAACACCTTTAGCCAAACTCTTGAATCTGAGTCTGATCGGTTCTTTCGTGGATTTTACTGTAATTTTCTTTGCCATAGTGTTATCTAGTTTTGAGGTTTGTGATTTAAATTTCTGCATCATCCAATAGGGCGATGGCATCATCTTTCTTTTGGTTTATGATTTTTGCATAACGCTGAGTGTGACGAATACTTGTATGTCCCAATAGTTTTGAAACGGTGTAAAGGTCAACGCCAAGTGTCAGTAACATAGTTGCATACGTGTGGCGACTTGTGTGAAAACATACATCCTTATTGATTATTCCTGCTTCTTTAGCCCAAGGTTTTAGATATTGACCAATCTTATTTTCAGTTAAAGTAGGGAAAACTAAATTGTCTGGGATTCTTTCATCAGTTGGCAACCATTGCATGGCTTGTTGCGGTAATGGAATGTAGATAATCTTTTCTGTTTTGAGCATTCTGATTGCTACTCGCCACATACCATCTTCAAATGATATATCCTTCCATAACATAGCTTTAATATCACCAAGACGTAATCCACAATTACATGCAAACAGATAGGCTTGCTTTACGATTTCGCTCTCGCAAGGGGTTACTATCAATTTCTTGACTTCTTCAATAGTGAGGTATTCACGGATTTGTTCTATTGGTTGGATTTTGTCACCAGCCGATAAGAGAGTCATTGGATTCATGGGGATAATGTTTTCCCGAACAGCAGTCGTCAATGCCGTACTGAACTCCAATAAAGTGTTGAATCCTGATTTTGGGCTCAGATGATTGCCATTAGCACAAGTGTAGCCAGTTCTTAGAAAATCTACAAAGCCAAGGCAGAAATCCTTATCAATATCATCCAATGTAACATCTGCTTTATATTGCTGCAATAATGCCTTCACTCTCTTGATGGGAGTGAGATTGCGAACGCCTCGTTTCTTTTGAATCTCATAATACTGATCCATCCAATCGGCAAGCGCCAAACTCTGTTTTGAGTTGTCTGATTGAATATACTTGCTTTTCTCCTGTGATTGCCCATGCAATTCACGCATACGTTTTCTACGAAGCTTCTCCGCCTTATTTAAGGTGGCCTTGTTTTTCTTAATGGAAGCATCGTCAATTTCCATGAGCATAAACAAATCAGGGATACGTTCATAAGTACGTTTTCCATTCTCATATATCTCCAGATATATTGACTTGCGTCCATTCGCTTTATTCTTAAAGTAGAATTTGACAGCCTCCTTTTTATAGGTGTTTTTTGATGCTTCCATATCCGTATTATTTTTGTTACCGGTGCAAAGGTAACACAATTCCTTGAATCAGTCGCAAAAATGAGTAACAAAAATATAGCAAAAATCAGAAGTGAGAGTAATAAATAGGAAAATAATCAATTTGTATAATACATTGACATAAAGCATTATAAATTCTTATCGCTTCCTTTGATTTTCCTTGATTTTATACAAATGGGAAATAGGATACCAGTAGGAATTTACTGCCGGCCAGTCTTGAGGAAGCATAGCGGCCTTTACCGGCACAAGTTTGGAAACAGGGATTTCAATATCTGAAAGTCCTTCTGTATTCAAGTGAATGGGAGCTCCATAAGCATATCCGTTTTTGTCAATCAGGCAGCAAATAGCTTCATGTGTTTTATTCATCCCTTTGGCTTTGATTCTAAGAGCTTTTGGCGTGATTTGGGAAATAGGTCTGAAATCCAATTTGTTACCAATATAAAATGAGATGGATATGTCACAAGGATATTTGTAGTCAGCCTTGTGTTCAAGGCTGGGAGTTTCCAGCAAGATGGCCGGATTTAATTCTTCGCCGATAGTACTTAATGTTACTTTCCCCTCTGGACTGAAATGATTTGTTCTGGTCATTCTGATTTTATCAATGTCTTGTATCGGATTCAAGAGAGAAAAGGACGTAGAATCATTTGTCAGAAGCAAAGAATATTTTTCTTGGTTGTAGTAATCCCACTTTCCGGGAACGGATTTCGTGTTGGCCGGAAACAGCAATGATTCATTTTGAGTTTCGATGCCGATGTGATAAAATAACAATCCTAAGTCTTTGTCTTTTGTATTTATTTCAGCTTGATAAGTGAAGCCTCCGCAATGATGCATTTGAATTTTTGTGGCGCCCCATCTTGAAGATGACAGCAGATAGAGTATGACATCTTTAGGTTCTTGAGGACCAAAGACATCACATTTGAATACAAAATTGTTTTTGCGTGCTGTTTCGGGTTGGGTATGATTCACCACCTTCCAATCAGATATTGTATCCTCCTTGAATAATAATTTTTCGTTACTTTTACTTATGTGTTTTCTTCCTATAATATATTTGCCCGGAGTGACTTGCAGGCAAGTGTCTATATCTGGCAAGTGAAGCTCCATTGTACGTTTCCGAGATACTGCTGCTCTTACTATCTTATCTTTGTTAGGAGCATTGAATGGGTCTTCAAGGTTCATGATATCAGGGTATATTTCCAAAGTCCATTCTCCTTTGGAATCCTTATCTAGAAAATAGATGCCGGTCCCGTCATATTTTATGACAGGCGAAGAGCCGCATCCGACGATATGGGATAACCTCTGTTTGTCCTTTGGAGATGTCGTCGTGTTGTTTGAATAGTAAAACATATCGTTGCTGTTCAGTTCGCTAAGCTTTTCTTCATAACTAACTCTGAAATCACCGAATTTGTTATTGTCCGGATAATAACCGTAGTGTGTACCCCGCGGTATGCGTCTCATGACTTCTGCAGCAATGATGCCGCTTATGGCTTTCGAAGGTGTGTTGACCATATTCATATAATGTGTCTGCCATCCGAGATTCCTTGATGCTGTTTGCTGCATATCATAGGAAAAATGTGTGGCAAACTGAATCCCGCCCCGTCGGTATTCGCGTACCATTGCCGGAATTCCATATCCCGCTTCTACATCAGGTGTATCGAATTCATAAACGAGCTTGGCTTTTCCGTTCAAGTTTGGATTCAGCATTTGTTCGTAGCGATCGGTCAACAGCAGGATGTTTCCTTGCCGGGTATGACCGGAGTTTAAAGCAGTCGGATACCAGGCATGGGTGGAACCTTGCACTTTGGATTGACGGATAGCGGGAGCAATATCGTAATCCTGACTGACATTGTAGAATGTGATTTTTTTACAACCCACACTGCGTACGGCATCATGCAACCTATTGATATAACGCACTGTCCCTGGAATGTCTTCCGTATGTTGCGCGGGTTCATTAATCAATTCAATGAATAGGATGTTAGGTTCGTCTTTCAAACAGCGGCCTGTATAGGGATTACGATGGCAAAGCAGTTGTCTTAAATAGTTTTCTTGTGCTTTGACAGCTTGTTCATTGTTGTATAGTTCCGTTTTTTGATAATGTCTTGCAAATCCCTTTAACCCTGAATCATCAAATGACTCGGGGAATTGGGAACTGTAGGTTACAATAGGGCTGAAAAGCATGTATATATGTTGTTTTGTTGCTTCTGCTATCAAATAATCCAGTAAGTCCAAATGTACATTGTTGATGAGATTTCCATTGATGTCAGAGTTTTCCGAATCCCCCCAGAAGCAAAGGCGCAGGCCTTCCCAACTCATCCGCTTGAAATGCTGCATGTCTTCAACAATCATTTGCTTGAGGTCACCTCCAACATAAGATGCGGCTCTAAAGTCACAAGCTGATGGCAGACAATAGTTTGCGCCGAAAAGTGCTATTTCCTTTTTATTGCTTTTCCAGCGAAAGGTCCCTGAGTGGTCTTGATATACTAATTCCTGAGCTTGCAAGGATAGTGCAGCAATCAGTATAATGAATAGTGAAACTAAATTCTTCATACTTAGATTTTTAATATATTTTCGCTACGAAAATACCTATTAATAAGCTGCCTTGCAATAGATTTTTTTATAAAAGGGATGGACAATATTACTATACCATTAGCATAGACAGAGAGGATGAGAATTACAAAGACAGAAGGACATCCACTTTGCAACCGTCATGATAGGAAGTATCTATGCTGATGGAACCATCAAGTTTCACAGTAATCATTCGGCACACGGAGAGTCCCAATCCTGTGCCTTTGACGAACTTGTTGATTTTGGTAAAATGTTCGAACACCCATTCCGCTTTGTCTGATGGTATACCGCATCCGGTATCGGTTACGCTTAGATGGAGGTGGGAGCCTTCTACGGCATATTTCAGGATTATCTGTCCCTTGACGGTGAATTTGCATGCATTGTCAAGCAAATTACTTATTACCTGGATGAGCCATCGGTAGCTGCTGTTTATATCCAGACTTTTATCGGAAGGGGAATAAATAATTTTGACACCTTCAGGTATTTTGTTTTTAATGGTGAGGAGAGCTGCCTGGCAACATTCGTTTACGTTGACCGATTCCTGAGCTATTTCTCCTTTTTCCAGTTTGGTAGATGTGATTACTTCATCAAGAATATCGGAAATTTTGCAGCTGTTGGTCTCGATTATCTTCCCATATTCCTTGAGTTCGCCATCTGTAGAAGAGATTATTTGGGAGAATCCGGAGATAGCGCTCAACTGCTCCCGTATTTCGCGCGACATATTCATGATGAGGTTATTCTTCATCTTTCCTAAGGTGTCTACCTTGTCATAAGAGTTTTTCAGTTCTTCGTTGATTAGGTGCAGCTTCTTGTTCGTCCTGCGTAGGTAGATGACGAACCAGGTAGCGCATATGGCTATCATCAGGGTTATGATGGTAATGAGTAACAGAATTTGTACCCTGTAATGGTTCACTTTTGCCTTGAGTTCGCTTTTCTCTATATTTGCTTTATCTAAATTAAGCTGAACTCCGTATTCATTGGTCTTCAGAATATCGGCCAGATGGCTCAAACTGTCACTCTTGCTTACATAGCGGTCGTATAGTTCTGTAGCTCGGGGATAGTCTTTCAGTCCTTTCGCTATCTTGGCACTTATCAGCATATATCCGGCGTCATCATATTTCATGCCTAGAAGGTTGGTCGTCTTTTGGAATAGATCCATCGCTTCTTTGGCTTTTGGATAGTCTTTCCGCTTGATGTAGTATCTGAATTTAAGTTCGTAAATCAGACGTCGGGTACCGTCTGATTTGTATCTTTCCAGCTCCGCTATTTTATTCCAGAATTGTTTGTCATTATTGATGGCAGAGTAATATTCTCCCCAGACATAAGGAACGAAGTCAAGTTCCATTCCGCTAACGGAGGGACAGTCCTTAGGGTCATTCTTTATGATGGAATCTGTTTCCATCAAATACGGAAGCGCTTGCCGAGGTTTATCCGCTTCAATGAGAAGCATCGCCATGTAAATTTTGTAAATGGATAAGTTGTAATGAAATGTGCTTTTGTCGGTTATTGATTCCGATAGCTGACACAGGTCCTTGGCTTTGTCTATTGCCGTATCGAACAGTCTGCAGTTATAATAAAACAGGGAAATGTTGTAACTTGCATTAACTATATCTACTTTGTTTTTCGAAGTCTGTAATATCTCACGGCATAAGGAGATGGCTTTAAGAGTTTGACCGATATATTGGTAGCAATATATAATGGTAAATTTTACATTCGTCTTCAGTGGTTCTCCGATTTTTTCTTTCTTCAGCTGAGTGAAAGTCCTGTCAGCATCGGTAAATTGCTGTTTGGTTACAATATAATAATATAATTTACGTTTGTAGGCCTTCATGATGCAAGAGTCATTCTTTGCTTTTTTTGCTTCTTTCAGATAAAGGTCTATTACGGGAAGTCCGTCGGGCTTTGTTTTGGCATCAAAAGTTTCCTTTTCCAATTTTTGTAGAATTGGGGTCATTTTATCAGCCGATGCATACGTGTATATTGTGAAACAAAATACTATAAATAAAAACAAACGTCTCATGATACTTTTTTTATGAGAGACAAAGTTAGGATTTGTTTGGATATAAACCATACATTTATGTAAAAAATTTTCCAAAGCATCTCATAATACAAGGTGGTAACTAATCATTTTGTTTTTAATATGTTATTCAATTTAAAATTAGTTAACCGCATAGCGGATAATTGTTCGCTATATCTTAGAAGATTATATAGTTATAGAAGATATACTGCGAGAATTTGTTATTTCTTTGGCAGAAATATACGTGAAATCAGAATGATTTTGTGTAAGTTTGCACCGATGATCAGAAGATTATGAGAAGACTGATTAATAAATGAAATAATGGTTGCAATAATGAAAAACATTGAAGTTCCCTCATCTGATGAGGTGTTTGCTGTTTTCAAAAGGTTAAACCATGTTCCCCGCCCGTCCTGGCACGAGGAAAAGGTAGCCGATTTTCTTTGCGAGTTTGCCCGGCAGTTGCATTTGGAGTATAAACGCAACAAACAGAACTGTGTAGTGATAAAAAAACCTGCTACGAAAGGATACGAGAGGGCTGTACCCATTGTCATCCTGAATCATTGCGATATGGTTTGCGTGGCCGAGAAAGGAAAGATATTCGATCCTCTGAATGATGTTATTGAATCCTACGAAGACAACGGCTGGCTGAAAGCCCGAGGCACATCACTGGGCGCAGATAACGGCATGGGGCTTTCCATGGCATTGGCTGTTCTGCAGGATGACAGTATTGTGCATGGCCCCATAGAAGTGATTGCTACAACCAATGAGGAAGATGGTATGACAGGGGCGGCCAATCTTGCTTCGGATTTCATTGCGGGACGAAAGATAATCAACCTTGATTCCGAGGATTACGATACCATCACGGTGGGTTCAGCAGGTGCATATTTGCAGTTCTCAAAGATTCCTTACAAGAAAGTGAAAGCTCCAGACGGCTTTGCTTTTTATAAGTTGAACATAAAAGGTGGCCTTGGTGGTCATTCCGGCGTGGATATTAACAAAGGGAGAGCCAATGCCAACAAGCTCATTTGCGGAATGCTGCATAGATTGAATGGGAAATACGGTCTCATATTGGCTGAAATCAATGGTGGGGAGGCAAATAATTCGATAGCAGCCAATGCAGAGGCGGTGGTAGGAGTGCCCCTGAAGGACAAAGATTCTTTCGAAAAGAATGTCAAAGTTTGCTTCGTTGCCTTGAAAGCTCCGTATTCAAATACGGAAGTTTCTTTGGCTTGTGAATTGGAATCGATCTCGAACGTTGAGCAAGTCATGGAGAAGAAGTCCACTGACGCTTTGCTGGAGGCTGTTGATGCTTTGCCTTATGGTGCCTTGAAGATGAGTGAATCTTTGGCTGGAACAGTGGAGACTTCCAACAGTACAGGCATGATAAAGACAGAAGAACGGACAGTTTTTGTATCTAACTATAGTCGCAGTTTCCTGGATGACGAGGTGTTGAGGCTGGGAAAGTCCATCAGGAATATACTGGACAAGGCAGGAGCAGAAACGGAGGAAATCATGTCGGCACCGGCATGGCAATCGGATTTGTCTTCGGATTTCATCAAGACGGCTGAAGATACCTTTGAGGATGTTTTGGGGTTTCGGCCTCGCAAGGTAGCCATGCACTTTGCTTTGGAGTGTGGCTATTTCGTACAGAAGTATCCCGGAATAGAAATCGTTTCCATCGGCCCTAAAATCATAGAGCCTCATTCCGTAACGGAGAGAGTCAGCATCAGCACTATCAATGATATCTGGAAGGTGTTCATCAATTTGCTGTATCGCATGGCACAGGGATAGAGAAAAGAAAGCAAAAAAGGCGGTCTGAATGAAAGACTGCCTTTTTTCTATTTATATATTACGCTTTATTTGCACGTTTGCGCTCCAATTCATCCAGAATGATTTTGCGCATTCTCATGCTCTTTGGAGTAACTTCCACATATTCGTCTTCCTTGATATATTCCAAGGCTTCTTCCAGTGAGAAAATTACGGGAGGAATAATCTTGGCTTTTTCATCGGAACCGGAAGCACGCATGTTGGTAAGTTTCTTGCTCTTGGTTACGTTGATGACCAAATCATTGTCATGAACATGTTCGCCCACTACCTGTCCTGCATAGACTTCGTCCTGAGGATAGATGAAGAAACGACCGCGGTCCTGCAATTTGTCGATGGCATAAGCAAAAGCCGTTCCGCCCTCCATGGCAATCATGGAACCGTTGGTGCGGCGGATGATTTCACCTTTGTAGGGTTGATATTCCTTGTAGCGGTGAGCCATGATGGCTTCTCCAGCCGAGGCGGTCAATACGTTGGTACGGAGTCCGATGATACCTCTTGAAGGGATCTCGAATTCGATGTTCACACGGTCGCCTTGCGTATCCATGGAAACCATTTCACCTTTTCGGCGGGTCACCATATCAATCATCTTGCTGGCATAATCTTCCGGAACGTTGATAGTCAGCTCTTCAACCGGTTCGCATTTCTCTCCGTTGATAGTCTTGATAATTACCTGAGGCTGTCCTACCTGTAATTCATACCCTTCACGACGCATGGTTTCTATAAGAATGGATAGGTGGAGTACGCCACGTCCTGAAACGATCCATTTGCTATCGGAATCTTCCACTTTCTTTACTCGAAGGGCAAGATTCTTGTCAAGTTCCTTTTGCAAACGATCATTGATGTGACGGGATGTAACGAATTTGCCTTCTTTTCCGTAGAACGGTGAATCGTTGATGGTGAACAGCATACTCATGGTAGGCTCGTCAATAGCGATTGGAGGTAGTGGCTCCGGATTATCGAAGTCGCAAACCGTATCACCGATTTCAAATCCGTCGATACCAATGATGGCACAGATGTCACCGGATGATACAGAAGAAACTTTCTTTCTGCCCAGGCCTTCGAAAGTATGTAGTTCTTTGATTTTTGATTTTACTTGAGAACCGTCACGCTTGAAAAGTGTGATGTTCATTCCCTCCGTCAAGGTGCCGCGATGAACTCTGCCCACGGCTATACGTCCGGTATAGGAAGAATAGTCCAGTGAGGTAATCAGCATCTGCGGTGTACCTTCCAACTGTTTTGGTGCAGGGATGTATTTGATGATGGCATCCAGCAGAGGATTAATGTTATCTGTAGGATGTTCCCAGCTTTCGGCCATCCAGTTGTTCTTGGCTGAACCATAGAGCACAGGGAAGTCCAGCTGGTCTTCTGTGGCATTCAAGCTGAACATCAAATCGAATACCATTTCGTAAACTTCTTCAGGGCGGCAATTGGGTTTGTCGACTTTGTTGACGACAACCACAGGCTTTAATCCTATCTGTAAAGCCTTCTGAAGTACGAATCGGGTTTGAGGCATAGGGCCTTCGAAAGCATCGACCAAAAGAATACAACCATCAGCCATATTCAGCACACGTTCCACTTCACCGCCGAAATCGGAGTGGCCCGGAGTATCAATAATATTGATTTTTGTATCCTTATAATTAATGGAGACGTTTTTTGAAAGAATCGTTATTCCTCGTTCGCGTTCCAAGTCATTGTTATCCAATACCAACTCACCATTTGTCTGGTCATTACGAAACAGATGACCTGCAAGCATCATCTTATCAACCAAGGTAGTTTTCCCGTGGTCGACGTGTGCAATAATTGCGATGTTCCTTATATTTTGCATACTATACCTATAATTTGGCTGCAAAGATACGATTATTTATTGGAAAAACATTGTGTATTAAAAAATATGTTGTAACTTTGCAGCCGCTAATGAAAATTTAAATAAAGATTTAATTTAAGAATTATGTATTTAGATGCAGCAAAAAAACAAGAAATCTTTGGACAGTACGGAAAGTCTAACACTGATACCGGTTCTTCTGAATCGCAGATAGCTTTGTTCTCATACCGTATTTCCCGTTTGACGGAACATCTGAAAGAGAACCGTAAAGATTATAGTACCGCTAGAGCTTTGACACGCCTCGTTGGAAAACGTCGTGCGTTGCTTAACTATTTGATGGACCGTGATATCGAAAGATATCGTGCCATTGTTAAGGCTCTTGGCTTGCGTAAGTAATCACGCAGCCCGCAATGAATTAAAAAACCGTGCTTCCACAAGGAAGTGCGGTTTTTTTTATATCTTTGCACACATTATAATAAGGTGAAAATGAAGATAGGAATTATTAATGCCATGACGAAGGAACACCAACAGGTGGTTTCGTTGTTGCACGACAAGAAGGAAATAAAGAAGGACCGTTTTTCGTTCATCGAAGGAACACTATGCGGCAATACAATTATATTGATGCAGAGCGGTATCGGAAAAGTGAATGCGGCAGTTGGAACCGTGGAGCTTATACGGAACTTTTCTCCCGATTGCATTGTCAATACGGGTGTTGCCGGAGGCATCGATGAAAGCTTGAATGTGATGGATGTCGTAGTCGGGAAACAGGTGGTTTATCATGATGTAGATTGTGGTCCGGAAAGCGAACTTGGACAAGTTCAGGGTCTGCCGTTGTATTATGACGCCGACAAGAAATTGTTCGACCGGGCAGTAGCATTGAAATGTGCTGCAACCATTCGGGGCGGGCTGATATGCAGCGGTGATCAGTTCATTACGGATAAATCTCAGCTTCAGACCATCAAACGGAGATACCCGGAAGGACTTGCCGTCGATATGGAATCGGGAGCCATTGCACAGGTGTGTTATCTGTACGGAGTGCCGTTTCTGAGTTTCCGCATCATCAGTGATACTCCCGGAGCTGACAATCATTTCGGACAGTATCTTAATTTCTGGGATACCATGGCCGAGAAGTCTTTCGGAGTGACGGAAGCTTTGCTTACTTCACTGCCTGAACAATTATAAATAAGTAAATTACTAAAGATATGGAGAAAATACCAAGTTTTACAATTGATCATATTCGTTTGCTTCGGGGCATTTATGTTTCCCGTAAGGACGAAGTGGGTAATGAAATCGTAACGACTTTTGATATCCGAATGAAGGAACCTAATCGCGAACCGGCATTGGGACAAGGGGCTTTGCACACCATTGAGCATTTGGCTGCTACCTATTTGCGTAACAACCCGCAGTGGAAGGACAAAATTATATATTGGGGCCCGATGGGTTGTCTCACCGGCAATTATCTGTTGATGAAGGGCGACCTTGAATCGAAAGACATTGTGGAACTGATGAAGGAGACTTTCCGCTTTGTGGCCGAATATGAAGGGGAAGTTCCCGGCGCCGCTCCTCAGGATTGCGGGAATTATTTGCTGCATGATCTTCCCATGGCAAAATGGGAGTCGGCAAAGTATCTGCATGAAGTGTTGGAATGTATGACGGAAGCAAATCTGGTTTATCCGAATAAAGAATGATTATGAAAAATCTGAAGTCAATTTTGCCGGATGTGATTGCCGTGGTCTTTTTCGCCGTGCTGTCATATCTGTATTTCTTTCCTGCCGATTCGGAGGGAAGGATTCTGGCACAGCATGATTCCATTGCCGGAATCGGTGCGGGACAGGAAGCCAAAGAATATCAAGAGAAAACGGGTAATGTAACCCGATGGACAAATGCTTTGTTTGGCGGTATGCCCACTTACCAGATGGCACCGAGTTATAACTCTACGGATACATTGAAAACAGCAGAGAATATCTATCACTTGTACTTGCCGAGTTATGTTTATTTGGTTTTCATCATGCTTTTGGGCTTTTATATTTTGCTGCGTGCTTTCAACTTCAAGGTGTGGATGTCGGCCTTGGGAGCAGTCATCTGGGCATTTTCTTCCTATTTCTTTATCCTTATTGCTGCAGGACATATCTGGAAGTTCGTCACCTTGGCGTATATTCCGCCGACGATTGCCGGTATGGTGCTTGCCTATAAGGGAAAGTATCTCAAGGGGGGCTTACTGACGGCATTCTTCGTAGCGCTTCAGATCCGGTCCAACCATGTGCAGATGAGTTATTATTTTTTGTTCGTCATGCTCTTCATGGCGATTGCTTATGCCGTGGATGCTTATCGCAAGAAGGAAATGCTTCGCTTCTACAAGGCAACTGCAACTTTGGTTCTGGCGGCCTTGGTAGGTGTTTGCATCAATCTGTCGAATCTATACCATACGTATGAGTACAGTAAAGAGACCATGCGTGGAAAGAGCGAACTGGTAAAGAAAAATGAGAATCAGGCAAATCAGACGAACAGCGGACTGGAAAGAGACTATATCACTCAGTGGAGTTACGGAATCGGCGAGACATGGTCTTTGCTTGTGCCAAATGTGAAGGGCGGAGCTTCCGTACCTCTCAGTCAGAACGATGTAGCCATGAAGAAGGCCGACATGAATTTTGTCACAGTTTACAATCAGCTGGGGCAGTATTGGGGCGACCAGCCCGGGACATCCGGTCCTGTATATGTAGGGGCATTTGTTCTGTTCCTGTTCATCCTAGGCATCTTTATAGTGAAAGGTCCGATGAAGTATGCGCTGGTAGCGGCAACCTTGTTGTCTATTGTCCTGTCCTGGGGAAAGAATTTCATGGGTTTCACGGATTTCTTCCTCGACTATATACCGATGTATGACAAGTTCCGGGCGGTTTCGTCCATCCTTGTCATTGCAGAGTTCACCATTCCTTTGCTGGCAGTGATGGCTCTGAAAGAAATTGTGGATAATCCGAAAGTCTTGGTTGCAAACAAGGCAGGGAGTATTGTGAGTGTGGCATTGACAGCCGGCATGGCTCTCATTTTCTATTTGGCGCCAACTTTCTTCTTCCCGAATTATATTCCGGCTTCGGAGATGTCGGCTTTACAAGGTGGTATACCGGGCGAGTATCTGGGACAGATCGTGAACAATCTGAAAGAGATGCGAATGGCTATCTTTACCGCCGATGCCGCCCGCAGCTTCATTATCATCCTCATCGGATTGGGCTTCCTGCTTGCTTATTACTACAAGCGTCTGCAGGCAAATGTATTCGTGATTTGCATAACGGTGCTTTGCCTGGTGGATATGTGGCAGGTAAACAAACGTTATCTGAACGACGAGATGTTTGTGGATCAGGACCAGCGTGAAGTTTCTTTCCAGAAGACGGAGACTGATAAGGTTATTCTGCAGGACAAGACATTGGATTATCGTGTGCTGAACATGGCGAGCAATACTTTCAATGAAAACAATACATCCTACTGGCACAAGAGTGTAGGCGGATACCATGCAGCGAAACTGCGTCGTTATCAGGAAGTAATCGACGAACACATCTTCCCCGAGATGCAGACAATCTTTAAGGAGGTGTCGGAGTCGGGCGGTGATATGGTGAAGGTGGATGGAAGCAAATTCCCCGTCATTAACATGCTGAACACCCGTTGGCTGATATTCCCGTTGAAGGACAACAGTACATTCCCGTTGCGCAATCCTTATGCGTATGGAAACGCCTGGTTTGTAAAACAGTTGAAGTACGTGGGCAATGCCAATGCCGAGATTGATGCTTTGAACAAGGTAAATCTTCGGGATGTGGCCGTTGTCGATTCCAAGTTCAAGAGTGAGTTGGGCGAGGCATCTGCCGTGCAGGGTGATTCGTTGAACACGGTTACGCTGAAGTCTTATGAGCCGAATGCCTTGAAGTATGAAGTGAACTCTGCAAAGGGTGGTCTCGTGGTCTTCTCCGAAATATATTATCCCGGATGGCAGTCGTTCATCGATGGGAAGGAAGTTCCTCACGGGCGTGCCGATTATATTTTGCGTGCCATGAAAGTGCCGGCTGGCAAACATGTGGTTGAGTTCACTTTCAATCCTCAATCCATCAAGGTGACAGAAGCCATTGCTTATTCGGCAGTTGCACTTCTAGTGATTGTCTTTTTGGTTAGTTGCGGTTATTCCATCGGGAAGAACCTGAAAAAGAAAAGCTAATCGAAATCTATATAAGGAGACAAACGTTCCAAGTCTTTCCGGGTGAACTCAGTGTAGAGCGATATATCGGAAAGACTTTTTATTTTTCCGAATCTCCTCCTGTGTTCCATGATGGCTTTTGCCTGATAGAAATTCATGTAGGGATGATTGCGCATCTGGGCAAGAGTGTACTTGTTGATGTGAATGCGTCGGTATACGGGTGATTTGATGACAAACCATTTCGCCATGTTTGCCGGCATATATTCTATCTCGGCCAATTGTCCGGTGGAATAGAACCCTCCGAGTTTTTCTCTGTATCCCACAATCATCTTGGCCAGACCGGAACCTATCTGCGGGATCTTCTTCAGTTCTGTGGTATCTGCAGAGTTGAGTTCTACGACGGCTCCTTCCGTGTACTTGAACGGCTTCAGAGAATCTCTTCTTGATTTATCGAAACGAAGAGTGTCGTATTTCTTCGGAAGGAATTCTTCTCCGATAAAGATGAAAGGCTGCAGCTGGCGGAACTGTTCGGGCGAGATGCCATAGATTTTCGAGAATGATTCCGGGGTACGGAACTTTCCACCCTTGGACCGGTAGCGCAAGATATTCTTGGCAATGTAGGGACGAAGGCCCATACCGACAAGCGTGGAGGAGTCAACCGTATTGGGATCGAAAGGAACCAGTCGGATGGTTTTTCCATATCTGTCCTTGAATGTTTTTGAGTATCTGCTTTTCCAGAGACTGTCGTTCTGATGGATGGTGGAGAGAAATTCATCAATGAGCTTCATGTCGGCTTGCGAAGTCTTTGTTTCCTTTTCCGGAATCAGGGAGAGAATCACAGAGGTGCCGATTCCGGCAACCAGTATCAGGGACAGAAGAAGGCAAGGTCTGGCCTGGTCCGGCGGTATGCGGAAGAAATTCTTTCGCATGGAATCTAGAGATTGCGGAAAATGAAGCCTATGTGGCGGATAATGGTACTTGGCAAGCCGTAGTATTTGCTCATGATATGGAAACGCTCTTTCAGGGACTTCTTGTGATTTCGGGTGGTAAGACCTTCATTCAGATAGTCGGTAAGCACCGTATGGGTGTTATAGAACGTTTCGGCTTTCTTCATCATGCGGATACACCAGTCGAAGTCGGCGCTGAAACGGTATTGCAAGTCGTATGGCTCGGCCAAGGTCCTTTTGATGTAGAAAGACTGATGGCACACCAGCATACCACTCCTGAAACTTTTCCAGCTGAGCTGTTCCGGGGGAGACAGACGGCGCTTGTAAAGGAAGATGCCTTCATCGTTCACGATGTCGGTGTCGCCGTAGATGATGTCGGGCAGTCCGCGTTCGTTGAGACCGTCGGCAACGGATTCCAGTGTGTGGGCATTATGCAGGCGGTCGCCGGCATTGAGAAAGCAGAGGTAATCGCCTGTTGCTTCACGGATTCCTTTGTTCATGGCGTCGTAGATGCCGTGGTCCGGCTCGCTGATGACTTTGCTGACGGAAGATGGATATTCTTTTACGATGTTCAGCGTGCCGTCCTGAGATGCACCATCGATGATGATATGCTCGATGTGGGTATAGCTTTGTGAGGCCACACTTTTCAGTGTACGCCGGATGGTTTTCTCCGCATTGAACGTTACGGTGATGATGGAAAACTTGGGATTAGGCATTCTTCTTCGTTACTTTGTTGTACAATTCGATGTATTTCATGGCCACGCTGCTTTCGGAATAGCTACTGACGGCTTTTTTGCAAGCCTGACGGCTCAGTTCCTCGTAGTTTCCTTCGATGAGAGTCCAGTGAATACCTTGTGCAAAGTCGGCAGCCGATTTGTACTCGGCCACATAGCCGTTCAGCTGATGGTCTATCATTTCGGGGATACCGCCCGTGTTGAATCCGATGCAGGGAATGCCGCACGCCATGGCTTCCACAATGGTGTTCGGGAGGTTATCCTGCAGGGACGGAGTGACATAGAGGTCCACGGCGTTGTAGATGTTGGCCAGTTGTTTCTCCTCGCTGATGTAGTCCATGCAGTAGATAGGGAAGGGCAGGAGGTTGGAAATCTGTTCGGTCTGCCGTCCGAAGACCACTACGCCGATGTTGTCCATGTCGGGATACTGCTCGTGCAGGATGCGGCATGCTTCGACGAGGTATTTGAAACCTTTTCGTTCATCGGAAATCTTGAGGGAACCGAAGAGGAGCAACTTCTTGTCGAGCGGCAGGTTGAATGCCTCGCGGGATTCCTTCTTGGAATGCGGGTGGAAGAGGTTTGTATTGATGGCATTCGGGATGCTGGTCACAGGAAACCCTTGCAGCAGTTTGCTTTCCTTCGCCTTCTTTTCCAGCCAGCGGCTGCAGGCCACGAAGGAGATGTGGGCGGTGTGAAGAATCTTTTCCTTTTTCATGAACACCCGGTGGGAGATGTCTTTGTCCGAAGTGCTGTGGTAGATGAAGGGGCATTTCCCGCAGGATTCCATGTAGCCCTTGCAATCATCGGAATAGTGGCAGATACCGGTGAAGCACCACATGTCGTGCATGGTCCAGACGATGGGTTTACCCGTGTCGATAATCTTTTGAATTTTTTTCAGTGAGAGCATTCCCTGGTTCACCCAGTTCAGGTGGATGACGTCGGCTTCCTGGAATTCCGGCAGGGCGGTGATGTCTATACCCGTATTGGCGAGGTCCACGGCAAAGAGGTTGTTCCTCTTGAAGCGGTTGGCTTTCCAAATCATGGAGCGTTCCCAGATGAAGCGCCACAGGTTGAGCCATGACTTTTCCAGCGAAACGACCGTAATCTGGTCGGTCTGTTTGTCGCGAACCAGCATTTTGGCTTTGATGCCGTTGTTCTTCAAAGCTTCCATGAGGCGGCTGGTTGCTATGGCGGCGCCGCCTATACGTTCAGAAGTGTTGACCAATAAGACTCTCATAGGTGTATTTTATTTTTTGCAAAAATACAAAAATTCATCGGATATGAGTAGCGTATTGACGCAATATCTCAATTATTTCTTGCGCAAAGTGATTCAGGTTATAGGTTTCCTCGGCAATACGTCGGCCGTTCTTCCCCATGGCTTGTGCTTCGGCAGGGTGGCTCACGATGTAGTCCACGGCATCCGCCCAACCTTGGGTGTCGCCGTAGGGAACGGTGATGCCGGCGTGTTCGGCGTCGATGTCCATATCGAAGTTGGGGTTGCGGCTGCAGATTACAGGGATGCCCAGGGCAAAGGCCTCGACCAGTGTGGTGAGACCCACCGTATAGGGAAATTCCAGACAAGGGATGACGATGCATTGCGAACGCATCACTTCACGTGCCAGCTCTTCGGGGATGACTCCGTTGGCAAAATGAATTTGGATGTTGCCGCTCACCTTGTGACGGGCGATGACGGTGTCGTAATCAATGTTGCCGCAGGTGTGGGCAATGTAGATGGTGAGCTTTTCTCCGGTTTCCTCGAAGGCTTCCAGCAGGGTGTCGAGGTCGCGGTTCTCCTTGCCGGTGGAGATGAATCCGGAACGCGCGGGCACGGGGAACTTCTGCATCATGGCGTCGTAGAAGGGGAGGTCAGCCCCCCAATGGCAGAGCGACATCTGCTGAGGCTTCACTTTCCCGGTCTTCAGGGAATCGGCTATAAGCTTGCGGCTGAAAAGAAACATGTGGTCTATGCCTCGGTAGAAGAACCGGGAGATACATTCCTTGAGTTTGCTGCGCGAGCGGGTCACGGCGGTGTGGTGCCAGATGATGACAGGCTTGCGGAACAGGCCCAGGGCGCGGAGCAGGATGATGGGTTCGATGCCGCGGAAGGAACTGGCATAGAGAATGTCGAATTTCTCCTTGCAGCAGAGAATTTCCCGGGTGGCATAGAGCATCAGGCGGAGGCGGTTGGGGTAGTAGCGGTAGCGATGCATGATGGTGTGTATGCCGGCGGCTTCGAAGTGTGTGGCGCCATAGAGCAGGTGGCCGGGGAAATCGTGATTTTTCCAGGCTTCATAGCTTTCGGTGGTGAGGCGTGTGTGGTAGAAGTAAACGCTTAATTGTGCTGATTCTTTTTCATCCATTTGCTGATTCTGTTTTTAAGGGCAGTGCCGATGGTTCTGAAATTGCCGTAGCGGAGGTTCAGAAAGAGCTCCTCGAAGGAGCGGCTTATCTTTGTCAGGGGATGCCGCCAGCCCATGATGCGATAGACGGTCTCCTTGTAGTCGGTGTTTTCGATGATGTAGCGCGGATGGCGGATGGGGCCTTCCAGTTCGTAGCGTTTCATGGTGAAGATGCGGCGGTAGCCTCGGGGCAGGGTTTCGATGGCACCTCCGAAGTGGGTGGACTGTCCGATGGGGCCGAGGTTGTTCACCATGTTGCGGGTGGGCACGATACTCAGACCGGAGTTCAGCAGCATGCAGGCATGGAAGATGGTTTCGTAGAAGGCTTTGCCATGCTGGCGGTGACGGCGGCACATGTAAATGAAGTCGCTGCGGAATTTCCTTTCCTCGATAAGCGATTCCAGTTGGTGCATGTTGAAAGCATCGTCCAGAAAGGTGTAATGTTCGTCCCACTGATCCACCACGCGGCGCCAGCTGGCCCATCCCCAGATGGAGAAGGTGGAGGCGAAGAAGTAGTCGTAGGGGATGCCGGGGGTGACTTCCTGGTTGTTGAAGCCGGCAATGAGGGTGATGCGCGTGTCGTGCTCATACTTGTCGAGCATTTCCTTGCAGAAGGTGAAGAAGGTCACGGCGGGCACATCATCGTCTTCCAGCACCACGCATTTGTCCACGATGGAGAAGGCCCACTTCTGGGAGATGAATTCCGAGGGGTCGCATCCGAAGTTGGTCTCCTGATATTTGCGGTGCACCTGGCAGTCCCAGTCGATGTCGGCCACGATGTCGCGGCAGGCACGGACGCCTTCGAGGTCTTTTTCGCCGCGCGGACCGTCCTGATAAAGGAACAGATGCGAGGGGCGCGCTTTCTTCACTTGTTCGAACACCTGTGCCAGGGGGTCGGGACGGTTGAAGAAAAGGATGAGTACGGGAACATCTACTAGATAGGGTTTCATGGCTGGATGAGTTCGGGGTGAATGTATGTGGCATGGATTTTCCGTTTTTCCACGGGCGGGATTTCCATGTAGTTTTTGTATAAATCCTTGAGGTAGGCGTCGGGATTGGCAGGCGCGCGGAACAGTTTTCCTTCGAATTCGATGTGGCCGAGGGGGAAGATGGAGTCCTTGCGGTGCATGATTCCGTAGCCGTTATTGATGAGGATATTTGACATGTAGGTGCCTGTAGGGTGCATCTTTTCCTGCAGTTTCCAAAGGGCGCGGCAGAGTCCGTACTTCAGTCCGAAGTAGAAGAATTCCAAGGTGGAGCGCAGGCTGTAGTAGTGCTGTGCGTGGAGGATGGAATAGCTTGTGGAGATGCCTTTGCCGAGGATTTTTACCCAGCGGCGCGAGGTGCTGGGATAGTCTATGAAGGGGAAGATGTCCACGAAGAGGCCTTTCTGGTAGGGGGCAGAGAATGTGTCGCTGGGTTCCACGTAGAACGAGTTGAGGTCGCGCACCTTGATGATGGGCTCCTTGCTGTGGGGGTCGCTTTCGGGGGTCTGCAGGAAGAGGTGTTCGGGCAGTTCCGAGGGAGCTATGCGACAGAATTTCTGTTGGTCGGCCAGAGGCATGGCGATGTCGATGTCATCGTCCCAGGGGATGAAGCCGCCGTGGCGGATGGCACCCAGAAGGGAGCCGCCGTCGAGCCAGTAGTCGATGTCGTACTTGCGGCAGATGCGGTCTATCTCCGTGAGGATGTCGAGCTGCTTGAGCTGACAGGTGCGGAGATTGGCTTTGAGGTATTGGCTGAGGTAGGGGTTATTCATCGTCTTTGGGTTTACGTTTCACATCGATTACTTGTCCGGTGAAGTCGGAGAGGAGCGTGCGCACGGTGGCTTCGGCCACCCTCTCGGGCATGAGGAGGGAGTCATCGGGTTCCACTCCGAAGTTCTTCACGCGCATGGGAGTCTTCGTACGCTCGGGGTTGATGCAGTTGATGCCGATGCCGAAAGAGTCCCACTCCTGGGCGATGGCTTGCACGAAGTTCACGATGGCGGCTTTCGTGGAGGAGTAGATGCTGTAGAAGGCGCGGCCGCGGGTGTAGCTGCTGGAGGTGAAGAAGATGAGTTTGCCGCGGGTTTGCTTCAGGTACTCGAAGGACTCGAGGGCTACGTGGACGGTGCCCATATAGTTGGTGGCGACGGCCTGGCAGATGGTGTCGTAGGGGGTGCTCAGGAGGGGTTCCTTGTTGAGTACCCCGGCGGTGTTGATGATATAGTCTATGCGGTGTTCCTCGCTTGCCACTTGTTCCAGGGCTTGCTTCACTTGTTCGCGGAGGGTCACGTCCACATGGTTGTGGCGGGAGAACGTGTGCACGCGGCAGCCGTTCTGCTCGAGCAGACGGGCGGTGCATAGGCCGATGCCGTAGGTGCCTCCGAAGATGACGGCTACTTTGTCGCGCAGCTGCTCCGTGCGCAGGGCGATGTTATCGACCTGACTCTTGCGGAGCTGGAAGAATTTGTCGAGCAGGTAGGTGTCTTCTTTGTAGGTGAGCTTCATGTTGCTTTCTTCGCCGGCTACCACATAGATGGGTACCTGGGGAAGGTATTTCTTTACCACGCCGCAGTCGTCGGTGGCTTTGAAAGCGGGGTCTTTCAGGGCGATGTCGTAGGCCTGGCGAATGGTTTGTATGTGGAAAGCTTGAGGGGTCTGGCCTCGTTTCAGACGGGAACGGTCGGGGATGGCCTGGATGAAATCGCCTTCCACCTGGATGATGGTGTCGGCGGAGGGGAGGGCCACGTCGATGGCGTCGTACTGAAGGAGGGCGGTGGCCACGTCGTCGATAATGCGCTGGGAGACAAGGGGACGTACGGCATCATGGAAGATGAGGTTCACGTCGTCGGTCTCGTAGGCGCGGATGGCGGAGAGGCTGGAGTCGTAGCGCTCTTTGCCGCCTTGGAGTACTTTCTTGACTTTCTGCCATCCGTTGCGCAGGATCATGTTTTCGAATTCGGAGATGTAGAAGGGATTGGACACGATGGCTATCTCTTGGATGTGGGGGTTCTTTTCGAAGACGTCGATGGTGTGCTCGACGACCATCTTGCCGGCCACCTTGAAGAATTGCTTGGGGGTGGAGAGACCGAGACGGCTTCCAATACCTCCTGCAAGGATGATTGCAATGTTTTTTCTCATACTTTTCCTTTTGATAAGCAAATGTAACGGTTTTTGATGAGATGGCAAAGGGAGGGGGACGTTTTGTTTGAGGTGCTTTCTCAACTGTCGCTCCGAAGCTGAATGCAGCTCGGTTTTCCTGAACTTTACCAAACGCGCTTCGCTTGAACGAGGTAAAGTTCTTGACGGAAAACCAATCTGCATTCCGAGACGCTTCTCCACTCAAATGTTGAGAAATCTCCTCAAACAAAACTTAGGGGGGGATGGCAGGGAAGTAGCTTTGCTGCGCTCGCTTTTGGTTGGGGAGGGTGGTAATTGGGGGGTATTCTATCCTTTTTTTGAAAATGGGCCTAGAAGTGTTACTTTTTCTATCCCTTTCCGAAAAATGGTCCTGGAAGTGCTGCTTTTTCGATCCCTTTCCAAAAAATGAGCCTAGAAGTGTTACTTTTTCTATCCTTTTTCCTAAAAATGGCCCTGGAAGTGCCACTTTCTCTAGCCCTTTTCTGAAAAAAGCCCAAGAAGTGCCACTTTCTTCATCTATTTCTTGAAAATGGTCCAAGAAGTGTCACTTTCTTTACCCCTCTCCTGAAAATAGTCCTGGAAGTGCCACTTTTTCCATCCTTTTCTTGCATATCTCGCGGGTGGGGCGTAATTTTGCCGACGATAAAATAAGGAAGTATGGATGCTAAACAATACGCGGCACTGAACGGGACTTACCGGGAGTGTCTCGTTTTTCACTTGGGATATAATGCGGGTTTTTTTACGGAGTTTACTTATATGGTCAACGCCATGATTTATTGTCTGGACCGACACTTGTGCTTCAAATTGTATTCCGAGGATGCGAATTTCGGGACAGGTACGGGGTGGAACGAGTTTTTTATGCCGTTCTGCGAGGATGAACATAACTGGTTTCATCATCGGTTCAATTTTCATCGCGTACCGGACTGGGGTACCGTGCTCCGCGCTGCATGGCAGAAACGTTCACCGTCATTCGTGGTTTGGAAGTGCAAGTATCTCTTGCTGGACGTGCTGGCCAAGGGACATTGCGCAGCACGCTTCAGCCGGAAAACTTATCTCACTCAGGATATAAGCTTCGATCATCGCAAGCGTTTCTCCTTTCCCGAACTGGGCTTCGAAGGGGACTATCTGCAGGCTTTCCGCGAATTGTCACTCATGATTTGGAGATTCAATGCCGATACTGAAAAGGCTTATCGCGAGGCTATGTCGCAGTTGTCGCTGCCGCAGCAATACGTGGGATGCCAGATTCGGGGCGGGGACAAGATTACGGAGACAGAACTGGTTTCTCACGACCTCTATCTCGACCCTATTCGCCGGCAGTCCGAGCAGTGCGTGTTCCTGCTCACGGATGATTACCGCAACTTCGAGGCCCTCCAAACCGAAGCACCCGACCACCACTGGCTCACTCTCTGCCAACCTGATGAACGGGGGTATGACCATAAGCAGTTCGTCGCGAAAGACCCCGATTTCAAACGGCGGAACATCACGAAATTGCTCGTTTCGGTTCAGATTCTCATGGATGCTTCTTCCTTCATCGGCAGCATCACGTGCGGACCCAGCGTCTTTCTCATGAAACTGAAGTATCCCGAGGATGCGGCTATCGATTGCGCACCCGAGAAACTGAAGGATGTGCTTCCGCTCGACATCGTCCGCCGCGGAGCCGTGGCACGCGAGTTCCTCAAGAGTTTATAGGCAGGATTTTACGCAGATATTCCACCGTGTCCTTGAACACCTGCACCTTAAAAATAATCATGATAATGCAGTAGATAGAGGCGGCAATCAGAATTTTTGCCGTCATCATCAGCGCGGGGCTTTCTATGGGCAGGGTGATCCACCACGTCAGTCCGATGGTGACGAGGGCAGCCAGTGTGAAGGGGGCGATGTCCGTGAAACTTTGCCACCATGTCAGTCCTATTTCCCTTTGCACGAAGTAGTGCCACAACCCCAGCCAGGCTATGTTGATGCTCACATATAGCAGCAGCATGACGATAATGCCCAAGTGGCAACAGATAATCATGGTGAGCACTTGCAGCAGTCCCAGTCCGATGGTATTCCACATGTACACATTCGATTTTCCTTTGCTGATGAGCAGGTATGAGTATAGTGAGTTGATGGGGTAGAACGCGCCCCAAATGCACAGTATCTGCAGAATGATTACACATGGCAGCCACTTTTCGGTGATGGTGATGACGATGAGTTCCCTTGCTACCAGTGCCAGGCCGAACATGGCGGGAAAGGCCAGGAAGGCAGTGAAGCGCAGCATCTTCCGGAAGATTCTAAGCTGGCGTTCGCGGTCCTCGGACACTCGCGCCAGAATGGGTTGCGAGATGCCGTTGATGGTGTTGTTGATGGTGGAGTACCCCATGAGGTGCCATTTGCTTGCCTGCGTGTAGAAACCAACCTCGGCAGTTGAGTAGAAACGGCCCAGAAGTACGGAGAAGATGTTGTTGTTGGCCACGTTGAAGAGGTTCGTCAGCAGGAGTTTGCTGCTGAACACGAACATCCCCCTGAGCGGAGTGAAGTCGATGTGCAGCGTGGGCGACCATCTTGAGAACCTCCAGTAGAGGCCGTTGGCCACACCCACGTAGAGGATGCTTTGGGTAGCGATGCCCCAGTAGGCCATCCCGTTGAAGGCCATCGTCACTCCGGCAATGCCCGAGATTACCAATGCCGTCATCTGCGCGATGGCTTTTTGCTTGATGAGCAGGTTCCGGTATATCACCGCATTATGCGCGATGCCGGTGCTCGAGAGCAGGAACCCCAGAAACACGTATCGCGAGAGCCACACCAGTTCCGGTTGTTGGTAGAAGTCGGCTATCAGCGGGGCACAGATGAAGAGGACGATGTAGATGGCCAGTCCCGTGAGGGTACTGAACCAGAACACAGCGTTGTAGTCCTTGCTTTCCACCGTCTTTTTGTTGGCCAGCGCCATGGTGAATCCGCTTTCCTGCAGTGCGCTTGCCATGGCCGAGAAGATGGCGAGCATGCCCACCATTCCGTAGTCGTGGGGAGAGAGCAGACGGGCAAGAAAAATCCCGAACACCAGATTGAGTACTTGTTGGATTCCATTGTTGAGTCCTCCCCACATCAATCCTTTGGCGGTCTTTTCTTTCAAGCTCTGCGTCTTTGTCATCCGGTTCTTGTTCTTTTAGTATTGTGACATGGCTTTGTTTTCCTGCGTCAGCTCGTCATGGAGCTTCATCGAGTTCCATCCGATGTTGTGCAGGGTAGTTTGCGCTTTCAGGGCAATCTTTTCGATGCCCCGTGTGCGGTATTTCTCCAGAAAGCTGTCCAGTTCCTTGTCCTTCAAGTCGTGGAACACCAGCATTTCGTCCGTGAAAGGGAAACCGCCGAACGGGATGTCCAGCCGGGTCATGCCTTTCACCCTCAGCAAGGCCCCGAGAGATTCCAGAAACTCCACGGTTTCCACCTTCCTGGGGGCTATATGCAAAGAAGAGCAGAGATTCAGTATCTGCTCTTCCTTTTTTCCATTTACGTTGTAAAGCAGAAGCTGTTTCATTTCACCTCGCTTCCTGGTTTGACTTCCTTTTGCGGGGTGATGACCGACAGTCCTCCGTCGAAGTTCTCTGCCGATAGAATCATTCCTTCCGATACGATGCCTTTCAGCTTTCTTGGAGCCAGATTGGCCACGAAGCAAATCTGTTTGCCCACAAGTTCTTCAGGCTTGTAGTGTTGGGCGATACCGCTCACGATGGTGCGGTTCTCCAGTCCGTCGGCAATCTTGAATTGCAGCAGTTTGTCGGCTTTGGGCACTTTGGTGCATTCCAGAATGGTACCCACACGAATGTCCAGCTTGGCGAAATCATCATACTGAATGGCCTCGCGAATGGGGTTTGCCTTGTAGCTGGCAGCCTCGTTGGCTTTCTTCGTGTCGAGAAGTTTCTGCACCTGAGCCTGAATCACATCGTCTTCAATCTTTTCGAACAGCAGTTCCGGAGTGCCTAGCACGTGTCCTTCAGGCAGCAGAGAGGTACTTCCGAGTTCGTCCCATTCCACATTCTCCAGATTGATCATCTTGCGGAGTTTCTTCGAGCTGAACGGCAGGAACGGTTCGAAGGCGATGGCCAGATTGCCCACCAGCTGCAGGGAGATGTAGAGGATGGTCTTCACTCTTTCCATATCCGTTTTGCAGAGTTTCCAAGGCTCGGTGTCGGCCAGATATTTGTTGCCGATGCGTGCCAGGTTCATGGCTTCTTTCTGTGCGTCGCGGAACTTGAAGTTGTCCAGAAGCTTTTCCACTTCCTGTTTCACGTCCACGAAATCCTTCAGGGTTTCCTTGTCGTAGTCGGTCAGTTCGCCTTGGGCGGGAACTTTTCCGTCGAAATATTTCTGTGTAAGGACCAGAGCGCGGTTCACGAAGTTGCCGTAGATGGCAACCAGTTCGTTGTTATTGCGTGCCTGGAAGTCCTTCCATGTAAAGTCATTGTCTTTGGTTTCCGGAGCATTGGCCGTGAGCACATAGCGGAGCACATCCTGTTTGCCGGGGAAGTCCACCAGATATTCATTCAACCATACCGCCCAGTTGCGTGAGGTGGAAATCTTGTCGCCTTCCAGATTCAGGAACTCGTTGCTCGGTACGTTGTCTGGCAAGATGTAGCTTCCTTCGGCTTTCAGCATGGCGGGGAACACGATGCAGTGGAACACGATGTTATCTTTTCCGATGAAGTGGATGAGGCGTGTCTCAGGGTCTTTCCACCACTTCTCCCAAGAGTCGGGCAGAAGTTCTTTGGTGTTGGATATATATCCTATGGGGGCGTCGAACCACACGTAGAGCACTTTTCCCTCTGCTTCTTTCAGTGGAACGGGGATTCCCCAGTCCAGGTCGCGGGTCACAGCTCTAGGCTTCAAACCCATGTCGAGCCAGCTCTTACACTGTCCGTACACATTGGGGCGCCATTCCTTGTGGCCTTCCAGAATCCACTCACGGAGCCATCCCTCGTATTTGTCGAGAGGAAGATACCAGTGCTTGGTTTCTTTCAGAACAGGCTTGCTGCCGCTGATGGCGCTTTGCGGATTAATCAGTTCCGTAGGTGAAAGGGCTGTACCACACTTTTCGCATTGGTCGCCGTAGGCACCCTGTGCATGGCAGTGAGGGCATTCGCCGGTGATGTATCTGTCGGCAAGGAAGGTCTTTGCTTCCTCGTCATAGTATTGCTTGGAGGTGTTCTCTATGAAATCGCCTTTGTCATAGAGAGTCTTGAAGAAATCCGAAGCCACCTGTTCGTGCACTTTCGAAGTGGTGCGCGAGTAGATATCGAAGGAAATGCCGAATTCCTCGAAGGATTTCTTGATGAGTTCGTGGTAGCGGTCCACAATATCCTGAGGGGTGACTCCTTCCTTTCTGGCGCGGATGGTGATGGGCACTCCGTGTTCGTCGGACCCTCCGATAAAGAGGACATCCTCTTTCTTCAGGCGGAGATAACGTACGTAAATGTCGGCCGGGACATACACTCCGGCCAGGTGACCGATATGGACGGGACCGTTTGCATAAGGCAAAGCGGAAGTGACGGTTGTTCGTTTGAATTTCTTTTCCATCTTTATTTTGATTTTTTTCTTTTCGATATAATTGTGATGCAAATTTAGATATAAATTTCGATTTATTTGTCAGTGTGATGAGAAAAAGTCAAGACCACCCTCATCTTTGTGGCGTGGGAGGCTCGTTGTGGCAGTCTCAGATTATAAAAAGTTTACCCCGAATACCCCGTCACTACAAAGAATTGTTTTACAGCCTGTTCCGCTGACAGGACGAGGAAAAGCGTCCCTGCACCCGTTTTTCTTGAAAATCAGCTTCTCCCGGTGCAGGCTACTCAGGGCAAACTTTTTGTAATGGAAGCAAATGGGCGAAGTTGGCTGTTGTAACCTCCGAAGTTGGCTGTCGTACTTTACGAGATTAACTATGTTAATTGCCGTAGTTAGCCAGTGCAACTGACCCCTTTCCGGAATCCATACAAGATATACCATGTATCATGACCCAAAAGCATATCTATTTGCAGGTGGTTTACCATATTGAGAAAAACGAAACTAGTGGTTTCACCTCGGTTGTTTATAATTTTTTTCCACCGGTTATGTCTTTTGCCTTCGCCGGTTACGTTTTTTTTGAAGGTAAGACACTATTATGCTCTTCTTTCAGCTGGCCCAGTTTTCTCTATCCAGATTCCTGTAGCGGATGGCTTCGGCTATGTGCGGGGATTGTATGTGTTCGCAGCCTTCCAGGTCGGCAATGGTTCTGGATACCTTCAATATCCTGTCATACGCTCTGGCAGAGAGGTTCAGTTTCTGCATGGCATTGCGAAGCAGGTTCAGGCAGGCATCGTCCATCTGTGCATACTTGTTAAGCAGCCTTGATGACATTTGCGCGTTACAGTAAACGCCGGGGACTTTGGCAAACCGTTCTTCTTGTATTTTGCGGGCTTTTATTACACGATTCCGGATTTCGGCGCTGCTCTCGCTCTTCTCTTTCTTGGCAATGTCATCAAACGAGACGGGCACGATTTCCACCTGAATGTCGATTCTGTCCATCAAAGGGCCCGACACTTTGTTCAGGTAATGTTGTACTTGCCCCGGACTGCATACGCATGCTCTGGTAGGGTGGTTAAAATATCCGCAAGGGCAGGGATTCATCGACGCTATGAACATGAACGAAGCCGGATATTCCACTGTGTATCTTGCCCGGCTGATGGTTATCTTACGGTCTTCCAAAGGTTGGCGAAGAACTTCCAATGATTGTCTGTTGAATTCCGGCAGCTCGTCGGCATAGAGAATCCCGTTATGTGCCAGACTGATTTCTCCCGGTTGCGGATTGGCACCCCCGCCCACCAGCGCGATACTCGAAATGGTGTGGTGCGGGCATCGGAAGGGGCGTTGTGCTATCAGAGAAGATTCCTTTCCCAGCTTGCCGGCTACGGAATGTATCTGTGTGGTTTCGAGACTTTCGCCCAATGACAGAGGTGGCAGGATGGAAGGCAGTCGCTTTGCCATCATGGATTTTCCGCTTCCCGGTGCACCTATCATAATGAGGTTGTGTCCGCCGGCGGCAGCAACTTCCAGAGCGCGTTTCACATCTTCCTGTCCCTTCACGTCGGCAAAATCAAACTCGAAACTCTCCTGCTGTGCATAGAATTCCTCGCGTGTGTTCACAATGGTTTGTTCCAGAGTTTTCTCACCATTGAAAAACTCGATGACCTCTTTGAGGTTGTCTGCTCCGTACACTTTCAACTTGTTCACTACAGCCGCTTCGCGTGCGTTTTGTTTCGGCAGGATGAGTCCTTCAAATCCTTGGGCACGTGCCATGATGGCTATGGGCAAGGCTCCTTTGATTGATTCGAGACTGCCATCCAGACCCAATTCCCCCATTACAACGTAGCGTGCGATTTTTTCATCCGAAACCATTTTTGCCGAAGCCATAATTCCGATGGCAAGGGGCAAATCATATGCCGATCCCTCTTTGCGAATGTCGGCCGGAGCCATGTTCACCACAATCTGTGAAGTCGGGAATTTGTAGCCGTTCACTTGAAGGGCGGAAATGATGCGTTCGTGACTCTCCTTTACAGCTGAGTCGGGGAGACCGACAAGGAAGAATTTGATTCCCCTCGAAGAGTTGACTTCGATGGTAACAAGGGTGGCCTCTATGCCTTGCAGGGCGGCTCCGAATGTCTTTACAAGCATAAGTGTCTGTATTAGTGGATGGATGCGGTTAGTGCGGACAATCTGTCGGTCAACTCTTTGCCGAACAGGTCTCTGCCTACAATTTTTTGTTTGTCGTTGACCAAAACGTTGGATGGAATTTTACTTATTCCGTATGATTTCACCATGCTTCCTTCCCAGCCGTTGAAGTCGCATACGTTCTTCCTCATACTGAGTGAATCACCGGCAATCTCGCGTTTCCAGGCCGTTTTGTCAAGGTCGAGCGAAACGTTCAGCACGGCCAGCTTGTTGCTTCCGTATTGTTTGCCAAGTTCCACTCCTGTTTTCATCATGCTGATGCTTTTGGCGTCCCAGCTTGCCCAGAACTGTATCAGCAGAATCTTGTTGTTGAAGTCATAGTTGCTCACGGGTGCTTCCCCGGGTCTTTGAAAGAAGAAGGTTGGGGCATTGGCGTCCACTTCGCTGCTTTTTTCCATGCTGAGCTGATCCAGAACCGGCTGGGTGATGTATCCGTCCTGCAGTCTTCCGTTCAGTCCGGCTATGAGCGACTGGATTTTATTTTTGTCCTCACCTTGTTGTATGAAGTATTTGTTCAGGAGATAGACACTGATGTCGGATGTCGGGTGGCTTTTGATGTAAGCTTCGGCAGCATTTTTTATTGCAGTGTCATCTTTCAGAGAAGAAACCTGTGCACGAAACGTGTTCATTTCGTCATTGAGCTTTCCTCCGCTTACTTTAAGTGATGATGGAATTGACGGGTTGCCTGTCAGAGTCACTTGATACCCTTTGTCGGCGAAAATCACGAAATCATCTTTCCCGTTGTTCAGGAGAAGGGTGAGAGGCACCACCGTGTCTACATTGATTTCATAGATGAATCTGCCTTCACTGACGGATACAGTATCGATTTGCGGATGCCTTTCGCTTTCGCTGTAAATATAGATACTGTTGTCTTGGAATCCTTTCAGCTCCCCGTTAAGACGAAAAGAATCACCATGGCCTCCGCAAGAGCAGAGTGCCATGGTGATTATAGTAACAAGTAAGATGAAGCAATTTTTCATTTCATTATTTTACCAAGCTTTGGAAATCAGAACTTGTGAAGTATTTTACGAATTCCAAATCCTTGGCAGCTCTCTTGGCCAATGTTGAGTTCTTGCCGATAGCCTCTTTCAAGTTGTTGACTACAGCGGAAGCATCATTGGTTCTTGCACCTACGATAGCCTTCAAGTAGCTGGTGTAAGCATCAGCATTCTTGATATTGCTCAATGTAGTTGAAGCTGCAGAGTAGTTCTTGGAAAGGATCTGAGCCAAAGCAGCACTGTTGGATGCTGTATCACCGAATGAATTAACGGCGCGGTCATATTGTCCTTGAGCTACATACAGGTTACCCAATGCTTCGTTCAAAGTCTTTGCTCCGGTACCCTTTGCAAGGTAAGTTGCAGCAGCGTCTTTATCACCATTGATCAAAGAAAGAAGACCCATATTGGTATTTGCCTCAGCAGAGTTAGGATTCAGGTCGGCAGCTTTCTTGTAGTAGTTGGCTGCATCACTGTAGTTACCCTGGCGGTAAGCAAGTTCACCTAAGTTGTTATAAGCACGGAAATCCTGTGGGAAGTACTCGGTAGCTTTGGTATAGATGTCTTTCTTTTCGCTGTCATTGTTGGTCAATGTAGCAGAGTAAAGAAGTTCTTCTACGTTCAAAGCCTTCGGATCACTCTTCAGGGTTTCGTTGATTTCCTCGTCAGAACGTCCGATTAACTGATAGTTCAAAGTCAGGCGTGAACGACGGAGTTGAGGAAGAATGTCATCGGCAAGGTCTCTGAATGCTGCAGAGATGTTATGGATTTCAGTCTCTCTCTTTTCAGGATCCTGATACATGGAAAGAACGCGAAGGATCAAGTCCTTGTCCTGAATGTCTGATTTGGATACCAATTCCTGGAAACCTTCCCAGTCTTGTGCAGTGTATTTGCTGTCAACATTCGTGTTCACTTTCTCTTTCTTCAGTTGTTTCTTCAGGAAGTCGGTGGTGTTGTTTTCACGTTTGTTAGCCAACTTGTCATTCAATGAAACACCGCCATCAGGAGATGCATAAGCAGAGATTTCTACGTTTTCGAAAGCTTTGCCTTTCGTGTCATTCTTAACGTCCTTAACGGTATTGTTGAAATCTTTCATTCCTGCTGATTTCAACTCTTTCTGACGCAAGTTTGCCTGTTGGATCAAGAACATGATGTTAGCTTCCTTCTTCTGCTTGATGATACGCTGGTAAGCGTCTTCTGCAGTTGTAGTGTTAGCACTTGACAATGTGTTCTTTACCAATTCAGAGGTAGAGATAACGCCGTCGGCGATTTTTACTGGAGGCAAATCATAAGTCTTGCCTTTCTTCTGAACCTTGAAATTCAAGTACAACTCTGATTTTTCCATTTCAGGCTGATAATTGAAATTAGAACGCATTACGAAGTTTCCACCATTTTTGTAGTTGATGGTCTTGTAGTTGCCTTCTACTTTCTCTCCTTGGAAAATAGCAGGTTCGCCTTCAACTTGTCCTCCATCCCATTTCAGAACAGGAGTAACAGTCAAAGTAACATTCTTCTTGAAGAATTTCTCAGGAAATTGTCCGTTAATGGTAACGGGTACTTTACCGCCTACAGCCTCAAGTACTTCAGGTGTAGTAGTAAAATAACTAGATTTGAGCGCACCCATCTTGCTGCTACAAGATGTCATCATTAAAACAGCCAGCATTAAAAGCGGCAAATAAAATTTTTTAGCCATAATTAATTTGGTATATTAAAATTATATGTTTTGAATTTTACTTTAGTGCAAAGATAGAAAATAATCTGCAAGATAAGGGCTATTACTATATTTTTATATTTATTTTAGATAATTATTTAGGACCAAATGTTAAAATCAAAAGCCGTGTTCTTCCCTGTAACGGATATTACGGGGGTGGTGCTCTATAATTTCACTTCTTAACATTTCACGGTCTATGTGGGTATATATTTCTGTGGTCGAAATGTCTTCATGACCCAGCATGCATTGTATGGCATGAAGATCGGCTCCGCCTTCCAGCAGATGTGTTGCAAAGGAGTGACGGAATGTATGGGGACTCACAATCTTTTTTATGCCGGCTTGTTTTACTTGTTCCTTTACTATGTGGAAAACCATGATGCGCGACAGAGGCTTTTTCCTCAGAGCGCTGATGAACACGAAGTCTTCATATCCGGGCTTGATGTCAATTTGGTTACGGTCGGGAATGTAGAGTTCTATTTCATGTATGGCTCTTTGGGAGATGGGAACCAGCCGTTCCTTGTTTCCTTTTCCCACCACTTTGATGAATTCTTCATCCAGATAAAGATTGGAAAGCTTCAGATTGCACAGTTCGCTTACTCGAAGGCCACAGCTATAGAGTGTTTCAAGGATGGCTCTGTCTCGTTGCCCTTCCGTCTTTCCCCGATCTACGGAACCGATAATGGCATCAATTTCATCCAGAGTGAGCACTTCGGGCAACCTTAACCCGATTTTGGGTGATTGGAGTAATTCCGTGGGATCCGTTTTAATATAGTCATCCATCAGAAGAAAGTCGTAGAAAGAGCGGATTCCCGAAAGTATCCTGGCTTGTGAACGGGGATGTATGCCGATATCTCGCAATCCGGCCAGAAAGTGATGCAGGTCGTTCTGACGGACATTCAGTATATCGATATTCTCCGTCGATAGGTAAAGCAGCAGCTTGTCAAGGTCTTTAAAATAGGCTTCCACCGTATTTTCCGAAAGCGACTTTTCCAGTCGTAAATAGTTCTCGTACTTGCGGAGGATGACCTTGTTTTTCCCCCCTTTGTCATTTTTAACAAGATTTTTCACCATAAGGAAATTCTTTTGTAAGGCAAATATCGCTAAAATACTCAGAAAGTTGTTATTTTTGCGGTATAATTAAATATAATATGGATTCAGAAAAGAAATTGAATATAGAAGAAGGTATCGTCAGAATGTTGAAAACGGTCTATGATCCCGAAATTCCTGTGGACATATACAATCTGGGACTCATCTACAAGATTGATGTGCAGGAGGGGGGAGAGGCCGTTGTCGACATGACTCTGACAGCACCCAGTTGCCCTGCTGCGGATTTTATCATGGAGGATGTAAGGCAGAAGCTGGAATCCGTGGAAGGTGTGACTACTGCAACCGTCAATCTGGTTTTCGAACCCGAGTGGGATAAGGATATGATGAGTGAGGAAGCCAAACTGGAATTAGGATATATGTAAGAAACAATCAAATACCGATAGCCATGAAAAATGTTTATTTTCTTTCGGATGCTCATCTGGGCTCCCGTGCTATTGAACATGGACGCACCCATGAGCGTCGTTTGGTCAATTTTCTTGATGAAATCAAGGACAAGGCCGATGCCGTGTATCTGTTGGGCGATATGTTCGACTACTGGTACGAGTTCAAACTCGTTGTGCCGAAAGGATATACTCGTTTTCTCGGCAAAATATCGGAACTCACCGACCGGGGAGTGGAAGTGCATTTCTTCATTGGCAACCATGACATCTGGTGTCAGGATTATTTCGAGAAAGAATGTGGCATGATTATCCATCGGGAACCTCTCACATGTGAAATTTATGGAAAGATATTCTATCTTGCCCACGGTGACGGTCTGGGTGATCCCGATGTGAACTACAAATTTCTCCGTGGCATGTTCCACAGCAAGATTCTGCAGAAGGCTTTTTCAGCTCTGCATCCCCGTTGGAGCGTGGAACTAGGCTTGTCCTGGGCAAAACATAGCCGCATGAAGAGGGTAAACGGGAAAGAACCCGAATATCTGGGTGAAGACAAGGAATATCTGGTACTTTACACAAAGGAATACCTCAAGTCTCATCCCAGCGTGAATTATTTCATCTACGGGCACCGCCACATCGAACTTGACCTTCAACTGACATCCGATGCGCGGATGATGATTCTGGGAGACTGGATCAATCTGTTCTCCTATGCCGTATTCGACGGGGAACACATCTTCCTTGAAAACTATATAGAAGGGGAGACCCGGTTATAAAATTCTTTATCGGAGCTTTATCTCAACGAGTTTTGTCCCGTCCGTGGAAAGAGTATAGATTCTGTTTCCCACTTGCCGTGTGTATTTCAGGACATCTTTAACGAGTCCTACCTGTGTCCCGAGAGAGTCGATCACATATATCCCGTTGAACGAACTGGAGGCTATCAGTGTGATACCATTATATTGTCCGTCGGGGAAAAAACAGGAAGCAAAGTGATGTTCTCCTCCTATTCCGAAGTTCTTGTCCACTTCATAAATCATGTTCTTATCAGTATAGACAAACTGTCGGTATACATCACTTTGAACGGCACGAAAAATCGTGTTGTCGGCATTGCCAAAATAAAGCTTCCCTCCCAACAAGCCTTTCAGCTTGCCATTTTTTTCCATATCCCACGAAACGGTATGTATCTGTGCTGTATCGTTCAGTTCGCAATAAGCTAGCTGGTTATCGAACATCATGTACTCAATATTGTCAATGCTGTAATTGGCGCGCATCTGGGTCTTGGCTTCCGCCACTTGCTTGAAGAACAGTTGTGAACCATTCTTGCGGTCGAATCCGGCAAGGAAAGGATAGCCGAACGATTGGTTCTCCCAGTTTTTCTTCATACTCATGTAGTTGGCACTGACGCCGTAATTTATCATGATGATCCGTGTGGAATCCGCGTATATCTTTGAATCGGACATTGCATCTTTGGGAAGTTTGCAGTACCATATCTCCCCGAGCGTGTCGTTCAGACAGAACAGTTTGCTTTTGGTTGCCATATAGAAACAGGAATCGCATTGTATGAGATTTGAATGCATCGTTGTCTTGATACTATTGAATCCGGTATTATATTGGCGTTTTTCCCCATTGTGCAGGTTGACTAGATAGATGTTCCATCCGTTGAGTCCGCGGGCGCGGACGCATAGAATGGAATCGTTCAGGTAGAAACTGTTATCGGACGACCACCCTTGTGCCATGCTGGTTTCCCATTTCTTTTCACCTGTTTTGGCGTCATGAGCTTCTATCGTTTCCTGATTTTTCCAGAAGGAATTTTTGTACCATAGAATCTGCTTGTTCCGGTTGTCCTGTATCCGCAGCAAACCGGTTTTCGACCATAACGGGGTCCCGTCATCAAAATTGAGCATTGTGATTAGGTCTCCGTTATATTTAATGATGCCCATAGGATTGAAGAGCATGGAACTCCAATCATTATAGGAATAAGGCATCCTCCATAATTCCTTGTTCTTGTCGAGATCGTAGAAAATCATTTCGGCGGATTTTTTGTATCCTTTGCCGTCCTTTTTCGAGTGAAAGGTAAATGCCCGGAGCAGATGTCTTCCGCTACTTGTGGTATCCACGGCAAAAGAGCCTATGGTATCACCCAGTTCGTATGTCTTTGTTTCGAAATGCACCTGAGCATGAAGTCGGAAAGGCGATAAAAACAGAGTACATAGAATAAACAAGTAAAAAGAATTTCGAATCATTCTGTTGTTTCTATATGGTTCCCGAAGAGTGACTTCCAGGAACATGTGTCAAAAAAAAGACGAAGGCTTGCAGACGGTTGTCCTCCAAGCCTTCATCTAAATATAGGGAGATTTTTTATTTGTTCTGCAGAAGATGAAGAGTATCACTTGCTATCATGAGTTCCTCATCAGTTGGGATGACGCATACCGTTACTCTTGAATCGGCAACGGAAATGACAGCTTCTTCTCCGCGGATTTTCTCGTTTTTTTCTTCATCCAGCGTCACGCCCATGAAGTCCAGTCCTTTACAAGCTTCTGCACGGCATTGGTATTGGTTCTCGCCTACGCCTCCCGTAAACACAATGATGTCCACACCACCCAGAGCGGCAGCATACGCACCGATGTATTTCCGGATGCGGTAGAAGTACATGGATTCGGCCAGAATGGCTTTTTTGTTTCCTGCTTTTACAGCTGCTTCAATCTCACGCATATCCGATGAAATACCGGTAACTCCCAGTACACCGGACTTCTTGTTCAGCAGGTTGGATACTCCTGTTGGGTTCAGACCTTCTTTTTCCATGATGAAAGTAACTGCACCGGCGTCGATGTCGCCCGAACGGGTTCCCATCATTAATCCTTCCAATGGAGTAAGCCCCATACTTGTATCCATACATTTGCCATCCTTGATAGCTGCAATGGAACCGCCATTGCCGATGTGGCAGGTAATTATTTTCTTGCCCACAGGATTCACTCCCAGAAAATCACAAACACGTTGTGAAACGTAGCGGTGTGATGTTCCGTGGAAACCGTAGCGGCGTACACCGTATTTCTCATAAAGTTCGTGAGGAATGGCGTACATATATGCATAGTCGGGCATAGTCTGATGGAAAGCTGTGTCGAATACTCCCACTTGTGGCAAGTTAGGCAACAGTGCACTTACGGCATTCACTCCTTTCAGGTTGGCCGGGTTATGAAGCGGAGCCAGGTCGTTGCAGGCAGTGAAAGCATTCAGTATTTCCTTGTCCAGGATGACGGATTGGTTGAATCTTTCTCCTCCGTGTACCATGCGGTGACCTACAGCGTCCAGCTCATTCAGTGACTTCAATGCCCCGTATTGAGGATCGGTCAGTACGCTGAAAATGAATTCCACGCCCCGGGTATGTTCCGGGATATCCTTTTCCAGAATCTTCTTTTCACCGTTGGGCAAAGTCAATTTCAGGAAAGAATCCTTCAAGCCTATTTTCTCTATGCCGCCTTGGGCAAGGACCTGTTTGGTCTTCATCTCAAACAATTTGTATTTGATGGATGAGCTTCCGCAGTTTAATACTAATATCTTCATAATTATTTTCCTTCTTGTTTTTTAAGTGCGATGGCTTCGTTGCAAGTGATGGCAATCATTCTGTAGATGTCTTCCACACAACAACCGCGTGACAGATCGTTCACCGGACGTGCGATACCCTGCAGGACAGGACCTACAGCCTCGGCATTACCCAGGCGTTCTACCATTTTGTAGCTGATGTTGCCTACTTCCAGATTCGGGAATACAAGTACATTGGCATGTCCTGCAATCTTGGAACCCGGAGCCTTGCTTTCACCGATAGCGGGAACCAAAGCTGCATCGGCCTGCATTTCACCGTCGATGTTCAAGTCCGGGGCCATAGCCTGAGCCTTTGCCAGCGCCTCTGTCACCTTATCTACCACTTCATGTTTGGCAGAGCCTTTTGTGGAGAAACTCAACATGGCAACACGGGGATCTTTGAATCCTGCTACAGCCTGTGCCGTGCGTGCAGTGCACACTGCAATCTGTGACAACTGGTCTGCATCCGGAACCGGAGTAACAGCCACATCACCGATGACCAAAACGCCATTCTCACCATATTCCTTGTTCTTTGAAATCAACAGCATAGCACCCGATACGCAGGTGATACCCGGAACCGTTTTAATAATCTGCAAGGCTGGGCGAAGCACGTTACCTGTGGTATTGCGTGCACCGGCCAACTGTCCGTCAGCATCACCACTCTTGATGATCATGCATCCCAGATACAGCGGATCCAGAACCAATTTGCGAGCTTCCTCTATGGTCATGCCTTTTTTCTTGCGAAGTTCGCAAAGATATTCGGCATACTGTTCTTTCTTCGGATTTGTATCCGGGTCGAGAATTGTTGCCTTCTCTATATTTTTTAAACCAAGCTTCTGGGCTAAAGCCTTAATCTCTTCGGGTTTACCGATGATGATAAGGTCAGCAACTCCATCAGCAATAACTCTGTCTGCAGCTTTTAAAGTACGTTCTTCCGTTCCTTCCGGAAGCACGATGCGTTGCTTGCTTGCTTTAGCGCGCGCGATGATTTCATTAATGATGTCCATAATCCTTTATATATTAATTATCTATTATCGAAAGTGCTTTTCTGCTCCTACTATTTTTACGGGATACAAAAGTAGTTATTTTTGCAATATCTAGATTGCAAAAAAGGGATTATTTGTATATTTAACAAATAAAAACTTTATTCTCTGGTTTATAGTAGTCTTTTTATTCCTATTTTTGCGCCCAAACAAATAAAAAACTCTTTTTATGATAGAATTTCAGAAGCTCACAATGGATTCCAAATCCATCATACAAAAATATACCTTAAACAGTCGTCGTCGCAATTGCGACTTATCTTTTGCCAATCTCTACAGTTGGTGGTTCTTCTACGAAACTGAATATGCCGAATATGAGGGCTTCCTTCTGCTCCGATACAAGAATGAAGGAGAGCTTGCCTACATGATGCCTGTAGGAAAAGGCGATTTGAGAAAGGTCATCGAAGCCATTATTGAAGATGCCCATAGTTTGGGTCATCCTTTCCACATGTTTGGAGTGAGTCCCGGCATGCGTGCCGATTTGGATGATGCCATGCCTGATGTTTTTATCTACACTCCCGAACGGGAGTATTTTGATTACATCTACCACCGTACCGACCTGGCTACTTTGGCGGGGAAGAAGTTTCAGCCCAAACGCAACTTCGTGAACCGTTTTGTACGTAACAATCCCGTCTACGAATACAAGGAGCTCACTCCCGAACTTGTACCCGAATGCCTGATGCTCGAAGCAGCCTGGTACAATGTGAACGACGACAAGGAAAAAGTTGCCCTTGAGGCTGAGAGAAGATCCATGACGGAAGCTTTGCACCACATGACGGAACTCGATCTGATAGGAGGAGTCCTGCATGTTGACGGCAATATTGTGGCTTTCACCTATGGCGCTCCCATCAATGAAGAAACCTTCGATGTATGTGTAGAAAAAGCTTCTACTTTCATTGAAGGAGCCTACACCATGATTAATTGTGAATTTGCCCGCCATCTGCCGGAGCAATATATTTATATGAACCGTGAGGAAGATCTCGGTATCGAAGGATTGCGCAAAGCAAAGCTTTCCTACCATCCTTATGTGTTATTGGAAAAATGTCGTGTCGAACTTAAATCGGAGATTAAATCATGAGAGACAGTAAAGAAGAAACCAGAGACTTGTGGCGCCATTGTTTTTCGGACAGTGAAGAATTTGTAGAACTATACTTCCGTCGCCGCTTCACGGAAGACCGTAACCAGGCCTTGTGGGAGGGTGACCGCGTGGTTGCTTCCTTGCAGCGCATTCCTTATTCCATGACATTGTTCGGATGCGAGATTCCGGTATCCTACGTGTCGGGTGTGTGCACTCATCCGGATTTTCGTGAGCAGGGCTACATGCCGCGCCTTTTGGCCGATGCCCACAGGCAGATGTCAAGGGAAGGCGCTCTCATCAGTACGCTCATTCCTGCCGAAGAATGGCTGAAGGGGTACTACAATCGCTATGGCTATGGCGTGGTATTCTATTTTTCCGAATCGGGTATGGAGTGGGTCACTTCACCGCGCAATCCGCATATTCCCGTTGTCGATGCCACCCAGCAGGAGAATGTGGATGACATTTATGATTATTTCAACGAACGGATGTTCCGTCGCCCCGCCTGCATGCAGCACAGCAAAGAAGATTTCCATGTGGTTATTGCCGATCTGCGTCTCTCCAAAGGTCGTCTGCTTATGGCAAAGGAGAACGGAAAAATTGCGGGATTGGCATTCTGCTATCCTCAGGGAGGGGTTACACAGATACAGGAATTACTTTATGATTCTGAAGAAGCCAGGGTGGCTCTCGTTTCGGAAGCCAACCGTCTGTTTGCCTTGCCCGAACTCATTTGTTACAAACCTGCCGTGAAGGACGAAATATCTTTGGGTATGGCACGCATCCTTCAGGCCGAGAAAGTTCTGAAGCTTTTTGCCGCCCGATATCCCGAGCAGAGCAAATATATTGAGGTGATTAAAGATGAAGCTATTCCGGATAATCTCGGATTCTATACGGTACAGAATGGAAAATGCACCCGTGAGAAACTTCCCGAGCAAACCTACAGAGCTGTGACTATTGCCGAACTGACTCTTGAACTGCTTCAGCCGGAGCATCCCTACATGAGCCTGATGCTTAATTGATATCGGCCTGTGTGAGGAACTGTTCCAACTCTTCGGCCGAGAGGCGCAGATGAAATTCACCGCGGTAAGCCACGGAAATGCCTCCCGTCTCTTCCGATACGATAATGGCAATGGCGTCGCTTTCCTGTGAAATGCCCATGGCGGCACGGTGGCGCAAGCCCAAAGCTTTAGGTATGTTCGAGTCATGTGAAACGGGCAGGATGCATCCTGCAGCCGCTATTCTCTTGTGGCGTATGATCATGGCCCCGTCATGGAGCGGACTGTTCTTGAAGAAAATATTTTCTATCAGCCGTTGGTTCAGGTTGGCGTCTATATCGTCGCCGGTACGGATGATATCGTTCAGAGGCACGGCTTTTTCCATGATGATGAGCGCTCCTATCTTTTGCTTGCTCATGCTCATGCATGCCAGGACGATTGGCATAATGTCGGCTTTTTCGATGACTTCGGTTTTCCTTCCCGTGATGAAGCGGACGAATTTACTTGCACGGCCTTGTCCCTGGGTACCGATGGTGAGTAGGAAATGACGTATTTCATCCTGAAAAAGAACGATGAGTGCTAGTACCCCTACGCTGACCAGCTTGTCGAAGATGGAGCCCAAAAGGCGCATTTCCAATACTTGAGATACGAACAGCCAGATGACGATGAACACCAGAATGCCTATGAAGATGTTGATGGAGCCCGATTCCTTCATCAGTTTGTAAATGTAGTAGAGCATCAGGGCTACCAACAGGATATCTATGAAATCCTTTAATCCGAATTCGAAGAACATACGCTTATAAGTTTATGGGTCTGTTGTTTGAAGTGAGTGCTGTGCACTCCTTCATTTTCTTTACTATTTTCACTGTTTCCACACATTCCTTCACGTCGTGCACCCTCAGGATATTGGCCCCCTTCATCAGTGAGAGGGTATTCAGTGCCGTGGTGCCGTTGAGTGAATTTTCGGGTGTTCCGCCAATGAGTTTGTATATCATGCTTTTTCGAGATATGCCTACCAGTACGGGAAGTTCGAAGATGTGGAAGTCCTGCAGATGGTCCATCAGTTCGTAGTTGTGCTCGATGGTCTTTCCGAAGCCGAAGCCGGGATCCAGAATGATATCCTTCACACCCCGGTCGCGCAGCAGTTGCACTTTCTTGGAGAAGTAGTAGAACACTTCCTGTATCAGGTTGTCATAGTGGGGGGCTGCTTGCATGTTTTGGGGTGTTCCCTTCATATGCATGATGATGTAAGGCACGTTCAGGTCGGCAATGGTGTCGAACATCTTGTCGTCCATTTCGCCTGCCGAGATGTCATTAATGATGTCCGCCCGGAAATTCTCCACGCAGGTTCTTGCCACATCTGCACGGAACGTGTCAATGGAGATGACGATGTCCGGATAGGCGTTTCGGATGAGTTCCAAAGCATGCGAGAGCCTTTCTGTTTCTTCTTTGGGGCTAACGTCTTCAGCTCCCGGTCGGGAAGAGTAAGCACCGATGTCGATGATGGAGCCTCCTTCATCGAGTATCTGCTTCACCCGGCTTAATATTCCGTCATCTGTCTGCTGGCGGCTGGCCGCGTAGAAAGAGTCGGGCGTAACATTGAGAATGCCCATCACTTGGGGGTCCGATAAATCCATCAGCCTCCCGTTTACATTGATTGTATAGGGTACCAGTCCTTGCATGATTTCGTAGCTTTTGCAGCAAAGATAAGTATAAAAATTGGAAATAGGGCAGAACGAGGAAAGAATATCCTGATATTTCCTCAGCCCCTCAGCAATGCATTTCGGGTCCGCCAGTCTGTAAAGAAAGGCGGACCCGAAATGCATTAATCTAAAACAGGATTTTCCGGTTTATTCTAAATTCACTTTTGCAGCAACCGTTTTTTTCTTTTTTAAGATACGTTCCTTGAGCCATTCACGGACAGGTTCGTCATAGAGGCTCATTGCAGAGAAAGCCATGGCGATGGCAAGCAGGAACACACAGACGCTGATGAATATATGCATTGAAAGTGGTGCATCCTTGTGATTGATTACCCATGCCATCTGCATGTAGACGAGCGGATAGTGTGTGATGTAGAGCGGATAGGAGATTCTTCCCAGTAACTCACACACTTTCTGGCTCTTGGGGTCACTGATGCGACTACCCGCGCCCATACTTACTACCAATGGGAATAATATCAGGATGCAGAGGGTTTCGTAAAGTCCGTTCATCCAAAAATTCTCATGGGCTGTTCCGCCTATGCGGGGCATGCAGAGAACGATGGCGATTATCAAGGCACACCACCAGAATCCGCCTCTTACGGTGACAAACTTACCCATGCGGGAAATGAGCAGACCGCAGAAGAACGGATAGCACAGGCGGGTGATACCTATATAGAGTTGTCTCCCTTCAATGCCCCAGCCACCTATGAAGGTATTGGCCGAATAACTGTCGCCGATGAAGCCGAAGAGGTCAAGGTTCATGCCAAGGTCGATGGTCAGTATGGCCGAGGCAGCCACGAAGATACCCAGTGCCAGTTTGTTGAAATGGCGAATGACGGTGGCATAAAGAATGTTTGCGCAATATTCGAGCATAAGCGACCACTGCGGGCCGTTCACGGGGTAAGTCTCCTCCCATCCGCGGATATCCATCGACTTGGAGGCCGGAATCATGGTACAACCCAGCAGGAACATCAGCAGAAGTGTAATCCAAGATGTCTGGTGAATGAGCGGAAATGCGGGATTATCGCCGAAGTAGAAGAAGATGACACCGATGAGGCCTCCCATGATTACCATGGGGTGCAGACGGATGAGACGACGCTTGAAGAAGTCCCAGGTGGTCATGCGGTTCCATCGGTCGTCATAAGCATAGCCGATGACGAAGCCCGAAAGCACGAAGAAGAAATCCACCGCCAGATAACCGTGGTTCAGCGTTTGGAACTGAGGCCCTTTGGAGTAGGTTTCGAACAGGTGGAATGCCACCACAATCATTGCGGCCACGCCGCGAAGCCCGTCGAGTATTTCGTAACGTGGCTTGGATTCAAGATAGGTTGTTGCCATTTTTCTATATTATTATTTTATGATTTCTTTTCGTCCGCCTATCAGTACAGACAGGGTTCGTGGGGTGAGTCGTCGCATCAGCAGGAAGACTGCCAGAGACAGGGTCACTACCACGGCGATGTTGAACAGATAGAAGCTGCACCATTCCCATTGACTTTGTGGCTGCAGCATGCTGTAGAGCCACGTTCGCAGTGACATCATGTAGAGCGCATGGGTGGCAAACAGGAAGAAACTGAAGTTCCCGCTGAACGACGGTGGCTGCACGTGCATCTTGTCAGCCCACAAAGCAAATAGATGGGGCGTAACGATGACCGCTGTAATGAGGAAGGCATTGAATATGATCCAGTTATAGTTCATGCGCCCCAGTTCGATGTAGTAGTTGTTCACGATGAAGAAGTCCCACACCATCAAGACAAGGGCGGGGATTATGCACCATAGGGCAAGCTTTCGCGTCGCTCTCAGGAAGTTCAGCTTTTGAATGCCGAAACAGGCACCTGCGGTAAAGAAGAACATCGTGTCGGCTCCGAAACCTCCGGGCTTGGGCATCCAGTGCGAGAACCACCATGCACCCAGTACGGCTACCCCTATCCATCGGGTGTAGCGCACCAGCAGATACACTAAAGGCGAGAAGGCAACGATTACGATGAGGTCGCGTAGGAACCAGAGCGGCATGTCCACCGGCATGTTGGTGAAAGCGATGGATGAGGGACTTCCTCCTGAGGGAGTCCAAAGGCTGGTGTCCCACAGACCCTGGATGAATGCCATGGGGCTTACGGGGCAAAGCCCTTGTACGGCTAGCAGCACGTAGGCTATGGCACACCACAGCACGTAGGGCAGCATGAGTGAACGGGCCCGGCTTTTTAACTTGTTGAGATAGACCGGCAGCGAAAAGTCATCCGTGTTGCGGAAAAACAAATATCCTGATATGAGCATGAACAGGGGTACCGCAATGTGCGGAATGACTTCGCTGACAAATATCTGCAGTCCTATAGCAAACGTCCCGTGAGGGGTAACCTTTCCCTCGGGAGTAAGGATGCCGAACAACAGTTTGCTGTGGCAGCACACTACCAATATGGCGAGTGGCACGCGCATCAGACTGATTACTTCCGACTGCAGCCGGTCTTTATTTTCATTCATAATGTTTTTCATTCCGTTATTTCAATCTGATTGCCTTCCGGCCCGAGGATGCTGCTCTCGTAGTAGCCGTCGCCCGTGGTGCGCGGGCCGCTAAGGAGTTCAAAACCTCCATCCACCAGCTGTTTGGTGAGTCGGTCCACCTGTTCCCTGCCGCCTGTGCGGAAAGATAGATGTGTGTAGCCTGCTTGTTTCAAAGCTTTGCGCGGATGTCTCATGCCCGAAGCGTGCATGATTTCCAGTCGTGCATCTCCCCCGAAGCTCAGGAAATAGCTGCTGAAGCCTGTCTTTGGATTGTGATACAACTCGTTGGCAGTTGCTTGGAAGTAGCGCAGGAAGAAGTCCTTCATGGCCTCCAGGTCGTCGGCATATAGGGCTATGTGGTCGATGGTACATGATTTCATAATCATCAGTTTTGATTTATTTTGCAAAAATAGACTGAAATGCAATCCCCTTTTTGCACTATCCTTTGAAAGAATTGTCTTATATTTGCATTTGACGGTTTTATAACCGATAAAAATACTTAAAATGAAAAAATAATCATAGTATGGAAGAATCCCGACGCTATTCCTTTACCAGTGTACATTTGGAGCCTAAGGAGCAGATAGGCTTGCACAGACAGTCCACTTGGGAGTTGTCTTATGTTGTCACCGGTTCGGGCATGCGGCTGGTGGGCGATACCTCTGAGCCGTTCCACAGCGGCGAGGTGGTGCTCATTCCTCCGGGCATTCCCCATTGCTGGTATTTTGATTCTGCCGAGGTGGACAACCGCGGGCGCATTGCTAACATCACTATCACTTTTGCGCCTTCGTTGCTGGATGACTTGCAGCGTGTCTTTCCCGAACTAGCCGCAACGGCGGATGTGCTCAAGGGCAGGCATGAGGCGGTGAAGCTGAAAGGCAGCACGGTTTCGGAAGTGATTGACCTGATGCAGTCCATGCGCGACATGGGTGCTGCCGAAAGAATCGCGCCGCTGGTGAGAGTAATACAGATGTTGGCCCACGAACAGGACGAACGTGTCATCGGCAGTTATTGCGCTGCTGACAAGGAACAGGAACGGATGAGTCAGATAAAGACGTATTCCATCTGCAATTTCAAGCGCAAAATCACGTTGGAGGATGTGGCGCGCCACGTGGGAATGAATAGTTCCGCTTTCTGTGTGTTTTTCAGGAGAGTTACGGGGACGACTTATACTGCTTATCTGAACGGCTTGCGGTTGGATGTGGCATGTAGTCTGCTCAAGGATAAACGAACGGCGATTTCGGATGTGTGCTTCGAGGCGGGGTTCAACGATGTGCCTTACTTCAATCGGATCTTCAAGAAGCTGACGGGACTTTCGCCCAAGGCTTACAGGGAGGGATTATAACAAGAGGTGAGGCGTGGATTTATTTTCTTTTAGGGATTTTAGTAGTATAAGGTAAATAATATAGGTATGAAGAATATAATCATTATTGCATTATTGCTTGTAACCGGTCTCACTTGTGCCGCTTGCAACATGAATAGTTCTGAAAATTCAAAAACGACAAAGATGGAACATCTCAAAGAAATCTATCTGGCAGGAGGATGCTTCTGGGGAACGGAGCATTTTATGAAACAAATATATGGGGTGATGAGGACCGAAGTGGGTTATGCCAACGGATACGACCACATCAAAAATCCCACGTATGAAGAAGTGTGCAACCATAACACAGGGTTTGCCGAAACGGTGAAGGTGGTGTATAATCCGGATATCGTCAGTTTGAACACGTTGCTGGATTTGTATTATAAGACTATCGACCCAACAAGCCTTGACAGACAGGGTAATGACTCGGGCTCGCAGTACCGCACGGGCATTTATTTTACGGATCCGCAGGACGAGCCTGTTATCAAGGAATCTCTGGTGTCACTGGCCAAAAGTTATTCTCGGCCTCTTGCCGTGGAGAACCGCGTACTGACGTCTTTCTACAAGGCAGAGAATTATCATCAGAACTATCTCGACAAGCATCCCGATGGGTATTGTCACATCAGTCCGGAACTTTTTGATTTGGCAAGGAAAGCCAATCGGGGTAAAAAACCGGATACGGCCGTACGCATATACACGAAACCTGATGATGCCACCCTGAGGAAGATACTTACGCCCAAACAGTATGCTGTCACCCAGCAGAGTGATACCGAACGTCCTTTCGAGAACGAGTATTGGGACCAAAAGGGAGAGGGTATCTACGTGGATATCACTACAGGCGAACCTTTATTCGTTTCTACCGACAAGTTCGATTCCGGATGCGGATGGCCGAGCTTTTCCAAACCTATCGACAACAGTCTGGTCAGAGAGAGAAAGGATACCTCGCATGGAATGACGAGAGTGGAAGTACGCAGTAAGAACGGAAATGCACATCTGGGACATGTCTTCAACGATGGACCGGCAGACAAGGGAGGATTGAGGTATTGCATCAACAGTGCCTCTCTGCGCTTCATTCCTAAGGACAAGATGAAGGAAGCGGGTTATGCCCGGTATTTGCCTTTGCTGGAAAAATAAGAGAGATAAATGATAACAATCCGAACGATATTTTGTAAGTTTGCATTCCATAAGAACCAATCCGAAACACAATATGGAAACAGCATCTTTATATCATATTTTTCAGCAACACCCGGTTGTCACAACCGATAGCAGGAACTGTCCTGCAGGTTCCATCTTCTTCGCCTTGAAAGGAGAATCGTTCGACGGCAACGCCTTTGCCGCTCGCGCTTTGGAGCAAGGATGCGCCTACGCCGTCATTGACGAACCTCAGTATGCCGATGCCGGTAATCCGCGCCTCATCCTGACGGACGATGTGCTGAAAACCCTGCAGCAACTGGCCACCTTCCACCGCCGCCATCTGGGTACCCGAATCATCGGAATCACCGGGACCAACGGTAAAACCACCACCAAGGAACTGGTTTCCACCGTTCTCATGCAGAAATACCGCGTGCTCTACACACAAGGAAACTTCAACAATCACATAGGCGTGCCCCTGACGTTGCTCCGCCTCACCTCCGAACACGACATCGCTGTGGTGGAGATGGGAGCCAACCATCCCGGTGAAATCAAGACGCTGGTGAACATCGTGGAACCCAATTTCGGCCTCATTACCAATGTGGGCAAGGCCCATCTGGAAGGCTTCGGTTCCTTCGAAGGCGTTATCAAGACCAAAGGCGAACTTTATGACTATCTCCGCCAGCGAAAGGACAGCACTGTCTTTATCAACAATGACAACCCCTATCTCAACGGTATAGCCGACGACCTGAATCTCATCCGCTACGGACGTCCCAGCGAGAAGGACGACTTGCTAGTGAGCGGTGAGGTGACCGTATGCGACCCTTACCTCAGCTTCACCTGGAGCGAGGAACATTCTGAAAAACACGAGGTTCACACCCATCTCATCGGTTCCTATAACTTGGACAATGCTCTGGCGGCAGCCTCCATCGGCCTGTTCTTCGGTGTCACCCCCCGTCAGGTGGACGATGCCCTGAGCGGATACATCCCACAGAACAACCGTTCCCAATTGCAGGATACGGGGCGCAACAAGCTCATCATCGATGCCTACAATGCCAATCCCACTAGCATGATGGCAGCCCTGACCAATTACCGCGACATGAAGGTTTCGCCTAAGATGGCCATTCTGGGCGACATGCGTGAACTGGGTGTCGGGAGCGTGGAAGAACATCAGAAAATTGTGGATTTCATCGACTCCTGCCACTTCGACAACATCTGGCTCGTGGGCGAGGAGTTCGCCAAGACAAGCCATTCGCAACGCATCTTTGCTAATGTGGACGAAGTGAAGGCGGCCCTCAAGGAGGAACGTCCCGAGGGATTCTACATCCTCATCAAGGGTTCCAACGGCATCAAGCTTTTCCAATTGCCTGAATGCTTGTAAGGTGAGGCTTCTTCTATCATAAAAAATTAACCTCCCGAAGTGTCCGCTTTCGAATAAAGTGTCCGAAAGCGGACACTTCTGTTTTTTTCACTTGCTTGAACCAAAGATATTTACGCCTTTTGTATTTGTGCCAGACTTATAAAGACAGGCTGACTCGTTTCCGTATCTTATTTTATGTCTGCCTGCGACTAATTATTCAAAAGTTCGTATAAATCGTTCAAGTGTTTGCCGTTTCGTCTTTTTTTCTTTTCTTTGCAACAAAGAAATCTATACTGATGAGGAAAACACTTACTATTTTTCTGCTTTTGGCACTGCTTTGCAAACTGACAGTCAAAGCACAACCCCTGTTCAACGAAGAGCGATTCTCCGCAAACAATGGCATTCGCAGCGTAGTGCAAGGTGCTTTTCAAGACAATCAGGGTTATCTTTGGTTTGCTACCTGGAGCGGACTTGAGAAATATGACGGGTACTCTTTCAAAAGCTATAAGTCGCATGTGGGTGACGGATCTACCTTGACCAATAATCGTATAGTTTCCGTTCAAGAAGGATGGAACAGCAATCTGTGGTGTTGTACCTATGATAACAGAGCCTTTCTTTTCGATGTCCATAATGAATTTTTTATTGATGTGCTTCTTCCCATAGAGCAAACCATGAAACGGAAAAATGTGGTCCAATCACTTTATACTTTGCCGAAAGGTGTTACGTGGATAGTCTGCTCAGGAGGATTTACCTACCGTGTGGATGAACGGCACTTGAAGGAGGAAGGGGCCATCAGATATTTCGGGACTTTCGACGGTTCTTTACGCGGTGACTATGTTTACGGGGTCTTTCAGGATAAAGAGAAAAATGAATGGATTCTGACCGATAAAGGGCCTACGGTCCTTGGACACAAGTCCATCGATTGTAATTATCCGTTTCAATTTCATCAGGAAAGAGGTAATTCCATCTGGATGATAACCCCCTCCGGATTTTTGGCCAGATATGACAAACGGAAAAGACAGGTTATTCCTGTTTCAATTCCTTATCCCATACAGAGAGTCAGGAGTCTGAATATGATGAGAAACGGTACATTGACCATTGGAACCGATTCGGGGCTATTGCTTTATTCCACCGTCTCCGGGCTTTTTGAAAAAGCGACTGAGACGAAGAATAATCCGACAATCTTCATCGGTGAAGACCATTTGGGGGATATCTGGTTTGTCGACAAGCAAAAGGGTGTCAGTCGATATGATTGCAAGAAGAAAAACGTATCACATTATTTCACATTAGATGAATACCTTCCGGAAACGGAACAGACCGGCGGCTATTTCTTTCATGAAGACAAGGACCGTAACATTATCGTATGGCCTAAATATGGAGTTCTTGGTTACTATGATTCGGCTACCGACCGTTTGGTACCGGTAATGACCAACGGGTCCTATATAGACATGAAGACATTCTTTTTCGACAGACAAGGAAATCTGTGGCATTCGGATCAGCATAATTTGGGCAAGCTTTCGGTGTTTAACCGGCATTTTCAATTGGAAAACAATGCATCCGAGGTTCGTTCTCTTTTTGTAGACAGACAGAAGAGAATCTGGATTGCCTCCAAAGACGGCTGTATCAAGATAGAGGATGCCAATCGGGTTTTGGTAGGTTATTTAAATACTCAGGGGAGAATTACACGAGAAAGGGTAATTTTCGGAGGCAATGTTTACGGCATGATGCAGGAAACCGACGGAACTCTTTGGCTCGGCATGAGAAATAGCGGGCTCGTCATTCTTAAACCCATGTCACCGAAGGAAGATTCCTACAAAGTCATTACCTATAAGAATGATAAAAACAATCCTTACAGCCTAAGTGATAACAGCATTTTTTCTATTCTTAAAGATAGTCGCGGACATATTTGGATAGGCACTTATGGGGGAGGGTTGAATCTGGTTCAGAATGCCGGTGATTTGACGCATCTCGGATTCATTAACAAGAACAATCAGATGATGACTTATCCGAAGAATTTCTATTCCAAGGTACGCTATCTGTATGAAGACCATAATGCTGTGTTCGTCTGTACGACTGACGGTCTTTTGACATTCTCCGTTCAAAACAATAATCCCGGGAATATCAAGTTTTACATAAACGAGAGGAGTCCTTATCGTACAGACGGCTTGAGTAACAACAATGTGATGTACATGTTCAAGGACAGCCGGGGGCATCTTTATGCAGTAGAATACGGTGGAGGGTTCAGCCGCCTCTTGTCAACTAACTATCTCACCAATCATTTGGTCTTCAAGTCCTATAGCGAAAAAGAAGGGCTGTTGTCCGATTTGGCTTTGTCCATGGTGGAGGACAGTCAAGGCTTTCTATGGATTTTCATGGAAAGAGGCATCTCACGATTCAATCCCGAAAAGGAAACTTTCACGAATTTCAAGAATGATTTCTTCATGGGCGAGTTCTCCATATCCGAATGCCTGCCTGTCATCGACGGTCGTCATGATATCTGTGTAGGTACGGATGCGGGAGTTCTCTGCTTTTCTTCCACGCGGTTGAAAAAACGGAATTTCATTCCACATATTGTCTTTACGGAGGTGAAGTCCCAAAATAAATTGTTCAAAAGCAGTCGTTATGATTACAACACCTTGGAGATAGAACCTGACGAACGGAGTTTTTCCATTCGTTTTGCTGCACTGGATTATGCAAGTTCGGATGAGATAAACTATGCATATCGTCTGAAGGGTGGTGAGAACGAGTGGCATTATACCGGGACCAGCCGTGAAGCCAATTATATAAATGTGCCCCATGGAACGTATGAATTTCAAGTGAAATCCACTAATGGAGACGGGGTGTGGTGCAACAATGTCCGCACATTGAAAATTATTGTCAAGCCGACCTTTTGGGAAACCCCTTGGGCCTGGATTATCTATGTGCTGATGTTTTGCCTGGTGGCAAGTGTCATTGCTTATTTCATGTTCTATATTTACCGTTTGCGTCATCAGGTGGACATAGAACAGAAACTTTCGGATGTAAAGCTGCGCTTCTTCACGGATATATCCCATGAATTGCGCACTCCGCTCACTTTGATTGGAAGCCCGATTGATGAGGTTCTGGAACATGAAAATCTTACTGACCAGGCCAGGAACTACCTGCAGGTAGCCAAGAACAATTCCGACCGGATGCTGAGGCTCATTAATCAGATTCTCGATTTTCGGAAAATCCAGAACAATAAGATGAAGATTCTGGTAGAAGAGATTGAAATCGTTTCTTTCTTATCCAAGATTGCCGATAACTTCCGTTCCGTTGCCGAAGAAAGACATCTGCAATATAGATATGAATCCCGGATAGACCGTCAGATTGTTTGGGGAGATCGGGACAAACTCGAAAAAATCTTTTATAATCTGATATCCAATTCTTTCAAATATACGCCCGAAGGAAAAGGCATTATGGTTTCATTGTTTCGCGACGGTGATTCTTTGTCTGTACGTATATCCGATGAAGGCATCGGTATCAGTCCGATGAAATTCTCCAAGTTGTTCCAACGGTTTGAAACACTGGCTAATCAGAATATCATGCAGCCTTCTTCCGGTATCGGTTTGTCATTGGTGAAAGAGTTTGTGGAACTTCATCATGCAAAAATAGATGTGAAGAGCACTGTAGGAAAAGGCAGTGAATTCACAGTCACGTTCCTTTTGGGGAAGGAACATTTCATCGGCGATGAACGTGCCGAATTTATTTTGAACGATACAAAGGAATCCGGGAATCCGGCAGGATCCCTGGACGATGAAGAGAACGAGGAAGAACATGGAACTGACAGACTCTCCATCCTTATTGTTGAAGACAACAAGGAATTGAGTTCTTTCTTGAAAAGCGTATTGGGACATACCTATTCCGTGATAGAGGCGCCCGACGGCTTGCAAGGATTTCATGCCGCCATTGAGAATATTCCGGATATTATCATCACGGACATCATGATGCCGGTAATGGATGGCATGGAAATGGTCAGAAAAATTAAGGCCGATAAGAATATATGTCATATTCCTATTATTGTTTTGACTGCCAAAGCATCTTTGGATGACCGTATAGCCGGAATAGAGACAGGAATAGATGATTATCTGACAAAGCCTTTCAGTGCGACCTATCTGAAAGCCAGGGTCGTAGCTTTGCTCGAGCAGAGACGGCTGTTGCAGGAACGTTATGTATTGTTATTGTCAGGAAACAGCAAGGAAAAGAATCTGAATGATTTGAGTTCCCAACTGGCCAAACCTGTGGTCAGCAGTTATGATGAAGAATTCGTGAAGAAAATTATGGAATTCATCGAGAACAATATAGAGGAGCCGAATCTCACCATTGATGAATTTGCTGAGTATCTGAACATGAGCCGTACTGTCTTTTATAGAAAACTCAAGGCCATGACCGGATTGTCGCCCATAGAGTTCATTATGAAGATGAGGATTCACAGAGCGGCGCAACTGATTGAAAATGCTGAATATACTTTCTCCCAGATAGCCTATATGAGCGGGTTTACCGACCCTAAATATTTCAGCAAATGCTTCAAACGGTTTATGGGGGTTACTCCCAGTGAATACAAGGAAAATTTACGAAAGGGGTAAAAATAATTCATTGCTCCCAATTATTTGATTTTGCATAAATAATGCACCGTTTTCGCTAAATATTACCCCGTTTTTGACATTTATTTGTAGAATTTTGTATAAGGCAATAATGCCTAATAATCATTTAATAACTATTTAAAACACTAAAAAATGAAGGATTTAAGAATCTTACTAAAAAAAGCGATGCTTACCTTACTTATGAGTATGCTATGTACGGTCGCTTTTTCACAAGGTCGTTCCATTTCAGGTACAGTGAAGGACACTTCGGGCGAACCGATTATTGGAGCGAATGTCACTGTGAAAGGTACAACGAATGGTACCATTACTGATATCAACGGACTCTTTAAATTGGGGGAAGTCAATTCCCGAGCTGTGATTGTCGTGTCCTTTATCGGTTACACCACACAAGAAATCTCAGTGGGGCAGCAACGCTCTTTCACTATTGTTATGAAAGAAGATACCAAGACATTGGATGAGGTGGTTGTCGTAGGTTATGGTACTATGAAAAAATCCGATTTGACGGGTTCCGTATCATCGCTGAATAGCGAACATTTTCAAGTAGGTTCGGGCCTGACGGCTGAGCAAGTCATGAAAGGTGCCTTCTCCGGTGTTAATATCAGTCAGAACTCAGGAAAGCCCGGTGGCTCAAATACCATCCGAGTTCGTGGCGGGACGTCAATCTCCGCTTCCAATGAGCCTTTGTATGTGATTGACGGTGTGCCAATCTCTACTTCTGCAGGTCTCAGTTCTACAAAACTGAATAGTAATGTCGACTATTTTGATGAAGAAGCTATCGATCCCTTGTCCAGCCTCAATCCGGACGATATCGAGTCTATCAATATTTTGAAGGATGCCTCCGCAACCGCCATCTACGGATCCCGTGGTGCAAATGGTGTAATCATGATTACCACCAAACGCGGAAAAGCAGGTAAAACACAATTGGACTATTCTTTCAATACCGGTATTTCCAATGCAACGAAAAAATTGGATGTTCTCACCGGCGATGAATACCGTTCTGCCGTGAAGAATCTGAATCTTACGTTGGATGATAAAGGCGATAATGCCAATTGGCAGGACCGCATTGAGAGGACCGCTTTGTCCAACAGCCATTTCCTGTCATTGACGGGTGGTAGTGAAAAAAGCAATTATCGTGCTTCAATCGGCTATAGTGATCAGCAAGGTATTATCAAGGCTTCCGATGTAACAAATTTCAACAGCCGTATCAACATTACTCATACCGAATTTGACGGAAAGCTGAAATTCGATCTGAACATGAGTTATGGAGAGCAGAATACCAAACAATCTCCTATATCCAATACCGTAGGCAGTGAGATGGGAAGCTGTATTCTTTACGAAGCTTATGTCTTCAATCCGACTTACCCTATTCGTGATGAGAACGGTGAATACTATGATGTCCCCGCTTATCGTGTCAATCCGGTTTCTTATACCGATGAACTGCTCGATAAGAGAAAAAGCAAGAAATTCCTTGGTAATTTAAGTGCCAACTATAACTTCATGAAAGGATTTACCTTCCAAGTCAATGCAGGATATAATACCAATTCAATCAATCGTAATTCCTATATTTCCAAAAACAATCTTTTGGGCAACGGATATAATGGATATGTCAGCGTCCAGAATCTGAGCGATTGGTCGAAAGTGTTGGAAACCATATTGAAATACAACCAGAAATTCGGTAAACATGGAGTAGATGCCATGGCCGGTTATTCCTATCAGTATTTCTATGATGAAGGCAACCATGAGAGTGCTTACGGATTCCTTTCTGATGTGTTCAAATGGTATAGCATTCAGGCTGCCACAACTATTGAAACACCTTCAAGTTATGCCGAATGCAACAAATTGATTTCCATGTACGGTCGTGTGAACTATAACTATGATGACAGATATTTGTTCACTGCCACTCTTCGTCGTGATGGCTCGAGCCGTTTTGGTGAAGATCATAAGTGGGGCCTCTTTCCGTCAGCTGCTTTTTCCTGGAGAATATCTCAGGAAAAGTTCTATCACAGCAAGGTGGTTTCCGATTTGAAGTTTCGTGCCAGTTACGGTGTCACCGGTAGCCAGGAAATCGGTAACTACAATTCGTTGAGTACTTTGAGTGCAAGTAGTTCGGGTTATATCGTAGGTGGAAAGAAAATCACCATCGTACTGCCGTCACAATATTCAAATCCCGATTTGAAGTGGGAGGAGACCGCTCAAACCGACATAGGTCTTGATTTCGGTTTGTTCAACGGCCGTATCCAAGGTAACTTGGATTGGTATTACAAGAAGACTTCCGATCTTCTGCTTTCCATCGATGTCCCGTCTCCTTCTCTCATTACCAAGCAGATTGCCAATGTTGGATCTGTCCGCAATACCGGTGTCGAATTAGCCTTAAATGCCGAGATTATTCGTGCCAAAGATTTCAATTGGAGTGCTAATGTGAATGTCAGCCATAATTCTAATAAGGTATTAAGTCTGCAGAATGACAAGTGGGTAGGCAAAGACATGAAGACAGCACCTTGCCAGGGTCAGGGTCTTTCGGGACAATACGCACAACTCATTACTCCGGGTCAGCCATTGGGAACATTCTATGGCAAGAGATTCATCGGTTATGATGCCAAAGGTATTGAACAATACGCCAATAATGGAGAAAGCGAAGTGATTGGAAATGCGCAACCCGATTTGACATACGGTTTCGGAACCAACCTGCGTTACAAACGCTGGACCATGACCGCCAGTTTCCACGGAACCATCGGAAATGACATTTACAACTGTACGCGTAACAATCTTGCTTATCCGAGTAATCTGCCGGGACGTAATGTGTTGAAAGAAGCAGTTACCAGTGGAGTAAGTCGTTCTCAGGCCAAGATTTTCTCTTCGCAGTTTGTTGAAGACGGTTCATTCCTTCGTTTGGATAATCTGACCGTCGGTTATGAATTCAATGTGAAGAATACCTTCCTTTCTCGTGCCCGTGCATTTGTCACTGCTCAAAATCTGTTCTGTCTTACCGGATATAAAGGACTTGATCCAGAAGTCAATTCCGAAATCTCCGGCACAGGTGTTGCACCTTTGGGTATCGACTACTTGAGTTATCCTAAAGCAAGGACCTTTAGTTTCGGTATTAATTTATCATTCTAATAATCTGAAGAAAAATGAAAACAAATAAAACAATAATTATATTATTATCCTGTGTAGGCTTGGGCCTGTTGTCATCCTGCACGGATTTGGATGAAGTAACCTACGGAAGATTGTCTCCCTCTACGTACTATCAGAATGAGTCTGAGGCGCTTTCTTCTGTTGTAGGAGTATATAGCAAAATGTCGAATTTCTATGCTGCCGGCGGAGAAGGTTGGCGAACAGGAGAGTATGGAACTGACGAACTGTTCTGCCCCGGCCGTGCCAGCGGCGGTTGGTATGATGAAGGTGTAGATCAGGAAATGACTCATAATTGCACTCCTAATAATGCTCGTTTAAATAGTGCATGGAGTACTGTCTTTCAGGAAATCGGTGCGGCAAATGCCGTATTGGAAAGTCTGCAATCATCGCCTAATGCAGCCAGTTTTAAAGCGATGATAGCCGAAGTACGTGCTTTGAGAGCTTTCGGTTACTACAGGGCTATGGATTGGTTTGGCAATGTTCCTATTTTTACAGATGCAAGAGTGGAAGCCAGTAACCTGCCGAAAACCAATACCCGAAAGGAAGTATATGATTTTGTTGTGAAAGAATTTACGGAGGCAGCGACTGATTTGCCGTCTGTAACGACCGTAAACAGGACTTCCTATTATCCTCGTTTCACGAAGGAAGCCATCTATACGGCATTGGCCGAGATCTATTTGAACTCTGAAGTTTATGTTGCAGAGAATCATTATAGTGACTGCCTCACTATGTGCAACAACATTATCAATACAAAAGCCTATTCCCTGCAACCAAGCGTAGGGGATTGTTTCCTTGCCAATAATGAAAACAATTCCGAGGTTATATCCGCTTTCTCCATCGACCCTTCGAAAGGTGTCGGAGGCAACCAGTATATTTTGTATGCACAGCCCAACCTTGACCAGAAGAAATATAGTCTTCCTTTCGGTCCGGCCAACGGCTATTGTTTCGATGATACAGCCTTGAAACGCTATGAAGCAGGCGATGCCCGTCTGAGTTTGCTGGAATATGGTCCCCAGTATTATCAGGATGGTGTGACACCGCTTTGCGATTCCAAAGGTGTCCAGCTTAATCTGATTACTTTGGTTGATGCTACCCGAATGGCTGCTCAGGACAATGAGGGCTATAGAGTGCTGAAATATTCTCCGGTAGGAGCTACATTCTCCGGCTATAACGGCAATAATGACTATGTGATGGATCGTTATGCCAATGTATTGCTGATGAAGGCTGAGGCTTTGTTCCGCTTGAATCAGAGTACAAGCGAAGCTTTGGCACTGGTGAACCAGATTCGTGTAAGAAGCAAATGTACGCCTTGGACAGAGCTAAGTCTGAAAAAGATTGAAGAAGAGCGTGCCCGCGAGTTTATTTGGGAAGGCAAGCGTCGTTATGACATGATACGTTTCGGAACTTATTTCACAAATACGTGGTTCTTCAAGCAAAAGGCGGAAAATGCGACTTCTGATGCATGGAGAGGTATTTATCCTATACCGGCCATTCAGATGACGAATAATCCGAATCTTACTCAGAACCCGGGTTATTAAATGCTTATTCAACAGGAGGAAGATGCATTCTTCCTCCTGCTTGTTAAATAAACTAATATCATATTCTTGAAATGAAACGTATTCCTATTGTACTCTTTTGTTTGTTTATATTTCTCTTTGTCTGGGGAAAAGGTGTGGCGGCAAACTTGTCTCTTGAAAAGTCCTATCCGTCGGACCATGAAATGTATCAGACTTGTCAAGGCAATGTTTCCTTGATTTTTAATCAGAATATCAGGCTTCACAACAATCTTTCTGTCTTGCTGGATGGGGTTGTGATGAATTGTCGGGTGGATGGTCGTACCTTGACGGTACCTTATGAATCCCTTGAACGGGGAACGGACCATTTGCTCGTGCTCAAGACCGATGCACTTGTGGGAACGGACAAGTCAACATTAAACCGCCAGATAAACATACATTTCCGCACTGTCAGTCAGCCGAAAGTGCAGGTTCGGAAGATTCCCGATTTCATCGTCGATGGAACAGAAGGGAAAACCTTTACGGATGCCATAGAAGCTGCCAATAAGCAGACGACAAAGGATAGATTCATCATTTTTTTAAGAAAAAAGACCGATGGTTACGATATAGGATTCAAGGATTACGGAAACATTTACATGTTTCACGGGATGAAGCCTCAATATGGTGCTGTGCTTCAGAAAGAGAATGTTTCCATTGTAGGAGAAGACAATGGCAATACTTCTGTTTTTCATCGTTCCGTAAGAGAAGGTATCAGTTCCACGGCAGTGTTGGTTCTTGATTCCACGGCTAATCATTTTTATATGCAGGATGTAGTTGTGAAAAATACGATGCCGTTTGTCGGTGATCCTACCCGTGCGGTTACCATTCAGGAAAAAAGTTCGCATAATATTTATAAGAATGTGAGGCTGATAAGCGGTCAGGATACCTATTATACTCAGAATACAAAGACCTATCTGGAAGATTGCGAAGTACATGGAACCATCGACTATATATGCGGTTCCGGAGACGTCTTTTTCAAGAATACCCTTCTTTGTGAAGGACCTTGGCCGGGCAATATGCTCACGGCGCATAACGGGAGGTATTGCAGGTACGGATATGTCTTTGACCATTGCACTGTAGTCGGAGAACAAGGTTTCTATTACGGTCGTCCCTGGTATAATTTCTGCAAGACAGTGTTTCTGCATACCCGGCTTATAGCCACTCCCTATCAGCAAGGATGGAACGCGCCCATTCATCCGGCACCGGATGCCTTGCTAGGGGAATATGACAATCGTAATTCGGAAAATGTCTTTTATTCTGCCCGTGGCAAAAGGCTTTCAGCGTCCGAAGCAGCTGCCTACACGGTGGAAAATGTATTGGGATATGATGACAATTGGCGTCCGGCCCAATATACATTGCAATCACCTTCACCTTCGGATGTCCGTGTCACGGGTTCGGCTTTGCAGTGGAAGGATAGTGACAAAGTTTTGTATTGGGCTATCGTGAAAGATGGAAACATCATTGATTTTACCACCCGGAACAGTTACCGGCTGGAATCTCAGGGAAAATATTCCGTGAGGGCCGCCAATCTGATGGGAGGTTTAGGAAGCGCTTCAGAGGAAGTTGCCTTTAAATAGATGTGTATTTAATTATTAAACGGATAAAGAGATTGTCACCGGATATTCAGGTATCCGAGCAATCTCTTTATTTATTAGTTCCAGTTCGAAAAAAAGTGATTATGTGCAAGAAAAATATCTTATGGATGCTTCTGCTTTTTGTTGCCATGACTCTGTCTGCTCAAGGAGACAGGCCATTGGTCTTTACTGTATCACAAACTCAAAAGAATTGCTTCCGTACTATAAACGAAGCAATACAGGCTGCACCCGAACATGCACTTCAGCCTGTCATTATTTATATTAAGAATGGCATTTATAGAGAGAAAATTCTGATAGACCGTCCTCATATATGTCTGGTTGGAGAGAACAGGGACAGCACGAGGATTATCCTGGCAGAACTTAATAAGAAGCAGTCAACCAAGGAAATGTTTGGAAAGCCGTTAGGCCCCGGCATTATTTATCTGAATGAGGAAGGCAATGATTGTACAATTGCCAGACTGACTGCCTACAATAATTACGGAACAACAGTAGAGCGTACGATACAGCACCAGATGACGGTCTTCAGTCGAGCCACTCGTGTGAAAATATTCGATTGCACCATCATGTCCGATGGTCACGATGATGTATCGATGTGGGATACAGACGGAGGATATTACTATCATGCAGACTGTTATTTTCAAAGTCCCGGCTATGATTTCGTCTGTCCTCGCGGATGGTGTTACATGACGCGTTGCACGGTATATGGTAAAGGAAGCGGAGGGGCAATGATTTGGCATGACGGTCGTTATGGGGAAGACGTGAAATTTGTTATGCGCGATTGTTATTTTGATAGCAGTGTTCCTGTCATATTGGGCCGATACCATCATGACAGCCAGTTTTTCCTGATAAATTGTTCCTGTTCGCATAAAATCATTGACCGTCCCATCAGTTCGGCCTATTCTTATCAGATGTTGGATTCAATAGCTTTAGGAAACAGAGTATATTTCTATAATTTCAAGCGTGAAGGAGGCAATTTCAAATGGATGAAAAATAATCTGGAGGAAAGCAAGCAAAAACCTTCTCCTGATGAGATTACTGCAAAATGGACCTTTCAAGGGAAATGGGATCCCGAAGTAGAAGCAAGCCGATTGAAAGCATATATGAAGAATCTGAAGTAACGGATTTAATCAAAAAAAGAAAATGAAAAGGATTATGTTATTGGCATGTTGTCTGATGACGACGTTGCTCTTTGCCCGGAACTATCAACCATTGGTCCTGACAGTATCCAAAACCCAAAAGAACTGTTACCGTACAATTAATGATGCGATAAATGCAGCTCCCGCACATGCCGCAGCACCAGTTTTCATTTATATAAAAAACGGAATTTATAATGAAAAGGTTTTGATAGATCGTCCCTTTATCAAACTTGTGGGAGAGGACAGGGACAGTACCCGTATATTATATGCAGAAATCAATAGAGAGCCTCGAATGCAAGATGCAAGCGGCAAACCGGAAATTCCCGGTGTGATTATTATTAAGGAAAATGCCGATGACTGTACGATAGCAAGGCTGACTGTGAGTAATGATTACGGCCCGACGAGAGATGTGAATACAGTGCAGCAAACCACCGTTTTCGGTCAGGCAACACGAACCATCATAGCCGATTGCAATATCTTTTCCGATGGGAACAACTGCATTTCTTTGTGGAATAGTTGCGGAGGTTTCTATTATCTGGCTGATTGCTTTTGTTCAAGCCCCGGTTTTGATTCCATCAGTCCCCGGGGTTGGTGCTTCATGACACGATGCAAGATCTATGGCGGAGGCGGTGCGATGCTCTGGCACGACGGACGTTGTTCCGAAGATGCCAAGTTGGTGATAAAGGATTCCTTTTTTGATGGGAGATGCCCTACCGTATTAGGACGTTATCATCGTAACAGCCAATTCTTTCTGATTGATTGCTCTTGTTCTTCGAAAATTATAGATCACCCGGTCACCTATGCTTATTCGGATCAGGTGTTGGATACAATTTCGTTGGGTAATCGTGTCTATTTCTATAATTTCAAGCGCAAAGGAGGCAATTATCCTTGGATGATGAACAATCTGGAAGAGAGCAAGCAAAAACCTGCTCCCGAAGAAGTTACTGTGCAATGGACTTTTCGTAATGAATGGAATCCGGAATCGGAGATTGAACAGTTGAAAGCAACGATAAAAAAACTGAGATAGGTTTCTCATTATTGGAATTCTTCCAGAAGCCACTTCCAGGCAGGGATAACCTCAATTGTTTTATTGTCTAATACTAACGTCCTTTCGTCATCTCTTGTGATGACCAAGAGCTTTTTGCATTCTAAAAAACTTGATAATTTCAATAAGGCACCGACTTCCCTATCAAATGTTCCGTCACTGTTATCCAAATTATAGCATACTTGAATAGCGGTAGCTTCATCGGGAATGTAGAAATCAACTTCAATGCCTTTATTATAGAAAAATACTGAATCGTTACGCCCATATTTACGAACTAGATTAATGGCGACAAGATTCTCCAATAGCGAAGTATTCCCATCCAGAAAGAAGAGATTTAAAATTCCATTGTCTGTGAAGTAATATTTTGGATTGGATTCTTTATCAACAAGTTTGCCTGCAATGTTTTGTATCGGTGTAATCAGCCATGCATCTTTCGCATATTCCAGATAGTTTATAACTGTCTGTGTCCCCACTTTGGCTCCCGTTGAAGATATAATATTAGCAATTCTGGTAAAAGACATCGGTTGTTTTACGCTTTCTGCCAACTTTTTGAATAAGATGCGCAAGGCGAAAGTATTATCAATCGAGTGCCGCATAGCGATATCTCCTAAATAAATCTTTTGATAAACACTTGTCAGATAGTCTCTTTTTATTGTAAGAGGAGCACTTTCGGGAAATCCTCCAAAAGAAAAATAATCATTAAATATTCTGAGGCATTCTGCTTTTCTTTCTGTTGAAAGCATAGATGTATCACTGATATCAACCCCTTTGGTAGATAAAAATTCCTTGAAGCTATAAGGATATACATCAATGGGGATATATCTTCCTCCCAATGTTGTTTGAATATCTTTGCTGAGCATCTTGGCGTTGCTTCCCGTTATATAAGCCCTGTGTTTTGTATCGGCCATGCGGCGGGCAAATTTTTCCCATCCATCTATGTTTTGTATCTCATCAAGAAACAATATAGGTTGTTTTCCATACATTTCCAAGTGTACTTCCAGAAGCTGATTCAGATCATCCAATGATATACCCACCAAGCGTTCGTCCTCAAAGTTGACATATAATATTTCGTCCCATCCGATACCTTGTGCAAGGAGTTGCTGCATTCTTTGATAGAGCAAGAATGATTTTCCAGCTCTTCTGATGCCAACAAAAAGATAGTTTCCAAAGTCTTCGAAAGAAAAATTTCTTGGGATAACCTTATATTTAGGAACTTCTGCTTGGTTGTCGGCAATAATTGTCTTTAGAATATTTTTATCCATGATGACCCTTTTCCTTTATATATAGCACGAAGATATATCATTTTGTTTTATCGACAAAATAAAAAACGTATTATTTTGTTTTGTCGACAAAACGGAATCACCCCATAATCCATTTTGCCTGTTGCGGCAGTATCTTGAATATGCCGGCAGTGAGAAGCCATGCAAATGACATGACCAGAACGGCCGCTACGGGAATCTGAAGGCCCAGAGGTACACCCATCCAGTGGACAAAGGAGAAGCCGACGCCTACGAAGAAGTAGTGACACATGTAGATGCCCAGCCCGTATCGGGCCACATTATTCAGAAAATGCTTTGCACGTTCGGAGTTCACTTTCACTTTTTGAAGGATGATGAAGCAGGCGATGGTAAGCATCACTACATTGGGCGAACAGTACGTCCAGAACAGTTCTATCATCTCCTCTGTCGATTTAGGATTGGAAGTCATGCTGCGGAATCCCGTCAAGGTTATGGCATATCCGATGCCGAAAAGCGGAATGGCCCAAAGCAAAGTCTTTACCCATCCGGATTTGTTGTAATTCTTCAGATAATGTCCTAGAATGAGATAGCCGTTGAATCCGGCAAAGTAGTAGAGCATGCTGAATGAATTCCAGGAACAAGTGCCCCAGAAATATTTGCCGATGAATTCATAGACGTATGGGAAGAAAAGTGTTACACCCCAAAACAAGAGGAACAACCTCATATCCTTTTTGTCGCTTCGTTCCATCCAGCAAGACAATATCGGCATGAAAAGGTAGAGACCAATCAGCATGTAAATATACCACATGTGGACGGCATACACCGAGAAATGAAAAGGAATCATGGCTATCTGTTGCATCATGGCCGAAAACTCGAGCGAAGGTGTCGTATTGTATCCGGAATAAGGGAAGAATGTTGTCACGAATTTCTCCGTTCCTCCGCAAAGTCCCACTATCCAGGGAAACAGATTGTAAAGTACTGACCAAATGAGAAACGGGAACAACACTCTGAACAGTCTCTTCCGATAGAATTCTCTTGTGCTCAATCCCCGTATGGGCAGAATGAGCAACCCTGTCATCATGGCGAACAAAGGAACGCACGGCCGCAGGAACGAACCGTAGAACGAACCCCACCATTGGTAATCAATGTTTGTTCTGGCTTCGGCAGAGCAGTTGAAAGGATCGCAGCAATGGCAGCAAACCACGAGAAATATTGCCGTCAGCCGCATGACGTCCACCCAGTACAGATGTTCTTTTTCCATAATCAAGAGTATTATTTAAGCGTTTCTTCCGGCGAAGATAAGCAATTAATGCCGTTCAGCCAAATGAAGATTCTTGATTATGATTCAAATACAATCATGTCAGCTGATTGAACGAAATAATCGTTTGACCATATATCTAATTCTTTCGGATTCCGTTTTCCTTCAATAAGAACAAGTTGATGTGCCTTTATTTTTCAATAAACAGGCACATAAATGAAACTAAAATGGCATTAGAGATTCATTTTAGAATCATTTCATGTTTATTTAAGTCCGGAAGTTTGCAAATATAATCCCTTTTTTCATCCTTTGCACCAAACAAAAAAGAAGATACCATGAAAAAGGCCATTTATTTCTTTCTGGCAGCCATCGTTATCGCATCCTGTCAAGGAAACAAGAAACAGGGATCGGAAACTCATTCTGCTGTTCCTTCCAGAAACAATGCAGCAGTAGAGAATAAAAGCGAAGATGGAGAATGCCTTAAAGGTATAGTCATGCCCATTGATACGGTATTGTTCCGCTATGCCTACCGCATTCGGGTCTGTGGGGATAGAGCCGTGGTGCACGATTTGCACAATAAGGACTATTGGTATCATGTCTTTACTTATCCCGACTTCCATTACCTGTCTTCCTTTGGCAAACTGGGGCAGGGTCCGCAGGAAATCACTGTGGGTGAGAATATGCGTTTCGACAGCAAGGGACGTATTTTTGCCATCGATTCCAACAAGAACCGTTTGTTCTGCTTTTCACATATTTCCGATTCTCCCCGTTTCGAGGGAAGCACTCCTTTGGATAAAGGACTGATGTGGGCACTCGATTTCGATTTCTATGGCGATAACCAACTGCTCATTCCCGACTATACCGGAAAGAAAAGATTTTGCTGGGTGAGCAGGGACGGTCATATCCTGCGCAAGATGGAGACCATCCCCATGAAAGACCGCAAGAAACTTCAGGAAAGTACAACGGCAGCGGCACAAGGTTGGCGCAGTTTTGTCATGTTCAGTCCCTCGCGAAAAGAACTGGTGGCAGTTACCCAATTGGGCGAAGTTCTTGATATCTATAATCTGACAACCGGCAAGCACTATCACATCGTAGGCCCGGATGGAGAGCCTCAGTACCAGACCACTCCCGAAGGCTATGGCATTCCCGTGGGTGCCATGGGTTATACCGATTTGCAGGTGACAGACAAATACATCTATACCGTCTATCAAGGCACTACTTTCAAAGATATCATGAAAGACACCACTTTGAAACAAGGCGGCAATCGTTTCCGCATATATAATTTACAGGGCAAGTTACTGAAAGAAATCCGTCTTGATCATTTTGTCCTCGGATTGCATGTGGACGAATCCCGACATGTTTTTTTCGCAACCGATGTAAACGCCGACCAACAAATAGTCCGTTATCCTCTTCCCGATCCATTTCCCTCCGGGACTAAAAGCTGATATCCCACCATCTTCTCCGATTTCAGTTCGTAACCCGGGAAATCTCTCAATACTTTTCGTAAAGAGGAGATGTGCGCGTTCAGTTTGTTATCTACATTTATATCCGTGCCGTGCCAGAAATGGTCTTTGATGACATCTTTGATGAGATAATGTTCGGGTGCTTCCACAAACATTTTCAGCAATTCGAAATCCATATTGTTTATTTTGCAGAGGTGTCCGTTTATGAGAAGGCGCTTTTTGTTCACATCGAGTTCCATGTTCCCGCTTCTCAGCATATTGCTTCCCGAAATTTGTTTTTTTATTTTGGAAGGAATGAGCAAGATAAACAGCACGATGGTAATATATACTCCAATAATTCCAAAAAGCAATCCTTTTTTTGTAAATTTCAGGATGGTTCTCCAGTCATAATCCACCCATGCCTGAATGCTCACCGTATTTTTTATATCCAGCATTTTTCTGTGAGTACGATAAACTTGGTATGGGGTGATGGAGTCGTTGGCACTGTATTGAGGCTTGTTATAATGGTAGTAAATGATTCCCGTCTTTTTGTTTATTCCTTCCTCTTTCAATAGAGCGGCAAATATTTCATTGAACTTATCCGGGCGAATTGGGGCAAAAAGAGGCATGGCATATTGGTTCACTAATTCGTTAGCTAATTGCTCTTCAATACTATCTTTAAATATAATGGATTCGTTTCCTCTTTCTGTTACGATGGTATATCTTTTTACTTTCCTATCTAAGTGTTTTGATTCATTTTTGGATTCAGATACTATTCTAAAATTATAGTCTTTCGTTATTGCATTTTTCAAGCACAAATCAATAATCTTATTGATATCATTTTGTGCAATTTGTATTTGATAAATACAAGCAGAACTTAAGAGGACTATAAATAGTGTTGTTGAGCCCCAGAAATATTTATTCTTCATAGTTTTTTATTATTCTACAAAAATAGGTGTTTTTTGATAACATAAATCTTTTCTCTATCTTAAATGAATCTAAAATCTATGTTTAAGTAAAATTTCATGTTTATTTATGAATGAAAATTTGGAAGAAAAGCATAATTGATGGACTTTTATATCAATTAAATTAATAAATTATGAAAACAAAATTAATTATTTTATGCGTTTGCTTTTTAGGAGTAATATTTATTATTTCCTTTTTATCTTTTCATAAAGAAAAGATGGATTATATTACTTCGCGTAATGTAGAGGCTTTAGCTGGTGGAGAAACAACCACAACTCAATGCTACGGAAATGGTAATGTCACTTGCCCTTATACAAGTCTGAAAGTTGCGTATTATGCTATTCCATCAAGATAAGTATAAATCCCCTTAAAGAATGAAAAATATTATTTATATTATATTATTCCTTTTTCCCTTTTTTTCTTGTCAGGATTCCAAGAAAGAGAAGATAACTTTATTAGTACAAGAATGGGAAGGCAAGGAAATCAAGTTTCCTTCGAATTCCGTCTTTACCATTCAAGGGAAAGATACGGTAAATAATTTTCCCCATTCAAATGCGGCTTTTAAAATAGTTACCTACGTAGATTCCATAGGATGCATGAGTTGTAAGTTACAATTGCCTAAATGGAAGGATTTTATCAAGGAAATTGACTCATTGGCAAAAGATCCTGTGGCTGTACTTTTCTATTTTCATCCAAACAGTTTGAAGGAGATGCGCTACATCACACGGCGTGATGGTTTTGAATATCCAGTTTGTTTTGACGGAAAGGATTCTTTTAATAGATTGAATCATTTTCCGGAGGAAATGGCATTTCAAACATTTCTCTTAAACAGGAACAATCATGTAATAGTCATGGGTAATCCTGTCCACAACCCAAGAGTCAAGGAGCTTTATATGAATCTGATACAACAGAAACCGATTCAGGAAAGACAAAAACCTCTGACAACAGCAGCCGTAAATCATCGAAGGATTGATTTTGGAATAATGAAGACCAATCAGACAAAGATAGAAAAGATTGAAATGGAAAACACAGGAACTGTACCTTTATATATTGAGGCTATTACTACATCATGTGGTTGCACGACGGTTAAGTTCGACAAACAACCCGCAAGAGCGGGTGAAAAACTGAATGTATATGTAACCTATAAGGCAGAAGAAGTGGGCTTATTCAATAAATACATTTCCATTTATTGTAATACGCGCAATGCTCCTATAAGAATATCAGTTACGGGAGAGGTGAATCGTTAAGCCTACATTTGAGAAAGGAGGTGTTACCAATTACCAATGAATATGTAATATTTTAGGCGTTTTTATTCCTTTATTTTATAATTTAAAAAGAACAAAAATATGAAAAAGAAATCATTTAATGTAATAATAGTTATGCTGTTTGTGATTATTGGATTTATCTCATTCAGTTCAATTACGGGCAAAAAAAATATGGGGCTTGAATTAACAAATATTGAAGCTCTGGCAAGCGGAGAAAGTGGCAGTGTATATTGCCCTCATCCAGGTTACATGTGTGTAGTTAAGTACACAAATGGAACTTATGAAACATTTTATGGGCTTTGGTCTTAAATCTTAATGAAAAGCTACAGATTTTTTTAATTATAGGAATCTGTAGCTTTCTAAATTAAAATATTAAATATCATGAAAATACATTCTTTTTTTATTTTGATTATTGGAAGCATAATAGTTACATCCTGCAAAAATAATCGGACTATATACCAAGATGAAACTCTTTTTTCTTGGAATGATTTTAAAGTTGAATTATTAAAAGGCAAAAATATTTCTTTCGATGAACCCATTATGAAACCACTTCAAATAATGGTCATTGATACTTTATTGATAACAATTAACCAAGGGACGGAAAAACATTGTCATTTATTCAATTTAAAGACAAAGAAAAAAATAGGTGAAAGGATTGCTATAGGTCAAGGACCAGATGAGATGCTTGTTCCCTCTTTTATTAGTTCAAATGATTCCATAAGGCTATATGATATGATGACATCTTCTGTATATAGTTTCGGTGTATCGGAATTTGTTTCCAACATAGATGCGGTTCCATCGAGAAAATATAAACTAAATGAAACAAATTTTTTTAGTGAATTAGCTATGTTGAATGAAAAACTTATTGGCGTTTCATATCGTCCTGATTATCCATGTTATTTATTTGATGGAAATGGGCACAAAATTGGAAAAGGTTTTGGTTCATATCCCGCTGGGCCAGAAAAATATTCTAATGAAGAAATAATTAATGCATATCGAGCAATCTTAACCAGTAATCGTAAAAACAGAGTTGCGGTATGTCATTTCTTTACAGATTTAATAGATGTTTATAATGAGAATGGTACTTTAATTAAACGTTTGTGCGGACCAGAGCATTTTTATACACGTTTCCATGAATATAATGATGGGGAAAGAATTGGGAGTAAGCCCGATTCCAAATATTATCGAGATGCGTTTTATAGTCCGGTGTCCGTGGAAAAGGATTTTTTCGTTTTGTTCAACGGTAAATTTGTAGATAAGGATGGATATAATATTTTAGCAAAAGATTTATTGGTATTTAGTTGGAACGGTATTCCCGAAATACATTATAAATTAGATCAAGGAGTTTCACGTATTGCAGTAGATTATAAAAGACATAGAATATACGGAATAAGCGACACTCCAGAATACCATATAGTTGAATTTTCTTATTAAATCTTATTCTTAAACTATATAAAACAAATTGGTAAAACATTAATGAGAAAATCCAATAGAAGTATAATAGCTTGTTTCTTGCTTTGTGGATTACTGTCAATGCTATCCTGTTCTCGTAATGACCAGTTGGATTATGCATTAAAGAAGGCAGGAAAGAATAGAACGGAGCTGGAAAAGGTTTTGAAGCATTATGAAACAGACAGCTTGAAATACAAAGCTGCCTGTTTCCTCATTGAAAACATGCCTTTCTATTATTCTTTGGAAGGGAAGGAACTGGATAAATATTATACCTATTTCAAATGTTTTCCTTTTACCAAAAAGACGGCAGAAAAATTGAAAGATTCCATTGTCCATGCTGACGGGGAGTTTAATATATCATTATTAAGCAAAAGGCGTGATATTGAAAATATTGATTCTGCCTATCTGGTCAGGAATATTGATTTTGCTTTTAAGGTCTGGAAAGAACAGCCCTGGGGCAGGCATGTAAGTTTTTCCGATTTCTGTGAATACATCTTGCCATATAGAATAGGCGATGAGCCATTGAGTGAATGGAGAGAAACATTGTACAGGAGATTCAATCCTATGCTAGACGGTTTACGCGGATTGTACATGGCCGATGATCCTAAGAATGTTGCTCAAGTTATTTTGGATTCTTTAAACAGATATCCGGTTCGTTTTACAGAGATTTTCCCTTCAGGTCCTCATCTGGGACCACAGGTAATTGATTTGCGTGATGGGACTTGCCGCGAGTTCACTGATATTATGATTTATATATTAAGGTCTCTGGGTGTTCCTGCCGGAAGTGATATGGTCTTACTCAGAGGTGATCTTAATGCTGGTCATTCATGGAATTTTGTTTTGGATAAATATCGACATACTTATCTTTTTTCTCTCGTCCACGATTCAAGAAAAGTAGAGCCGGCCTTTAACTATATGGAACCTAAAGGGAAGGTGTATAGAAGGACATTCAGTGTCAATTTTGATATGCTTGATTCTTTCGGCGACAAGAGGGACGAGGTCTATCCTACATTTCAGGTTCCTATGATGCAAGACGTTACAAACGTTTATGCGGGGAAAAGAATGATAAGTCCTGTAATTCCGTCGATACATCTTCTGGAAAAAGCAAAAAAAGGAGATTTATATTATATTTGTATGGCAAACAAAATGAGCTGGAAGCCTGTAGGATGGGGATTTTATAAAAAAGAAGGTGTTGAAATCAGGAATGTGGAAGGTGGGGTCGTCTTCGTCCTGGCTTCCTACAAAAACGATGAGTTGATTGTAAAGTCAGATCCATTTTTTGTTGATTTCAAGTCCGGTGATATTCGTTACATCGTTCCGCATCAAGAATGTGAAAGGATTATCTTACTGCATAAATTCAATTTATATTATGAAAGATTAATCAAACGTGTGCTGAAAGGTGTTTTTGAAGGTTCAAATACGAAGGATTTTTCACATCCTGATACCTTATTTCAAATACAGGAAAAGCCTGTAAGATTATTTACCGAGATACTGTTGCCTTACAATTTGAAACGGTATCGTTATGTCCGTTATAAAGGAGCAAGAGAATCTTATTGTGACATTTCTGAAATTTCCTTTTTTGAACATTGGCAAAGTAAAAAGAAGCTGGAGGGTCTTCCTGTTGGCACTCCGGGATGTTTCCAACAAGACGGGTCACACGAATTCCGAAATGTTTTCGATGGGGATCCCTATACATCATTTGATTATTATTTGCCTTATGGCGGATGGGCAGGCCTAGATCTAAGGAGACACAAACGAATAGGTAAAATCATTTACACTCCTCGCAGCCAATATAATTTCATAAGGAAGGGAGATGTATATGAACTTTTTCATTTCAATAAAGGAGAATGGGTTTCGATAGGAAGAAAGACAGCGGAAAGTGATTCCATCGTATTCTTTGCACCCAGGGGAGGGCTATTGTATCTCAAAGACAGGACTCAGGGGCAAGATGAAAGGATTTTTGAATACATCAATGGCAAGCAGGTATTCCGATGAGAAAAGAGTCTTACATTACTGGAAAGAAAATTATCAAGGTCGTTTTCATGGGCATAACGGGCTCTTTTTTATGCATGATCTTGTATCTGGTTTTGCAGGTTTTTTTTGTCTCTTCTTTTAAAATACCATCGGACTCCATGAGACCGGCCCTCGAACCTGGGGATTGTATTCTTATTAACAAGCTGGCAACAGGTTCACGTTTATTCAATATCAATGCTGCATTTGAACATCGTCCGCTCCATATTTACAGGATGCCGGGATATTCGGGATTTCATAGGAATGATATACTGGTTTTTAATTTTCCTTATCCCGAGCGTTGGGACAGCATAGGATTCAATGTGATGCTTTATTATGTAAAACGTTGCATAGCGTTGCCCGGCGATACATTAGTCATACGAAATGCCCGTTACAAGGTTAATGGATGCAACGGATCTTTGGGAAATGTGTCATCTCAAAATGATCTTGCTAAATTCCTCCGATCTGAAGATGGAGTCAAAGAAATGATTCGCAGACAATCTTACTATACTTATCCCGGTGATTCTTTATTAAATTGGAATATTTCCAACATGGGTCCCCTTTATCTTCCGAAAAAGAAAGATCGGATTAAAATCGATAATAGAAATGTCTTGCTTTATGGAAAACTCATTGAATGGGAGCAACGTAAGAAATTGTTCCAAAAGGGAAATTCTTATTATTTGGGTAAGGAAAAGATAATAGAGTATGTCTTCACCAAGGACTATTATTTTGTAGCCGGCGATAATTGTTTTAATTCCCAGGATTCTCGTTATTGGGGCTTGTTGCCCGAAGAATATATTGCAGGAAAAGCTTCTATAATCTGGAAATCTAAGGAAGGTTATTCTGACAAATGGAGATGGAACAGATGCATGAGAAGAGTAAGATAAGGGTATTTACCTTTGCATTGATAGCTTGTGGAGCCTATCAGGCTGTTCTGGCCATGCTGCAACTCTATGGATTCGAACAGTCGCGCCATAATCTGTATGCTTTCACGGGGACGTTTCTCAATCCGGGACCGTTCTGCGGATACATCGCTTTCATTCTGCCGCTGGCCTTGGACGAATGGCTGGAATGGAGAGGACGGACCCTGCTTGTGGAGAAAGCAGTGGGTTTTTTGTTTGCTGCGGTCTGCCTGCTGTTCATTATGCTGCTTCCCGCTGGGATGAGTCGCGCGGCATGGGTGTCGGCATCGGTATCGTCACTCTTTGTGCTGGGCAAGCGATACCCTGGAAAGATGAGCCGGCCATTGCTGTTGGGGGCAATGGCTGCAGTAGTGGGAGCCGTTCTCCTTGTGGCATCGGTGCTGTTGTTTCATTTCAAGGAGGATTCGGCAAAGGGGCGGTTGCTGGTGTGGAAGATAACTGCCGGTATGATTGCCGAACGGCCTCTGACGGGCTACGGCACGGCAAGTTTCTCTTCCAAGTATATGGATGCCCAGGAGGCTTACTTCCACAATCATCCCCATGCTCCGGAATGGGAGGCAAGAGTGGCGGAGACGCCAGAATATGCTTTCAATGATTATCTGCAGCTGGCTTGCGGGAGAGGACTCCCCGCGCTGGTACTTGCCCTTGCACTTCCGGTCCTTTGTTATTGCCATGCCCGGCGGATGCAGAGGTGGGGCGTTTGTGGCGCCTGGATATCTTTGGGCATTTTTGCACTGGCATCCTATCCGCTGGAAGTTCCTCTGTTTGTGGTGTCGGTGGGATTGCTCGGCGGTGCATCCCTCGTCGGTACTTGCATACGGAAAAGGGATGTCTTTCTGCGTACAGGTTTGTTCCTGCTGTTGATTGCGGCTTGTGCGTTCCGGTACGACCCGGTTGACCATTGGCAGGAAGCCAATGCCTTGTTCAACAAGGGCCTGATGCTGAACCGCGAAGGACGGTACGAGGAATCCAACCGCATAATGGAGCAGACACTTGGCATCAGTGGTGATGCCATGATTCTGAATGTGAAGGGGCGCAACTATCAGGCCATGAAGCGTTACAAGGAAGCCGAGCAGTGTTTCCGGCGAGCGATAGACCGCCGTCCCAACCGTTTATACCCGCACTATCTGCTAGTCAGGCTTTACCGTGAGAAAAACTATTTTCATCCTCGGGCTGCAAGAAAGGAGGCAGAAATTGTATTGCATAAAGACCCTAAAGTGATGTCGCCGGCAGTGATAGAGATGAGGCGGGAGGTTCTTTGCCCTGTGTTCCTGTCACCACAATCTGTTTATTAATAGAAGATTGTGCGAGTAAAAGCTGATATCCCACCATCTTCGCCGATTTCAGTTTGTAACCCGGGAAGAGAATTAAACTAGAGTAACATGGCATTCTAATCTATGACTCGTTACATGAAAACAATGTTTTAACACAACAATCTTGATTCTTCGCCAAATTCTTGGTAAATTTGCATTGCATATAGTATATATATGTTGTGGAGACATTTTTGATAATGATCAACAAAATATTGAATTGAAAGAATGATTAAGACAGACCAAATAGTATCTCTTATTCGTAGCCATATGAATAATGATGACGCCCAATTCAGAAAGATTGCCTTGCAGATCTCAGCATCAGAGGCAAGGGCAGGTCATAGCGTTGTTGCTGCAAGCATTCATGAAGCAGTAAACACTCCTATACGACTTAACACTTTCAAGTTAAAGGCCATCAATGCTGACATGGCTGATTTATTACTAATTGCCGACAAACGTTACCTGCTTAAGGATTTAGTGGTAGCCGACAGTATTATGCAGAAGGTTAATCGTGTCTTGCAGGAGTATCTTGAGCAGGACAAGTTGCACAAGTATAATTTGGAGAATAGAAGGAAATTGCTGTTATATGGTGAATCTGGTACTGGTAAAACAATGACCGCCGAAGTATTAGCTCAGGAACTTAATTTGCCTTTTATTATAGTAAGGACCGAAAAGGTTGTTACAAAATTTTTGGGTGAGACAGGACTTAAACTTGGAAGAATTTTTGATGCTATTTCACAGATGCCAGGTGTCTATCTTTTTGACGAATTTGATGCAATAGGTTCTCAAAGAGGTATGGAAAACGAAGTTGGAGAACAACGAAGGATTCTGAACACCTTCCTTCAATTATTGGAAAGAGATTGTTCCAGCAGTATTATAATTGCTGCAACTAATAATATCGAAGCTTTAGATAAGGCATTGTATCGAAGATTTGACGATGCCATTGAATACAAACTACCTGAACGTGCGGAAATTTTGCGTATCTTAAAAGAAGCCTTATGTATGAGCTATGAGGTAGATATATATTCCTTGTGCGATCATTTTATCGGCTTGAACCATGCTGAGATAAAGATTATTTGTGCTGATGCGATGAAAGAAAGTCTTTTGAATGATAAGATTATCACAAACAATATGATAACGGAATTAATTAATCAACGAAAGATGTCTCACGTTCAGGTGGGCTAACGAAAGTTTATGGCAAAAGAACATATCTATTTGGGCAAGGATTTTGTAGAAACCATTAGCTTTACACCCAAAACTCATAATATTCAAGGAGAGTCTTACCCTACAAGAAATGTCAGAGAACATGCTACTTGGTTGAGAGAAACGTATGCTGTTAGCATTGCATCTGCTGAAGAAAAAATTAGTGAGCGAAAGAATGCAAATCTACCTTCGTCTAATGGTGTATATTTGGATATTAACCTTAAAGGTAACAAGTTACCTTTGGACAAGTTAGATAATAGTGGTGTCCATTTGTTAACGGTTGGAGAAAAACAAGGTGACATTACAAAGGCTACCATATTTTTGCCTCTTAAAAATAAAAAATGGCTCGATAGAAAGCTTGATCAATACGAAAAACCAGTAGGGAATGACGAAAAGCCAGCAAATATATATCTTGTTAATCCTATTGAGACAGTTGTAAGGTCTGAGGCAAAATCATTGTTTACTATTAAGGAAGAATACGATGCATTGCAGGATAATGTACCTAGACTGTTTGAAATATGGGTGGATGAGATAGATCAAGATAAATTACAAGAAATCCGTTGTAAAATGGATATCTTAGAACTATTTGTTGTTGGTGATAATATGATTACATTTGAAAGTGTAACTGTTTTTCTTGTGCGAGCGTTGAAAGAATCAATAGATGATATTCCTTATTCTTTAGATGTAGTTGAAGCTATCAAGTTGTACCATAACCCTGCAGCAATGATAGATAGAGATGAAGACCAACGTGATTGGACTCAGCTAATAACAGACTATGTGTCAGTTAATTTGGGTGAAGATCCTGTGATTGTAGGATTGCTAGATAAAGGTGTGAATAATGAGCATGCCCTTCTTAAACCATTTTTACCAGACAGCAGAAGAGCTTCTGTAGTTGATGGTGTTGGTGTTGGTCACGAAGGTTCACATGGTACAGGTATGGCTGGTTTGATAGAATATGGAGATTTATCACACTATCAAACAGGTAGGGCACCTCTTGAAATTAATCATGCTTTGGCCTCTATTAAATTAGTATCTGATGTTTATGATAATAAGCCTTCCTTATATGGCCTTTTGACGAAAAAGGCAATTAATATTTCTGACAGTATGGGAGTGAAGATTATTTGTATGGCAGTAACAGAGAATGAAGAGATAAATAATGGTACTCCTACCTCGTGGTCAGCTACAATAGACAATGCTTTGTACAACTGTGGAGCGTGTGACCACTTGATGTTGATATCTGCAGGGAATACGGATGTAAATACAATTGATGAGCAAAATTATATAGATTCTCTCGCACTGTCTTCTATTCAGTCGCCAGCTCAAGCTCTGAATGCTATTGCAGTAGGAGCATATACAGAGTTTTCTATCTGTAAAAGAAAAGGATGGACAGCAATTGCTCCTCCTCAAGGAATGTCTCCTATGACACGAACTTCTGTACTTTGGAAAGGTAAGAATTCGAAACCTGATATTGTAATGGAAGGTGGAAATGCTGCTCATCATAAAATACTAGGCAATGCAGATTCTGCAGATATGTCCCCAATTTCTTCCAATCACGAGATACCACAGAGACCATTACAACCTTTTAATATGACGAGTGCAGCAACGGCATTGGCTGCAAGGTTAGCAGCACGTGTTAAAACGGCTAATCCAAATTTATCAATGCTTTCTGTGAGAGCTTTAATAGTTCATTCGGCGACTTGGACTGAGCCAATGAAGAACCTTGGCAATAATCCGACAAAAATCATGGAATATTGTGGTTATGGAGTTCCACAGGAGCAAAAGGCATTAGCGAGCGAAGCAACAAATGCTACTTTCATTTTTGAGAACGAGATAGTACCTTATGATGAAAACGGTAATTACAAGGAAATGCATTTTTATGATTTACCTTGGCCAAAGGCTTTACTACAGGAAATGGATGGAGAGAATGTAAAGATGAGAATTACGCTATCTTATTACATCGAACCATCACCTGGCTTTAAGTCTACATACAATAAGTATCGCTATGCTTCTTCTGCATTGACTTTTGATGTTAAAACTTCTATAGAAACTCGACAGCAGTTTATCGCACGAAACAATGCAAAACAACAGGTTGCAGAAAAAAGCAACAATGATTCTAACCGTTGGCATATCGGAATGACAAGAAGATCTGTTGGGACTGTTCAATCAGATTGGTTTGAGTGTTCAGCTCGTGAGTTGGCTGATTGCAATCAAATTGGTGTTTTTCCAGGAAATGGATGGTGGAAGAATCGAAAGGTTTCTAGCGTGGATAATAGAATAAAATATTCACTAGTCGTTAGCATCGAATCTGCGGAAACAGAAATATATGATGAAATTGCGGCTCTGATACAGAATAGAATTTCAATTGCAACAAATTATCGTTAAGATGGGCTTTTGCTGTCTTAACACTTTTGTAATCTAATGAATACTTCCGGCTTGCTGGTTTTATTCAACTAATTAAAGTTCATCGAACTCACATAACTTTAAAATATCCAGTTCGGTTCTTCGTAATTCAGGTGAAAAAAATTTCTAAATGTATTTTATGCTTCCATGCTTCCACTAAGCGTATATAGTTCTGTAAACTAGTTCGTTAGGTGTGTAAGCATTGATGTAGGCATGGTGTAACCATGGAAGTATGCTTACACAAAGCCTATACGTAATTTTTCCAGTTCATTGGCTTCCATTTATGTTTTGGTATAATCCGAAAAGTCTTTCGACTATACGCGAAAAAGAATTCGGGTTAAGTCGTATTTGTTTTTGGCTTATACCGAATGATTGCTCTTTCCTTATTCCTTATGAGATGAAAAATGAGTGGAAGTAAAAAATTTATACTTCCACTTATGCTTCCACACATAAATCATTCATTCACAGCAGGCTACAGGTCGGTGGAAGCATGGAAGCATAAAATACGTTTTTTATCTCGTTGCGATTCTTTACGATTATAGATTTTTCTACTTAAATTGATGAAGAACCTGCCCGAACTTCGGAAATTTGTCGTGTAACCAGTATTCATTGAAAATCAGCCTATTTGGGTGACGGGAGCATGGGGCAAACTATTTATTCATTAATAGTATAAATCACCTGTTTTATATGAATACTTGTGCTATGACATCCGGATTCTTTTTCATAAAATCCAGTTCTTTGTTTAACTTTTGCGGAAAAGCGATATTATCATTCGAACAGTCATCAATGATGATAAACTCAAAATTCTGATGGTCTTGTTTAGTATGCTTTCTATTACATCTCCAACGTAACTCTCTTCGTTGTAAACAGGTAGGATTACTGTTATTTCCGGATTCATATCTTTAAGTATAATGAGATTGCAAACTAGTAAATTATTCTTTAAGACAAAATAATTTTGTATTTGTTTTGCGAAAATAAAAAAAATGCCGACTATTGCAGTCTTTGTTGTATATTAAATAATTTATTAATAAAATACTAATTAAGATGAAGCATATAAAACTAGCGATAATTCTATTAGTTCCGATATTTACTTTTTTTTCTTGTAATCAAAATATACACAAACCGGCAGCCATGACGCGTGCCGAAAAGATAATGGACGAGAATCCCGACAGTGCCCGCCACCTGTTGGAGACACTCAAGCCCAATATGGCCAAAGAGAACAAAGCCACGCAGATGTATTACAACCTGCTCACGGTGAAAGCCAATGACAAATGTTACATTCCCCATACGTCCGATTCCTTGATGCTGGAAGTGGTGAAATATTATGAGCACCACGGAGAGCCTCGGCAACTCATGGAAGCTTACTATTATTTGGCAAGCGTATATCGAGATCTGAATCAAGTGTCACAATCATTAGACTATTTTCATAAGGCTTTGGGCATAAACACAAATGATTCTTATATATTAGAAGCAAGATGCAACAATCAAATAGGTCAAACCTACATGTATCAGAAAATGTTCAAGGATGCCAGACTCTTTTTTGAAAAGAGCCTGCAGAGTGCTTTGAAAGCCAAAGATACCACTATTATAATCTATTCTTTACGTGATATCGGAAGAAGTTATTCTTCACAAAAAGAATATTCCAAGGGTATTCTGTATTTTAACAAGGCTATAGATCTGGCTAAAACAGATAAAAATGACTATTTACGAAAAATGGTTTTAGCCGAGTTGTCCGGCACATATAGAGAGGATAAAGAATATGAAAAAGCAAAACAATGTCTCATCGAATCAAAAAACTTCGATAATCCTTTAAACAAAGTCCCTTATTTCTCAAACTTGGCAGAATTATATAGGTCTATTGGAAAAACTGATTCTGCATGTTTCTACTTCGAAAAAGTATTGAATTCTGATAATGTCATGGAAAAGCAAGCGGCATCCTACAAACTTGCTATAATATATAATTCAAAAAATGATGCTAGACAAGCATACAAGTACTTGGAACAATGTCTTTTAAACACTGATTCAATAAATGAAATTCACCTCTCTGAAAACACAAATTTAATTTCTTCACTTAATCAAAAACTTGCTATTGAAAAAGAAAACAGCCGTCTGCAAAAAATTGCATTGCAACAAAAAATCACAAT